>JBAXFA010000001.1:0-112537 GCA_037140155.1 Actinomycetota bacterium
GTGCTGCACGTAATCGTGCGCGCATGATGGAACAAAATAATTCTTTCTAAATAAATTTCAAATCGGGAAGTTTAGCTGCGCTTCAGTACCGCGCTGAGTTCTAACTAAATTAATCGTTCCCTTTAACTCATTCTCAGTTAAAGTTCTAACAATTTGTAGCCCTAAATTGGCAGACTCCACGATAGTAAAACCTTCAGGTAGCCCTACTCCATCATCATAGATAACTAAGGAAATCGCCTCTTCAGCACGAGCTACTTCTATCGTTAGATTTGTCCCAGACTCTGCTAGACCGTGCTCAAGTGCGTTATGGATCAACTCGGTTACAACTAGCGACAACGGTGTTGCAATCCGTGGGTCAAGGGAACCAAGGGCTCCACTGCGCGAAATCTGTAGCTCCCCCATCCGCGGACTTAAGTCGAGGGCGTGCGCAACTAAACGATCTAGTACATCATCAAATGCAACTGAAGCTTCAGCGCTGCTGGAAAGCGTTTCATGAACTAGCGCGATCGATGCAATTCGACGAACTGCTTCATTAAGCGCAGCGCTAGCTGCGGGATCATGAATTCGTCTAGATTGCAGACGTAAGAGCGCAGATACTGTCTGCAGATTATTCTTAACGCGATGGTGGATCTCGCGAATAGTTGCATCCTTGGTCACCAATTCACGTTCACGCCGGCGAAGTTCAGTAACATTCTGAAGCAGGACAATCGCTCCGATGCGATCGGCGCCAGCAAGTAATGGAAGTGCCATCAAATCAATCGTGCCGCCAGAATTCTCAATTTCAACTCTACGCAGGGATTTTCCGCTGAGGCTAACTTCAATGGCTTCTTCATGCGCATCGCGTTTTATCAATGAGACGCTGCGCGCTACTTCTCCAAGAATTTTTCCTTCTAGCTCCCCCGCTAGCCCCATTCGGTTAAAAGCCGATTTCGCATTTGGGCTGGCGTAGATAATTGCACCGTTTATATCCAAGCGAATTAGGCCATCACCGACGCGTACCGCAGGATCAAAGAGCTCGCTATTTTCGGTATATGGAAAAGTTCCCTGGGCGACCATGCGATAAACATTGTGTGCAACTTCGCGATAATTTAATTCCAGCCTGCTTGGCTGTCGCATAAGTTCGGCATTACGGTGGCGAGAAATAATTGCAATAACTTGCTCTCTAAAAATTACTGGAATTGTCTCTTCTTTTATTAATATCTCGCCAAATTTTTCTGGTTCGGCATCTCTAACGATTTCAGCACCAGATAACGCTTGATCAATCCTTGGGCGCGAACCCCAAGCAATCTCATCACCGATTACATCTTGTGGAAATACCGTTGCAGCAGTTGTTGGTCTTATGTGCGATACGGCTACATAACCAGTCGGCCAACTCTTCAAATCCTTACGAATTGGAACCCACAAAACTAAATCAGCAAACGATAAGTCCGCTAAAAGCTGCCAATCCGATGTGAGTTCGCGGATGCGACGTAATTGATCGACATCTAGTGGAGTGCGATCACGTAAGACCGTCTCAAGCTGCAACATTCTTTACGCCTCAAGCCATTGTGGCAGAGATGTTGCAATCTCTTGTGTGGCAAACCAAGTTAACTCTTCTCCATCGGGTGATACAAGAAATGCACAATGCACATCTTCCCAGCGAGCATCGTCAGATAAATTAATAAAATTCTCGCCATGCTCTGCTACTTGCGAATCCGCGATCTCTAAAGCCAATATAAAGGCTGGTCCTTCAGAATTTTCACGCATTTCTATAGCTTCATCGGCGGCGAGCATCGACAACATGTACTCGCCTTGTTCATCATCTAAATCGCTATTGGCAGTTAAGAATTTAATGGTTGGCGCATATAGCGGCCCGCATTCCATGGCTCCGGTGAGCATGAAGTTAGAGATCTCTTCAGCAGTAACTGGCAGGTAAGCGCGCATAGCGCCAAGGGTATAAGAAAGAAGGCTAACTCTGTAACGCGCCTGTAATTTGCTTAGCCATCGTCGCAATCGCCCTGCGCAGAGGCGCCTTTTCACTGATTTCCACCAGAGTTGTCCGATCCTTCCTCGCCGCCGCACATGATCGCGCATCAACTGGAAGCGATAAATAATTATCTTCCTTAGATTTATTTTCATTACCTTGGCAATAAATCTTTATCTTTGCTGGCAATTTGATTCTGCCGAGCTCTGCACTGACTTCATTCAGTCGCCTAGATTGCAATACATCGGAACCTGCCGTGATCAATAACTCTTGCGCATAAGTACTACTCCAAATCTTTACCTGTGAAGACCACCTTCGGTCAGATAGATCGCTAGATACATTTGAAAGCGAGCCAAGATCAAGTACTAAGAAATCAAAATGCGATGCAGCATCTACGGCGCGTTCTGAAAATTGTGTAACGTTATGTTGCGTTACTTCTGCGACCGAGAAGTTCGGAGATAGATCTCGCCACTTATCTTCGCCTGCCAGATTCCGTAGATCCAACAACGTCGATATTGCTAGTGCAGATAAATTGGCATCAATTAGCAAGGTATTTCTATTTAATAGTGCTAACTCCTGAGCGAGATTGATCGCCAAAGTTGTCGCACCTGTTGAATGTCCCGCACCGCCTACCCCAATTACCCGGGCCTTTAAAGTTGGGTTACTTCTAATTAGTGGAGATCGCAATAGCGGTGATCTGATATTTCCGCGGATATAAGAAATCAGTTCTTCCGTCGAGCGCGGTCTTAGTGAAATCTCATCAAACCCACGTGCCGAACCAGTTTCATCTGCAAAGCCAAAGGTGGATACCTTGGATAACTTGAGCCTCTGAAGCAAGTCACGATTCAAGCCAGGTAGATCAACTGAATAAATAATTAGTAGATTCGCTTCTACATGCGTATGTGCCGCTTGCTCTAGCGCCTTCGTATCTAGCGGGCGAGCGATGACATTCCATCCTCGACTAAAGAGTGCGCTAGAAACCATTCCTTCAAATTCGGCATCGGCGATCGCCGTAATTACTACAGGCTGGGCAATTTCATCCATTGGCACGAACTATTACCAATCGACCAGATGATGTTGCTTGAAGCAGCGAGAATATTTCGCTATTGGTCACAGAAACAGTTAGTGAAATATCGTTACCGAAATTGCTGGCTTTTCGATTTATTGAATTTAGAAACGCGCCAGAGATTACTAGGGTCGATGGTTCGGTCTTCTGGATTCCCATTGCTTCTGGTACCCAATAAATATCTAGCTTCTCACCGATTTCGATATCGCTTGGCAAGTCGCTTCCGTGGATTGAAATTGGTACCTGTCCCGACAGCGCACCTCTTGGCATATCGCTTACAGAACTAATTGAGATCAACTCATTCTTGGCAATCGCTCGCAGAGCATAAGAGCCGATTACATCAGAATCTTTAGAGAAGTAGTCACTGCTTATTTGTCCAAGTGCTACTTGAACTTGCGAGAGATCGCCTTCCAAAATTTGAGAACCGGGAATTAGTGAATGACGTGCAACCCAGTATGTATCGCTTCGATTACCTAAGGCGGTTAGCGCCATCGCAGATATAACTGCCGCCGCAAAGAGCGCTATGGCAACAACCAGTCGGGTTTGAGAAGCCTTCTTTACATTATTCATAGTGAGGTACTAAAGGTCATTAACTGACATGGAATTGACGTCTGTCCACAGTCATCCGACGGGATGAGATTTTCTCCACCTTAAGTTAGATGAGAAATTGGAATGCAGCGATAAAAGTGCGCCCATGGACGTTAAATTTGCAGAAAATACCCAGATCCACCGCTTCGAATTGGTCTCCAGCAATGAAGACCCAGCTATGTGGAGCCATCCACAATTAGATCTTTACTCCCTTGCCGAGAAAGCGGCAACGCGAAATATCGAAACGCTTCCGGCACAACGCGCCAAGCTTTACTTAGTTCCGAGTAACTTCGGCGAAGAGTATGAACCCGGTTTTGAGCCAATGCCAACTTCAGCAAGTGATCTTCCAGAATTACATGCCTGGACCATGAAGTTTGCAGTGAGCATCGTTGAAATCTGGGCGGGACGACGTCAGCCTGCACAATTAATCTCCAAATGTCATAGGCACATTTACATGAAATTACTTAAACAAGTTGGTAGCCAGAAAGAGATTGGCCGAATCCGTAGCATCTATCAATGTGAGCCGCTAGATGGGATATGTGAATCAACAGTTACCGTCCGCTTTGGCGACCGGTTACGTGCCATGGTGATTCGCTTCGAAGGTGTTGATCAAAGATGGTTATGTACTGAATTACGATTACTTTAGATGCCGCCGTGGCAACGCTTATATTTCTTTCCTGAACCGCAAGGACATTGGCTATTGCGAGAGACCTCGCCTTTTGTGGCAACGCCAGATTCATCGCTCGCGGTGTATTGCAACGCCGCTACATCGGATGCTTTCTCGGTAATTCCTGCAGCTTTTACCTGTGAGCCATCGCCTTCAACGGTGACTTCAACGTTGAAGACCAAGCTCGCGAGCTCTTCCTTAATTCCATCCATCATCGCCGCAAAGAGTTCGTAACCTTCGCGTTGGTATTCAACTAGTGGATCGCGTTGAGCCATCGCACGAAGCCCGATACCTTCTTGTAGATAATCCATTTCATAGAGATGTTCGCGCCACTTACGGTCTAGTACAGATAGGAGAACTTTTCTTTCAAGTTCGCGCATGACTTCGTTGCCAAGATCAGATTGGCGCTTTTCATACGCCACAGTGGCATCTTCCAATATTTGTGCAGTTAGGTACTCTGCATCGAGCGCGGCTCGTGAGCCAATCTTTTCAATCATGCTTTCAGGAGTAAACGAGATTGGATAGACAAGTTTCAAGGCTTGCCACAAACGATCTAGATCCCAATCTTCGCCAAAACCATTTGTTGTCTCGGCATTTACATAGGCGACTAAGGTGTCGGCAACGAAAGTTTGAACTTGTGGTGAAATATCTTCACCTTCGAGTACCAAACGACGTTCTCCATAAATTACCTCACGCTGCCGGTTCATTACATCGTCATACTTCAAAACATTTTTACGGATTTCAAAGTTCTGGGCTTCAACCTGAGTTTGAGCAGAGCGAATTGCATTACTGACCATCTTTGATTCGATTGGTGAATCATCAGGCAGGCCGGCCGCAGATAAGAATCTCTCCACTAAGCCAGAATTGAAGCGGCGCATTAACTCATCTTCTAACGAAAGATAGAAGCGAGATTCGCCAGGATCTCCTTGACGGCCAGAACGACCACGTAACTGATTATCAATGCGTCGAGATTCATGGCGCTCGGTACCGAGAACATAGAGACCACCAAGGGCAACTACATCTTCATGGCCTTTTGCTACTGCTGCCTTTTGTTTAGCTATTTCTTCTGGCCAGGCAGCCTCATATTCGGCTGCATTATCAACTGGTGAGAGACCGCGACGTTGTAATTCGAAATCCGCCATAAATTCTGGATTGCCACCGAGCATGATGTCGGTTCCGCGACCGGCCATATTTGTCGCAACAGTAACCGCGCCGCTAACTCCAGCACGGGCGATGATCGAAGCTTCGCGTTCGTGATGCTTTGCGTTAAGAACTTCGTGCGGAACACCTGATTTTTTCAAAAGCGCAGATAGCTCTTCTGATTTTTCAACTGAAACGGTACCGACTAGAACTGGTTGTCCCTTGCGATGGCGTTCCACAATATCTTTTGTAACCGCCACAAATTTTCCAAGTTCAGTCTTATATACAAGATCAGCCTGATCAATACGTTGCATTGGTCGGTTGGTAGGTATTGGTACAACACCGAGCTTATAAATCTGATGGAATTCAGATGCCTCAGTCATAGCAGTACCCGTCATACCTGAAATCGTTTCGTATAAGCGGAAATAGTTCTGCAAAGTAATAGTAGCCAAGGTTTGATTTTCGTCTTTAATTTCAATGCGTTCTTTAGCTTCTAGAGCCTGATGTAGGCCCTCACTATAGCGACGTCCTGCCAACATACGGCCAGTATGTTCGTCAACGATTAAGAGTTCACCGTTCATGACCACATAATCTTTATCGCGCTTAAATAGCTCCTTGGCTCGGACTGAGTTATTTAGGTAGCCAATTAGCGTGGTATTTGCGGCCTCGTAGAGGTTCTCGATCTTTAGTAGCTCTTCGACCTTGGTGACGCCATCTTCGAGAATTCCGACAGTGCGCTTCTTCTCGTCGACTTCGTAATGAGTATCTCGCTGTAATTTATCGGCGATATTTGCAAATTCGACGTACCACTTGGTCGCTTTATCTGCAGGTCCGCTGATGATTAAAGGGGTACGTGCTTCATCAATTAAGATTGAGTCAACTTCGTCTACAACTGCAAAGAAGTGATCGCGTTGTACACAATCTTCCAGCGACCAAGCCATGTTGTCACGAAGGTAATCGAAACCAAATTCATTATTAGTGCCGTAAGTGATGTCAGAGTTATATGCAGCGCGTCGTTCGGCAGGTGTCATGCTATTTACAATCACACCGACTGTTAGGCCTAGGAAGCGATGGATACGTCCCATCCATTCGCTATCGCGTTCTGCCAAATAATCATTAACGGTTACAACGTGAACACCACGGCCAGCAAGAGCATTTAGATAAGAAGGAAGCGTCGCAACTAGGGTCTTTCCTTCACCTGTACGCATTTCTGCGATATTGCCGTGGTGTAAAGCGGCTCCACCCATGATTTGAACATCGTAATGACGCTGGCCAAGAGTGCGCTTTGCCGCTTCGCGTACAACTGCGAAGGCTTCAGGTAGCAAGACATCTAAAGACTCTCCGGAGCTGAAACGATTTTTAAATTCTAAAGTTTTTCCGCGAAGCGACTCGTCGCTAAGTGAGGTGATGGCAGGCTCAAAGGAGTTGACTTGATCCACGATCTTGCTGAGGTCGCGAAGGATTTTTCCTTCGCCAGCTCGCATGATGCGATCAATAATCTTTGCCATTTATATGCCCTTTCCAAAATCAACCCCCTTATCGTAGGGGTTTAGCGACAGAGCCTGTTACCGCTCCTACTACGGGAAAACCGGCGGTACGCAAGGCCCGTATCGCCTCCGCAAGGGTTGCCCCGCTAGTGATGAGATCATCAACAATTATTAGTGGCCGGATATTCCCTATTTCGGCTGCCTTAGTAGATCCAGTCGAAACAGCGAAAGCTCCTGCGATATTTTGAGATCGCTGAGCTAAATCTAATTGGGACTGATCTTTGACCGACCTGATGTGTTTGAGAATGTCTCGAGAGATTAATGAATTTGTATCTGCAACTGAATTTGTAATTTCAACCATGAAATTTCGTCCGCGCTTTCGTGTGGCTGAATTACGTGAGGGAATTCCAATTAGATCTCCCAATCCATATTTCTTAATGAAGAAAGTTAGCGAATGAGAAATTGCTTTAATCAACAAATTATCAGCAGCGGCTAGATTTGACTCTTTTGCACCGAGAAGGACTTTTGATGCAATTGGCGAATAAGGTACTGCGGAAATTACTGGATATGAATTACCTGAAATCAAGAGTTCGCGATAATAAATGTGCGGATGCCAGCTTGAGCGACAAACTGAACAGATTGAAATACCTAATTGTGAGCAACCAATACATCGAGATGGAAATATTAACTCTGAAAGTGATCTCATTTATAAATTCTCTTGAATTGAGAATTTATTTAGTCGTTAGTTAAGAGTTCTGGGGATAATCGTCAGGTTGTGGGCGAATTGGTCTGCCACTTATTTGTTCACCGGCTATTTTTGGCAGTGTAAGCACAAAATGCGCACCTTGACCAAGTAAGCCCCAAGCATCTAGCTCACCATTGTGGAGTCGCGCATCCTCCAATGCGATAGATAAACCAAGTCCTGTGCCGCCGCGAACACGCGCGCGCGACGGATCTGCACGCCAAAAGCGATCAAAGACTCGCGAGAGCGCTGAGGGGTCTATCCCTGTGCCGTAATCACGAACACCGATTGCAACTTCCGTATGAGTTGAAACAATCGTCACATTTACCGGCTTATCTTCGGCATGATCTAGGGCATTGGATAGCAAGTTTCGCATGATGCGCTCTACCCGTCGGATATCGGCTTTAATCATGACATGTTCTGTCTCGTGGTCAATATTTATCGTAATCGCATGATCGTGCGAATTAGCTCTTACATCTTGAATACATCTTTCGATCAAATTAACTAAATCGAAATCAACTGGCTCAAGAACTGCAACTTCAGCATCAAAGCGGCTGACTTCTAGAAGATCTTCAAGTAACCTTTCAAATCGATCTAATTGAGCAACTAGAAGTTCAGAACTCCTCGAAATAATTGGATCAAAACTTTCTCTTTGGCTATAGATGACTTCAGAAGCCATGCGGAGCGTGGTCAAGGGCGTGCGAAGCTCATGAGAGACATCTGAAACAAATCTTTGCTGCACGCGCGATAAGTTCTCTAAACGAGAAATCTGTGACTCCAAAGAAAGTGCCATATCGTTGAAAGCATTACCCAAAGTTGCAATCTCATCGTTACTTTCGACCTTCATGCGCTGTGAGAAATCCCCTTGGGTAAATTGCTGTGCGATTCGCGCTGCTTCTCTTACTGGCCTTACTACCTGCCGAACAACTAACCAGGTGATCAGTCCAATTAAAAATAGCAGAGCAAATCCGGTTAGTAGAAGAGAGCTCTTTATAAGAGATAACGTTGTCGCTTGATTGCTAAGCGAATAGACCAGATACATTTCGTAATTTCCGGAATCTGGTATTGCAATTCTGCGACCAGCAATTAAAACACTGGTTTCGGCACGGTTCTGATAACGAACTTTGGCATATTGGTATTCAACTAAATCACTAGATCGAACTCGCTTACGCAATTCGGTAGGGATTGTGGAAACTTCTAGACCATCTGTTGCAGTGCTGTAGTCAGTCGTTTTACTTTGGCCAGGTACTTTAAAGGGACTTCCGAAACGACTTAAAAAAATTGATTTTCTATCTTGGCTAAGGCTGACTGCCGTTGATGAAATAATTACATCTTGCACAGCTTTATCAATAATCGAAGTCTGAGCACCTTGGATGAGCAAGAATTGATACTGTGCATTAAAGAATGATGAACGAGCCTCTGCTAGAGAAGTTTCGAGATTAACCTGCTTAACACCATCCGACAATTTCGAATAAAGCGCTGATCCGGTTAGCCAAACAACACCAAGTGATAAAAGTACTGTAGAAACAATTACCTTATACGCCAGTGAGGTTCTAACCTTTATTGCGATGCGGTTCATTCTAGGAACCGCCCACTACTCCAGCTTTATAGCCAACTCCACGTACCGTCATCACGATTTCAGGACGCTCGGGGTCATGTTCAACTTTCGAACGCAGGCGTTGTACGTGAACATTTACCAAGCGTGTATCTGTTGAATGGCGGTAACCCCAAACCTCGCCGAGCAGAGCATCGCGCGTAAATACTCGACCTGGTTCTTTTGCCAGGGCTACCAAGAGATCAAATTCCAGGCGAGTTAGGGCAATTTTCTTACTTCCGCGACTTACTTCGTGGGCAGTTACATCGATCGAAAGATCGCCGATTGTTAGCAGACCTGAAACATCAGCATTTGTGCGTCGCAAGCGAGTTCGAATTCTTGCAATAAGTTCAGATGGGTGGCGAAAGGGTTTAACCATGTAGTCATCAGCGCCAGCTTCGAGGCCGCGAACGACATCATGTGTATCTCCCTTAGCGCTAAGCATCACGATCGGCACCATTGATTCAGCGCGAATTAATTTGCAGACTTCAATTCCATCTAATCCCGGGAGCATTACATCTAGCAGTATGAGATCTGGAGGATTATTTCTAAATACCTCCAGCACCTCATCACCGCGACTTACTAGATCCACGTCGATGCCGGCACCGGTTAATACGATGCCAAGCATCTCCGCTAGATCCTGGTCGTCATCGACGACCATGACTAAAGTCATTAGCTACCGTGCTCCCAAGAGTTCAAGTACATATCTTGTGCGGGAGTTAAGGTATCGATACGGCCACCCATTGAAATTAACTTCAGGCTGGCAACTTCCTTATCGATATATGTTGGAACGTTATGAACACCGGCTGGAAGATTTTTAGCTTCCTTAACTAGGTACTCTGCAGTCAAAGCTTGATCTGAGAATGACATATCCATTACAGATGCTGGATGGCCTTCCGCAGCTCCTAGGTTCACCAATCGGCCTTCTGCAAGTAGAAGTAAGCGACGTCCATCAGCTAGTACATACTCATCTGTTTGATGGCGCATCTTGGGATTCTTCTGCTTAGCGTTCTGCTCTAACCATGCAACATCGATTTCAATATCGAAGTGGCCGGAGTTGGCCATGATTGCGCCATCCTTCATTACTGCAAAGTGCTCATCGCGCAAAACATCACGGTTTCCTGTAACCGTAATGAATACATCGCCAACTTTGGCAGCATCAAGCATCGGCATAACGCGGAAGCCTTGCATCATCGCATCTAGCGCCTTAGTTGGGTCGATTTCAGTGACAACAACATCGGCGCCCATACCTTTAGCGCGTTCTGCAACGCCCTTACCGCAGTAACCAAATCCCGCTACAACGACGATACGTCCAGCAAGAAGGAAGTTTGTGGCACGAAATACTGCGTCTAGCGTTGATTGACCAGTTCCGTAACGGTTATCGAACATGTGCTTGGTGTCTGTGTCGTTTACGGCGATCATTGGGAAGGTGAGCGCGCCATCTTTAGCCATTTGGTTAAGACGGATAACGCCAGTGGTGGTTTCTTCGCAGCCACCTGCGATATTTGGAAGTAACTCTTTGCGAGTTGTGTGAAGAGTGTTGACGAGGTCGCAACCATCATCGAATACTTGATGAGGCTCGATATCTAGCGCTGCGTTGATGTGCTTGTAATAACCATCGCGATCAACTGAGTTGCGAGCAAATACTGAAATTCCGTATTCGTGGACTAGCGCTGCTGCAGTGTCATCTTGCGTTGATAATGGATTTGATGCGCAGAGTGCTATATCTGCTCCGCCTGCTTTTAGAACGCGCATTAAGTTTGCTGTCTCAGTTGTGACGTGCATACATGCGGCGATTCTTACACCCGCAAATGGTTGTGACTTTTCAAATCTTTCACGAATCTGAGCGAGTACAGGCATATTACGTTCTGCCCATTCGATCTTCTTGCGACCTTCAGCTGCCAGTGATGCATCTGCGATGTCATGTTTTGGAATTGTTGTTACAGGTGTCATTTTTATATATCTCCCTAGATAAACGGCTGTTTTTTCGCTTGACCTTCGGCGTAGGGCTCTACTGTGCTAGTCGGCTAGAGGGTTATCGTACTAGTTGTGGGATTAATACGAGTATCTAGAGGTCTCCTCGTATCGTGTTAAGTACCTCATCTCGTACCTTCTCCATGCGGGCTTGCGTTGAAGCCTCAACGTTTAGTCGAAGGAGGGGCTCAGTATTGGATGCACGGAGGTTGAACCACCAGGTATCCCCATTAATTGTTAGACCATCAAGGTGATCGACTTCGACGCCCTGTTTTTTTCCGTAAATCTTTTCAACTTGGCTCATGGCTGCTTGCGCATCAGATACCTTTGAATTTATCTCACCGCTTGCAATGTAACGCGAATACGGTTTTAGAATCTTAGATAAAGGAAGGTTTACTTCTCCAAGTGCGGCGATCGCATGTAGCGCTGCCAACATTCCAGAATCAGCTCGCCAGAAATCTTTAAAATAAAAATGTCCAGAATGTTCGCCGCCAAAGACGGCTCCGGTTTCGGCCATCAACTTCTTAATATATGAATGTCCGACTCGTGAACGAATAGCCTTTCCGCCGTTTTCTTCAACAATTTCTACAACCGCGCGCGAAGAAATTAAGTTATAAATAATATTTGAGCCAGGATTCTTCTTTAACTCTCTCGTCGCAATCAAGGCGGTAAGCGTTGATGGATTAACTAGTTCACCGGTTTCATCGACCAGAAAGCAACGATCTGCGTCGCCATCAAATGCCAAACCGATATCAGCTTTATGTTTCTTTACCGCCTTCTGTAAATCCTTTAAGTTCTTTGGATCGATCGGGTTGGCTTCATGATTGGGAAAAGTTCCATCTAATTCAAAGTACATAGGTATTATTTCGCAATTTAGACGTTCAAAAACTGCCGGTGCAGTGTGTCCAGCCATGCCATTACCGGCGTCGATTACGATTTTTAGTGGGCGGATATCAGAAAGATCAACGAGCGTAAGAAGATGATCTACATATGCTGAAAGTAGATCTTCACTTCGCTCATCCCCGACGCTTCTAAAATCAATTGGCGAACCCTCATTTACATATCTTTCGATGGCTAGCAAACCTGACTCTTTACCAATTGGCCGAGCTCCACTTAAACATAATTTAATACCGTTATATTCAGCTGGATTATGGCTTGCTGTAAACATAGCTCCTGGGAAATTTAATTTACCGGCGGCAAAATAGAGCATATCTGTTGATGCTAATCCGATACGAATAACATTTAAACCTTGTGAAGTTACGCCCGCTGAAAAGGCATCTGCAAAAATTGGAGATGATGGGCGCATATCTTCGCCTATAACAACAGTTCCGGGCTCGCGTTCTTGTTGGAGAAAGCGCGCAAAGGCCACACCGGTTGCAAAACAAAAATCGGCGGTAATCTCTACATCTACTAATCCGCGGATATCGTAAGCTTTAAATATTGAAATGGCTGACTTCTCTCTTTAGTTAGACAATTTCTTAAGTAAAGATTTTTAAGATGGAACAGCGCGCAGATGGCCGCGTCGGCCAAGTTGCGCATCGTGGCTGATCAAATCGTTATTTGAGTTTGTCGTTACAGGCTCTTCAGTAGGCGATTTAGAATTTGCAACTTCACGAACTGCATCTGCAATTGCCATTAAGTCATCCTCGCTGGGTCCTGCACCTATTTGTGAACTATCTTCTTTGATTACGTTCCAGCCATTTGGAACTGTTAGGCGCTTGCCATGCGCTTCGCATAGGTCGTACGAATGTGGTTCAGAAAAAGTTGCTAGCGGTCCAAGAACAGCGGTTGAGTCGGCATAAATATATGTCAAGGTCATAGAAGCCAGGCTTCTACAACTAACACGGGAACAGCTGCGACCTGTTCTGGCCAACTTACTCATGGATATAAGGCTAGTGGGCTGGGGTGAAAAAAACGGGGATTGTTAAGGAGTTAGGACGCGAATATTTGAAAGCGGCACGGAAGATTTTGTCAGAACACTGCCTGGTGCCAGTGGGAAATATCCATATCCACTCTTGGTGGCAATCAACCCGGCGCCGTAGCTTGCCTTGGAAACCTTGATAAATTTGAAGGATCGAACCTTATCTGGAATTTGCACGGTGGCAATTTCGTTGCCAGTGACTGAAATCGACTTACGTTTACCGTTATTAAATAAAATTTCTAACTCAATAGATATAGCACCTCCAATAAATATTAGTTGGGGGCTTAACCCAGATACGGCAAAAGTCGATGCTGTTAACTCTGGGGCGGCGGTACTCCAGATGAAATCGGCTTGACTCTCCGCAAGAGTTGGCGAAAAGACTGATGCGACTATTGGTTCATCCGAAGTCAGATGTATCCCGAACTTGCTAGACGGTAAGTCTGGATTTAGTTCCAGCGTCACTACCGAGCCAGCTTTAACCAACTTATTTTCAAATCCGGTTGGAATAAAACTGCCATCGGTGGACAGAACATTTACTGTTACATGCGCATCGAGTTCCCCAGGAACGAGCATGCGCAGCGAATGAGCAAGCTTGACTACTTTAGTGCCAACTTTTCGCACGGTGTGTGGGATCGCTGGAATAAAAATATTGCTTTCAGCTTTTGGCGTGAAGTTAACGAGATCTCCACCTAGATCTGTGAGTCCGCGCCCGCGTTCATCAATCATGTAACTATTGACGCGGCCAGATCGGGTTAACGCCTGGATTACAACAGAACGAGAACCAGGAGATAAGGAAACTAGGCTTGCTTCGGCAGATGAATTGGCCTTTAAGGTAATTGATTTTGTAGGTTGCGCACCGATCTCATTCCAGAGCTTTAAATCTACAACCGCCGAACTAAGCCCGCTATTGACCAGCAAGATTCTGCCTTTACTCGTTACATCAGCAGCACCGCCGACAAACCATTGTTGATTTTGGAGCGATGAGCAAATAGTTGCCCCCGCCCATACCCCTTTGCGAATTTGCCAGACTATTGGAGTAGTGCCCTGCGCATCGATAATGGTTGGCGCCTTCGCCTGCGCATAACGCAGAGTTTGAGATGGAACAAATGAGAGCGACTTAGTTCCGGTAAGTCGCAGTTGAGTCTTATTTGATGGCAGTGAAATAGCAGTTGATAAGTTATCTGGAGTAGGCGGGCAAACTACCTCAGGATATTTTGTTGAAAATTGAGTACTCGAAAGGCCTACATTTAAACCGTTTGCAACTATGACAGTAACAATTGTTGCGATAGCTATTAGGGCAGGGCGTTGAATTTTCATGTTAACTCCGCATCTTCAATTTCGCGGCGGCGGCGTCCGGCTGGAAGTGCCAGCACTAAAACGGTGATAACGATGACTACTTGCAACGAGATCCAGGCTCTGCGCGAAGTTCCATCAAAAATTATATTTACTAGGCCAGGTTTAACCACGGTGAATACTGGAGCCCCATCGACGCTGCGAGTTCGCTCTAAACGCGAACCATCTTGGATGGCTCGCCAACCTTGGCTGTAGTTTTCGGTAACAGTTAACGTGCCAGGAGCGCTAACCGATATACCTAACTTTCCCTGGCTTAGAACCGATCTATTTCCAGCCAGATCTGTAAATATAAATTGCCCAGTATTTACTGAAACCTTCCAAACGATTCCAGCTTTCGTTGAAGATGTTCTTGTGAAACCACCAAGGCCATCGACTATACGAACAAAGCTCTGATCTACTGGGCTCTTAAGAAATAAGTATTTAATTCCGTTAACAGCAAATGTAGAACTCGCTGTAACGCCGCTGCCATCGGCTAGCTCTTTTACGGCGGTAGAAATTTGCACACTCTCTGGCGGAGCCATATCAGGTTGGCCGATCTGAGAATCGCCCCCTCTGGCTAAATAGTAATTTAATGAAACATCATCACCGACTGTGCGTGGCCGAATCACTAAAGTTTTGGCGTCACTTTCAATAGCTAGGAATGGCGGAAGGGCGATCTCTTTTCCAGTCTGCAGTGGCGAATTTGCGCCACTTGTTACCAGCCAAGAAATCGATGCCACGGTGTAGAGGGCGGTGACAATCAGCAGCACTGCAGCTGAGATATGTCGAAAATTAATATTGGTCGTGACTAATCTTTCACGTAATTTATCTAACATAATTAGTGCTGCACTAACTGCTGCCAAAGTTGCTGCAGTTAGAAGTGTTCCCGCATAAATCGGTGTCTTTACTAGGGTTCCATTACCTGTAATGGAAATTGCGCTCAGTAAAATTGCAGAGAGAAGGGCGATAAAGCCAAGCTCGGCAACAAAGCGAGCTTTCGTTGATGAAAAAAGTGATATCGCAAGCACGATAGTTAAGGGACTTATTAAATAAACCGGAAGTGAACCAGGTCCTCCGGGATTGCCAAGTAACGCCAGGTTAGGTCCGCCTCCTGGAAATAAAAACCCAGCATCGATAAAGAACCGCTTTGGGTTAACGAACAACTCAACGCTCCAGGGAGCGCAAATGAGTAAAGGGGTCAGCAATAAAGATAGGCGCTTATAGAGACGTTGATTAAACAACTCTTGATCTTTACCTTGATCACTTGCTCCATAATCTCGAAAAATTACGAAGCCTGTGAAGATAAAACCACAAATGAAGAGTATCGGTGAAAAGGCCATAAGAACCGTGCACAAAAGCGATACTCCAAATGTGCGACGCCAAGTAAATTGGCGTAAATCAAAGATTCCCCGAGATGAAATTAATAACAGTGGTGAGAAAATCAATATAACAACTGTGCTTAATCTTCCTGAGTTTATCGCTGAGATAGCGACAGGCGATAGCGCATATAGGAGAGCTCCCCCGGCAGTTAACCAGCGATTATTTGATAGCCGGCGAAATAGAAGATACCCAGTTCCAGCGATAGCTAGAGGAGCGGAGAAGAAAAAGAGCGTAATAAATAGATTTACGTTTGAAATAAATGGAGTCGCAAATATCGCCAAAAGTGCAAGCCAAGTTGGTGCTGCTGCGGTGGTTCCCATACCAATCGAATGCCAACCGCTGGAATATATATTCCAAAGTTCGCGCACTCCAGCGCCTTGTTCGGGTAGCGATCCTCCGGAAAGTGCGCCAAAACGGTTACGTGACCAAATCAAAGTTAATATGAGTAGAAGTATTGGTAGCCCTACCAATGGGCGTTTAATAAGTGAGAACCAGTTCTGATTTGTTGCGGGAGTAAGTAAATCTTCTTCATCGAGATTTTCATCTAGAATCGAAATTTCTTGAACTTCAGAGATTTCATCTGGAAATATTTGCGATCTCACCCACTCAGCGGTCCGAGATAGTGATTGACGAATCTGTGACCAACGGGAAGGGATAAACTTTAAAGCGATTCCGGATGGAACCAAACGCTGCGCACGTCGAATCTTTCGCGCGGCAAGGAGTTCTCCAGGGTGCAATAAGAGCGCACCGACTGCTAAGAGCTCATCGCTGGCATATCCCGGCAACTTTGCAAATAAGAAACCAATTGAACGAAAAAGAGCACCTATGAGAAGTTGAACTGCAAGCAATGGAAATCGCCACCAAGAAGAGTTGGCTAGCAGCACATATGCGGCATTACGGCGATCCAGTAAGAGCGGACGATGTAAGAAGGCTTCTGCGACATCAACTGTACGACGTTCGTTGGCAGATGCTTCAGCGTGAAAGGCCACTGCGCTGGAGACAGCTATGGCTGCAAATCCCGCTGAATATAAACGCCAACCAAAATCTACATCGTCGCGGAATAGATCAAGATTTGAATCGAAGCCGCCGAGTTGTTCAAAGATATCTCTGCGTATGAGGGCACCTGCGGTACTAACGGCAAGGACTTCATGAACTCCATCGTGTTGTCCTTGATCGTATTCATCATCTTCTAATCCAGTCCAGCGATTTCCATTGGCGGCGATGCTGATACCAATTTCCAGGAGATGAGTCCGATTGTGCCAACCTAAAATTTTCGGTCCAGCCATAGCAACGTTTGGACGAATTTCAACTTCTGCAATTAGATTCTCAAGAGCATCACGTTGCAAAGCAAGGTCATCGTGAATTATCCAAAGCCATTCATGCTCGGTATCTACGATTGCAGGAAGAGTTGCAACAGCATGCGAAATCGCTTCGCCAAATCCCGTATCGCGATCCAGAGGTAGAACCGGAATTCGCGCACTTTTGACTAACTTTGCAGACGAATCAAGTGAGCCAGTATCGATAGCAATTAGTTGATCAAGTGCCCGAGTTTGGGAAGTTAGGGAAGCTACAACTTCAGGCAGCCAAGTTGCGCCGTCGTGAAGTACAAGAATCGCGGTGACGCGATGTGAACTCATGAGAGTTACGCTGGGCGGCGCTTCAAACGGCGACGCTCACGTTCGGAGAGTCCACCCCAGATTCCAAAACGCTCATCATGTGCGAGCGCGTATTCCAAACATTCTTGGCGAACATCGCAAGAAAGACAGACGCGCTTTGCTTCACGAGTTGAGCCACCCTTTTCAGGGAAAAATGCTTCTGGATCTGTTTGTGCGCATAGTGCGCGTTCTTGCCAGGAGAGTTCAATGTTCTCTCCATTTGCTAATTTGATTGATGGTCCAGCAGTAGGGGCTGATGGGTTGCCAGTCGGTGTGGCTTCTGGACGAATCGGCATTTACTAATCTCCTAAAGACCTTCGGACTGCATCCTCAAGTGGAGGCAGCTTCTCTAGAACGAATTACACGCTTGTAATCCCTTTAAGTCAAGCCCAAGTGTGGGAGGTAATTCGGTGAATTACGCTCAATTTCGCAGATTTATCGACTTATTGGAGGGAAATTGGAAGATTTTCCGTTGGTGAAATGTATCTTCCAAGAATTTCAGAGTTTGCTGCGACCTGCGAATTATGAAGAATAAATGAATCAGCAATCGTGCAGTTATCGCCTATTGATACTCCGTCGCCAATTATCGAATTGGTGATCGAGCAATTTGTGCCTATGGATGACCCGTGGCCAATGGCGGTGCCACCAGTTATCCGAGTTCCTTCGCCAACCTTGCATCCAAGACCGGCGAGAAAGCCTTCCCCGACGATATCGCGCGAGCCTTTGAAGAGCGCTGCGGGAGTGCCAATATCTAACCAATAAGACTGTTCGTTGTAGCCAAAGACTGGGCGGCCACTTTTTACTAATTGGGGGAAAGTCTCGCGTTCGATGCTGACTACCTTTCCATCTGGGATCTCTGAAATTACCGATGGGTTGAAGATATAACAACCGGCGTTAATCGCATTTGTTACCGGGTTCTCCATCTTCTCCAGAAAATCTAAGACTCGCCCACTTGTGTCAGTTGGAACGCAACCGAATGCCCGCGCATCTGCAACTTCAATTAAATGAAGGGTTGCATCTGCCTTATTGGCGCGATGAAAATCTAGTTGTGCGGCGATATCGTGGCCACTTAAAACATCTCCATTAAAAATAACAAACTCTTCTTTTAAATCTGCAAAGCCAAGTAGCGCTGCAGCATTTCGAATCGCACCACCTGTGCCGAGCGGCTCTTCTTCTACTGCGTAAAGCAATTTCATCCCCCATTTAGAACCATCCCCAAAATATGGCGTGAAAGTCTCTGATAGATATGAAGTTGCCAAGATAACGGTACTAATTCCCGCTTTCTTTGCTGCCAGGAGTTGGCGCTCTGTTACAGGTAAGCCACCTACTGGCAACATTGGTTTAGGGGTTTGGTTGGTCAGCGGTTTTAAACGCGTACCCATTCCACCCACGAGCAATATGCCGATTGCCATTATTTAATTGCCTGCCGAATACGAGCTGCCGCATCAGCTATTTGTGAATCAGTCGCGGTCATCGCGACTCGAATATGTGATCCACCTTTGGGGCCATAGAAGGTGCCAGGCGTTGCCAAGATTCCCAGGTTGGCCAACCATTCAACTGATTTCCAAGCATCCTCTGATCGCGTGCACCAGATATATAAACCTGCCGCAGAGTCATCAATTATGAAACCCGCTTCTTGTAGCGCCGGTGCCAACGTTGCGCGACGTGCGTTGTAGCGCGAGCGTTGCTCTGCAACATGTACCTCATCACTTAACGCGGCCACCATCGCGTTTTGAATCGGAAGCGGAACCATCATTCCGGCATGTTTGCGCACTTCACGAATTCGTGCGATTAGCTTGGCATCGCCAATCAAGAAAGCGCCGCGATAGCCCGCCATTGATGAGCGCTTTGAAAGTGAATGGACAACCAGAATATTTGAATTATCGCCATCGGTGTATTTGAGTAACGATGTTGGAATCGTCTTATCGCCGAAATCTATATAGCACTCATCGCAGACTAGAATTGATTGGTTTTTTCTCGCCCACTTAATTGCCGAACGTAATTCAGACTCTGAGTGAACTCGCCCAGTTGGGTTGCCTGGAGTATTTACCCAAGCAAAATCTGATTTTGGCCAATTTTCTGCATCAATTCCTACTGCGATCGGTTGTGACTGGGCTAGAAGTGCTCCAACTAAATAAGTTGGATAGGCCACTTCCGGATAGATAACGCTCTTGCTTTCTAGAATCGTGGGAAGCCATGCCACAAGTTCTTTCGACCCAATAACCGGCAATACATCGAATTCACCAGTTGCGCCCAAATGGTTTATCGCCCAGTTACGGATTGCACCTTGCAACTCTGAAGTACCGGCAGTTACTGGATATCTTGGTGAATCAGAACTGGCACGGAGCGCGCTTTGAATTAATTCCGGGGTTGAATCAACGGGAGTACCTTGCGAGAGATCAATTGCTCCCGCCGCATATTCGCGCGCCTTAGCCGCATAAGGAGCCAGCGCATCCCACGGAAAATCCGGTAACGGTTGGCGCATGATCCGAGTCGAAAAAGGCTTTACTTAAATTATTCTTTAGGTGGAAGAGCTGCGATTACAGGATGATCGCTATCTGTTAAACCCACCTTGGCAGCGCCTCCCGGAGAACCGAGTTCAACGAAGAATTCAGTATTTATCTTCGTGGCATCTTTCCATTGCGATGGAATGTCATCTTCGTAATAAATCGCTTCAACTGGGCAGACTGGCTCGCAGGCTCCACAGTCGACACATTCATCAGGTTGGATATAGAGCGATCTGGCTCCTTCATAGATGCAGTCAACTGGGCACTCTTCGATGCAGGATTTATCCTTCACATCAACGCACGGTTGGGCAATTACATAGGTCACTAGCTAACCTCCAGATTTGATAGCGCCTTTAAAAGCACTTCTTACGATGGCGCTTATTCTAACCATGCGGTGGCGGCGTTGCCCGATTAAAGTAAAGACATGACCGAGGCAGCCCCGAAATCTGCGCCACAACTTCTGGCAGCGATCGGCAAGCGCGTAACTATTCGTCTTCACGAACCTGGTGGCGGCTACCGAGATATCGTGGGACACCTGCAAAATGAGCGCCAACTAATTAACTCAAAATCTGAAACGATCTCATTCTCGCCGGATCAGATAGCAATTTGGCGTGAGATTAAACCGCTCCCCGATCTAGCCGGGAAAGGTGCGCCGTTTTCGCAGCGGATTATCGAACTTGAGAAAATTTCAGATGCGACCTGGCCCGCTGAACGAATTACCGAATATGGAAATTGGCGGCTACGTATCTCTGATGGTTTTACGATGCGGGCAAATTCCGTACTACCGACTGGGGCTGCTCCAATTGGAGAACCGCCTGCGGCGCTAGATGCAGCCGTGCAGTACGTCATTGACACTTATCGGGCAAATAAATTGACTCCAACTTTTACTATTCCACTTCCAATCTATGAAGAGTTAGATAATTACCTTGCAGATGCCGGATGGCGAATAAAAGTTGGCGCCGAATTTTTAGTAAAAGATATCGATGAGCCTGACTTGGAAATTAGCGAAGACCTAACGGTTGAAATTTTAGATTACCCCAACGCCCAATGGTTGGCAGTTCAATCTGACCACCCATTAGAAAAATTAATGCTCAGGTATCCGGCTCGTTATGGCGCGATCAAAGTAAGAAATGAAATTGTCGCTGTTGGAAGAATCGCAACTTCTGGCACTTGGTCGCTTGCCACCCGCTTATTTGTTTCGCCCGCCCATCGCGGAAAAGGAGTTGCTAAAACGCTAATGAACCATCTTATGGCCGCTGCCAAAGTTGATGGAGCAACAAAAATTGGCCTTCAGGTTGATCTAGAGAACGGGGCGGCGCTGGCTCTCTATCAATCAATGAACTTTCGGGCTCATCACAAGTACATTTATCGCGTCTTGGAAGTAGCCGCGGAGTAGAAAGTGGAAGCAAATTGATTTCGATCTATGACACGCTAACTCGCGGCTTAGTAAACGTTCCCCACAAAGAGCTGACCGTCAATATTTACTGCTGTGGGCCAACTGTTTATCGCGACGCTCATGTTGGGAATTTACGCACTTTTCTCTTAGCCGACCTCATTGTTCGGGCGTTAAAGATGGATGGGCTAAAAGTAAATTTGATTCAAAATATTACAGATGTCGGACATATGTCAGAAGATTTCCAAGGTGAAGATAAGTTGCTACAGCAAGCACAATTGGAAAAGCGCGACCCATTTGAGGTTGCGCGCAAATATGAAGCTGGTTTTCACCAGGATCTAAAGCGAATAAATATCCTTCCAGCAGATTCTTATCCAAGAGCTAGCGAAACAATAGATCTCATGTTGCAAACCATCGAAAAACTAATAGCGAGTGGCCATGCATATGCAACTGATCTCGGATCGGTCTACTTTGATGCGCGGTCTTTCCCAAGTTATGGCGCCATTAGTGGCAATAAATTAGATGCGTTAAAGCCCGGGCATCGCTTTGAATATAGCGATGAGGGAGATAAACGTTTTCATGCAGATTGGGCGCTCTGGAAAACTGCCGGCAATCGCACCGAAATGGTTTGGGAATCCCCCTGGGGTAGAGGATTTCCCGGGTGGCATATCGAATGCACAGCCATGTCGCTGAAGTTATTAAATGAAAGAATAGATCTGCACATTGGTGGAATCGATCTACGTTTTCCCCATCACGAAAATGAACGCGCCCAATCAAATGCCGTGATTGGCCATGAAGCTGTCGCTATGTGGGTTCATGGAGAACATCTCTTATTTGAAGGTCGCAAGATGTCCAAGAGCGCTGGAAATGTGGTGCTAGTTCAGGATTTAATCGATCGCGGTTTAGATCCGCTTGCGCTGCGTTTTTCACTTCTTGAGAACCGTTATCGATCTCAGATGGATTTAACTTGGGCGGCGCTGGCGGCAGCTAATTCCACCTTGCGACGCTGGCGCACTGCGATGGCAACGTGGGGTGCGGGGGATCAGGGCCTACGTGATGAAGAAATTGCAGCTGCAATTGCGAAGGATCTTGATACACCGCGCGTGATGTTACGGCTACGTGCGCTTGAAAAGAGCGCATCGCATAGCGATGAAGTTAAGCGCGCAATATTTCTTTATGCCGATGCGCTATTGGGTCTTGATTTAACGCGCCCCGTCGAAATTCTGCCGCTCTCTGCAGAACAATCCGAACTATTAACAGCACGTGCAGTTGCACGCCAAACCAAAAACTGGAGCGAGAGTGACCGGCTCCGTGACCTATTGGTAAATGAGGGAATTGTAATCAGCGATGGACCAGATGGGCAGAGTTGGAGCTGGATTTAATTTGCTGGCATTGCGGTAGCAGCAATTATCGCGATAAATGAGAGAAGTAAAAATGCATTTCCAAGTGAATTACCTTGAATAAAAATCTCTTTACCAACCCCGAACGATGCACCTCGCCAAAAAATTACAAACCAACCTAGTGCGCCGATAGCTTTATAAAATCGTTTTCCATATGTACGGCCAAGGGCCCAGATTGCAAGGAAAGTTCCAATTATCGAAATCGTGATACCAAATGGTGGGGCGAATAAGTGCAGAAAAATTGCAGCTGTACCGGTAGCAACTCCAACTACTAGAGCACCAAATAACTTCATTTAAAGATTTACTCCTGAGAATAAATCTGATTCGCGGCCACTTACATCAAACGGGGCGCACTTTTCGCCTTTAACTAGCGTGTAGTACTCGTGTCCCCAGACTTGCAGCCCTAAATTATTGGAAAGGGCAAAGAAAGGTCCGTCTAGGGCAATCTGTGTGTGATGTGCTTTCATTGCTGCGAGCTTAGCTTCAACATAATTATTTCCATCTACAAGTGTTGTTACAAATGAATCTTCTTTTGCAAAAGGCAGGTCATCTACGCTTTCTGCTCCGAAGAAATCTGAGCCAAGTTCCTTCATCTTCGCCATACTTTCGGCAAGTACAGACTTGGGCATCGTGTTCCAGTAAATCTTTTGAATCTTCCAATTTGATTTCTCGCTGGCGCGCATGGCGACGCGATGGGCTTGGATATGGTCAGGGTGCCCATAGCCACCAATTTCATCGTAAGTAATGAGAATGTGTGGCTTGATTTCCTCGATTACCTTCACCAGATAGTCAGAGGCGACTTCTAGATCTGCCTGCCAAAAGACATCGGGGCGGTTATTTTGCTCCGTACCCATCATTCCACTATCGCGATACACAGTTTCGCCTTGCGCTAGGAAACGAAAATCTTTAACTCCCAAAGCCTGCATCGCGTTTGCGAGTTCAATTTCTCGGTGCTGTCCTAAGCCATCTGTTGCTGAACTGGCTAAGTGAATTAATTCTGGAGTTAAAATTTCTCCTTCTTCACCTCGCGTGCAAGTAATCAGAGTTACTTGCGCCCCAAGGTCTGCGTACATAGCCATAGTTGCGCCGTTATTTATAGTTTCATCGTCAGGATGAGCGTGTACGAGGAGAACTCGATAGCCTTCGTAAGAGCTGCGCATCAATAAACCGGTAACGACTTATCTATCTGTTTCGCCCATGCGATAACTCCGCCAGCTACATGGGTTGCATCAGCAAAACCTGCGCTCTTTAATATTGCTAGACATTCGGCTGAGCGAACCCCGCTCTTGCAATGCAGAATAATTGGCTTATCTTGCGGCAAAGTTGCCAAAACAGTTCCATCTAAAAATCCTTGTTTTGGAATTAAATGAGATCCCGGTATTCGTACAATCTCGAATTCACTTGGTTCGCGGACATCGACTAAATAAAAGTCATCTTTGGCATCTATCTTGGCTGCTAGATCTGTTACAGAAATAGTCGAATCTTTTACCGCTACTTCAGCTGCATCTGAGAGTACGCCGCAGAAGGCTTCGTAATCGGGAAGAAGGTCAGTTTGTGTTGGGTTATCGCCACAAAGGGGGCAGTTAGGATCTTTGCGGACTTTGATCTTTCTAAATGTCATATCTAGCGCGTCATAAATCATGAGTGAACCGATCATTGGTTCACCAATGCCAGTGATGACTTTTATCGCTTCCGTGGTCTGGATTGATCCGATAGTGGCACAGAGGACTCCTAGCACTCCGCCTTCTGCGCAACTAGGAACCATTCCAGGAGGTGGAGGTTCAGGGTAGAGGCAGCGATAACACGGTCCGTATTCGGCCCAGAAAACACTGGCTTGTCCATCGAAGCGATAGATAGATCCCCACACATATGGTTTCTTAAGAATTACACAGGCATCATTTACTAGATAGCGAGTTGCAAAGTTATCGGTTCCGTCGACGATGATGTCGTACTGAGAAAATATCTCCTTAACATTTGAATTATCTAATCTGGTTTCGTGAGTTATCACATTTACATTGGGGTTAATCTCAGAGATTTTCGCTTTAGCAGATTGTGCTTTGCTCTTACCTATGTCACTCTGACCATGGATAATCTGACGCTGCAAATTTGATTCATCTACAGTATCGAATTCGACAATTCCGATTGTTCCAACGCCGGCTGCGGCTAAATACATTAGAGCTGGCGAACCTAGCCCACCTGCGCCAACGCATAAAACTTTTGCGTTCATTAGCCGCTGCTGTCCAGCCATCGCCACATCAGGAATGATTAAATGGCGGCTATAGCGACGCACCTCATCGACAGTCAACGCAGGTCCTGGAGACACAAGCGCTGGCGGTTTAATCGGTAGATTCGTCATAGCGCTATTCTGCCGTAGCCGCCGAATGTGCGCCAATTAGATAAATTCGATAACTCTCAGGCTTGCAAATCATTCTCATCTGCAATTGATCTTTCTTTCTATCAAGTATTACCTCTACGATATGCGCAATGACTACCGTAGAAAACACCGCTAAGGGCGATAAGGCGCGTCTACCTCGCGATGAACGTCGCGCAATATTACTAACTGCGGCACTTGAAGTCTTCACCGCTGCCGGATATCACTCTGCTGCCATGGATGAGATCGCAGATCGTGCAAATGTAAGCAAGCCAGTTCTATACCAACATTTCCCATCAAAGCTAGATCTTTATCTAGCGGTTCTCGATTTGCACATTGATTCGCTCGTCTTTGAATTACAGAAGGCGATCTCCTCGACTCCAGATAACTCAAAACGTGTGCATGCCACAGTAGTTGCCTATTTCGCCTTTATTGAAAATGAAGGCGAAGCTTTTCGCCTTCTCTTCGAGAGCGATATGAGCGTTGAGCCACAAGTTCGCGAACGTTTAAACCGTATGACTTATGACTGCGCCGCTGCTGTTAGCGCAATAATTTCAAACGACACTGGTTTGCCACAAGAAGTTGCGATGCTGCTCGGCGTTGGATTAATCGGGTACACGCAAGTTACTGCGCGCCATTGGTTAGAGAGAGATAGCAAACTAACTCGCCAACAGGCCGTTGAGTTAGTTGAAAACTTAATGTGGCGCGGTATTTCTGGTTTCCCGCTCTCCGATGGTGAATAACCTCAAGTAATAGGCGGCTAATTTCGAGAATCGGGTCGCACATTTTGGCGATAGGATAGGCATATGAGCACAAAAAAGTCAGATGCCGCACAAAGCACCCACGTCCGCATCGCAATTGCCAACATCTCTGGCGAACTAGTTTTTGAAACAAATTCCTCCGTCGCCGATGTGAAGTCAGCCGTGGCTGCCGCGATCGCCGCAAATGGAACTCTCTCACTTCAAGATATACGAGGCCACGAAATTGTGGTTGCGGCAAGCAAAATCGGCTTCGTCGATATCGGTGTCGCTGCCGATCGCCGCGTCGGTTTCGGCGCACTCTAAGGTGTCAATAACTTTCGCTGATCTACCGCTGCGCCCAGAAACTCAAGCAGCTTTAGCAGAACATGGCTTTATCTCTCCCTTTCCAATTCAAGAGATGGTTCTTCCGATCGCACTTGGCGATGGTGATGTAATTGGTCAAGCAAAGACAGGAACCGGCAAAACACTAGCTTTTGGTATCCCGCTAATTGAGCGAGTAATCGCTCCGCTTGATAAAGAATGGGCAGATTTAGCGGCGAAAGGTCTGCCCCAAGTTCTAGTAGTTGTTCCAACACGAGAACTCTGCGTTCAGGTCACAAAAGATATAGATGAGTTAACGGGTAATCGCGGAATTCGAACACTTGCCGTTTATGGCGGTCGCGCTTTTGAGCCACAGATTGAAGCACTAGATAACGGTGTGGAAATTGTCGTAGGAACTCCTGGGCGTCTCTTAGATTTATATCGTCAAGGACAATTGAAATTGAAGGAAGTCTCGCGCGTTGTTTTAGATGAAGCCGATGAGATGCTCGATCTCGGTTTTCTGCCTGATGTCGAAAAGATTTTTACCAGCACCCCTAATCGCGCACAAACCATGCTCTTCTCTGCAACTATGCCGGGAGATATCATCGCTTTGGCAAGACGCTTTATGAATCAACCGATTCATATTCGTACGCAAGATAATGAGGATGAAGGCGCTGTCGTATCTCGTATCAAGCAGCATGTATTGCGCGCCCACGCTTTAGATAAAATTGAGATGCTCGCCCGAATTCTTCAAGCAAATGGTCGTGGCCCAACTATCGTCTTCTGCCGCACCAAGCGCACTTGCCAGAAGACATCTGATGATCTGCTCGAGCGCGGATTCCGCGCCGCATCGATTCATGGCGATCTCGGTCAAGGTGCGCGCGAGAAAGCGCTAAATGATTTTAAAGCTGGTAAATCTGATGTATTGGTAGCAACTGATGTTGCAGCACGCGGAATCGATATCGATGGAATCACCCACGTAATTAACTACCAATGTCCTGAAGATGAGAAGACTTATGTCCACCGAATTGGCCGCACAGCGCGCGCTGGTGCAGATGGAATCTCCGTAACTTTCGTCGATTGGGATGATCTGGCGCGTTGGAAGATGATCGATACCGCCCTTGTTCTTGGTTTAGGCGAGCCAGAAGAGACATACTCGTCATCGGAACACTTATTTGAGATGTTAAATATTCCAGCTGGATCAACTGGGCGAATTACAAAACAGAAGCCAGCTACGCAATCTGCCAAGACAGAAACGGCGACGAAATCTAGTAAGCCTGCAACTGAACGCACTGCACGGAATCGAACTCGTACTAAAAAGTTCTCTTCTTAACTTGGCTTTACTCCAGTCCTAAAATCTCTAATATTGAATAAGTTGCGCTGCGATAACTTTCTGCCACTTCGCTCTCTTTCGCAACTGTAAGTACCGATAATGCCCCCTGCGAGTATCCATCGACTTCATTTGCACGAATTAGCGCAACATCCAGCACTGGCTCTACTTCAGCCAAAGCGATTTCACCCGTTGCTACCGCAGTAACTGGAATACCAGTCATGGCGCGTAATTGCAGAAGTGCACGTAGCGAATGTAAAGAACTATCAATTGGCGCAAATATGTGATCTGCAACGGCAAGGGCCAGCTTTAGCGATTGGGTGAGAGATGGAGCTACATCTAGGACTATTAAGTCATAGCTCTTTGGAAGGTTATTTAGTAGCTCAATTAGTGAGCCTTCATCTAAATTTGTCGTTAATCTGGAATCTGCCGCAATGAAATCAAATCTCTCGCTAGTTGTTGCTAAATTCTCGGCAATTAGCTTTGAACCAGTTAGGTAATCAGTGATCGTCAAACGTGGATTTTCAAAACCTAATCTAAAGGTAAGCGCCCCAGCTGGATCTAAATCGATAAGTAAAGTCTTCTTTCCGAATTCGGATGCGGCAACGGCGATGGCATGCGCAAAAGTCGTCTTACCTACGCCACCAGCAGGACTTGCTATCGCAATAGTTTTCATTTAGCGCTAGCCATTTCCCATCGCACTAACGCTGCTTTATAAACTGGTGGCGCCAAAATAGCATCTGGAATAACTCCGATTGTTGCGCGGATTGCTTTCAAAGAAAGATCTGTTGCAAAGTTTTGCCCTGGCAAGCTAGGCGTTCCGTAGAGTGAGCGCGCCCAGGTTGGTAGCGAACTTGCAGCCAATAACGCAAGAGAAGCCCAGGCAGGTGCTGCTGGAGTTGCAAAGCGAACTGCAGTCGGAAGCGGTGGAATGGTTAAGAAAAGTGCGGCACGTTTAGCATCATCGGATGCGATTAGTTCTGGTGAAATTTCCTTAAAGTAACTTTCCATCTGATTGCGAGTGGTAGGAACTTTATCTAAGTCAACTCCGACTAATTGAGCAAAGAGAGCCATTTCGGCTACATATTGGTCGGCTTCACCTTCGCTAAGGGATAGACCAGATCTAATTGCCACATCTAAAAATGAATCAACCATCGACATATGTACCCAGAGCAACAAGTGAGGATCATCTAAGCCCAATGAAGTGTGAATCTTTCTAACACGTGCAGCAAGCGCCAAGGCTTCATCTGCGCTCCCAAAGGTAATTGTTGAAACGTAATCACCTGTGCGTTGCAATCTGCCCCAAGCATCTTCACGAAAATTAGAGTGCTTTGCTACGCCAGCCATGGCATCTGGGTGAAGTGCTTGCTGTAAAAGCGCGCGGATACCACCGACTGCCATAGAAGGATCAGAATGTAGCCGCCAGGTAATTGAATCAGGCGTAAAGAGACCGCGCGGATCGAAGGATGTAGAAAGTAGTTCCATCAAAAAACCACCTATAGCGCCGTAAATGCTTTAATCGCATCAACCAACATTTGAACCGCAATAGCGGCAAGCAAAAGACCGGCGATGCGGGCCAAGAGGGTAACTCCTGCATCTTTGATGATACTTAAAATCGTAGTAGAGGCCATTAAGGAAACTGCGATCACAATATGTACTGCAACAACTGCTGCGATCAAGCCAAAACTTTGCGCAGGGGTCTTAATCTGCTGTACAAAGATCATCGTTGCCACGATTGCACCAGGACCAGCTAGTAACGGTGTGCCTAGGGGAACTAAGGCAATGTTCTTATCTTTAGCGCTATCTCCACCCATATCGCGCCCAGTAAGAAGTTCAAGTGATACATAGAGAAGGAGTAAGCCACCAGCAGCCTGCAGCGCCTCGATGGAGACGTTCATGTAATCAAGAATAAATCTTCCGAAGAGTGAGAAGAAAGTAATTACGCCAAGAGAAACCAAAGCTGCCTGCCAGGCTAGCTGAACTCGCTCTTTCTTAGATTTATCTGCAACGAGCCCTAAAAAGATTGGAGTTGCACCGGGTGGATCGAGAATTACTAAGAGAGTAACGAAGGCTTGGATCGAGAAAGTTACGGTGCTTACTTCAATTACATTCACTTTCTGACCACCCTTCGTGAGCTAGCTAGTGATTCCAAACGTTCCCACTGCGCGGGATCAGTGAGATTTTCACCTAGAGCATTGAGTTTACCGTTTCCGTGGTAATCACTCGACCCGGTTTTTACTAAGGCCAATTGATCTGCAATTTCACTCAATTGCTCACGCTCAACTTGTGAATGATCTCGGTGATTTACTTCAATTCCATTTAGCCCCGCTGCAACTAGTGATGCAAAGGTTGAAACAGAGATAACTTCACCCCTTCGTGATGCAAAAGGATGGGCGATTACAGCAACACCACCTGCCTTTCTGATCTGGATAATTGCATCTTCTGGAGTAGGGGCTGCATGGGTTACATAGTACTTAGAAGCGTTATGGAGTAAATCAATAAATGCTTCATCTCGGGTAGTAACCACCTTATTTTTAACTAAAGCGTCAGCTAAATGTGGACGTCCCACAGTCGCACCTGGTGGAGTAGCCGCAATTACATCTTCCATAGTGATTGCGATTCCATCTGATGCCATTAGCTCAACCATCTTGCGCATGCGTGGAATTCGGGTGTCTCGTGAATCTGCCAACATCGCTTGTAGCCGGCTATCTTGCCCATCAAAGAGAAGTCCCAAGATATGAACGCTGATACCTGTCAAAGTTAGAGTCGAAATTTCTGCACCAAGTACGAGTGACATTGGAGGTCGTAAAGCTGCGATCGCTTCAGTCCAACCAGATGTGCTGTCGTGATCTGTAATAGCAAGCGTTTGAATTCCAGCAGAGAGCGCTTTATTTATTAGCTCTGCTGGCGAATCAGTTCCATCGCTGGCAGTGGTGTGAGTATGTAGATCAATCATCTTTACTCATCCACCATTACCCGAGTTGGTCTGGTGCGCAGCACAACCAGTGCGCATCCAAAAAGAATAAGAGCGATCCCCGGAATTACACCGATTGGTGGACGTTGGTGCATCCACCAAATTGCCAAGATCGAACTTACGGGAACTTCAAAGAAGACGATCAGTGAAACAACTGCCGGAGAGACCCGCTTTAACACCGAGTTAAACATGGTGTGCCCGAGAAATTGCGCGCCAAAGATGAGACCAAGCAAGATCCACCATTCGCGGGCGCTGAAATGCAAGATCTCATTTCCGGCGATGATCGCCATCGGCAGCGCGGTTATGGCACAAAAGAAATAACAGATTGTGGTGTAAGTAGCAGTCTCTAGCGTGCGCTGGGCGCGAGCGCCAATCATCATGTACATCGCGGCGAGAGCAGCTGAAATTATTGCTGCTACATCGCCAAGAAACGAACGCAAAGAAATCTGCAGATCAATTCCAGAGATGAGAAGCACTCCCCCAAAACTTACAAACATTCCAAGCCATGCCCGAGATGGAATTTCTCCACCAGTTAGTTTTACAAATAGCGCGGCAAAGATTGGTTGCAGTGCAACTAATGCGGTGCCGGCGGCAACAGTTGTCATGCGCATAGCTAAGAAGAACCCATAGAAATGTAGCGCCAAGATAAAGCCAGCCAATATCGCCCACTTTGCACCGGTTCGATCCAAGCGATGGCGAAGTGCAAATGGGGCAGTCATCAGCGATCCACCAAGATTTCGCCAGAATATGAGCGACAGGACCGGCATCGAACTCATTGCAATGAGCGGTCCCGATGTTCCAATTCCAATAATGCCGAGTCCTAAGCGAATTAAATCTGGGCGCGCAGGAATCTGAGTGTGGTTATCTCGAGATAAAGGCTGCGACATAGATGTAACCGTAGCCGATACCCTTAGCCAATGAAGGGAGGCCAAAAATGAGTGGCAATGTATTAAATCGAGTCTTTATCGCTCGCCTTGCAGGTACAGCAGTATTTGATCCAAATGGGGATCCAGTCGGCAAGGTACGCGATGCTGTTGCGACCCTTCGTTCTAATAGCCAACCTGCGCGCATCCTTGGCCTCGTTGTCGAAGTACCGCTACGTCGTCGCGTCTTTGTTCCAATTACAAGAGTTACTTCCATTGAATCTGGAGCGGTAGTAATCACTGGTTTGGTAAATATGCGTCGCTTTGAATCTCGGGCCGGTGAATTACTTGTCCTCGGAGATTTGCTCGACCGTTCTATTTCCTTAATCGATAGCGCTGAACCAGTAGTTGTTGAAGATATGGGAATGGAACAAACTCGCACTGGTGATTGGTTTATCAACCGCGTACACATTATGAGAAAAGGAAGTGGGCTTCGCCGCAAAGGTGCGACCTCAACTGTTGCTTGGGAAGAAGTAACTGGTTTTACTCTTCCTGAACATAACCAAGGCGTCACCAATTTACTTGCAACCATAAGTAATTTACGCGCTGCCGACTTAGCAGCAGTAATTCAAGATTTAGCGCCGAAGCGTCGCGTTGAAGTTGCACGTGCCCTCGATGATGAGCGCCTGGCAGATGTATTGCAAGAAATGGATGAAGCAGAACGAGTAGCGCTGCTGGCAGAGTTAGAAGGCGAACGCGCGGCAGATATTTTGGGCGAGATGGATCCAGACGATGCCGCTGACTTGTTACGCGAAATCGGCGAGGAACGTGCGCAAGCTTTAATTGAACTTATGGAACCTGAAGATGCTGAAGATGTCCTGCGCCTTATGACCTATGAAGATTATTCAGCCGGCGGAATGATGACGACCGAGCCGATTGTCATGAGCGCTGATTATTCAGTCGCTGATGCTTTAGCCAGCGTTCGCTCTCGCGAAGTATCCCCCGCATTGGCATCGCAGGTCTTTGTCTGTCGCCAACCTCTGGAAACTCCTACAGGTCGCTACATCGGCATGGTGCACTATCAACGTTTATTGCGTGAACCACCAGCAACTCTTCTCGGTTCTATCGTAGATACCGATACGCAAGGGCTAAATCCCAACGCATCGCTACATGAAGTTTCGTCATACTTAGCTAGCTATAACTTGCTATCAGTACCTGTTGTAGATGGTAATGAAAGACTGCTCGGTGCGGTAACTGTCGATGACGTACTTGACCACTTACTTCCAGAGAACTGGCGCTTGGAGCACCGTGATTCCACTAGAGGCACAGGACCGAAAGTTGATCTCGCAGATGTAACTGGCAACTCAAGTGATATTGGATTAGATAAAAAGATGGAAGAGGAGGCGCGCTAATGGCACGTTCACTAACCACTCGCTCAAGCGGATTAGATACTCCTCGTGAATCTCGACGTTCACTTCGCCCGAACTATGATCCAGAAGTTTTTGGTCGCCTATCTGAGCGCTTCGCACGCTTCTTAGGAACTGCACGCTTCTTGGTCTACATGACTGTCTTTGTTCTTTCCTGGGTTATCTGGAATTCGATGGCACCACGCAATCTACGTTTTGATGATTATCCATTTATCTTTCTGACTCTGATGTTGTCACTGCAAGCTTCTTACGCAGCTCCTCTAATCTTGCTTGCCCAAAATCGCCAAGCAGATCGCGATCGCATTTCGCTAAATGAAGATCGCGCACAAAACTCACGTTCTATTGCTGACACTGAATATTTAACTCGCGAACTTGCGAGCTTACGCATTGCGCTGGGTGATGTGGCAACTCGCGACTTTATGCGCAGCGAACTCGAAGATCTACTTAAAGATTTACGTGCTAAGCCCGAGTCTGACGCCAAGTAAAGAGCTACTTCGCACAATTAACTTTTCAGATATTGCAGATATCGCCTTTGCACTTGGTGAATCTGGATCTGCGACAACGATTGGTTTGCCATCATCTCCACCTGTGCGCAGCTGGGTACTGAAGGGAACTTTTCCGAGCAATGGCACTTGGCTTCCGACTAAAGTGGAAAGGCGCGCTGCCGTTTCTTCGCCGCCACCTTCACCAAAGAGCGATATCTCGTCATCACAATGTGGGCATGGAAAAGCTGACATATTTTCAATAACGCCAATAACTCGCTGATGAATTTGGTGGGCAATGCGGCCGGCACGTTCTGCAACTTCAGCGGCAGCGATTTGTGGCGTTGTTACAACTAATATTTCAGATGTTGGAATTAACTGCCCCAGCGAGATAGCTAAATCTCCCGTTCCGGGTGGCAGATCAATTAACAATAAATCTAGATCTCCCCAGTAGGCATCAGAGAGGAGTTGCTCAAGTACACGGTGCAGTAACGGCCCACGATATGCAACGGCGTCAGCGCGTTCGGGTTTAAACATCTCCATCGAAACAACTTTTACTCCATAGGACTCAAGTGGAATAAACATCTGATCAATTGCAGTTGGACGTTGCCCCATCAGATTCATCAGACGCGGGATGGAATGGCCATATACATCAGCATCCAAGATTCCGACTCGTAAACCACGCTGGGCAGCAGATATCGCAAGGTTTGTAGTTAAAGATGATTTTCCAACTCCGCCTTTGCCAGATGCGATGCCAATTACCCGAGTTAATGAATCTGGTTGGGCAAAGGGAATAAATTTTTCACGCCCACCACGTAGTAACTTCTTTACATTATTTCGTTGTTCCTCCGACATTACGCCAAATATGATTTGAACTTCATTAATATCTGGGACTTGGGTTACGGCCGCGGTGATATCTGACCTAAGTCGATCTTGCATAGGACAGCCTGAGATCGTCAATAAAATCGTTAACTCAGCGATCTTGCCATTTACTGCAACTGATTCCACCATTCCCAGATCTGGAAGTGGGCGGTGAAGTTCGGGATCAGAAACAGTGGCAAGTGCTTGATTGATTAATTCTATGGTCGTCATAACAAATCTGGATCGATCTTGGCTTTAAATTTCGCAGCTTGCGCTTCGTCATCTTCCAGCGCATTCGAGATATGTTTTTGAATAAATTTCTTCGGATGCAGATCTGATGGTTGGAGATCTTCAAATCCTGGTCCAAGATTTTGGCGTAGTTCTGCGGTGGCAGTTTGTGAAAGCGCCTTAATCTTCTTAACTAACTTGGCGGCATCTACTGCCAGACCAGGTAGGCGATCTGGGCCAACCAAAATTATCGCGAGTAAGGCAAGCCCAAATATCTCACCAGCTCCAAAGTCAAAGAACATCGCTCTACTTGCCCGCATCCAATGTGACGGTCGCGGTAGCGCTGACACCATTACGTGTGTATGTGACTTCAATTTTATCGCCGACGCTTTTAGCGCGGATTGCAACTATTAACTCTTCAGCGGAGTGAACGGTTCGACCATCAAATTTTGTAATGATATCTCCAGATTTAAGGCCAGCTTTAGCTGCTGGGCCTCCAGGAAGTATCGCCTTATCGTTCTTGGAAATTAAGGCGCCATCTCCAGAAAATTTCATATCTATTGAGATACCGATGACCGGGTAGGTTGCTTTACCGCTCTTTATCAACTGATCGGCAGTCTTACGCGCTTGGTTAATTGGTATAGCAAATCCCAGACCAATTGATCCACTCTGGGAACCAAAGGATGAACCCAAGGTTGCGATCGCAGAGTTAACGCCAATTACAGCACCTGTTGCATCCACAAGTGGACCGCCGGAATTACCTGGATTTATCGCCGCATCGGTTTGTAGAGCGTTGATAAATGAGTTATCGCTTCCGGTTTCACCTGCCGTGACTGCTCGATCTTTTGCGCTAATTATTCCTAATGTGACGGTTCCGGAGAGACCAAGTGGAGATCCAATTGCGATAACAGAATCGCCAACTGCAACTTTATCGCTATCTCCAAATTGCAAAGCAGTTAGCCCGGTAGTGGCAATCTTCAAGACCGCTAAATCGTATGAAGTATCTCGACCGATAACCTTGGCTGCGTATTTCTGCCCGTTATTTAGAGTGACATCTATCGTGCCACTACCGGATACAGCTCCAGCAATAACGTGATTGTTAGTAAGAATGTAACCATTACTTTCTATTACAAAGCCAGTACCCGTTGCTCCACCATCTTTCGTGGTGGCTTCAATCGAGACAACTGATGGAATAACTCGTTTTGCGATATCTGCAACTGAACCTGGTGGGCGCTCGATTGCATTTGAGGTGTGTGAAATATTTATAGAGTGACCAAATAGTGAACCAGATGATGAAGCACCAAAAATAGCGCCAACTAAACCGGCTACAAACGCTAAGAGAATCGCATTGGAGCGAGTAATGAAGTTGGCTCTGCCGTTTTTATTGGCAGGTATCCACCATGGACCGCTGGGACCGCTGGGACCACCAGATGGTTGCGAATTACTCATGTGCCCATCTTCCTACAGTTTTGTAGCAAGTAACAAACCATCTCCGACTGGTATGAGTGAAGTCACCCAAAGGTCTACCTGGTTTTTCAGTGATTTCCCAGCCTCGCGTAGCGCCACCGTCTTTGGATCGCGCTGTGCTGGATCTGAAACTTTTTCACCACCGAAGAAGTTGTCAATTACAAATACGCCTCCGCTGCGCAATATTCGATGTGCTTCATTAATAGCAAATGGTAAATCTTCTGGATCGTGACGAAAGATTACGAGGTCATAGGCGCGATCGGCTAACTTCGTTACGACATCCATCGCTGGATTGGTAATGAGACGAAAACGCGCTGCGGCAATATCGGCATCAAGAAACGCTTCTTTGGCAGCGTTGCTATGTTCCATCTCGTTATCGATTGAAGTCAAAGTTCCGCTGGCCAACATTCCTTCTAAAACCCATAACGCCCCAACACCCGAACCGGTTCCAATCTCAACAACTGATTGCGCCGACAAGATATGCGCTAGATGTTTTAGATAGGCGCCAGTTCCTGGAGTGGCATCTATTGCTCCCATTTCTTCACCGGCTGAACGTGCACTTCTTTTAATTTCATCTTCTGGAAGAAAAGTTTCAGAATAGGTATGCGGATCAATAATCATGAGAGTGTCGTTAACCATTCGATTAGAAGTCGGACACCGAAGCCAGTGCCGCCTTTTGGATTTTCGCCTGCATCAACTTCGCTACGAGCAACGCCTGCGATATCAAAGTGGACCCAATTACGCTGACCTACAAACTGTTCCAGAAATAGCGCGGCGGTTATAGAGCCAGCGCTAAATTTCTTCTTAGCGGTAACGTGGCTTAAATCAGCGATCGGACTTTCTAGCGCCTCGTGATAATCATCTACCAAAGGCATTTGCCAGACCAGATCACCAGAGCGTTGCCCTGCCTCATAAAAACTCTTCGCCAATTTTTCATCGCGGGTATACATCGCTGCATGTTGTCGCCCTAGACCTAACGTGGCAGAACCAGTCAAAGTGGCAATATCGATTATGTAATCTGGATTCAAATTCTTATCGGCATAGGCCAGGCCATCTGCCAAAACCAATCTGCCTTCAGCATCTGTATCTAAAACTTCTACAGTTTTGCCGCCATATTGGGTGATTACATCGCTCGGACGTTGTGAAGTTCCAGAGAGAGCATTCTCAGCGAGCATCATCAAAACAGTTACTTTTATCTGAGGTTGAAAATGTGTGAGCGCACTTATCGCACCTAGGGCAGCGGCAGAGCCCGCCATATCCGATTTCATCGGTGCCATAATTGGGTAAGGGCGCTTTAAAGAGATGCCGCCTGTATCAAATGTGATTCCTTTACCAACAATAACTACATGTGTGAGGGCGCCGGCATTCTTCTTCCCTGACATTGGAATATATGTGACTTCAACAAATCTTGGACCTGGCTTTGGTGATGAATTTCCGACAGCGCGCAGCCCTCCAAATTCAGCTAAATCTTTACCTGCCAGAACTCGAATTTCCAAACCGTTCTCTGCGGCAATCTTCACTGCTTCATCTGCGACCCAAAGTGGGCTCTTTATATTTGAAGGTGTGTGAATCAAATCCCGCGTGCGTGAAATTGCGCTGGCGATAACGCCGGCTTCAATAATTGCTTCTGGCTTTTCGGTAGCAAATAAAAATTGCGGCAGCTCTTGAGTTGCGCCGGTCTTCTGCGTCCAAACATATGCTCCAAGTTGAACCGATATGGCAAATGCTTTTAATTGGTCATGATTGGCCACACAAATTGTTGAGATAACTAGTGCCTTGCTGCGACCTTTACGGCCAAGCGCCGCACCTGCTTGGCGTAATGAAGGAGTTGTGCCATCGCCTAGCCCAATTAAGTAAATTCGATCGGCTTGCATCTGATCAGATGCAACTGGAATTTCAAATAGTTCGCCAGGTTTTCCAGATGCAGAGAAGAATTCGAGTTCATCTCTAAGATTTAAATCAAATAACTTCTCCAACTTTTTAATAAGCGCGCTATGAGCTGGAAAATCAAAAGAGGTAGAACTACCTTCGGAAGTTACTTTAAAGCCGACCGCGATCGCCTGCGAATCTGCGAGCGCCTCTAGCGATACCTCTACCGGGCTAAGCAGTGAGGCGGAGAATTTCGGCAGATTTTTAACCGCTGTCTTGGTAGCCATGATTGCCAAAGGCTATCTAGTGCCGGGGCAGAATGCGCCGCAGACGGCTAGAAAAATGAGAGGAAAATGAAAGGGAAAAATGAGTTGAGTTGAATTACTTCTTAATTAAAGCAACCGCAGCTTCAAGGGCGGCGCTGAGATTATTGGCTTCTTGCGCATTTAATTCGACCACTAGGCGTCCCCCACCTTCAAGTGGAATACGCATAACTAGCGAGCGCGCTTCCTTGGTTACTTCCATCGGTCCATCGCCAGTACGAGGTTTCATGGCTGCCATTGGGAAGTCTCCTTTAATGCCTATTTACTGCCTAGGGCCCGTGAGCCATCTTCGACTACACGAATTTCTACAGGGTATTTGCAGGGGGTAAGTATCTCGCATATTTGGCTAGGTATGAAATCGGCCAAGTGAGCCCCTTAAATCAGACTGAGCCTGTCTATTTAACTCCCAATAGAGCGGTAATCCGCGCCTTGCCAGATGCCATGACCGCTACAACAGATTTTTCAGGTACGCCGAGCATCTGAGCAATCTCAACGCTTGGAAGTGATCGCAAATAATGTAGTGACAAGATGATTCGTTCTTCCTCCGGCAACTGCGCCAAGGCATCCGTTAGGGATAAGGGCGCGGTCATGGGTGCAAGGTTACTCGGGTGGGCGTAGTGATGTGGAGAGGCGAGCCAGCGATATCCGCACACCAAGCCATAGAAATGGATAGATCGCTAAGAATTGTAGGCGGGAACACTCAATATCTTCTGACCAATTAAATTTAGTCGCGTTTTCAGAAATCTTAACTAGCTCAAAAGTGCCCGTGCCCTTTAGGACCTTACCGGTATGTAAAACATCGCAACGTACTGGTGGTTGCCAGTTAGTTACAACCATTGTATCTAGCAGACCAACTTTAGAAAATTTTGGATAACTCTTATAAAACGGTCCAGTAAAGGCGGCGATCGAAGTGCCAACTCCTTCTCGAATTTGTGATGTTACCCAAACTTTACTTTGCAACATCCAATTGCCCTGACCTTCCCAGTCTGCAATCGCTTGCCAAGCGCGCAACTGATTACAGGGCAGTGTTAAAGAGATTGCAATTCTATGGCTCATATATTTCAGTATCTTTTATTTGCCTGCGGCGATATCAAGAGCTTCGTCCACGTTTCTTGCCCAATGCAGAAGTTCACGTTGACCAGGTTTTACAAAACCATGCTCTTCTAGGTGGTCGATTAGAGTTGCAAGTGGCGCATATAAATCATATGGATCAAGGACGATCACCGGCTTTGTATGAAATTTTAGGAAACGACCTACCCAAATTTCGAATAACTCTTCCAGGGTGCCGATTCCACCTGGTAGCGCGATAAAGGCATCTGATAAATCCTCAATCATCGCCTTGCGGTTACGCATCGAATCAACTACATGTAACTCGTCGCACTCTTTATCGGCGAATTCGATATCCACTAAGCGCTGCGGGATAACGCCGATAGTTTTTCCGCCAGATGTTCGTGCGCCACGTGAGACCGCGCCCATCGCAGAGATATGGCCACCACCTGATACCAATTCCCAGGATCTTGCCGCAATTGCCGCGCCAAGGTCGTGCGCCAACTCAATATATTTTGGATCGATAGTCTGTGATGAAGAGCAATAAACGGCGATACGCATGAGCCAAAGGATAGGGGTTAGGCTTATCGCATGTCTTCGTCAAAGCAAGCACCCACCGGGCTGGCATCCGGCCACGGAATAGCGACTTTATCTGGCACAACTGTCCTCGATGTCTGGTTTCCTAACCCTGCTCTTGGTGCGCTAATTGGTCAACCTGCTGCAAATCTGACATCACTTGTTGGAGTTGATGAAATACGCAAAGTTACACGCGAGATCATCTCTATTGAAATCGATTTGGCGCAGGCTCCACAATCTGCAGCAGATGCATATCTTCGACTTCACTTACTTTCGCACCGCCTGGTAAAACCACATGGTGCAGTAATGGATGGAATATTTGGTTTATTAACTAATGTGGTTTGGACATCAGCTGGGCCATGTGCGGTAGATGGATTTGAAGATGTTCGAGCTAGTTTGCGCGCTAAATATGGACATATCACAGTCTTTAGCGTTGATAAATTCCCGCGAATGGTTGATTACATAATTCCTTCTGGCGTTCGAGTCGCAGATGCCGATCGTGTTCGCTTGGGTGCACATTTAGCCCCGGGCACTACGGTCATGCATGAAGGCTTCGTAAACTTCAATGCTGGCACTCTGGGTGCTTCTATGGTTGAAGGTCGTATCTCATCTGGCGTAGTCGTAGGTGACGGAAGCGATGTAGGTGGTGGTGCATCCATTATGGGAACGCTAAGTGGTGGTGGAAAAGAAGTTATCTCAATTGGCGAAAAGTGTTTACTTGGAGCCAACTCAGGGCTGGGTATTTCACTAGGTAATAACTGTGTAATCGAAGCCGGAACTTATATAACTGCAGCTGCAAAGGTACGCCTGCCAGATGGAGAAATTGTTAAGGCTGGTGCACTCTCCGGGGCTAGCGATCTACTTTTCAGACGCAATTCGCTGGATGGATCTTTAGAAGTAGTTGCTCGCACTGGTACATGGGGCGGACTTAACTCGATACTTCACGCAAACTAAGCGAGGATAGAAAACCAGGCAGAAGGTAATTTACTTCGACTTCTAAAAGTTTCGCCTGTTAAAACGACAGTTACTCCAGACGAAGACGTAGCCTGAATTAGATCAACGGTTCCAACTGGGTTGATTGAAAGAACCTGCAGTGTTGCTACATCTGACAGCAAGAAAGCAGCTGCAATAACCGATTGTGGAATCTGTCTTATCCATTTTGCAAATAGCGGATTTAAAGTCATATCGGCACTTGCTGTATCAGGCACGCTCTGCGTATATGGCAAAGCTGTCCCCCATGCATGTTCTGAAGTCTCAGTCGCTCCGCCTGTAGATGAAGTGAAATATGCAGTGATCGGTGCACCTTGGTAGGTAACAATTTGGCCTTGGGTGCTATCAACTGCAGCCTTCCAAAGTTGGCCAAACTTAGGCTCGCCTTCTTTGGCGTAGCCGACAAAAGTTTGATCGCTGATCGAGTTGTACAGGTGGCAATCACAGGCGCTGCGCACTTTCCCCGATTTAGCTAAGGCGAAAGTTCTAGAGGCGATAGCTTGCGCTTGCAACGCTGCCACAGGCCACGAAGAAGGTACTTCGCTTACCCCCCATAAATACTCATCCTGCAGTCTTACTGAATTAATAACCTCTAGTCGCTTGCCTAAAACTTTATCTTTTATAACTTTAAATTGAATCTGTCCGTGGCGATATCTATTGATCGTCGAGTTGGTTGTAACCGAGAGAATTGTTGGCACTCCCTCTAAATAACGAGTTCCACTCCAGCGAAGGGTAAAGACCATTCCAGATGAGATTTGAGTAGTTTTTGAAGCGCGTGTGGTGGAGATTAGCAACTGCCCATTGGATAAAGTCACATTCAAGGTGGTCTTACTTGGGATAGTTAGCAAGGGTGTTGAAGTATGCGTCTCTGCTAAATCTCCAACATAAAGTTGCAGGGCTGCACCGGCAGATGTGCTTACAACTTTAGTCGATGTTAATAAGTGGCCAATATTTACGCGCAGAATCTGGGTATCTGTTGCGGTTTCGACGGAAGTTCCGGTGTAGTAATAATTTAAAATCGCAGTTGCCGATTCTCCAGCTAGCGCTTTAGCGCGCGCCCCAATCTGACTCAGTCCAACGCCATGGCCGTAACCGCTGCCTGTAAATGAAAAGTTTGGAGGAACTTCATCTGCCTTTGCCGACGGCGAAAATGTGGTGATAAAAAGAAGTGCAGCTAAAGCGGTCGCTACTTTTTTAAACATCCTCATTTGCTGCCGCGCTCTTTCCAGCGTTGGTAAATTTTTGATATTGCGCAATGACATCTGCAGGGTTACCGCGGGCCATTAGCTTTCCTTTATGGAGCCATGCCACTTCATTGCAAACATCTTCAATAGTCGCCATCGCATGGCTCACTAAAATTAGCGCGCGGTCAGCCGAACGGAGTTCTTTGATGCGATTTAAACTCTTCTCTTTAAAATGAGCATCACCAGTACTTAGAGCTTCATCAACAATTAAAATATCGGGTTGAACTGTTGCAGCTACAGAAAATGCCAATCGCGCAAACATTCCAGAAGAGTAAGTACGCATAGGCGCATCTATTGCATCGCCAAGTTCAGAGAAATCCGCGATGGCAGCAAATTGGCGATCGATCTCAGCTCGTGACATACCGGCTGCAAGGCCACCTAAATAAACATTAGCCCGACCGGTCATAGAAGGGTTAAAGCCAACTCCCAGAGCAAGTAAGGTGCTAACAGATCCATAAACTTCTACCCGTCCAGTTGTTGGTGGAACGATTCCGGAAATTACGCGCATTAGCGAAGATTTACCTGCTCCATTTGAGCCGATTACACCAAGGACTGTTCCGTAATGAACATCTAGATTTACTTCGTGAAGGGCTTGAACAACTCTGGTGTGTTTCTTGCCCCGACCCAGTGACTTCAAGCGCGCTTTTAAAGTTGGACGTTTATCAATTGAGGTTGTGTAAGTAAGTCCAATGTTCTGAACTGAAACCGCCAGTCCGTGCTTGGCGTGATTTGAATTAAGTGAGTTAGAGGCGGACAGCGAAATCACGCTCCCTCGCCAAGAAGAAATAAGTGCCGATTATAAAAATTGCTAACGCCCAGATAAAACTATGGATTAGTGAGAACATATCTGGCGCCTTGGCATAGACCATTACCTGTGACCAGGAATCTAGTAGGTAGAAAAGCGGATTAACTATTTCGACGCTTTTAAGCTTGGGTGACATATCCGCAACTTGATAGAGAATCGGCGACAAGTAAAGCAAGCTACGAGTGAGATATGGAAGGAAGCTGGCGATATCTCGGAAATATACATTTATACAAGAGATCAGGATCGCCATTCCTAGCCCCATAAATAGCGCAATTAGAATGACTGGCAGCGCCCATAGCATCTGCCATGAAACTGGCAAGCCAAGCAAAGTTCGAATGACTAGAAAAACGGCCAAGGTTGGTGCAAATCTAAATAGCGCGACTACGCTGGCTGAGATCGGCAACATTATTCGCGGGAAAGCAGTATTTAAAATCAAACGTTGTCCAGCGGTAATTGATTTAACGCCGCCACTGAGGCTATTACTGATTAAATAAAATAAGAAAAGACAGGCAGTTAAGTGACCGTATCTAGTTAAATCTCTGTGCCCACCAATTATAAATATCAATAAAAAATAGACACCGGAAAGTAAGAGTGGGTTAAGAACCAACCAAACTTGGCCAAAGACAGAACCGTAGTTCTGTTCGCGAAGTTCTGAGCGAGAGAATTCGGCGATAAAGGAGCGACGCGCCCAGAGTGCGCGCAGGTAAGCCCCAAGTGGCGGCATGCCGGCACGGAAGGGTTCGTAAATTACAACTGGTGCGCTCATATAGGTAAAGGCTACCGCAGCGCTTTAGTTGAGGTGATAAAGCCCGCGCCCCACGCGAAGTGCATAGTAGGAATTATCGCAAACAATAAAATGAATTCACGCGGAGATTTCGCAATAAAGATGGCAGCGATCACGACAAATAGACCATAAATGAAGGCTGGCAGATAAAAGAGTGGATTGATTGCGAGCCCCATAAAAAGCGATGCGATTGTTCCGACCAACGCAAATGGCGGTGCCAGATATCGTAAATTTATAGTTCCCGAATGGCTGCGGGAAACAACGCGGCGCCATCGTCCGTATTGAAAATATTGTTTTGCTAGTTTCTTTAAATCCGGCCGTGGTCTATAGATAACTTGTAGCCGAGGATCGAAGTAAATCTTTCCCCCGTTTTTACGGAGTCTGTAATTTAACTCCCAATCTTGGGCACGGGTATATCTCTCATCAAATCCTCCCACGGCGTTAATGGCTTCGCGACGAAATGCGCCTAAGTAAACGGTATCTACTTCCCCGGCAGCACCGCCGGTATGAAAGCGCGAGGCGCCAACACCTAGTCGACTGCGCATGGCGCGCGCTACTGCAATTTCAAATTTAGTAACTCCATCTGCTGCCATTACTCCACCGACATTGACAGCGCCAGATGTTCTTAAAATCTCAACTGCAAGAGAGAGATAGTTATTTGGAATCTTGGCATGTCCGTCGACTCGCACAATGATTGGGCTCACCGATGTTGCGATTGCCAGATTTAATCCAGCTGCAGTTTTTCCGGTTGGATTTGCCACTAATTTAATGCGCTGATCTTTGGATGCTAAAGCGCGAGCAATCTCATCAGTGCGATCTCGCGATGGTCCAAGAGCGAGAATTACTTCAAAGGCTCCTGAGTAATCCTGAGAAAGAATAGCCGCGACAGATTCTGCTAAATGTGGCTCTTCATTAAGAACTGGGAGGATGACGCTTACCGCCGGTGAGGCAGATAACTCGCCAAGTGATGTCGACATAACCCCTCCACGCTATCGCCCAAGTAGAGTTCGCATGTGAAATCGACGGGCGCAATACGGATTATTACATCACTCTCTGTGGGAGTAATCGTTCTTGCTTCAGTGTCTTGGCTCGGGCTTGGCCACGTCAGCGCAAAGATTGCGCGCATCAACGTCTTTGCTGGCCTAGATAACAGACCAGAAAAAACTTCACAAGCTGTTAATTATCTTTTAGTTGGATCAGATACACGTGAAGGCCTTACTAAAGAGCAGATGAAGTTACTGCGTGTTGGCAGCACCGCATCAGCGGCCGGCGGTCGTTCTGACACAATGCTCTTGGTTCATATAAGTAAGAAGCGAGATAAAGCGTTCTTGGTTTCGCTGCCACGTGACACCCTTGTAACGATACCGGCACATACAACACTTGATGGAAAATCACAGATTCCAGCTCGCCAGAATAAATTAAATGCGGCATTTTCATTCGGTGGCGCTCCTTTACTTATTCAGACAGTTGAGGGTGCGACAAATTTAAAGATTGATCATTACATCGAAATTAGCTTCGCTGGCTTTGCTGGGATTGTTGATGCTTTGGGTGGTATTGATGTGTGTACCAAAGTTAATATTGATGATCCAAAGAGCCACTTAGTACTTGCCGCCGGCACCCATACCCTAGATGGAATAGAGGCTCTGAAATACGTTCGCACTCGCGACTTCGATGGGCGCGGTGATATTGGGCGCATGCAACGTCAGCAACAATTCTTGAGTTCGGTTTTAAAGAAAGCTACAAGTACTGGTGTGCTATTAAATCCAATCAAAATCGTCAATTTTATGAATGCTTCGCTGTCGACGATTAAAATGGATGAAAATTTAAATGAGAGTGACCTGATCAATCTTGCCAAACAAATGCGTGGTCTTTCCTCAGGAAATGTGCGAACCTTGACGGTTCCCCTATCAAATGCCAATGGCAACGTTCCGGGAATTGGTTCGGTTGTTGTTTGGGATGAAACTTTGAGCGCTGAACTTTGGACTCGTATTCGCGATGATTCAGCGCTAGTTGATGAAGTAACGCCTTCACCCTCTGCCAGTAGCACCGTAAAAGCTACGCCTGTAATAGTCGATAAATTTAAGACTCGCACTGCTGCAGAAAATCCGTGCGGCGCCATTAAATAGAACGTGCCTTAGACTCTGAAACTATGAAACTCTCGGTTATTGGGTGCGGATACTTAGGCGCAACCCATGCGGCCTGTATGTCATCTCTCGGTTTCGAAGTTATCGGAATAGACACCGATCAGAGCAAAATTGATCTTCTCTCACGCGGTGAACTTCCCTTCTACGAACCCGGCTTAGATACTTTATTAGCTGAGCAAATTAAGACTGGAAGGCTCTCATTTACAACTGATTTTGCAGCTGCAGCACACGCCGATGTTCACTTCATCTGTGTCGGTACACCACAAAGTAAGGATGGCTTGGCCGCTGATCTAACTTTTGTGAAGTCATCGGTAGTTGCACTTGCACCACATTTAAAAGATGGCGCACTGGTTGTTGGTAAATCTACAGTTCCTGTTGGAACTGCTCAGGCCCTGCGCGAGATGTTGGCAGTATCTGCTCCGCAGGCAGGTTTGGCATGGAACCCAGAATTTTTACGAGAAGGGTTCGCCGTCGAAGATACCTTGACTCCCAACCGATTAGTTGTCGGAACCGTAGATGACCGTGCAGAAAGTATTTTGAAAGAAGTCTATAAACCAATTATTGATTTAGGAACGCCTTGGATTCGGGCTGATCTACCAACTGCGGAGCTGGTAAAAGTTGCTGCAAACTCATTCCTTGCTACCAAGATTTCATTTATCAATGCGATGGCTGAAGTATGCGAAGCAGCCGGCGGAGATGTGACGGTTTTAGCTAAGGCGATCGGTTATGACCCACGTATCGGAAGCCGCTTCCTGCAAGCCGGTATCGGTTTTGGTGGTGGGTGCTTGCCGAAAGATATTCGCGCCTTTATGGCGCGTGCCGAAGAACTTGGAGCCGAACAAGCTCTGGAATTCTTAAGAGAAATCGATGCCATAAATCTGCGTGCCCGTCGACGTGTGATCGATGTTGTTCGAGCAGATTTATCTGAAGATCTCACCCAGTATAAAATTGCAGTTCTTGGCGCTACCTTTAAACCCGACAGCGATGATGTACGCGATTCTCCAGCGCTAGATATAGCAGCTCAATTGCAAGCAGCGGGTGCAACGGTTGTAGTGCATGATCCCAAGGGAATAGAACCAGCTCGTAAGCGTTTTCCTAATCTGGATTATGCCGAAAAGGTTTCAGATTGTGTAAAAGGCGCCGATGCGATTCTCCACTTAACTGAGTGGAAGGAGTATCGCGAGCTAGATCCATCTGTTATTGGCCAATTAGTGAAATCAAAATTCTTAATTGATGGGCGAAATGCGTTAGATCGAGATAAGTGGCGTGCTGCTGGTTGGCGTGTGCATGCTCTAGGCCGTAGTGATTAAAAATTCTTCTGCAGAGATTGATGCTGTTCTAGCTCTTAAAACTTGGGCGGTTGTAGGTCTTGGAAATAATCCAGAACGAGCGGCCTTCGGAGTTGCCAAGGTATTGCAAAATAAGGGCCATCGCATAATTCCGGTTTATCCACGCGCTGAAACCGTGCATGGCGAAGTGGGTTATAAATCACTGAGTGAAATTCCTGAAAAAATTGATGTAGTTGATTGTTTTGTAAATTCTGAACGAGTTGGTGAAATTGTCGATCAAGCAATCGCGATTGGTGCCAAAGCCGTGTGGCTGCAGTTAGATGTAATCGATGAAGAAGCTGTTGCAAGGGCTAGGGCGGCAGGGTTGATTGCAATTATGGATCGCTGCCCCGCGATTGAATACAAATCTAGAAGCTAAATTAAAATCCAGTTTTTTGGCTACGTCGGGCGCTTAAATTGGCGCCCTTCTCTTTTGCTTCAGAGTTTATGGCCGCTAACGCATCTCCAACTTTTGCCGAAATTGCGCTATCGGCTAAACCAAGAATCCGGGCCGCCAAGATTCCCGCGTTCTTTGCATTATCGATGCCCACAGTTGCTACCGGAATTCCAGCTGGCATCTGAACTATCGAAAGTAGTGAATCCATGCCATCTAGGTTCTTTAGCGAAATGGGAACACCAATTACTGGCAGAGTTGTTAGTGAGGCGACCATTCCGGGCAGATGTGCTGCACCGCCTGCGCCAGCGATTATTACTTTAAATCCTTGGCTTTGTGCACCTTGTGCAAACTCCACCATTTCAAGTGGCATGCGATGGGCAGATAAAACTTCTGCGGTATAGGTGATTCCAAATGAGTCTAAAGTTTTGGCGGCGCTCTCCATAACTGGCCAGTCAGAATCTGATCCCATGATGATCGCTACATCACTCATCAATTTCTCCGCTCATATAGTCGCGTGCATGTTCAGCCACTTCAGTTAATTCTAGAAGGTTTTCACCAATCGCGGTAACGTGGCCAATCTTGCGCCCTTTACGTACTTCCTTCTTATATTGATGGAACTTCAACTCTGGATTTCGCGCCATCAAATGCAGATACGGGCGATACATATCGGTCTTTTCGCCGCCCAAGATATTTCCCATGACGGCAAAAGGGGCGGTCATGGTTGGATCGCCGAGCGGTAAATCTAAGATCGCGCGCAAGTGTTGTTCAAATTGGCTGGTACGTGAGCCTTCAATAGTCCAGTGTCCAGAATTATGGGGGCGCATCGCTAGCTCATTAATAAATATTTCATCACCCTTAATAAACATTTCAACGGCCATAACTCCGATGAGAGAAATATCGTTGGCAATGGAGAGCGCTAAATGTTGGGCTTTCTCGGCTAACTCCTTTGAAATCGCTGGCGCGGGAGTAATAGTTAGGGTACAGATTCCATTTTCCTGAACTGTCTGTGTTGGTGCCCATGATGTTGCCTGGCCATGTTCAGACCTAGCAACCATTACTGCAATTTCACTATCAAATTCGATCAGCTCTTCTATTAAGAGTCGGGGATTTTCTGCTAATAACTCTTCTAAGTCATCGAGATTCTTAACCTTCCACACACCGCGGCCGTCGTATCCACCAAAAATCTTTTTAGCTATAAACGGGAAGTCAAAGGCTTGACCTTCATCCTCAATAACTCGCCAATTGGGCGAAGGATATTTAGCCAATTTTGTGCGCATGGCTGATTTATCTTGAGAATATTGGAATGACTCTGACGTTGGAAAGACTTTTACGCCGGCGGCTTCCAACCCTTTTATAACTGACAATGGCACTAACTCATGTTCAAAAGTTACTAGATCACATTTTTTGGCGAATTCGATAAGTTGTTCTAGATCACGGTAGTCGCCAACTATATGTGGAGAAATTTGTGCTGCGCTATCTTGCTCATCTTGCGCAAAGAGTAAGAGATTGATACCGAGTGCAGTAGCCGGAGCCACAGTCATTCTCGCTAATTGCCCAGCACCAATAATGCCGACTGTAGGAAAGCGCTCATTCACATCGCTATCGTAGATGAACAACATCCCCCACGTTAACTTCAAAACCGTCGGCAAGCAGGAGTGCTCCAAATTTATTTATAGATTGTGCAATTCCGGTGCGATTTTCCCGTCCAATCACCTCGATTTGAACTTCACGCCCCAGAGTCGCACAGACGTTGCTGTAGTTAGAAATAAAGTCCACTCCATCAACCCACTGAGAAAAATTGGTAGCAAATAGATTTAGAAATTGCGACAAGATTAGATTGCGGTCCAATTGACTAGATCCAGCAATTGCTAATGAGGTAGCGGTGGTCACTGGGAGTTCTTCAATAGAAGCTCCAACATTTAATCCAATACCTATAATGATTCCATTTTCAGTCGTTTGTGCTAACAAACCTGCAACCTTTTTCTCGCCAATTAAAATATCATTTGGCCACTTAAGTACAGCAGCAATTGGTAAATCTGCAGATATAACCTCTTGCATTGTCAGAGCAGCAAGGTGCGCAATAAATCCCCAATCTCTTCTTGGACGTTTCGGTTCAATATAAAATGAAAAGAGAAGAGCGCTATTCGGTTCTGCATCAAATGTACGATCTAATCTGCCGCGCCCGGCGCTTTGATATTCGGCGGCAATTACTTCGCCAGTTTCTAACGATTTAGATTGTGCTAACTCAGCGAGATCGTTTTGCGTAGAGGTAGTGAGATCAACCACGCTTACTCGCCAGTATTGCGAAGCAAGCGAAGCGATGATCGATTTATCTAGTGGCGCTCTTGGCGCTTCGGTGCCCACGCCTAGTACCGTAGAGCCATGAGCCCAGATCTGCATACAACTGCTGGAAAAATTGAAGATCTACGTCTTCGTGTTGAGGAAGCTGTCCATGGGGGTTCGGCCCGCGCAGTTGAGAAGCAACATGCCAAAGGTAAGTTAACTGCCCGCGAACGTATCGACTTACTTGTAGATGCCGACTCCTTTACCGAAATTGATGAGTTTGCTCGCCATCGCTCAACCCAGTTTGGGATGGAGAAGAACCGCCCGTATGGTGATGGTGTAGTAATCGGTACTGCAACCGTAGATGGTCGACCAATCGCGCTTTACTCCCAAGATTTCACAGTTATGGGCGGAAGTCTTGGTGAAGTACATGCAGAGAAGATTGTAAAGATCGCTGAATTCGCACTGAAGAGCGGAATTCCTTTGATTGGAATTAATGACTCAGGTGGTGCGCGAATTCAAGAAGGCGTTGCATCTTTAAATGGTTACGGCAAAATTTTCCGCCTTAATACTCGATCATCCGGAGTGATCCCGCAGATTTCTCTGATTTTAGGACCATGTGCAGGTGGTTCAGCATATTCACCAGCTCTAACTGACTTCACGGTAATGGTCAATGAAACTTCCCATATGTTTATTACTGGACCGGATGTAATAAAGACTGTAACTGGCGAAGATGTTGAAATGGAAGAGCTCGGTGGCGCTCTTACCCATAACACTCGCTCTGGAAATGCGCACTACCTTGCAGATAGCGAAGCCGATGCTATTGATTACGTAAAGGCGCTACTCTCATATTTACCATCAAATAACATGGATGGAGCGCCGCATCTGCCGCCAACTCAGACTTTGGATGAGAGCGCTGAAGATGTTGCGCTAAATAAATTAATTCCAGATAGCCCTAATCAGCCATACGATATGAAAACTTTAATCACGACTTTGGTTGATGAAGGTGAATTCCTCGAAGTGCATGCTCTGTATGCCCCGAATATTATTGTTGGTTTTGCACGTATCGAAGGCGAATCAGTCGGAATCATCGCAAACCAACCTTCACAATTGGCTGGAACTCTAGATATTAACTCCAGCGAGAAAGCCGCGCGCTTTCTACGGTTCTGCGATGCGTTCAATATCCCAATTCTTACCTTGGTCGATGTTCCAGGATTTTTACCCGGAACTGAACAAGAATGGAACGGCATAATTCGGCGCGGCGCTAAGTTGCTATATGCCTATGCCGAAGCATCAGTGCCACTTGTTACTTTGATTACCCGCAAAGCCTATGGCGGTGCATTTATCGTTATGGGTTCCAAATATCTAGGTAGCGATATCAACTTCGCCTGGCCAAGTGCTGAAATTGCTGTAATGGGTGCACAAGGAGCGGTAAATATTTTGTACCGTAAAGAAATTGCTGATGCTAAAGATCCTGAGAAAGTGCGTGCTGAACTTGTAGCCGATTACACAGAGACGCTCTCTAATCCATATGCTGCAGCAGAGCGCGGAACAATCGATAGCGTTATCGAACCACACCAATCGCGCGCCTATATAACAAAGGCGTTTCGTACCTTAAAGACCAAGCGCGACACCTTGCCAGCACGTAAGCACGGAAATATTCCGCTTTAATGAAATTTACTATTACATCTGGAAACCCAACCGAAGAAGAGTTGCTTGCTCTTAAATCCGCACTAGATCGCCATCAGTTGCAAGATCTAAAACCGGTTATCAAGCGCAGCGTCTTTGCTTTGCCGCAGTTGCGCCAACCGCTGGCTCATCAGATAACTTTTGGGGCGCGGAGAAAATCTAAATAATGCCCCAAATAGTTCTTGCTTCACAATCAACTTCACGTCGCCGTTTACTAGAGGGCGCCGGTATCTCTCCAATTATCATGGTGAGCCATGTCGACGAAGAAACTGATTTTTTCAACGCGATGTCTCCAGCCGATATGGTGATTGCTCTAGCGGTAACTAAAGCTCATACCGTTCGCGAGCAAGTAGATTTTCCAGCGATCATTATCGGATGTGATTCAACTTTTGATGTCGACGGAGTTTCTTTCGGTAAGCCCGGTACTCCAGAAATTGCTAAAGAGCGCGCACTAGCAATTAGTGGCCGAAGCGGGCTACTGCATACAGGCCATTGCATCATTGATACTGCACAAGGTCGGGAGATCGCAGATCGCGTAACTACCAAAGTTACATTCTCCAAGATGACCAGCGATGAAATAGATGATTACATCGCTTCAGGAGAGCCATTACATGTTGCAGGAGGATTCACGCTAGATGGTTTTGGATCGCCTTTTATTCCGATCATTGAAGGTGATTACACAAACGTTGTAGGAATATCAATGCCTTTCTTTAGATCCGCAATGTCACAACTTGGCTATTCTTGGCCACAAGTTAAGGAGATGCGATGAAACGTGTTCTAATCGCCAATCGCGGTGAGATAGCAGTACGGGTTATTCGCGCCTGTCGTGACCACGGAATAGAGAGCGTCGCGGTTTACTCTGAAGAAGATCGTGATGCTATCCATACCAAAAGTGCGGATTTTGCTTTCTCTCTAAATGGCACCACTGCTACTCAAACTTATTTAGATATTTCTAAGATTATTGCTGCGGCAAAAGCATCTGGCGCAGATGCTGTGCATCCGGGTTATGGTTTTCTCTCCGAGCGCGCTGATTTCGCGCAAGCGGTAATTGACGCCGGACTAATTTGGATTGGACCACCACCAGCTGCCATTAGCGCGCTCGGCGATAAAGTTTCTGCTCGTCGAATTGCTGCAAAGGCTGGCGCACCGTTGGTTGCCGGCACTAAAGATCCAGTTTCTGGTCATGAAGAAGTAATCGCATTTGCTAAAGAACATGGCCTGCCAGTTGCTATAAAGGCAGCTTTCGGTGGCGGTGGGCGCGGTTTAAAAGTGGCGCACACAATGGAGGAGATTCCGGAGTTATTTGCTTCAGCTGTCCGTGAAGCGATCGCCGGTTTCGGACGCGGTGAATGTTTTGTCGAGCGCTATCTAGATAAGCCCCGCCATGTAGAAACCCAGGTACTGGTTGATAAACATGGCCATGCGGTCGTTGTCAGTACTCGTGATTGCTCGCTGCAACGTCGCCATCAAAAATTGGTAGAAGAAGCGCCAGCGCCATTCTTAACCGAAGCGCAGAATGAAGAGCTCTACCGCTCTAGTAAAGCGATCATGAAAGAGGCTGGTTATATCGGAGCCGGCACTTGCGAATTCTTGGTTGGCAACGACGGAACAATCTCTTTCCTTGAAGTAAACACACGCCTACAAGTTGAACATCCAGTTAGCGAAGAAGTTACCGGTATTGATTTGGTACGCGAACAATTCCGCATCGCAATGGGCGAGAGCTTAGGCTTTGATGATCCAGTAATTCGCGGCCACTCACTTGAGTTCCGTATCAACGGTGAAGATCCAGGTCGCTCATTTCTTCCAGCCCCTGGCCGCATTACTAAATGGAATCTACCGACAGGACCCGGAGTTAGAGTTGATGCCGGATTTAAAAATGGGGACACAATTGGCGGAAACTTTGATTCGCTCCTTGCCAAGTTAATTGTTACCGGTGCAACTCGCAAGGAAGCGATTGAGCGCGCTCGTCGCGCCTTGGCTGAATTTGAAATAGATGGTTTGGCAACTGCTATTCCTTTCCACCGCGCTATCTTGCAAGATCCGGCATATACCGAAGATTTTCGTGTGTATACCAGCTACATTGAAAATGAATTTAAAAATGAGATTCCAGCATTTGTTCCAGCTGCTACGCCCGTTACTACTCGAGTTGCAGCCGAACATCTAGTTGCAGAAGTAAATGGAAAACGATTTGAAGTAAAACTCCATACTCCAGAGCCGGTTGTAAAGCGCCATCGCGCCAAGCAATCCAAGATCGGTGGCGCTAGCGGAACCGGGCTAACTAGCCCTATGCAAGGAACGGTCGTAAAGGTTGCAGTTGTCGTTGGTCAAAGCGTTGAAGTTGGAGATTTAGTAATCGTTCTAGAGGCGATGAAGATGGAGCAGCCGCTAATTGCCCATAGGGCCGGGATAATTACAAATCTCACAGCAGTGATTGGTGAAACTGTCTCTAGCGGCACCGTGCTCTGCGACATTATTGATTCATAACCTCGGCTCACTGATCAAATCTGTAATTCCCAATCTGATTTAATCTCATTAGGCTGTACTCATGAACGCCGAGTTAGTTGCCGAAGTTCAGGCATGGATTGCAGACGATCCAGATCCTAAAACTGCCGCTGAACTAAGTGCTCTCCTTGCATCTGGTGCTGAAGATGAACTTAGAAAATACTTTGTAGGCTTTCTACAATTTGGAACTGCTGGGCTAAGAGGTCCGGTTGGACCAGGGCCATCGTGTATGAATCGTGCGGTCGTAGGTCGTACCGCCGCTGGTATTTCTGCCTATATGAAAGAGCGCGGTATGAAGCGCGTGGTTATTGGGCGCGATGCCCGTCATGGCTCAGAAGATTTCACCGAAGAGAGTGCGCAGATATTTGCCGGTGCCGGCTTTGAAGTATTTGTATTACCGCGTCCTTTGCCAACTCCTGTACTGGCTTTTGCAACCCACGAACTCAAATGCGATGTGGGCGTGATGGTTACTGCCAGCCACAATCCCCCACAAGATAATGGGTACAAGGTTTATATCGGTCCTCGTGCGGATGGAATTGAATATGCCGCTTCCCAAATCATTAGCCCAACTGATCACTTAATTGCAACGGAAATATCTGCAATCGATTCTCTCGCGCAAATGCCACGTGGTAAGTCCTGGACTATTTTAGGTGAAGATTTAATTTCTGAATATGTGCGTCGAACTGCGTTGATTGCTGCGAAACCTGGTGATCTAAAAATTGTTTACACCGCAATGCATGGGGTTGGTACCGAAACCGCGCAGCGCGTCTTTAATCACGCAGGCTTTGCAACCTTAATTTTAGTTGATGAACAATGCACGCCGGATCCAGATTTTCCAACCGTGGCATTTCCAAATCCAGAGGAACCCGGCGCAATAGATTTGGCGTTGCAAAAGGCGCGCGATTTTGGCGCTGATCTAGTGATTGCAAATGATCCAGATGCCGATCGCTGCGCTGCAGCGGTAAATGATCCAAAGGTTGGTTGGCGAATGCTGCGTGGTGACGAGTTGGGCATAATCTTCGGTGAATGGATTGCACGATCTCATACCCATGGCAGCTTTGGTAATTCGATAGTCTCATCATCTGCTCTGCGCAAGATTGCCGCTCACTATGTAATCGATTTTAAAGAAGTTTTAACTGGTTTTAAATGGTTATCTAAGATTGAAGATCTGGCCTTTGGCTACGAAGAGGCGATCGGTTATGCGGTTGATTCACAAACCGTTAACGATAAAGATGGGATTTCAGCAGCTCTGCTGTTGGCACATATCGCTAGTGAATTAAAGATAAAGGGCCAAACTTTGCTAGATCTATTGGATGAAGTCTGGGCCCGCCATGGATTTCATGGAACAGAACAAATCTCTATCCGCGTGGCAGATATGTCGCGCATTACCGAACTGCTGACCCGAATTCGCCATAACCCACCTACGGAAATTGCCGGTCGCACTGTTACCGCAATTGATGATCTGGCTAATCCGCAAGATGGACTGCCGCCAACCGATGGCCTGCGTATCTGGTTAGTCGAGGGAATCCGTATCATTGTGCGTCCCAGCGGAACAGAGGCAAAGATGAAGTGCTACATCGAAGTAATCACCAAGGACTCTGCCGCTGCCCAAGTATTGTTAGATCAACTTCGCCAACCGCTAAAGGAATTTCTCGCATGAGCTTTTATGGAATCGTGGATGGTTCAGAGAGTTCACTTAAACACTTTCTTGCGCAGTTACCTGGCGTAGATCAAGTTGGTGCAGAAGCGCGCGCTGCCATGTTGGCAACCCGCAGTATAAAAACAACAAGTAAGCGTTGGGCGATTGATACCGCAATTTCCATGGTTGATTTAACAACTCTGGAAGGTGCAGATACCGCCGGAAAAGTGCGCGCACTCTGCTCTAAAGCAGTACGTCCCGATCCAACTGATGCAACTGTGCCAAGTGTTGGAGCAATCTGTGTTTACAACGATATGGTGGCAATTGCCCGAACACATTTAGATGCAATTGGTGGCAAGCACGTACCAGTTGCTGCGGTCTCAACTGCATTTCCATCGGGTCGCGCATCTATGGAAGTTAAAATTCAAGATACCCAAGATGCAATCGATGCCGGCGCTGCCGAAATTGATATGGTAATTGATCGCGGGGCATTTCTATCTGGCCAATACGGTTTGGTATTTGATGAAATCGTTAAGATTCGCGAGGTCTGTGGTGAGCGAGCTCATCTAAAAGTTATCTTTGAAACTGGCGAGCTAGTTACCTATGACAATGTCCGTAAGGCTTCTTACCTGGCGATGCTAGCTGGCGCTGACTTTATTAAGACATCGACCGGCAAGGTTGCACCAGCTGCAACTCCCCCGGTCGTATTAGTGATGTTGGAAGCGGTGCGCGATTTCTATCAGATGACTGAACGTCGCATTGGCGTAAAGCCGGCCGGTGGAATTCGCAATACCAAAGATGCGATCAAGCAATTAGTTCTAGTTAATGAGACCGCTGGACCAGAGTGGCTAACCCCCGAATTCTTCCGCATCGGAGCAAGTGCGCTACTCAATGATTTACTCATGCAACGCATGAAAATGGACGATGGCTACTACGCTAGCCCTAACTACGTAACGATCGATTAGATGAAGAGAAACTGGATAAAGCAATGACATTTGAGTACGCACCAGCTCCTGAATCTCGTTCTATCGTAGATATCAAGCCAAAATACGGCCACTTTATTGATGGCAAGTTTGTGCCAGGTAAGAAACACTTTGCGACCATAAATCCCGCAACCGAAGAAGTTTTAAGTCAAATCTCACTTGGCGGTCAGAGCGATGTCGATAAAGCAGTCCTAGCGGCGCAAAAGGCATATACCAAGACTTGGTCAAAGCTGTCTGGCAAAGAACGTGGAAAATATCTCTACCGCATAGCGCGTATCTTGCAAGAGCGTGCTCGTGAATTTGCAGTGCTTGAAACTTTAGATAACGGCAAGCCAATTCGCGAGACACGTGATATCGATATTCCACTAGTTGCGGCACATTTTTTCTATCACGCAGGATGGGCAGATAAATTAGATTACGCTGGCCTTGGTAAATCACCACAGCCACATGGCGTCGCTGGCCAGATAATTCCCTGGAACTTTCCGCTTCTTATGCTGGCGTGGAAAGTTGCACCCGCGCTAGCAACCGGAAATACCGTTGTCTTAAAGCCCGCTGAAACAACTTCGCTCACCGCACTTCTATTCGCTGAAGTTTGCCAACAGGCCGAACTCCCAGATGGCGTTGTAAACATTGTTACCGGTGATGGTTCAACCGGTGCGGCAATTGTTAACCATCCTGGTATCCATAAGATCGCATTTACTGGATCAACTGAGGTCGGAAAGAAGATTGCGCGCGCAATCGCTGGCACCAATAAGAAAGCCACCCTTGAACTAGGTGGAAAAGGTGCAAATCTTGTCTTTGACGACGCTCCCCTAGATGAGACCGTCGAAGGCATTGTGAACGGCATATTTTTCAACCAAGGCCATGTTTGCTGCGCTGGCTCGCGCTTAATTCTGCAAGAAGGAATTGCCGATGAATTAATCGAAAAGCTAAAGGTTCGAATGGCAAAGATTCGGGTTGGTGATCCGCTAGATAAGAACACTGATTTGGGTGCGATAAATTCCAAAGAGCAATTAAGCAAGATTCAAGAATTAGCTAGCGCAGGAGATTCAGAAGGCGCACAGCGCTGGAGCCCGGCCTGCACGTTATCGGCCAAAGGTTTCTGGTTTGCACCAACAATCTTTACCGGAGTAACTCAAGCTCATCGCATTGCGCGCGAGGAAATATTTGGACCAGTGCTCTCTATTCTTACTTTCCGCACACCACAAGAAGCGATCGAGAAAGCAAATAACACTCCATTTGGTTTATCTGCTGGCGTGTGGAGCGAGAAAGGCTCACGCATCTTGTGGGCTACTCAGCAACTTCGAGCCGGAGTTGTCTGGGCAAATACCTTTAATAAATTTGATCCAACCTCACCATTTGGTGGTTATAAAGAATCTGGTTGGGGACGCGAAGGCGGCAAACACGGACTAGCGGCATATTTGAAGGAGGGAAAGTAAATGGCTTCTTCGAAGAAGGTGACAAGTAAGGCGGCAGCTCGCCTAGAAGTTAAGAAGACTTACAAGTTATATATCAATGGCGCATTCCCGCGCAGTGAATCTGGCCGTGTATATGAAGTTAGCAACGCTAAAGGTGGATTTATTGCGAATCCATCACTTGCATCTCGTAAAGATTTACGTGATGCCGTCGTCGCAGCTCGTGCGGCACAAAGCGGATGGGCCAAGGCCACCGCCTATAACCGTGGTCAAATTCTCTATCGCATTGCCGAAATGCTCGAAGGTCGCGCTGATCAATTTGCTTCCGAGATATCACTTGCTAACGGTGTTACTTTAAAGAGAGCGCAAGATGAAGTTGCCACAGCGATCGACCGTTGGGTTTGGTATGCCGGCTGGAGCGATAAGTTATCGGCAGCCTTCGGAGCCACAAACCCAGTTGCTGGCCCTTATTACAACTTCACTATCCCTGAGCCACAAGGTGTAATCGCAGTCGCTCCCGCCGAAACTTTCCTCGCCTTTATTGATGCAATTGCACCTGCAATTGTCTCTGGCAATACCGTTATCGCACTTGTTCCTGGTTCTGCCGCGATTGCGGCGATGACCTTTGCTGAAGTGTTAGCAACAAGTGATCTACCGGCAGGTGTTTTAAATATCTTGACTGGTTCACATGATGAGCTCGCTCCATGGGCAGCCTCTCACATGGATATTGATGGATTTGATATCTCTGGCATCGATAAGAAGAAGCGAGCTGACCTTAAAGTCGCGGGCGCTGAGAACTTAAAGCGAATCCATAGCTTTGATGGCGTAATTTCCCCAACACGTATCTTCGCCTTTATGGAAGCAAAGACGGTCTGGCACCCAATCGGAGTTTAAAACTACTTAGCAGATATTGCTAAGAAGCCAGGCTTAACCACGTTTTCAATAATTGCCAAGCGCTCTTCAAATGGGATAAAAGAACTCTTGAGCGCGTTAATGGTCACGCGCTGCAGATCAAGAAATGTCCAGTTAAATGCTTTAACTAGCTCGGTCATTTCGCGAGACATTGATGTTGCCGACATTAGACGATTATCAGTATTTACGGTTACACGAAAACGTAGCTTCGCTAAATCTCCAATTGGATGGTCTGCAAAGTTTGCGGCAGCACCTGTTTGAATATTCGAAGATGGACACATCTCAAGAGGAATTCGGCGGTCGCGAACATAGGCGGCCAGACGCCCAAGTCGCGCTGGTGTGTGATTTAAATCGATATCGTCGATGATACGAACTCCATGGCCCAATCTCTCGGCACCGCAGAGTTGGATCGCCTCCCAGATTGATGGAAGTCCATAGGCTTCACCGGCGTGAATCGTGAAGTGAGCATTTTCTCGGCGTAGATATTCGAAGGTATCTAGTTGATCGCTAGGTGGGAAGCCATCTTCTGGGCCTGCAATATCAAAGCCAACTACGCCACGATCGCGGTATTTAACAGCAAGTTCAGCTACTTCTTGCGAGAGTTGATTCTGGCGCATTCCGCAGAGGAGCAAGGTAACTCGAATAACGTTGCCTTCGTTCTTGGCATCTAATTCACCGGCCCGAAATCCTTCCAAAATTGCCTCGATAGCCGTAGATAAAGTTAAACCTTTCTCAGTGAGTAGTTCTGGCGCCATTCGGACTTCGGCGTAGACAACGCCGTCGCGCGCTAAATCAATCGCACATTCACGAGACACGCGAATTACATCTTCGGCACGCTGCATCACCGCAACTGTGTGAGCAAAAGTTTCTAGATAACGTACGAGAGAACCAGAGTCACAAGATGCACGGAACCATTCTGCAAGTTCTGCCGCATCGTAAGTTGGAAGCTCGTGACCGATCTCTTTGGCGATATCGATAATAGTTTGTGGGCGCAGGCCGCCATCTAAGTGATCGTGCAGCAACGCTTTGGGAAGGAGTTTAATTTGTTCTGGGGTTGGAACTTTATTTAAATTACTCATCCAGTAATCCGTTCAATCACAAGCGGCAGGCGATCTACCTTGCCATTTTCTTCAATTTTAATTGCCCCATCCAGTATCTCAATGGCGCGTTCAAAGCGGGCAGGTTCATCGGTATGTAATGTCAGGAGTGGCGATCCTTTTGCGACGTAATCACCAGGTTTAGCGTGCATTTCAATTCCAGCACCTGCCTGTACCTTTTCTCCTTGCTTAGAGCGCCCTGCACCTAAACGCCAAGCAGAGACTCCAATTTTCATAGCATCCATCTTGGTCATAGTTCCGGATTGCGTTGCAGTAATTACATGTTGCTCGCGCGCAACTGGCAGCTTCGCATCTGGGTCTCCACCTTGGGCTGAAATCATTCGCTTCCAGTGATCCATCGCTGATCCATCTTTTAGAGCATCTGCCGGATCTTTCCCAAGTATGCCTGCCGCATCAATCATCTCGCGCGCCAAAAGAATAGTTAACTCAACAACATCGGCTGGTCCACCACCGGCTAAAACCTCAATAGATTCGCGTACTTCAAGGGCATTTCCGGCAGTTAAGCCAAGTGGTACATCCATCGCAGTAACCAAAGCGCGCGTTTTAACTCCAGCGTCGAGCCCAAGTTGCACCATCGTGCGAGCAAGTTCTGCCGCTTTGGCAGGATCACTCATAAAGGCTCCGCTCCCAGTTTTAACATCGAGGATTAGCGCCGAAGTTCCTTCAGCGATCTTCTTCGACATAATCGAAGAGGCAATTAGCGGAATGGCTTCAACTGTTGCCGTCACATCGCGCAGCGCATATAGCTTTTTATCTGCTGGCGCTAAACCAGCACCGGCTGCACAAATTACCGCACCAGTGTCTTGCAAAACTTTTAACATTTCTTCATTCGATAGCGATGCACGCCAGCCAGGAATTGACTCGAGCTTATCTAGGGTGCCACCAGTATGACCGAGACCACGGCCAGAAAGTTGTGGAACGGCTCCCCCGCATGCAGCAACAAGCGGAGCAAGCGGCAAGGTGATCTTGTCACCAACGCCACCAGTTGAATGCTTATCTGCTGTTGGGCGATCTAGCGCTGACCAATTCATTCGCTCACCGGAATTAATCATGGCGTTAGTCCAGCGAGAAATTTCGCGTGAGTTCATGCCATTTAAAAGAATTGCCATAAGCAGCGCAGACATTTGTTCGTCGGCAATGACACCGCGAGTATAGGCATCGACTGCCCAGTCAATTTGCTTATCTGTTAGCTCATTGCGATCACGCTTGGCTGCAATTATTTCTACGGCAGCGAAGGGTTCGACGCCATTGCTACTTTGGTTAGTCAAGGCGCTTATCAATCTCTTCGGGACCAAATGCCCAAGGAAGTAGTTCCGATAGCGGCTTAACTCCGGTATCTGTCATTAATTGCAAATTCGAACCGCCATGTTCTTGCAGTAACTGACGGCAACGGCCACATGGCATTAAATAATTTTCTGCAATATCGACACAGCTAAATGCGATTAAGCGACCGCCACCGCTATTGATCAAGTTAGATACCAGGCCGCATTCAGCACATAAAGTCAGCCCATAACTGGCATTTTCTACGTTGCAGCCAGAAATTATTCGGCCGTCATCGACCAGCGCAGCTACCCCAACTGGAAATTTAGAATATGGCGCATAAGCCTGCTTCATCGCAGTTACCGCATGTGATTTAAGAAGCTCCCAATCAACGAGCATAAGCCGCACTCGCTGCCGCATTGATCGCTGCTGATTGGGCAGCTAACGTCTTCGACTTAATTACGATTTCAATACCCTTATCGGCAATTGTGTAGCGATGTCCGTAAATTCCAGCCTTTGGGTCGATCACATCAGATAGTTGGCTCTTATTAGCCGCACGCCCGATTACATCCGAAACTGCAATATCTACTCGCTTAACAATAGATGCTAATAAATACTTCGAGTTGGCCGGGGTAACAGTTAGATACAGGTCTGGTTCAGTGAGAATCAGATTGATATCTGCGGCGCTCTTCTTACGCGATTTAGAGGTATTTGCTTTTACGATCGCATCAAATACAGAATCCGCAGAACCAGAAGTTGCGGTGTAGATGACATCAATACCCAAGGAAATGAATGCTTGGGCTGCAAAATCTAAGTCGGTGGCAGTAAATTTTACAAAAGAGCGCACGTTCTTCTTAGCGGCGCTAACCCCTGCTAGAAATCCATTTTGGTAATTATCAGCCGAAGATGGAGTTGTAATCATGGCGACCTTGCCGCTCTTGGTGGTAAGCGCAGCGCTATAGCCCGCCAGAAACGCTCCTTCAATATCTGCAAAGGTAATCGAGGTTACATTGAGCGCTGCAATTGAAGCATCTCCAATAATTGCAAATTGGATATTTGGAAATTCAATTGCGAGTGGGGCTACTGCTTTTGCATACTCGCCACCAACTGCAATTATTGTTGCGCAATTTTTCGCAGTTAGTGAGCGAAGTCTTTTAGTGCGATCGACTAGTGTGCCGTCAGTTACGACGCCTTCAAAGGTAAAGGTGAATTGGTTTTGTGCTTTTTTTACACCCGCCAATGTGGCGTCGTTAAATGAGCGATCTCCAAGCCCGCCAGTGTCGTAGGCGATACAAATATTTGTGGCGGCATTAGCAGGGGCAGCGCTAGCTAGAGCTGATGAAATAATTAGAGCTGCGATAGAAAAACCTGAACGTATTTTCATCACAAGACCAAACCTAAATTTTTATATGTGTCGGCAACGGTTGCACTAGCAACGCTTCGAGCCTTGTCCGCACCTGAGTGAAGAATTTTAATTAAATGCGCTTCATCTTCGAGGAGCTCAAGCGCTCGCGCACGAATTGGACGCAAATACTCAACGACGACTTCAGCTACTGCGCCTTTGAAATCGCCATAGCCCTTTCCAGCAAATTCACTTTCTAACTCTGAAATCTTCTTGCCTGATAGCGCTGCATGAATAGTAAGCAAGTTGCTAATTCCAGGCTTTTCTTTATCATCAAATTTAACTTCGCGGCCAGCATCGGTTGTTGCGCTCTTGATCTTCTTGGCATTTGCTTCAGGGGTATCCATAATTTCTAATACTCCGGCTGCTGATCCAGAAGACTTGCTCATCTTATTTGTTGGCTCTTGCAGGTCAAAAATCTTGGCGCCCGATTTAAGGATGTGGCCTTCTGGAATTCGGAAGGTCTCACCAAAACGCGTATTAAAACGTGTAGCTAAATCACGAGTTAGCTCGATATGTTGGCGCTGATCTTCGCCGACTGGAACGTAATGGGCTTGATACAAGAGAATATCAGCGGCTTGCAACATTGGATATGTAAATAGACCTACTCGTGCCGAATCTGCGCCACCTTTAGCTGATTTATCTTTAAATTGGGTCATTCGATTTGCTTCGCCAAAGCCCGCAATACATTCCATAATCCAACCAAGTTGATTATGTTCGGCAACATGTGATTGGACAAAGAGAGTTGATTTATCTGGTGATATGCCAAGCGCAATTAACTGAGCAGCAGAGGTAAGGATTCGCTTACGTAGAAGTGCGGGATCTATTTCGCCAGTAAGGGCGTGAAGATCTACGATGCAGTAAAAGGCATCATTTCCTTCTTGTAGCTCAACCCATTGCTTCAGCGCGCCTAGATAATTTCCTAGGTGGAAAGAGTCGCTAGTCGGTTGGATACCGGAGAGGATGCGCTTTTCCATGTTGGTATTCTCGCATGGATCGCTAATTACGCGATATCGCTAACTGTCCTGCGCGCTTGCCTTCCATCGTTAAAACAGTGATACGAATACCGTTTACCCCGACCACATCATTAACAACTGGAATTCGCCCTAAAAAGTGCATCACAAATCCACTAGCGGTTTCATATGGCCCATCGGGAATATCAATGCCAGTTTGATCGCGTAAATCATCGAGCGAAATCAGCCCATCGACCTCAAAGTCGCCCGTGCGGGCTTGCAGCGATACTTCCGCCTCATCGACATCATATTCATCTTTGATATCGCCGATCAGGCACTCCACCAAATCTTCGAGGGTGACGATGCCATCGGTTCCGCCATATTCATCAAGGACAATTGCTAAATGCTGGCGCTGATTGCGCATCTCGGTCAGTGCAGGCAGAACACCTTTAGTTCCGGGTAAGAACATAATGCTACGAACTAGCTCTTGAATCTTTCCCCCAGCGCTAACGAGTGAGGTATCCAATAAGTCGCGCACGTGAATAAAGCCAATTACTTCATCGGTGGAACCGCGAACGACTGGGTAGCGAGAGTGGGCACGATCTACGGCGAGCGCAATCGCTTTACCAACTGTAAGTGAGGCATCCATAAAATCGACTTCGGTGCGCGGCACCATAACTTCATGAACCTGGCGCTCGGATGCGTTAAAGACTTCTTCTACGATATCGCGTTCTTCGGCAGTTAGCGCGGCATGTCCGGTTACTAGATCTAATAACTCTTCTTCAGACATTTGGCTACGTTGTTCTTTAGGATCGATACCAAAGGCGCGAACGACAAAATCAGTTGAACGAGATAGTAACCAGATAATCGGACGGAATAACTTTGCGATGATATCGATGGCGCCAGCGCTCCATAGCGATATCTCTTCAGTACGAAAGAGCGCCAAACGCTTTGGAACTAATTCTCCGAAAACCAGCGAGAAATAAGCGATAACTAGCGTTACTCCAATTAGCGAAGTTACATTTGCCGCATCCGCTGATAAACCTAAATCGATTAGTTGTGGAATCACATATACGCCAAGTTTTTCTGCACCAAGGGCGGCCGATAAAAATCCGCAGACTGTGACGCCGACTTGAGCGGCCGCTAAGAAGCGATTGGGGTTGGTTGCAAGGTGAGCGACCTTAGCTCCACGTTTACCTCTAGTTGAGAGTTGGCGAACTTGGCTCTCGCGCAGTGAGATAAGTGCAATTTCGGCCGCTACAAAGAGTGCGCCAAGCAAGATAAGGCCGGCTACGGTGGCTAGATCGCCCAGTAAGGCACCAATCGGGTAAGGGTCCATGATGAGGGCAATTCTACTTCCTTCTCGAACCAGCGGGCGATCTACTGCGCCCCTTCCATATTTCTACGCTTGTGCCCTATTCTTACCCAGCCTAGCCAACCGGCTAGCACCTTCATCCTCGGACCGTCGGGCACGTACCTGCCCGGAGAAGGAGATACCTTAAATGGCATCTGTTGTATTCGAAAACGCAACACGTATTTATCCAGGCACAACCAAACCTGCAGTCGACAAGTTAAACCTAACTGTTAAAGACGGTGAATTTTTAGTTCTTGTCGGTCCATCAGGTTGCGGTAAGTCAACATCGCTTCGTATGTTGGCAGGCCTTGAAGAGATCGACGAAGGTCGCATTCTTATCGGTGACCGCGATGTAACAAACGTTGCTCCAAAAGATCGTGATATCGCAATGGTCTTCCAGTCATATGCGCTATACCCACATATGACTGTTGCAGAGAACATGGGATTTGCACTTAAGATCGCTGGAGTTGCTAAAGAAGAACGCGATAAGCGCGTTAATGAAGCAGCTAAATTGCTTGACCTTGAACCATATCTAGAGCGCAAGCCAAAGGCTCTTTCAGGTGGGCAACGTCAGCGCGTTGCAATGGGTCGCGCAATTGTTCGCGAACCACAGGTCTTCCTTATGGATGAGCCACTATCAAACCTTGATGCGAAGTTGCGCGTTGCAACTCGTACCCAGATCGCAGCGCTACAGCGCCGCCTCGGAATTACAACTGTCTACGTAACACACGACCAAGTAGAAGCTATGACTATGGGCGATCGCGTAGCAGTTCTAAAAGATGGTCTACTTCAGCAAGTAGATACACCTCGCAATCTTTACGATTCACCAGCAAATGCATTCGTTGCCGGCTTTATCGGATCTCCTGCCATGAACCTTCTCTCTGCTCCTGTTAGCGGTGGCAAGGCGATGCTTGGTGATCTAGCGATCGATGTTCCAGCATCTGCCGGATCATCAGTCACAGTCGGTATCCGTCCAGAAGGATTCGCACCTGCTTCAAAGGGCTTTAACGTCCTTGTTGAAGTAGTTGAAGAGCTCGGTGCCGATGCATTCGTATATGGCAAGCCAGCAGATTCCTCAGTGAAGTTTGCTAACTCTGGCGATGAAGGCGCACAAGTAATTGTTCGTTGGGATCCAAAGAACCCACCTAAGCCAGGTGACACAATTTCTGTGACAGCTAACGCAAGTGCAGTGCACCTCTTTAGTTCATCAACTGGAGAACGTGTTAAGTAATTTGAAGTAAATAAAACCCCCGTCACTTATGTGGCGGGGGTTTTATATTTAAAAAGGTTTAGAAAACTCTGTCTCTTCGGTTGCTTCTAATTCGAGTAAACGATTCCACTTTGCAGTTCGCTCTGATCCATGGGTAGAGCCAACCTTTATCTGTCCGGCGCGCCAGCCCGTTGCTAGATCTGCCAGCCAAGAATCCTCAGTCTCACCGCTGCGCGCTGATACAACCGTTGCGAATTTATTGGCATGGGCGTTTGCCAACACTCGCTGAGTAGAAGTAACTAAGCCATTTTGATTGGCTTTGATCAAAATGGCATTGGCGCTCTTCTCAGCAATGCCACGTTCTAGGCGATGCAAGTTTGTTGTAAATAGATCATCGCCAAGAATTTGTAAATTTGCTGGAGCCTGCGCATTGAATGCGCTCCAGGCCTGCCAGTCATCTTCGGCAAAGGGATCTTCAATTGAAGAAATTGGATAGGTATTTACTAAATTGAGCATCTCTTCCACAAATTGATCTGAAGAATAAGTGGCGCCAGAAGTAGTTAGCGCATACTTATTATCGATAAAGAATTGTGTTGATGCGATATCGAGGGCAAGTGAGACCTTGTCAGATAGGCCAAGTAGTTCAATTTGAGCAAGAACAAATTCGCAGGCATCGTCAGTTGAAGCAAATGAGAGGCCAAGCCCACCTTCATCTGCCACTAAGTGGGTTATGCCATGTGTTTTACCATCACTTGCCGCACGTTCGCGAATTGCAACAACCCAGGAAAGTGCCTCAGCAAAATTTGTAGCAGCATGGGGAATCACCAATACATCTTGAATATCTAGGCTGCGATTGGCGTGTGCTCCCCCAGATAAAATATTAACCATCGGCATCGGTATCAATAACTTGCCTTCTGGTTGAAAATACCTGGCCAGCGATTTTCCTGAAGCGTGTGCCGCAGCTTTCGCAACTGCAAGTGAAGTTGCCAGCGTTGCATTAGCGCCGATTACTTGGTGGCCCGGTGTGGGATCAACTTCAACTAATAACCCATCGATTGCTGCCAGATTGAGACTGTGGCCCAATAATTTAGGTGCGATCTTGGTGTTTATATTTTCAATTGCTTGATAGACAGATTTGCCTGCGAAGAATTCTTCTGATTTTTCGGTGCCGGCATCACGCAATTCATGTGCTTCATGTGCACCCGTAGAAGCCCCCGATGGCACCCGCGCAGTGTGGATAGAACCATCGCTAAGAGTCAGCGTTACCGCAACTGTGGGGCGCCCGCGTGAATCTAGAACCTGATATCCCAGGACGCGTTTTATATTCACTTTGCGGCACTTTCCAAGAGCTGCGTAAGAGTCATATCTGAATCTAACAGCGCCGACTTAGTTAGCGCCACCAATCGTTCTTGAGCAGGTGAATCCAAATAATTTACAGGTGATACTCCCTCGACTCGTGCCAGGGCTATCAAGGCAATGTGGTGTGGCAGGCTTGCGGCAACGTTTAACTGAGAATCTTGTTGATAGTTGGCGAAGAACTGCTTTGCCGTTTCAACCAATAAATCCTTCTCATCTCCTTGCGAGGCACGAATAATCTTGCATAGTAAGTGCGCAAGTAAAAATGCGAGATCAAAGACGGGATTTCCGATATGGGCGACTTCAAAATCAAGGACAATCGGGCGATGATCAGCGGTTGCCATAATATTTTTAGGTGAAAAATCGCCATGAACTAAAGTTCTCTTTACAGTGGTGATCTCATTTATGAGCCCAGCGATAACCGGCTCTAAGCCTTGATTTTTAGCTAATACCGCGCGATAGAAAGGCGCCACTCGCAACTGCTCGAAGAGTGAATCTTCCATAAACTTTGCCTTGATCTCATCTGATCCCGCAGCTGCGTTATGCCAAGCAGCCAATATCTTGCCAAGTCTGGCACCCATCTCAGGATGGATTCGACCTTCCAACATATCTATCTTCCAATTGGTGCAACTTCGTGGCAGACGAGACATCGTTAAGGTGAACTCAGCAGCATCACAATCAATAAGTTCGGGAACACTTTCTGGAGTTATTGAGTGATAAACCTGCATCGCATCGGCTTCCACGATTGCTCGGCGTTGATCGGCGACCCATTTAGCTTTTGTCTTTAACTCAGGTAACGCTTGCTTAACTACGAGATCAACCTCTGCGTTCGAGACGGCTAAGACGACACAAGAAACGCCACCGGTGAGTGTTTCCACGGTGGCGTTGCCTGTTAATAGTCCGCGCTGTGAAAGGTAGGAAAGAACCGAACCTTCATCGAGCACGGGAGTTGAGTACTTATCCCTTTAGCGAACCTGACAAGAGGCCACGCAAGAAGTAACGACCTAAGAATAGGTAGACCAGCAACGTTGGGATCGAAACGATCAGCGAAGCGGTCATGTTATTTCCGTAGTAAACCTGGTTGCCAGAGCCGGTGATGAAGTTAAGGGCGGTAGTTGCAACCGCTAACTTTGGAGAACCACCGGTTAGGAAGATCGCAAAGAGGAAGTCGTTCCAAGCAGATGTGAACTGCCAAATAAGAACAACTACGAAGCCAGGGATAGAAAGTGGCAAGAAGATAGTGCGGAAGATTCTTAACATTCCGGCGCCATCAACACGCGCTGCTTCGATTAGCTCATTTGGGATTGCTGCATAGTAGTTACGGAAGATCAAGGTACAGATCGGAATACCGTAGATAACGTGCGCGAATACCAATACATAAATTGAGCCGCCGATACCTGCCCACTGATTGAACTTTGTAAGTGGAATCATGATCGCTTGGTAAGGGATAAACATTCCGAATAAGAATGTAGTGAAGATAAAAGTTGATCCCTTAAAGCGCCACTTAGCAAAGACGAATCCATTGATCGAACCGATAATCGCTGAAATAACAGATGATTGCACCACAAAGAACAAGGTGCGAAGCATCGGTACTTTTAACTGTTCCCAAGTTGGGCCCCAGGCGCTGAAATCTAACTTCTTCGGAGGCAAGAAAGCAGCTGATTGAGATACACCAGTAATTCCCTTAACAGAGTTAATTACCATGATGTAAATTGGCAGCGCTGCGATTACAAAGAGAATGCTCAGAGCGAAGTAACGGAAGATCAGCCAGAACTGGCCTTTGCCATCTAGCTTGCGCTTATTGCGAACATCAACCTTGCGGGTAACGCGGGATGCGATATCTGAACTCATTTGTTCGCCTCCTCTGTCTTATTTACATAGATTAGATATGGGATTACCGCTACTGCGATCATCAGCAAGATCAAGACCGCGATCGCTGCGCCCTTGGCATAGTTCTGGAAGTCGAAGATAACTTGCCACATATAAATGGCGAGCACCTTGGTGACATAGCTCTTGCTGGCGATACCGAAGATTAAGTCGAAGACCTTCATCGATATATGGCCCAAGATAATTAAGACCGTTAAAAATGTTGGAGATAGCTGCGGGAACAAGATATGGCGGTAGATCTTGTATTCACTTGAGCCGTCGACTCGAGCTGCTTCGCGTAGATCATCAGGGATTCCGCGGAAACCCGCTAAGAAGAGCGCCATTACATAGCCAGACATCTGCCAGATCGCCGGCAGCGCCATGGCAAACATGGTGCCCTTCTCTGATGAGTACCAGTCGTTCTGCAGGAAGCCAAGATGGGCCTTCATGAGCAACATGTTGAGACCAGTTGCATCTTTATCACGTGCTGAGTCCATCAGCCAGCGCCAAGATGTTCCCATTGCGATGAATGAGATCGCCATTGGATACAAATAGGTAGAGCGGAAGAAACCCTCGCCCTTAATTCCCTTTTCCAGCAGAAGCGACATAATCAAACCAGAGAGTAAACATCCGATGATGAATACGCCGGTAAATTTTAGAAGATTGCTGAGCGCATGAGTAAATTCTGGGTCTTGCCAGAGTTCGCGGTAATTGGTTAGTCCTACAAATTTAACATCTGTCGTATAAGAATTAGTGCGGTTCTGTAGTGATTCGCGCACGGTATAGCCGATCATTCCGTATACGAAGACCGCCATTGCAAAAATTGATGGGAGTACGAAAAAGAATCCGCCCCAAGGGCTATGGACTCGATTTTTCTTTACCTTCACTTGAGTCACGCCTCTCAAAATATTTCAAATCATCAAAAAACAAAATTATCAAATTCATTTGTACAAAGTCTAAGTTCTGGCGGAGCCTTGCGGCCCCGCCAGAACTTAGAACTAACTTACATTTCCTACTTAACGGTTAAAAATTAGCCGTTTGAGTTAGCAGTGAAAGCAGCAACGAGAGCCTTAGCGAATCCCTTTGCATCCTTTGCACCACCTGTGTAGAAGCGACCAACAGCAGCATCGTAAGCAGCCATTCCAGCGTTACCGTAGTTAACACCGTGAACAGTTGAACCGACGAGACGATCTGTCTTCCACTCCTTCATTGCAGCCTGTAGGTAGCTGTCGTATAGCGCAGGGTTTGAATCCTTACGCACTGCGATAGAACCCTTCTTAGGGTTGAATGCATCTTGACCGGCTAGAGATCCGCAGACCTTCAACCAGGCGATACCTGCATCGCGGTTTACAGCGCCCTTAGGCAATGTGAATGAGTCAGAGAGCCACATGTAAACAGGTCCCTTATCAACGTTGTTTGGAGCAACAGCCCATGTGTAATCAGTACCTAGCTTTAGGCCTTCTGATTGCCACTGTGATGAAGCCCAGTCACCCATGATGAAGAAGCCGGCTTTGCCTGTTGTTACAAGCTTGCCTGCATCTGGCCAGTCAAGTGACTTGCTTGAGTTTCCGTAAGCAAGGATCTTTGAGAGGTATGTAATTGCCTTAGCAACTTCTGGACCATCCCACTTTGTCTTGCCATTCCATAGACCGTTGTACTTATCTGCGCCCATTGAGCCAAGAAGTACTACGTCGAATAGGTGAGCAATCGCCCAGTCGCCGTTACCAGCAAGTGCGATTCCATCAATTCCGGCCTTCTTGAACTTAGCCATTGCAGCAAGCATCTCATCGAGAGTCTTAGGAGCTGCTGTGATTCCAGCCTTCTTTGCTGCAGCTGGGTTCCACCATAGAACGTTTGCACGGTGGATGTTTACAGGAACGGAGTAAATCTTTCCGTTTGTTGTAAGTGTCTTGATTAAGTCAGCTGGGAAAATCTTGTCCCATCCTTCTGACTTGTAAAGGAATGAAAGGTCTTCAACCTGTCCAGCCTTTACATAAGATGATAGTTCTGCGCCAGCATGTGCCTGGAATGTGTCAGGTGGATTGCCAGCTTGCATACGTGATACGAGAACACCCTTTGCGTTAACGCCAGCTGCACCTGCAACTGCTGCGTTAATGAATGGTGTCTTTGGATTTAAACGTGTGAACTCAGTTGTCATTCCTGCAAGACCTGCAGCTTCTCCGCCTGATGCCCACCAGGTGAAGATTTCGAGTTGCTTATCAGTTGCAGCAGATGATGCTGGAGCTGTTGTCACAACAAGTGCAAGTGCAGCGAAGACTGCTGCTACTTTGGACTTCTTTAGCATGTAATGCCTTTCTCGATGTAGAGGGATTTCCTAACTACGTAGTTATGCACCCCCCTGGAAATTTCAGGGACCAGGGTTTTACATGTGGCTATCCTCGTTCGGGCGCTGGGGCGCGTCAACCTACATAGCCCCTTTGACGATAACGATTAGGTTACGAAGCGCGCCCATAGCGGGCTATCCCAATTCTTGAGATCTCAGCCTAAATAGTTAGCTAAAGGCTGGTTAAAGATCGGCCTAGGTCAGGGAAGAGAGCTTGTAGAAGGCGCCATTCCACTTAATCTCTTTATGGAAATCCTCGCTGGTAGTTGAGGCGCTAATTCGCAGATGTTCGACCTGGGCGATATTTGCAAAGTCGACTAAAACTTCTGGGTCAAGAGCGGTGCTTAAAACTGTGTGGTGCGAACCGCCGGCATAGATCCAAGATTCTGCCGATGTAGCAAGTGATGGCGCAGGTTTCCAAACCGCACAAGCAACTGGCAACTTCTTTAACTCTTTATCTGGATTAACTACTTCAACATCGTTAGAGACGATTCGGAAGCGATCACCAAGATCCATCAGACCAACGACTCGACCTTGTGCGGGTGTTGCATTGAAAACTAAACGAACTGGATCTTCTTTTCCACCGATGCCAAGAGGATGGATTTCACACTTTGGTTTCTGGTTTGTAATCGTTGGACAAACTTCCAACATATGCGCACCAAGAACCTTCGGTTCACCTGGTCCGAAGTGGTAGGTGTAATCCTCCATAAATGATGTTCCACCTGGCAGACCTTCCGTCATGCTCTTAATAATGCGCAGCAGTGCAGAAGTCTTCCAGTCGCCTTCGCCGCCAAAGCCATAACCCTTTGACATCATTCGCTGCACAGCAAGTCCTGGTAACTGCTTTAGCGCACCTAGATCCTCAAAGTTAGTTGTAAAGGCGCTGAAGTTTCCGGCGGTTAAGAAAGTTTCTAGTGCAATTTCAAGCGATGCCTGATAACGAAGTGATTCATGGCGGGCGCCACCCTTTTTAAGTTCGGCAGAGACTTCAAAGATCTTTTCATATTCGGCAACAAGAGCATCGATTGCGGCTGGCTGAACTGCAGCGACGGCATCTACAAGTGCGTTTACACCGTAGGCCTCGATCGACATTCCGAGCGTGATTTGCGCGCTTGTCTTGTCGCCATCAGTTACTGCGACATAGCGCATATTGTCGCCGAAGCGAGCTAGCTTTAAATTCTGTGCCGTGTTCCAGCCAATTGCTGCGCGCATCCAATGTGCGATTCGAGTTGAGACGCTCTTTTCTGAGACGTGGCCAGCAACAACTTTACGTGGCAAATGTAGGCGCGCTTGCACATGGCCATGTTCGCGATCGCCATGGGCTGCTTGATTGAGATTCATAAAATCCATATCGATGCTTTCCCATGGAAGCTCAGAGTTAGCTTGGGTATTTAAATGCAGAATTGGAACTTGGAGCGCGTTAAGCCCACCAATCCACATCTTGGCCGGTGAAAAGGTATGCATCCAAGTTATTACACCGATGCAATTTGGGTTAGCTGATGCCTCGTGACAGAGCGCTTTTATATCTTCCGGTGTCGTCAATACTGGTTTCCAAGTGGCTTTAATCGGTAGATCACTTGCTGCATTCAGTGTTGCTACAACTTGCTTTGATTGTTCTGCAACTTGCGCCAAAATCTCTGGACCATAAAGCGGCTGGCTTCCGGTTAGGAACCAGATTTCTAGACCTTGCTCTTGGAGAGATTTCACGCGTTACCTCAGATTCTTGGCTAGTACTTTAAATTGCGAGTTTTGCAAAATAGTACATTAGCGCTAATTATTCGGAAATAGCTCATCCGAGATTTCTAAATTACCGCGCAATAGATGGACTTTGCCCGGGCCATACTTACGCCACTTATCAGTGAAAACGAGCGCAGTATCTTCATCAATTCCTATCAGTGCAGTATCGGCATCTTCACGAATCACTGCAGCAGCAACGCGCTCGGGAAGCCATCCCAAAAATTTGTCGTAGTGCGGGATCACTTCTATCTCAGGGAGCAAGTTGAGCCCCTCGCTAATTTGAGATCTGCGAATACCAATGATCTTGCCACCGAAAGCCATGGCACCAGCAGAACAGCCTGCTAGCGATGAACCAGAACGCCAGGCCTTAACTATCGCCGCCCACAACGGGGTATCTCGAAATATCTGCGCTAAATGTCCGGGATCTCCCCCAGAGAAATAAATTAATCCAGCGCCTTCTATCTGATCTATAAATTTCTGATTACTAGCATCTTCGCGAGTTAAAACCGGAAGATAGATAACTTCGCAATCAATACGTGCGCCTTGCGCTGCACCACGAGCACGCCAGAAATCTAAACGGTCCTCACCTTCTTTACCTGCAGCAGTTGGAATTTGAATATAGGTATTTTTCTTGCCTCGCAAAATGGCCAATCGCAAGAGCTCACTTTCGAGCCCTTGCGATTGAGGTAAATACTCGCCGGAACCAACAAGGGCAATTGCACCAGGCTGGTTATCAATCATATTTACGCCATTGCTACTTTCAGATTTTCATCAATTGAAGCAAGGAACTCTTGGGTTGTTTGATAAGGCGCGGTCTTTGAAATCAAGAGGGCGAGATCTTTCGTCATCTTCCCTTGTTCTACAGTTTCAATACAAACGCGTTCTAAAGTCGCACAGAACTTGGCGAGTTCGGGGTTGTTATCTAATTTGGCGCGGTGAGCTAGCCCTTGTGTCCAAGCAAAGATTGAAGCAATCGGATTAGTAGAAGTTGCTTTACCGGCTTGGTGATCGCGATAGTGACGCGTCACAGTTCCGTGAGCAGCCTCTGATTCGCAGATCTTTCCATCTGGAGTCATTAGAACTGAAGTCATCAGACCAAGTGAGCCATAACCTTGTGCGACGGTATCGGATTGCACATCTCCATCGTAGTTTTTACAGGCCCAGACATAGCCGCCTTCCATGCGAAGTGACATGGCAACCATGTCATCGATCAAGCGGTGCTCATACCAAATTCCTGCGGCATCAAATTGGCTCTTAAATTCGGCTTGGAAAATTTCTTCAAAGATATCTTTAAAGCGACCGTCATAGGCCTTAAGAATTGTGTTCTTTGTTGACAGGTAAACTGGAAACTTGCGGAGTAACCCATAGTTAAGCGATGCGCGGGCAAAGTCGCGGATTGAGTCATCTACGTTATACATCGCCATTGCCACACCTGAAGATTCAAAGTTAAAGACTTCAGTATTAATTGGCGCAGATCCATCTTCCGGAACGAATGAGATAGTTAGCTTTCCGGGACCTGGAACCTTGAAATCAGTTGCACGGTATTGGTCACCAAATGCGTGACGACCGATAACGATTGGCTTGGTCCAGTGCGGAACCAGGCGTGGCACATTTGAAATAATGATCGGCTCACGGAAGATGACTCCACCCAAGATATTGCGGATAGTTCCGTTAGGAGATTTCCACATCTTCTTCAGGCCAAACTCTGCAACGCGGGCTTCATCGGGAGTAATCGTTGCGCACTTAATTCCAACGCCATGCTTTTGAATAGCGCGGGCAGAATCAATGGTTACTTGATCATCTGTAGCATCACGATGTTCCATGCCTAAGTCGTAATACTCAAGGTTTACATCTAAGTAAGGAAGGATGAGCGAGTCCTTGATGAACTGCCAAATAATGCGGGTCATCTCATCGCCATCTAGTTCAACAACAGTGCCCGTTACCTTGATCTTATTCATATCTGCTTCCTTTGATCCAATCGCTCTTCTTAGATTTAAATGCTTGAATTTTTAAAGTGTTTGTACATCTGCTTGCTTAGCGCGAACTGCTTCTGCCGCCTCTTTCAAGCCCGCAAGTTCTGAATCAGTTAACTTGGTTTCAACGACTTTCTTTACGCCGCTACGACCGATCTCGGCTTCAACGCCGAGATATACGCCAGAAATTCCGTATTCGCCATCAACCCAAGCACAGACTGGCATCACGGCGCCGGAATCTTCGATAACAGCCTTTGCCATGCGAGCAGCGGCTGCAGATGGTGCGTAGTAAGCAGAACCAGTTTTAAGTAGCGCAACTACTTCAGCGCCGCCATTGCGAGTGCGATCTACAAGATCTGCAATCTCCTCGCTTGAAAGTAGATCAGCAAGTGGTTTGCCATCTACTGTGCAGCGACTTGGAACAGGGACCATGGTGTCGCCATGTGAGCCAAGAGTTAGCGTTTTTACAGATGAGACCTTTACGCCAAGCTTTTCGGCAACGAAGTTAGTGAAACGAGCGGTATCTAACATACCTGCCTGGCCGATTACACGATTCTTGGGAAAATTAGTTGCTAATTGAGTTAGCGCGGTCATTTCATCTAGTGGATTTGAAACTACGATGATTACTGCATTAGGAGAGTGCTTTGCGATATTTTCTGCAACGCCACGAACGATGCCGGCGTTTACGCCAATTAGATCCATACGGCTCATACCTGGTTTGCGCGGTAAGCCGGCTGTGATTACTACGACGTCAGAGTTTGCAGTTGCTTCGTATCCTGCGCCATCGGCAGTAGTAGTTGCGCCAATAATCTTGGTTTCAAATCCTTCGATGGAACGAGATTGGTTCATATCAAGAGCTAAACCTTCGGGCTTGCCTTCGAGAATATCTGTGAGAACAACTGTGTCGAAGATGTTGTATTCGGCTAAACGAAGTGCGGTAGTTGATCCATAAAATCCTGCACCGACAACAGTTACTTTCTTAGACATGGCAAACTCTTTCTCTTGACGTCAAGATAAACTCTACAACCCGTTCGGAAGTGAGATTGCCACGGCAAGCAGGGCAAGGGCAATTGCCAGCGCTAAATAACGCTCAACTCTGCCGCTCTTTCCCGCCTGCCAATATGCGATGGTGATCACACCCATACCGATGGCGATCGCTATCGACCCCAAGCGAACAAATGAAAATACTCCGGCGATAAAGCCCGCCGCAATTGCTAAATAGGCCAGGCGCAGGCCAAGTGAACTTACCTTTCGCAAGCTTCAACCACATTTGTTAATAACATCGCCCGTGTCATCGGACCTACACCGCCAGGCATTGGCGCAACAAAGGAGGCAACTTCCATAACCGCCGGATCGACATCACCGAGTAATCCGGCGCTAGTTCGTGAGATGCCAACATCGATAACTGTTGCACCTTTTCGAACTAGGTCTGCCTTAAGGAAATGTGCACTACCTATGGCTGCGATGACGATGTCAGCACGTTTGGTATGTGCGGCTAAATCTTTTGTTCCAGTGTGGGTCAAAGTAACCGTGGCATTTTCTTGCTTGCGAGAGAGCAATAAGCCAAGTGGTCGACCAACGGTTATTCCGCGCCCAATTACAACAACGTCCGCACCAGCTAATGGAATTTTATATTGGTTAATTAGCTCAACTATTGCACGTGGCGTACAAGGAAGTGGCGCAGCATAACCTGCGACCAAGCGACCTAAGTTAATGGGATGCAACCCATCTGCATCTTTGGCAGGATCAATTGCTTCTAAAACTGTCTGTGTATTTATTCCACTTGGTAGCGGTAGTTGCACGATATAACCGGTGCACTCTTTCGCAGAATTCAAATCTTTGATTGCGGCCAAAATATCAGCTTGGGTTGCGCTAGCTTTTAGATCAACGCGAATGGAGTTAATGCCAACTTGCTGGCAATCGCGATGTTTACCTGCGACATAAGAAATAGATCCGGGATCATCACCAACTAAGACGGTTCCGAGTCCTGGTGTTACTCCCGAACTCTTTAAATGGTTAACACGAGCGGCTAGGTTCTCTTTGACTTTGGCTGCTAGTGCTTTGCCATCGAGAATCGTTGCGCTCATGAGTGGGATCCTATTAGACGGGCTGTGCGGTTGCGAAGTTAAGCATGCGAGAAATGCCTGGTACCCGTGAAGAACATAGCTATTCCTGCAGCTTTTGCAGCTTCAATTACTTCCTCATCACGCACACTGCCACCAGGTTGCACTACTGCTGTAACACCGCCATCAGCCAAGATCTGTAACCCATCGGCAAATGGGAAGAAGGCATCGCTTGCTGCAACGCTTCCTTTAGCACGATCGCCAGCACGATCTATGGAAAGTTTTGCAGAGTCAACGCGATTTACCTGACCCATACCAATACCAACTGCAGCACCGTTCTTAGCCAACAAAATTGCGTTGCTTTTGACTGCGCGAACTGCCCGCCAGGCAAATTGTAGATCTGCTAAAACCTCGCTGGAAACTTTATCTCCAGTAACTTGTTGCCAATTAGCGCAATCATCTCCGGGCGCATCTATCTTGTCGGTATTTTGCACAAGTACACCACCTGATACCGGCCGTATTTCTAGAGGTGAAATTGCAGTATTAGGACAAGTCAAGATACGTATCGAAGGCTTCTTCTTCAAGATATCTAGCGCTGCGCTTTCATACTCTGGCGCAATTATTACTTCAGTAAATACTTGTGAAAGTGCTTCTGCCATAGCAACGGTAACTTTGCGATTTGCGGCAACGACTCCCCCAAAGGCAGATACTGGATCGCAGGCATGCGCTGCGGCATATGCCGCAGCGATATCTGAACCTATTGCGATGCCGCATGGGTTGGCATGTTTGATGATCGCAACGCAAGGTTGCGAATGATCCAGCGCGGCACGCCAAGCAGCATCGGCATCGGTGTAATTATTAAATGACATCTCTTTGCCATGGCTCTGTATCGCGTTAACAATTCCGGGAGGGCCACCACGATAGATGGACGCGCTCTGATGAGGATTTTCACCGTAACGAAGCGAACTCGCGCGCTTCCAAATTAGACCGAACCAATCTGGAATATCCATACTGATTTGAGTACCGAGCCAACTTGCGATCATCAGATCGTATTCAGCAGTGGTGCGGAAAACTTCTAGCGCAAAACGTCTACGTTCCGCAAAGGTTGTTCCACCAGCCGCAATTGCTGCAAATAGCTGGTCATATTGCGCAGGGCTAGCAATTACTGTCACAGATCCATGGTTCTTTGCCGCACCGCGCAACATCGAGGGGCCACCGATATCTATCTGCTCGATACATTCGGCATAAGCCGCACCTGACATGATCGTTTCTAGAAACGGATAGAGATTTATAACTACTAAATCAAAGGGTGCGATATCTAAATCTGCAATTGCCTTTAAATGTTCTGGATTATCTTGATCTGCCAATATTCCAGAGTGAATTTTGGGATGCAGCGTCTTTACGCGCCCGCCCATAATTTCTGGAAAACCGGTGTACTCACTCACTTCGGTAACGGCTATTCCGGCGCCTTGCAGAGTTTTAGCAGTTGAGCCAGTTGAAATTATTTCTATTCCAGCTTTGGCTAATACCGCTCCGAGTTCGAGCAGCCGAGCTTTATCGTAAACACTAACTAGCGCCCGGCGAATAACTTTGCGATCTGTCATCAAGACCTCACAAGATCGGTTAGAAGGAGCTGCAGCGTCGCAACATAGAGACGTCGTTCCACAATCTTAACCCGTTCATGCAATGAATCTTCGGTATCTATAGGTGCGATTTCTATCGCCTCCTGGGCTATTACTTCACCGGTATCAACTCCGCTGTCTACCCAGTGAATGGTTGTGCCAGTTTGAGTTGCACCGGCTGCCAATGCATCACGGACAGCATGAGCGCCAGGAAATAGTGGCAAGAGCGCTGGATGGCTATTTACAATTCGAAAACGTGAAACGGTATCGCTGGCTAAAATTCTCATAAATCCGGCGCTAACTACTAAATCTGGCTGCAACGATTCCAATTTTTTAAATACTTCTTCATCCCATAACTTGCGATCAGACTTCATCGGTATTAAAAAGCTCTGGATATTGCACTCTTGTGCGCGAGTTAATACCTGCGCTCCCGGCTTATCGCAGATCAAACCAACGATATCGGCGGCAAGTACGCCGCTAGAGGCTGCATCAAAAATAGATTGGGCGATAGATCCGTTGCCCGATGCCAGTACGACTAAGCGAGCCTTTCTCATGAACGAGATGGCAATTTGATTTGTGGAATAAAGACCATTGCAGCAATGCCGATTCCGAGTTCAATAGTTAAGGAGAGAGCCAATTTCCATATTGAGACGCCGACGGCTCTCATCGCATCGGTCATCAGCGAACCACTGGCCAAGTAGGCAATAAACGAAATTGATATAGCAATCAGAATTAAAGCTTGCACCAGCGCTTGCGTACTGGAAGATAGCGCCCATGCAGCCAGTAGTGCACCTAGCGCGATAACGAGTGCAATAGCGATCAGAGCCCACTTAGACGATGAAGTCGGCAGTACCGCCAAAATTGGCAGAGCTGGAATTTCTCCGAGACGATGAGTAAATGGTGAAACTAAAGTTCCGGTACCAACTGCAAAACCAGTACCTGTGAAATAGGCGAGAGTAGATACTGCAAGATTTGGCAAGTAAAAAAGATTTAGCGCAAATAACAATATGCTTCCAAAGAAGCCAGGTTGCAGAACTATTGAGATGTTTTTAAAGGTTGAGATATTCGTGAAGATGGAAATTCCTAAGAAGATAAATGAAGCGCCTAGCAGAATCGCCAATACCCGCGAGGCATAGCTGACCGCCTGTGACATCCGCAAGCGAGATCCGGCGGTAAGCGATGCTAAATAGGCGATTACAAATCCAAAGACTGGTGCCAAATACCATTGTGAATTAACACTTGGAGACTTGCTGGCAACTGCGAGAAGAGTTGCAACGATTGCATATTGCGATGCAAAAATTGAGCGAACACTTGCAATGTTGTGAAAATCGCCATGTAATTTAGATAGAGCTCGACCAAAGCCACTGCGCAGTGCAAAAAATGGTAGCAACATTGCACCGATAGGTAGGTATGACAGATATCCAGTTGCCGTTCCATTTAAAAAGAATGGAATGTGATGAGCGCCGAGCCATAACCAGATCGCAGCACGCATCGGATCTGAGGTGTTTCCAGTTGCGCTACCAGCAGTTGCCCAAGCAATTAGCGAGATAAAGGCAAGTGGTAGTAAGAGGACTGCAACGGTGCGCAAGATTTGTGCAAACGAGACCGCTAGGACACGTTGCAACATGGTCTTACTTAGCGGCCGAGTATGGCGCGCATTAAGCGCGCTGTTTCACTTGGAGTTTGTCCGACCTTTACGCCAGCTGCTTCGAGCGCATCTCTCTTAGCCTGCGCAGTACCTGATGAACCAGAAACAATCGCACCTGCGTGTCCCATCGTCTTTCCTTCAGGTGCAGTAAATCCTGCAACATAACCGACAACTGGTTTGGTTACATATTCGGCGATAAAGGCTGCGGCGCGTTCTTCTGCATCGCCACCGATTTCACCGATCATAACGATCGCAGTTGTATCAGGATCATCTTGGAAGGCTTTTAAGCAATCGATATGAGTTGTGCCGATTACCGGATCGCCACCAATGCCAACTGCAGTTGAGAATCCGATATCGCGAAGTTCATACATCATCTGATAGGTAAGGGTTCCAGATTTTGAAACTAAACCAATTGGTCCGCGCTTTGTAATGTCGGCGGGAATGATTCCCACATTTGATTGATCTGGACTAATCAAACCTGGACAGTTAGGTCCGATAATTTGGGTTGTTCCCTTTTGCACAGAATAGGCATAGAAGTAAGCCGAGTCATGAACCGGAATTCCTTCAGTGATAACAACGACTAATGGCATCTTCGCATCGATCGCATCGATGACCGCAGCCTTGGCAAATTTAGGTGGCACAAAGACAACTGAAACATTGGCGCTCGTTGCCGCAATTGCTTCGGCTACGGTGTTGAACACTGGTAGCTGATGGCCATCGATATCTACGGTCTGTCCACCTTTACCAGGTGTTACGCCACCGACAACTTTGGTACCTGATGCCAACATGCGACGGGTGTGTTTGGTTCCTTCAGAACCAGTCATGCCTTGCACAATTACTTTGCTATTTGAGTTAATAAAGATCGACATTACTTTGCCGCCAATTCTGCAGCGCGGGAAGCTGCTCCATCCATAGTTTCGGCTTGCTCAACCAACGGGTGGTTTGCTGCGGTAAGAATTGCGCGACCTTCAAGCACGTTATTGCCATCTAAGCGCACAACAATTGGCTTAGTAGCCTTTGCGCCAAGTAGTTCAAGGGCTTGCACAATGCCGTTGGCAACAGCATCGCAAGCGGTAATTCCACCAAAGACATTTACAAATACGCTCTTCACATCTGGGTCGCCCAAGATAATAGAAAGGCCATCGGCCATAACTTGGGCAGATGCTCCGCCACCAATATCTAGGAAGTTCGCCGGACGCATTCCGCCAAATTTTTCCCCGGCGTATGCAACAACATCGAGAGTAGACATCACAAGCCCTGCGCCGTTGCCGATGATTCCGACTTGGCCATTTTCGAGCTTTACGTAATTTAAGCCCTTCTCTTTTGCGGCGGCCTCTAAAGCATTTGCTGCGGCATGATCTACAAGGGCGGCATGTCCAGGTTGGCGAAATTCAGCGTTCTCATCAAGAGTTACTTTTCCATCAAGGGCGATGATGCGACCATCTTCAGTTTTAACAAGGGGGTTTACTTCAACCAGAGTTGCATCCTCAGATTGGAAAGTCTCCCAAAGTTTTACAAGTACATCAGCGACTTGATCGGCAATATCTGCTGGAAACTTTGCTTGCGCAATAATCTCTTTCGCTTTAGCAGAAGAGATTCCATCTACTGCAGTTACGGGAACCTTGGCTAATTTTTCAGGTGCGGTGCGTGCTACTTCTTCAATATCCATACCGCCGGCAACTGAGGCCATAACCAAGAAGGTGCGATTTGAGCGATCTAATAAAATCGAAATGTAATATTCATCAACGATCGGTGCTGCTTGGGCGATCATTACTTGATGAACTGTGTGGCCTTTTATATCCATACCAAGAATCGCGCCGGCTTTTTCCTTTGCATCATTTGCATCAACGGCTAACTTCACACCGCCAGCTTTTCCACGTCCGCCAACTTTTACTTGGGCTTTAACAACTACTTTTCCACCCATTTTGCTAGCTGCCTGAAAGGCTTCTTCATCTGTGGTCGCCACAGCACCAGCTAAAACAGGTACGCCATGTTTTTCAAAGAGGTCACGTGCTTGGTATTCAAAGAGATCCACTTAATTATTACCGTTTCGACGATTACTAGCTCTTCTTTGCGCTAGCGGATAGGGGTAATCCTAATCGCAAGAGCGGGTTACAGAACCACCACAGGCGCATAACGCAGTAGTAAACGCTTATCTCCATATTGGCCAAAGTTGATGGTGGCCTCAGATTTATCGCCTTCTCCTGCAAGAGCTACAACCGTGCCGAGCCCGAATGTGTCATGTGACACACGCTGGCCGACTGTAAGAACCATCGCTGAAGAAGTCTTTCCGGTTGCGCGCGGTGGCGCAGTTGTTGCAACTCGTGATCTGCGAATTCCTGAGCTGCCAGATGAAGATTTAGAACGAGTCTCATTCTTCCATTCAATTAGCTCGGATGGAATCTCATCTAAGAAACGTGAACCGGGATTGTATTTAGGAGTTCCAAAAGTTAATCGGTATTCAGCGCGCGAGATATATAAACGCTTTTCGGCGCGGGTTAGACCGACATATGCCAAACGCCTTTCTTCTTCAATCTCTTTCGGATCATCGAGTGTGCGCGCGTGCGGGAAGATGCCATCTTCCATACCGGTTAGAAATACCGTAGGAAATTCCAGACCCTTTGCAGTATGCAGAGTCATCAAAGTAACTACTCCCCCGTGATCTTCTCCATCTGGGATTTCGTCAGCATCTGCAACAAGTGAAACTTTTTCTAGAAAACCAGCGAGTGAAATTTCTTCATCTTCACCGAGTTCTTCAAAGGGGCGTTCTTCATATTCCATGGAAGCGGAAACAAGTTCTTTTAAGTTCTCTACACGAACCTCATCTTGCGGATCGGTGCTCGCTTCTAGCTCGGTTAGCAATCCAGATTGTTCTAGAACTGCTTCGATAATGACTGATGGTTTGGTCTTGGCTTCAACCAACACCGCCAGTGCGGTGAGCATCGAAGTAAATTGTGCAATTGATTGAGCGGCTTTATTTGGCACAGAAGTTGCTTCCGAGACGCGAAGTAGCGCGTGCCAGAAAGATATTCCTTGGGCTTGTGAAAATATTTCTACTTCTTCTAGGGCGCGATCGCCGATGCCGCGTTTTGGAAAGTTAATAATGCGTCGTATCGAGACTTCATCATTTGGATTGGCCAGGACTCGTAGATAAGCCAATAGATCTTTTACTTCCTTGCGCTCGTAGAAACGCAGCCCGCCAACGACTTTGTAGGGAATGGCAGCGCGCATAAAGATTTCTTCGAAGATACGGGACTGTGCATTTGTGCGATAAAAGACTGCGGTATCACCAGGATTGGAATGGCCCATATCTTGCAGGGAGCGAATTTCACCTTTTACAAATTCAGCTTCGTCATATTCTGATTCGGCAACATATCCGATTAGCGGTGCGCCCGAGCCAGCATCTGACCAGAGGTTTTTCTCTTTGCGAGATTCATTTTGGGTAATAACTGCGTTTGCAGCGTTGAGGATATTTTGAGTGGAGCGATAATTTTGTTCAAGCAGCACTGTTGCGGCGTTTGGGTAATCGACTTCAAATTGCAAGATATTACGGATCGTCGCGCCACGGAAACCGTAGATAGATTGGTCGGCATCGCCAACCACGCAGAGTTCAGCCAGTGGATAACCATCGCCTTCGGTGCCAGTTAACTCTTTCACCAACATATATTGGGCATGGTTTGTATCTTGATATTCATCGACCAAGATATGGCGAAAGCGTGACCTAAAGCGCGCTTTGGTTTCAGGAAATTGTTGCAAAACCTGAACAGTCTTCATAATCAAATCATCGAAATCTAGAGCATTTGCCTGCTGCAGCCGCTTTTCATACATTGTATAAACATCGGCGACGATAGTTTCAAATTGATTCTGGGCTGCCGATAGATACTGATAGGGGGTTTGTAGTTCGTTCTTAGCGTTTGAGATTAGCGATTGAAATTGGCGCGGTGGATAGCGCTTGGCATCTAGGTTTAACGTCTCCATTACTCGCGAAATTAACTTCTGAGAATCTGCCGAATCGTAGATACTAAAGGTGCTGCTATAGCCCAGACGTTCAATCTCTTGGCGCAGTAAACGAACACACGCAGAGTGAAAAGTTGAGACCCACATAGATTTTGCAACCGGTCCAACTAGATCTGTGACGCGATCTTTCATTTCCCCGGCTGCTTTATTGGTAAATGTGATCGCCAAAATTTCATATGGGCGCACGCCACGAGCGGCCATTAAATAAGAGATACGGCGCGTTAAAACGCGTGTTTTGCCAGATCCAGCACCGGCAACGACTAATAAAGGTGCGCCTTGGTGGATGACAGCTTTCTGCTGCTGCGGATTAAGTCCGGCCAGCAGTGAATCTGTATCAACCATGGCGCGGAGTCTATTAGGCTTGACTGTCATGGAGCCGCTACCAAATTCTGAAATTAAACGTGTACTCGTAATTAACGCCCACCCCGATGACTCAGACTTTGGCGCATCCGGAACTATCGCCCAATGGGTTAAATCTGGAATTGAAGTCGCCTACGTCTTCTGCACCAATGGCGATCAAGGCGGGGAAGAGTCAGGCTTCACTAAAGAAGAAATGCCCGCAATCCGCCAGCGCGAACAACGCGCCGCTGGCGCTGCAATCGGCGTAACCGATATTACATTTTTAAATTATGTTGATGGCCATCTCGAAGCAACTCTTGGTTTGCGCAAGGATCTAGTTCGCCAAATTCGTATTAGCAAACCAGACCGCATGGTCTGCCAATCACCAGAACGTAACTGGGATCGCATCGGTGCCAGCCACCCCGATCACTTAGCAGCAGGAGAAGCAGCGATCCAAGCGGTCTACCCTGATGCACGAAATCCATTTGCCTTTACCGATTTATTAAAAGATGAAGGTCTAGAACCGCATCGCGTTAAAGAAGTTTGGGTAATGGGCTTTGCCAATCCCGATCACTGGGTAGATATCACCGATACCTTTGATTTAAAGATGAAGGCGCTTCACGCACACGCATCACAAACAGCACATAATAAAGAGTTGGAAAATATGGTTCGCGAGTGGGGTCAGCGCAACGCTGGCGTTGCAGGTTTCCCAGAAGGTCGAATCGCCGAAGCTTTTAAGATCGTTAATACCAATTAGTTAATACCAATTAACTGTAACTTTTTTTAGCGGACAGTTACCGATTTAATCTCAATTGGCTGTACTGGAAAACCATCTCCTGCGTAATACGCCTTACTTGATGTTTGATCGACTTTATACGCACCAACTTTTTCAATCCGCAACAACAATGGCAGGCCGGTTTTGATCTTGCCCCAGATGGTGTAACTGGCTGGAAGAGTTGTGTCTTTATAGACTAAAAAGAACTGACTGCCATTGGTATTTGGGCCAGAGTTAGCCATCGCAACGGTGCCTGCCGGATAAGTAAGGATGGTTTTCGTTGGAAGATTCTCATCTTTATATCCCTGCCAAGAACCTGGAGAACCGTTTCCTTGGGCAGATGGATCACCACATTGCAGAACGTAAAGCCCTTCAGTCGTTAAGCGATGACAGAAAGAGTTATCAAAGAATTTAGCGCGCGCAAGAGCTGCCATATTGGTAACCGTTTGCGGGGCAGCCGGGTCCAAGGCAATTGTGATCACACCGCAATTGGTTGTGATCGTCATCGTGGTTGCTAACTTCTTATCGACTGAAGTTGGTTGTTTCACGGTGGCGGGTGCATGCGCTTTAGAGGTTGGCTTGGCGCAACCAGCAACTGTAGTTGGACGGTCGGCGGCAGATGCCTGAATAAAAGTTAAAGGTGTCACGGCGATTGCCAGGGCACAGAGCGCAGTAATCCTCTTCATAGTCGAGTTCCTACTCCCATTCAATCTCTTTGCGAGTGTTCATTTCATTCCCACTCGATTGTTCCAGGTGGTTTCGACGTCACATCCAACACAACTCGATTTACTTCGCGCACTTCATTGGTAATTCTAGTTGAGATTTTCTCTAAAGTTTCATATGGGATACGTGACCAATCAGCGGTCATCGCATCTTCGCTAGATACAGGACGTAGAACTATTGGGTGGCCATATGTGCGGCCATCACCCTGCACGCCAACGCTACGAACATCGGCCAATAAGACAACTGGACATTGCCAGATCTGGCGATCAAGACCAGCGGCTTTTAACTCTTCGCGCGCAATCAAATCTGCATGGCGCAGTAAATCAAGACGATCTTTCGTTACTTCACCGATGATGCGAATACCAAGGCCGGGACCTGGGAAAGGTTGGCGCCAAACAATTTCTTCAGGAAGTCCTAGTTCTAAACCAACTTGGCGTACTTCATCTTTAAAAAGCGTGCGCAGTGGTTCTACTAAAGTAAATTTCAGATCATCAGGCAAGCCACCAACATTGTGATGTGACTTGATATTGGCAGTACCGGTACCGCCACCTGATTCCACAACATCTGGATACAAGGTGCCCTGCACTAAGAATTCAACGTCACCACCAGCTGCGATATCGCGCGCTGCCTTTTCAAAGGAGCGAATAAATTCACGGCCAATGATTTTTCGTTTAGTTTCCGGATCTGTAACACCAGCAAGTGCGTTTAAGAATTGATCAACTGCATCAACCACAACTAGATCTATGCCGGTGGCTGCCACAAAGTCACGTTGTACTTGCTCTGATTCACCGCTGCGCAAGAGGCCGTGATCGACGAAGACACAGGTGAGCTGTGAACCAACTGCGCGCTGAATGATCGTCGCCGCAACCGCTGAGTCGACTCCACCAGATAAACCACAGATCACGCGCTTGCTACCGATTAGCGCCTTGGCTTTAGCGATCTCATTTTCTGCGATATTTCCGGTGGTCCAATCTGGCTGGCAGCCTGCAATGTTAATTAACCAGTTCTTAAATATCGCTTGGCCATGTTCGGAATGTAGAACTTCTGGGTGAAATTGCACACCCGCAATTTTTCCTGATGCATCTTCAAATGCGGCAATTGGTGTATCAGCCGTTACTGCACAGATAGAAAAACCTGCTGGCGCTTGCGTTACAGCATCACCATGTGACATCCAAACACTTTGCACTGCGGGAAGTAATGAGAAGATCTTCGAAGTTGATTCAGTTTTTATCTCAGTACGGCCGAATTCTGATTTACCGGTCTGACTTACAACACCACCCAGGGCTGCAGCCATTACTTGAAATCCGTAACAAATACCGAAGACTGGAATACCAAGTTTTAATATCTCGCCATCAAATTTTGGAGCATGATCTGCATAAACGCTAGATGGGCCACCCGATAAGACAATTGCTGCAGGGTTCTTGGCGGTGACTTCAGCTGCTGTGATATGTGATGGAACTATTTCAGAATAAACGCTTGCTTCGCGCACGCGACGAGCGATCAGCTGCGCATATTGCGCACCGAAATCGACTACTAAAACACCGCTTTTAGAATTCAATCGTTTAAGCCCCGTGAATAATGACTTCTACGCGCTGGAAAGATTTCACATCTGAGTATCCAGATGTAGCCATAGCGCGGCGAAGTGCGCCGAATAAGTTCATTGATCCATCTGAAGTATGTGATGGGCCGAGCAGAATTTCTTCGATTGACCCAACCGTGCCAACGTTTACGCGTTCTCCGCGTGGTAGCTCTTGGTGATGGGCTTCTGAACCCCAGTGCCAACCAAGTCCTGGCGCTTCAACTGCCTTAGCAAGAGGAGATCCCATCATGACCGCATCTGCGCCACACGCCAGCGCCTTAGCAATATCACCTGAGCGGCCAACTGAACCATCTGCAATAACGTGAACGTAACGTCCACCAGATTCATCTAAATATTCACGGCGCGCAGCGGCAACTTCAGCAACAGCAGATGCCATTGGAACTTCAATCCCTAAAACTTTACGAGTTGTGTGAGCTGCTCCCCCACCGAATCCAACCAAGACACCAGCAGCACCAGCGCGCATCAAGTGCAGGGCACCAGTTGATGTAGCGACTCCACCAACGATTACAGGTACATCTAGCTCGTAGATAAATTTCTTTAAGTTAAGCGCCGAATCATCATTGCCAACATGTTCTGCTGAAACTGTTGTACCGCGAATTACGAAGATATCCACGCCGGCATCGATAACGGCCTTGTGTAATTCGGCAGTACGTTGTGGTGAAAGGGATGCAGCAACTGTTACACCGGCATCGCGAATAGTTTTGATACGTTCTTTAATTAGTTCGGGGCGAATAGGTGCGCTATAGATCTCTTGCATACGTCGAGTAGCGTGCTTATCTGGCATAGATGCGATTTCACCAAGTGGAATACGGGGATCGTCATATCGAGTCCACAGACCTTCTAGGTTTAAAACACCTAACCCGCCGAGCTTGCCAATTGCGATTGCAGTATCTGGTGAGACAACAGAATCCATAGGAGCAGCCATCATTGGAATATCAAATTTATAAGCATCGATCTGCCAGGCAGTTGAAACATCTTCGGGGTTACGAGTTCGACGGCTTGGGACGATAGCGATGTCGTCGAAAGAGAAAGCTTGGCGGGCGCGTTTTCCTGGTGCGATTTCGATATCCATGGCGGCCTTCCTTAGCTCTTCTTGCTGTAGTTAGGGGCATCGGCTACATGCAGCACATCGTGAGGATGGCTCTCTTGCAGACCGGCTGCAGTAATTTGAATTAAACGACCTTCGCGGCGCAAGGTTTCGATATCAGGGGCGCCGGCGTAACCCATTCCGCTGCGTAACCCGCCAACTAGCTGGTGAACAACATCAGCAACTGGGCCGCGATAAGCAACTCTTCCTTCAATGCCTTCTGGAACAAGTTTGTCCTCAGATAAAACATCGTCTTGCATATAGCGATCTTTGGAATATGACTTTTGTTCACCGCGCGATTGCATCGCACCGAGTGAACCCATGCCGCGATAAGCCTTGTACTTAACTCCGTCAATTTCAATAAGTTGTCCTGGCGATTCTTCACAACCGGCTAGAAGAGATCCCAGCATTACCGAATTTGCGCCGGCGACAATTGCTTTAACAATGTCACCTGAATATTGCAGCCCACCATCTGCGATTAATGGAATGCCAGCTTTGTTGCAAGCTTTGCTGGCTTCCATAATTGCAGTGATTTGTGGAACGCCAACGCCGGCAACAACTCGAGTTGTGCAGATAGATCCTGGACCAACTCCAACTTTTACCGCATCAGCGCCTGCGTTAATTAGAGCCTGCGCACCTGCACGAGTTGCCACATTGCCACCGATAACTTCGGTGGTTGGTGAAAACTTTTTAATTCTTTCGATCGCATCTAAGACAGCGCGGTGGTGTCCATGTGCGGTATCAACTACGACAACGTCAACGCCGGCTTTGATCAAAGCCTGCGCGCGCGCAAATCCATCATCGCCAACTCCGACAGCAGCACCAGCAAGCCCAACGTTCTTAACTAATTTAAGGTGCGTTACTTGTTCATCAATTGGCAGATTGCGGTGGATGATTCCGATACCGCCAGCTTTAGCCATCGCAATTGCCATTGTTGATTCGGTGACGGTATCCATTGCAGATGAGATAACTGGTACAGCTAGCGAAATATTGCGCGTTAACCAGGTGGTGGTGCTTACTTCACTGGGAACAACTTCAGAGGCATCTGGCAGTAAGAGCACATCGTCGTAAGTTAGCCCGAGCATCGCGACTTTGTCGTTATCGCCGCTCATGAGCCCTCCGTACTGTGGTTGAGCGCCCTAGTCTAACTTGAGAATTAGGCGCCGATTGCCTGCTTGATCTGCTCGCAAGCCAGCGTTAAATCGTCAGCAAATGGCATATCTGCGCATTGATCGCGGTCCCAGCCCGGGCCACCCAAGATAACGCGCGGTGATGGACGCACTGCCGGGATATCACGGAAGAATTTAGGGTCACCATTTTTTGGTAACTGCGCCCAAAGAAATACCGCAGGCGGGGCGCTACGCGAAATCATGCTCGATAAAGCTGCAAGTGGAGTACGCGCGCCCAAGAAGTTACATTCAACTTTTTCTTCTGCAAGAGCAGCGTGCAAGGCATGTATTGCCAAGCTATGAATCTCTTCGCCGACCGAGGCGATTAACACCGGGCGAGCATTTATTGGGCTCTTTAATTGCTTGGTTCGATCGCGGAGAATTCCAATGATTGTTTCAGAGAGCAGGTGTTCGACTTCGATACCAGTACCAGTTGCCGCCCAGGCATCGCCAACGATTACGAGAACTGGAACCATGACTTCTTGCCAGCTGTCGATAACTCCATATTTTGCAATATCTTTACGCAATAACTCTTCCACAAAAGTTCGGTCTAGCGAGTTTGCAGCGCTAACGATAGCTAAAACAACATCCTCACGAATTTCGCAGTTCTGTAAAATCTTTTCTACTTTTACTTCACCTTTATGGGATAAAGCTTGCTCTGCTGCATCTGCGGGTGCGACTCCGGCTGAGATTAACCGTCGCATTAAAGTTAACTTGGCGAGATCGCTCGGACAATATCTGCGATGTTCTCCAGCTTCGTGGCTAGAAGGCCCAAGACCATAGCGGCGAGCCCAGGTTCGCAGGGTGGCTGGGGCTACTCCGATTTGGCGCGCGACCGCCGCGACCGTGAATAGCTCTTCCATGGGGTAATCGTGGCGGTATCTGAGAGATCCCACCACTTGAAACACGCTCAACCCTCAGGATTTAAGTGACGAAACGAACAACCTATGGCGCGGTAAATGCTTGAACAACCTATGGCGCGGTTGTAGGCTTCCCCTATAACAAGGCAAGGAGAAGGCAATGGCTGAAACATCACGTCTACCGCTTCCAATCGCAGATCATTGGGAATGGCAGTACGAGGGCGCTTGCCGCGAGCTACCTGCTGAAATGTTCTTTCATCCAGATGGCGAACGCGGTCCGCGCCGTCGCAATCGTGAAAATGCCGCGAAAGCTGTTTGCGCATCATGCCCGGTAATCGCTGCCTGTCGCGCACATGCCTTGGCTGTACAAGAGCCTTACGGAATCTGGGGCGGTCTATCAGAAGATGATCGCGCGCTAATTCTCAACAAAGAACTGCCAACAGTTTACGAAGCTTCCTAATTTTTTAACCATCCTAGTAATAAAAAATCCCCCGCATCTGTGCGGGGGATTTTTTTATCTAAACGATTAGTGGCTAGTGGCTGTGCCCACCTGGACCATGTGAATGTCCATGTCCACCAGCTGCGTCTTGAACTTCTTCTGCTGGACGCTCATAAACAACTGCTTCAGTTGTAATAAACATCGCTGCAATTGATGCCGCATTTGCAAGTGCGGAACGAGTTACCTTAACTGGATCGATAACGCCATCTTTTGCAAGATCGCCGTAGACATCAGTTGCAGCATTGAAGCCTTCATTGGCTTTCAGTGCGCGCACCTTTGCGACTACTACATAGCCTTCAAGGCCAGCGTTTTCTGCGATCCAACGAAGTGGCTCATCACAAGCCTTGCGAACTAAGCGAACACCGACTGCTTTATCTCCGGTGAAACCAAGGTCACCTTCGAGAGCATCTGCTGCGTGCACAAGAGCTGCGCCTCCGCCGATAACGATGCCTTCTTCAACTGCTGCACGAGTAGCTGAAATTGCATCTTCAAGACGGTGCTTCTTCTCTTTTAGTTCGACTTCAGTATGTGCGCCAACTTTGATTACGCATACGCCACCTGCAAGTTTGGCAACGCGCTCTTGTAGCTTCTCGCGATCCCAATCTGAGTCGGTGTTTGCGATCTCGTTGCGGATCTCAGATACACGGGCGGCAACAGTTGCCTTATCCCCTGCGCCATCAACGATCGTTGTTGCATCCTTTGAGATAACGATGCGACGGGCTTTGCCGAGATCTTCAATATTTACCTGATCTAGCTTCATACCAACTTCAGCAGAGATCACTGTGCCACCGGTCAAGATTGCAATATCTTGCAACATCGCCTTGCGACGATCACCAAAGCCAGGTGCCTTAACTGCAGCTGAAGTAAATACTCCGCGCATGCGGTTTACAACTAAAGTTGAAAGGGCTTCGCCTTCCACATCTTCGGCGATGATCAAAAGTGGCTTATTTGCTTGGGCAACTTTCTCAAGAACTGGCAGCAACTCTGCGAGCGCAGAGATCTTGTTACCTGAGATCAGTACGAAGGCATCCTCAAGGATGGCTTCCATACGATCTTGATCGGTTACGAAATATGGAGAGATATAACCCTTATCGAATTGCATACCTTCAGTGAACTCGAGTTCGAGCGCTGTAGTTGATGCTTCTTCGACGGTGATTACGCCATCTTTACCGACCTTATCCATTGCCTCAGCAATGAGTTCGCCGATTGCGCGATCTTGGGCCGAAATAGTGGCAACATCTGCGATCTGTGCTTTGTCCTTTACGACAGTTGCATTTTCGGCAAGGCGGGCAGAGATAGCGATAACCGCTGCTTCAATCCCTTGCTTTAGATCCATAGGCTGTGCGCCTGCGGCAAGGTTACGTAAACCTTCTTTAACCATTGCTTGGGCAAGAACAGTTGCAGTTGTTGTTCCGTCACCGGCAACATCGTTGGTCTTGGTCGCAACTTCCTTTACGAGCTGTGCGCCCATATTTTCGGCTGGATCAGAGAGTTCAATCTCTTTAGCAATTGTCACGCCATCGTTTGTGATAGTAGGTGCGCCAAATGACTTTGAGATAACTACGTTACGGCCCTTAGGGCCAAGGGTTACCTTTACTGTGTCAGCGAGGATATTTACTCCACGCTCCATTGCGCGACGAGCTTGCTCGTCGAATTCAAGAATTTTTCCCATTACTTACTTCTCGATTACAGCAAGAATGTCGCGAGCTGAAAGTACGAGGTACTCCTCGTTGTTGTACTTAACTTCAGTTCCGCCGTACTTGCTGTAGAGAACAACGTCGCCGACCTTGACATCCATAGGAACGCGAACGCCGTCATCGAAACGACCAGGACCTACGGCTACGACTGTGCCTTCCTGTGGCTTCTCTTTTGCAGTGTCAGGAATAACGAGTCCTGATGCTGTGGTGGTCTCGGCTTCTGATGCCTTAACAACGATGCGATCTTCGAGTGGCTTGATGGCTACTGCCATGATTTTTTCTCCTTCAATTAGCAGTGTGTGGCTTAGAGTGCTAACTGTAGTTCTAGAGGGCAACCCGCTCAACTTGGAGGGCGGAATCAGCGTCAAAGGCCTGTGGCCCAGGGGCGCGGCCGGCGGCGACCATCAGCGAGCCCAGGGCTGCCACCATCGCCCCGTTATCGGTACAAAGGGCTGGGCTTGGAATGCGTAGGCGAACCCCGGCTTTAGCGCAACGCTCTTCGGCCAAATGGCGCAGCCTGGAATTAGCGGCAACTCCCCCAGCAATTACTAGCGAATCAATCCCAGTTGCTTTACATGCCGCCAAAGATTTCAACAGCAGCACATCAACTATGGATTCTTGGAACGAAGCTGCCACATCGCCCTTTTTATAATCTGGCGTACTTTCTAAATATCTAGCAACGGCAGTTTTTAAACCAGAGAAAGAAAAATCGTAAGGACGAGTTGCCCAATCGTTGCTAGTTGTTAAACCACGTGGAAAATCAATTGCTGTTGGTGATCCCAAAAGGGATGTTTTGTCAATTGCGGGACCACCAGGAAATCCAAGTCCCATAACGCGTGCGATTTTATCGAAGGCCTCACCGGCTGCATCATCCATCGTCGCACCCAGTTTGGTAATAGTTGATGTTATGTCATCTACTTGCAACAAGGATGAATGTCCACCACTAACCAACAAAGCAATCGTCGGATCAGTTGGCAGATCATGAGTTAAGTAATCAACGCTGATGTGAGCGGCTAAATGGTTAACGCCATATAAAGGCTTACCTAAACCCAGCGCCAGTCCACTGGCAGATGCGACACCGACTAATAGAGCACCGACTAAACCAGGGCCGGCAGTAACTGCAACCGCATCAATATCTTTAAGTGAAATATCGGCATCGCGCACCGCTTTTTCAATGCTTGGCAACATCGCTTCTAGATGTGCACGGCTAGCGATTTCCGGGACGACTCCCCCAAAGCGGGCATGTTCTTCCACGCTAGAGGCGATCACATTGGCCAACAACTTTCGCCCGCGCACAATGCCAATTGCGGTCTCATCGCAAGAGGTTTCAATTCCTAAAACAATTGGCTCGCTCATACTTTGAGCTCCTTACGCATTACAAAAGCATCTAAACCTGGGCCGTAATAGCCTTTGCGAGTTGAGATATTTTCATAACCCAACTTTTCATATAGCGCGATGGCACTCACATTTTCTGTACCAACTTCCAACATCATCGCGGGCGCACCTTTAGAAATAGACCATTTCTCAAGCTCTGACATGAAGTGGCTGGCAATACCTTGGCGGGTGTAATCAGGTAAAACCGCCACAGTTAAGACATCGGCTTCAACCCCTGGCGCCACGACCAATACTGCGGCATAGCCAACTATCTGATCTTCATCGTTTGTGGCAACTAAGAAATATCGCGAATTAGGCACGCCCTTGAACTCTTCTTTGAACTGCCCCATTGACCAGGGCGAATCAGCAAATAAAACTCGTTCCATGGAAACCAAAACTGGCAGATCCAGCTGCATCGCAGCGCGGTAGCTAATCATCTGCGCTCCGCAGTTGGCACGGCATCTGGCCGACGCAGATACATCGGTTCAGTAATATTTTGGCTTTTGCTTAGCGCCACTAACTTTTCCATATCTGGATATAAATCAAGGATGTAGCCAGATACATCAGCTGGTTTATCTACTGCTGGCCCTGCTACACGCACGCCGTCTTTATATGAAGCCCAGTAAATCTCTTTGCGGCGCGCATCTATTGCCACGGTGTATTCATCTGTATCAACAACGATCGCATCGAGTGAACAAACTCCAATTACTGGAATTTCACGAGCAAGAGCAAAAGTATGCGCGAAGGTAATTCCAACCCGTAATCCAGTAAAAGGACCAGGTCCCATGCCGACGACTACTTGGTCAGGCTTTGGAGAAACTTCTAGCGCTTTGGAAACTAGCTCAGTAATTGCAAAACCATGTTCGGTAGCGCCTTCATGAAAGCCTTCAAATAAGACTTTGCCATCTTCAATGATCGCAACGATTGTGCGGTTCGTTGCCGTATCAATCGCTAGTGAAAACGTCATAGGTTTAACTCTGCCCAACGAGGGCCGATTGCCCGACATGTAATAACTCGTTCATCAACTGTGCGATCAATATCAATTTCCAAACGCTCATCCGATAAACGAGCGGACTCGGCCCCGCCCCATTCGATAACGGTGACAGCGCTTTCCCGGGCAGTATCCAGATCTAAATCATCCAAGTACAGCGCCGCTTTCCCGCTTTCCAATAACCGATAGGTGTCGACATGTATCAGCGGCAGCGCACCCGGATGGATACGTGAGATAACAAATGTTGGCGAGGTAACTTCAGTTATGCCAAGGGCGGCACCTATGCCTTGCACCAAGACTGTTTTGCCAGCTCCAAGTGGGCCGTTTAAAAGGATGAGATCACCGGCACGAAGTTGTGCACCAATTTTTTCGCCAAGGCCAAACATATCTTGCGCCGTTGCGATCTTCATAAGGGTTAAGGGTACTCGTGAAAAAGAGATAGGGGCCGCGCTCTCGCGCGACCCCTATCTCGTAGGATCTTTTCTACAACTCAAATTTTACTGGTTGTAGTACTTCATCCATGGATAGAGAGTGTCACGGTCAATCTTGAGGTATTTAGCCTTTGTGACCTTACTTAACTGTGCACCTGTCCAAGGTAAGTTGCCAGTGATCGCAGCCTCAATTGCTGTATCAATTACCACCTTGTATTGAGCCATTGTGAAGTTAGTATGACCAGTACCTGGAGTTCCCGTAATTGAAATTGGGCCACCATCTGCATCAAACTTCGACCATGTCTTAGGAGTTACGCTCCAGATAACCTGCAACTTACGAGCAGGTGCTGAATATGCACCGCTCTTCTGTGCAGCTTTCATCGCAGCAGCTTTTGCAGCAGCGAAATCTGCTTCGTAGAGATCAGAGATGCGCTGAACGATTCCGGCAGGTTCTACTGGATCGTGTTGACCAATCATCATCACTGTTGGAACTTTGATCTTGCCAGTGCTCTCGTACATGGTTGCAGCAGACTTTGCCAATGCTGCAGCATCCCCCTTGATGCGTGGAGCATCTGGGTTTAGTGGGCTGAGTGTTTGCAACATTCCAGCAATTGCGGTGTTACCGCTAAGGCCAGCGTTGTAAACAGTGCGATCTTCATCGCTGAGCTGCTTTGAATAATCGGTCTTCTGATTATCAAAGCTATTTCCACCCATCTTGTTCTGCATATCGCGGGCACCGAGCAATGAATACCCAAGTACTCCCGAAATATTTTCCAAGGTAGCAAGAGCTGGTGCGTAAGCAAGTGGCCATGCAGTAGCGGCAGCACCTGGTGGTCCTGCAATGCCATCAAATGATGAGCTCTGTGCACTGATGCCTGCTAGACGACCAATCATCAAGAGCGCACTACGTGATGGGATTCCGCCAGCATATAGAGCAAGTCCTGACTTGCTTGAAGTCGTTGGCCACGCACCCGATGCAACTCCAGCCTTAAGGGCTGTCAAAATTGCGGTGTACTTCTGGAGATCTCCCAACATCTGCATATCTCCGGCAGCGCCTGCAGCGTAGCCAGTTAATTTAATTGATGGATCAAACCAAGTCTTCATTAACCAAAGTAGGTCAATAAAGTACTTGCTTTGTGAGCCCCAAGCATCAACTGGGTTCATAACCGCAGCTGATGAAATTAGCTCTGGGTGCTGCTCGGCAAAAGCCTGAGTAATTCCGCCACCCATTGAGTAACCCCAAGCAACAACTTTTGTAGTTGTTGTGAACTTAGCTTTAAAGATTCCAATAAGTTCTGTATTGGTCTTTACCGCTTCATCCAGGTTCCATCCTTGGGTGCTAAAACCAGAACCCATGACAGCAACGCCCTTATCGGTTAAGTACTTAACTAATTCAGGACTTCCACCGCTTTGGCCTGGGCCATTTGGTGCAATCTGCGCAGTTGAATCAATAGAAAAACCTGCAGCAGGAATCGATGTGTTTCCACCGAAACCATGTGACCAAATTGTCACAGTGCCATTAAATGTGGCAGGCACAACCATCTTGTAGGCAGCGCCATCCGATGTTGTTCCTGTACATGTCTGTACTGGAGTCTTTCCATCACAGACTGGATCAGTTGCTGCAGCGTTAGCTGGTGCTGCAACTACTAAAGTTGCAAGCATTGTGGCTGTTGAAACTAGCGCAAATGCGCGTGATTTAAACGATGTAGTTCTCATTAGTTTGGCAATCCCTTCGCTGGCATTGCTGGACGAACATAGGTTGATTTCACAACATCGCCTGTACCGGAATCTGTGGTGTAAGGGGTGTATGTGAAGGTGTCGTTAGGGACAAGGTCACCAGTCTTATTAAATGTACCGAACCAGTAACCGTTGAAGCCGACGTTGCTTGTCTTTGAATAGTTCAGTGGAACTAGCCCCGCGTTAGGGAACTTAGATCCGCTGTTATCAATTGCGGCAAGTAGCGAAGCGCGAGTTAAGTCTTTACCAGCTGCCTTAAGGGCTTGAACTGCAATAAATGCTGTGTTCATACCGATAAGCGCCCAGCTATTGAACTTAGCTCCTGGGTTATAAGTTGTGTTGATCTCTTTGAACTTGGCAACGTATTCATCCTTTGGATCTACAACTGATGGCATAAATGACATCGATGTTGCGCCAATGATGTAAGGAACTGTTGCTGGATTAATTGATCCGATATCAGCGCCGACTGAGCCGAGTATCCACTTAGGTGCATACTGAGCTTTTGCGGCAGCCAAGATTGTGTACAAGGTTGCACTTGCAACACCGAATACAACTTGAACTTCACATCCGCCGGTCTTGAACTTAGTGATCCATGAATCTGGAACACCAGCTACGCCTTGAGATAGCGATGGGTAAGCAATTTTGACTGCGAAGTCCATATTGCCATGTGACTTATCGAAACCGACAAGCGCATCATCACCGAAGTCATCATCCTGATACAACAAGCAAACCTTCTTGCCTGGGTAAGTTTCCTTTAGGAACTTACTCATCAACTTTGCTTCCATAATGTATGAAGGCAAGATTGTGGAAGATGTTGGGTATGCCTTGCGATCGTTAAATCCGCTAAAGCCGGTGTTGATGAAGAGGCTTGGGATTCCGCGACGGCCAAGGTTTACCGCAGATGCAACAGCCTTATTGTTTGCTGTTCCAAGTGCGCCGATAACTGCAAGGACCTTATCCTTAGCAATTAAATCCTGAGTATTTTGAATAGCCTGCTTTGGAAGATAGCCATCATTTTTTACAACGAGGCTGATCTTGCGGCCATTTACACCACCGTTTGCGTTGACATAATCAAAATATGCCTTCATCGCACCTGGTAGTTGGTTGTAGCCGAAACTGGCTGAACCTGTCATTGGCAAAGTAATGCCGAGTTTGATTGCGGTTGAAGTTACGCCTACTTCTGAACGCGGCGACAGCGCTTGTGCCGGCATCACAGAGAGTGAGAGCGCAGTTGCAGCCATCACCGCGGAAGCTACGAGAAACTTCCGACGAGTCGTTCTGATCATATTTTTCCTTCCATCGAGGGATACAGCGGGTAGATCTAGTTAGTGCGGTATTACTTGTGCAGATATCTTACGAGCAGGTTAACGCCTAATGAACGTGACGCGACCGAAGCTTCTCGATCGGACCTTTCGGGGCTAAAAAGACCGTCAAGATCAAGAGCGCGCTCACAATAAATTCAGGCAATAACGTGGCTAGATTCCCGGACCCGCTCCATCGATCGGAGATCAATGAGGCGATCTGGGGGATCGCAACCAGCGCTACTGAGCCAATCATGACGCCTCCGAGGGTATTTACGCCAGATAGAACTGCCCCGGTTGCGATAGAGAAGGAGAGAGCCAGCGGAAATGCGCTCGGGGAGACGTTATTTATGGTCATGGCCAGCAGGGCGCCAGCTAGACCGGCGATACCGGAGCTCACGGTGAAGGCCAAGACCTTTGAGCGGCCAATATTAATGCCAGCGATTTCGGCGGCGACTTCATTGGTCTTAACTGCCCGCCAGGTGCGTCCATAGCGTGATCGCAAAATATTTTGTACCCACCACATCGAAATTAACGCTGCAAGAGATGCGATCCAGAAGAACCATTTGTATTGCGTGAAGTTCTGACCGAACGAAAGTGGCGGCCAACCAGCATCAAATGAAATGCCTTGCTCGCCACCAAATATTGAAAATTGATTAGCAATTGAAGGTAGCCCTACCGCAAGTGCCAGAGTTGTTCCTGCTAAATATGGTCCAGATAATCGCGCCGCAGCTGCGCCAAGGATTGCGCCAAAGAGCGCGGTAATTAAAACTGCAACGACAAAGCAGGCCCAAATTGGAGCATGGAAGTGAATTTGAGTAAGCGCTGCCGAATATGCACCGACTGCCAACAGTGCGCCGTGTCCTAGCGAAATTTGTCCTGAGTAACCAGTCAATAAAATAACTGAAGCGATTGCGACTACATACACGGCGATAGTTGCACCCTGGAACGAGCGCCATTCATCAACGATATTACTAAGGATGTAAACAATTAGGCCAATTAGTACGAAGCCAATAAAGCGATGTTTATTGGTGATCTGAAGTTTATGCACGACGACCACCTTTCACGCCAATTATTCCTTGAGGTCTAATTAACAGAACTAGAATCAAAATTAAGAATGCTGCAAAGAAAACTAGCGATCCCCCGACATACATCAAGATGACCGCCAAGATAATTCCAAGTGTTAAGCCGCCAACAACTGCGCCAATTAAACTTTCGATTCCACCAATCACGGCAGCCACAAATCCAAAGACTAAGAGCAAACTAAATTCAAATGATTCGGGTGAAATTGATCCAGAACCATTAGTTGTCTGCAAGATTCCGGCAGTCGCTCCTGCTGCACCTGAAATTGCCCAACCAACTGTGCGAATTAAATCAACGCGAATACCAGCTAGGCGAGAAATTTCTGGGGCAAATGAAGAAGCGCGCAACGAAAGCCCCAGGTTGGTTCGTTGGAAAATTAAAGTTAAGAAGGCCATCAGAACCAGAACTGTTCCGAGAATAAGAAGGCGCATTGGCGATAAGGCAATGCTCTGGCCAGAGACGATAAAACCTTTATCAGATAGCGGTGGCGGTAGCGACCCAACGCGATCACCATAAATAAAGTTAAGGATCGCTTTGATAATTCCGAGTAGGCCTAAGGTCGCGATAATCGGCAAGAAGATTTCTTCACCCTTGCCACCAGATCGCTTAAGTAGTGGACGTAAGAAGAAGTATTCAATAAAGGCTGAAAAGGCGGCGCCAGCCACCATGGCAAGTGGAAGTGCAATCCAAAACGATCCCGTTTTTTCTAAGACTGCGGCTCCTACGAATGAAGAAGCTAGGGCTAAACCGCCTGCTGCAAAGTTAACTACGCGGGTGCTGCGCCAGACCAAGACGATGGCGATTGCCATTAATGAATAGATAGAACCGGCAGTTATGCCGATAAGTAAGGTATTTATGAAATTAAACATGGTCAGAACCCTAAATAAGCAGCGCGAACTGCGGGGTCATCTCTTAGCGCAGCTGCGCTACCGGTCGCGGCGATTGAACCAAGATTTAATACGATACCGATATCAGCGATCTTCAACGCACCCATCGCGTTCTGTTCTACAAGCAAAACAGTTAGACCCATGGCGGTAGTTAAATCGCGAATGGTTTGAAAAATTTGTTCAATCACAAGTGGTGCCAAGCCAAGAGAAGGTTCATCAAGTAAAAGTAAATCTGGCTTTGACATGATTGAGCGACCGATCGCTAACATCTGGCGCTCACCACCTGAAAGAGAATCCGCACGTTGGGAAAGTCGCTCACCTAAACGAGGAAAGAGTTCGACAACCTCTTGCTTAGATTTGGCCGCTTCTTTTCGGTTGCGCCGCCAGAGCGCACCTAGTTCTAAGTTTTCAGAAACTGTTAGTTCGGGGATTACAGATTTGCCTTCACAGACATGTGAGATTCCATGGCGAACTAACGCTTCAGGTTTGGCGTGCAGAATGTTGTGATCGCCCCAATGCGCGGCACCATCGCTTGCCTTGTTTAGCCCAGAAAGGGTGCGCAATAGCGTGGTCTTGCCAGCGCCATTTGCGCCGATTACTGCAGCTAGCTGCCCTTTTTCAACGTTAAATGAGATCTCATGCAGCGCGCGTATGGCGCCATGTGAAACGCTTAGGTTTTCAATCTTTAACATTAAGCCACCCCGGTTCCGAGGTAAGCGGCGATAACTGCTGGATCACGTCGTACCTTTTCGGCATCTCCACTTGAGATAACTTCGCCAAAGTTCAATACATATAGGCGATCGCAAACGCTCATAACAACATCCATATGGTGTTCTACGATTAATACCGACATCGTTGCGGTTAAGTTACGAATTAAATTATTCATCCACTCAATATCTTGCGGGCCAAGTCCGCCGGCTGGCTCATCGAGCATCAAAATCTTTGGTTCTGAAACAAGTGCGCGCGCGATTGCGACGCGCTTGGTATCGGGATAAGCCAAAGTATCTGCGCGACGATTAGCCAAAGTGCCGGCATAGACGCGATCTAGGGCGCGCATCGCTTTATCGCGCAGAATTTCCTCATCGCGCTTATTTGTACCAAGGGCTGCCGAAATCAAACCGGTCTTAGCTAACTTCTGTGCGCCGACCATTACATTTTCTAGAACTGTTAGTTCAGGAAATAGACCGACGCCTTGCAACGTGCGCGCGATTCCCAGATCAACTAATTCATCAGTGCGTGGCCAATTACGTTCTTCGCCCTCAAATTCAAAGGATCCCGAATCTGGTTTTACTAAACCGCAGATGGCGTTAAATAAAGTTGTCTTACCGGCGCCATTCGGACCGATCACTCCAACTACTTCATTGGGGCGCAGTTCGAGATGAACATCGCTGAGGGCTTTAAGTCCACCAAAAGAGATGCTGACACCTTTTGCATGTAAAAGTGCCTGGCTCATAGTTCATAGATTCTAGGCACTCGCGGGCCGATTCGTGTGACTATCTCGTAATTAATCGACCCAGATGCGCTGCCCCAGTCATCGGCGGTGTATTCGCCGTCATCACCTGGCCCAAATACTGTTACCCAATCACCTGATTGCGCAGTAGAAGCAGACCCTAAGTCAACAACAAATTGATCCATAGATACGCGCCCGATTATCGGTGCGCGCTTTCCATCATGGAAAACTCCCGCACTTTTTGCAATACGTGGAATTCCATCGGCATAGCCCATTGCAACTAGCCCTAATTTGGTATCTGCTTTTGTACTTTCCGTTGCACCGTAGCCAACTGGTGAACCTGCCGGAACATCTTTAACTAAATGTAGCTTCGCCCGTAACGACATCACCGGTTTTAATCCAATCGATAGCGATGATCCCATCGACTTTAAATCAGGAGTTAACCCATAAATTGCAATTCCGGTACGCACCATGTCAAAAGCTGAAGCTTGATCAACCAGTGTGGCAGCTGAGTTTGAGAGATGGCGGATTAAATGGTCGTAACCAAATGATTCGAGGTTGGCTACCATTTTCTTAAAGCGATTTAGCTGTGCCAGATTTTGTGGTTGACCCGGTTCGTCAGCGCGCGCAAAATGAGAAAAGATTCCTACAATTTTCACGTCTTGCATATGTTGCAGATCAATCTGATCCCATTCAGAAAGAAATCCACCGCGCGACATTCCGGTATCTACCTCTAAGTGAATCCGGGGACGTTTAACACCTTCGACTGCAGCAACCTCATTTAGCGCCTTGAGTGATGCAACTGCGATATCAATATCGTTATCGACTGCGCTCTGGAAATCAGATCCAGGTGGCACAAGCCAGGCCAAGATCGGTGCGGCGATACCTGCGCTGCGCAAAGTGAGCGCTTCTTCTAGCAAAGCAACGCCTAACCAAGTTGCTCCACCTTCTAAGGCAGCTTTTGCAACCGGGACAAGCCCATGTCCATAAGCATCTGCTTTTACTACCGCCAATAAATCAACTCCGGCTTTCTCCTTGAGTAAAGCCACATTTGCCTTTACGGCAGTTAAATCAACAATAGCTTCTGCGCGATTTGTCATCGCTCAACCACAACCATCGCAGATGCGATACCTGCATCATGTGAAAGTGATAAGTGGACAGATGCGCCATCGATTAGCTCAGCGATCTCACCGCGAAAGAGAAAATCAGGTTTACCACTTTCATGGTTAATAACTTCTGCATCATGCCACGGCAGGCCATGACCGGCGTTAAGCGCTTTAGCTAGCGCCTCTTTTGCAGCAAAGCGCGCGGCAAGGGATGCAATTGGTTTATCCGCTTCGGCCTTTGTGAATAACTTTTCGCGTAAGGACGGGGTGCGCTCTAGAGATTCGGCAAAGCGCGCGATATCCACGACATCGATACCAATCCCATCAATCATGGTCTTTAGTGTAATTGGGGTTAAGAGAGTTGGCTATTAGACGGCCAGTATCGATCAATCGCGATAATTAAGACCAATAGCGAGCCACCAATAAAGAGGCCACCAAGTAAATCTGAGAACCAATGAGTATCGCGGATTAGCGAGACGATACAAACTGTCAAACTTATTGTTGCAACACCAGCGCTAGCCAGCCGGCCACGATAGCGATCTACATGCGCATAGCGATAAATTAAATATGCCAACATCCCCCATATAAGCAAAGCATTCGAGGCATGGCCACTTGGGTAAGACATTCCTCCAAAGTGCAGTAGATCTATTCCGACTTTTGGCTTAGTGCGGCCTAACCAGAATTTGAAGATACCAACAACGAGATTCAAACTTACGAGCGAAAGTATTGCCAAATTGAGCGGACGCCAAGTTTTAAAGCGCCGCGCAATATAAATAGCGGCAAGCAATAAAGCTGTTGCCGTGACGCTACGCAGACCTAAATCATCCAGGCGGCGAATAATAAATCCGCTAATCCCCCGAAACTTAGGCCGATCTAAATCATGAATCCATGTATCAACTGCGATAAGTGGGCCATTTGATAAAACTTGTTGTGTGATTAGTAGAAACCCAGCAAAAAAAATTGCAGCCCAGCGAAATGCTCGCACCATTTGAGCGCGGCGCGCATCTAGTACTACTGACATAGTTATTCGACCGTAACTGATTTAGCTAAGTTGCGTGGCTGATCAACATCATTGCCGCGCGCAATAGCCATTTCATAAGCAAATACTTGTAGTGGAACTGTAGCTAAAATAGGTTGGAAGAGCGGTGAACATTCTGGAATTCGGATGATGTGATCGGCTCCAACAACCTCTGCGCCTTCGTGAGCGATAACAATTACTCGGGCACCGCGCGCTTTAACTTCTTGGATATTGCTCAACATCTTCTCATCAAGTGCGTGATCAGTTCCGGATGGCAGGATCGCTATTACTGGAGTTCCCTTTGCCTGGTCAATTAGTGCGATAGAGCCATGCTTTAGCTCACCGCCTGCAAAACCTTCCGCGTGGATATAGGCCAACTCTTTTAACTTAAGCGCGCCTTCTAATACAACGGGATAACCGATATTACGACCGATAAAGAGAACCGTTTCTGCCTTGGCAAAGTTACGAGTTAGCGCACGTAGCGGTTCAACGGTTTCAAGTATTTGTTCGATCTTGCCCGGTAGTTCCAGCATCTCGTTGTAGAGATCATGTACTTGTGCATCACTTAATTCGCCACGAACCTGCGCTAAATGCAGGCCAATTAAGTCAACTGCAACAATCTGTGTAAGGAGAGCTTTAGTTGAAGCTACCGCAATTTCTGGGCCAGCATGTGTGTACAACACCGCATCTGATTCGCGAGGGATAGTCGAGCTATTGGTATTACAGATCGCTAGTACGCGCGCACCAGCTGCTTTGGCGTGGCGAATCGCCATCAAGGTATCCATAGTCTCACCCGATTGTGAGATGGCAATTACTAAAGTATTTGGATCGATAATTGGATCGCGATAACGATATTCGCTGGCGATTTCTACTTCAACTGAAATCTTTGCCCACTTTTCAATAACATACTTTGCAATCATTCCGGCGTGATAAGCAGTACCGCAGGCGATTACCACAATCTTCTTTAGAGCTTTGATTTCACTATCTGACATATGTAGTTCATCTAATTCAATTTTGCCATTGTCAGTTAGGCGACCAATTAAAGTATCGGCAACAGCCTTCGGTTGTTCGAAGATCTCTTTGAGCATGAAGTGGGTATAGCCACCTTTTTGTGCGGCTGCAGAGTCCCAAGTAATTGTGTACTCCTTTGGAGCAACCGGTTTGCCGGCTAAATCAATAATCTTTATGCCAGATGGAGTCATTGTGATGATCTCATCCTGTCCAAGTTCAACTGCGCGCTTGGTGTAATCGATAAAGGCGGCAACATCCGATGCCATAAAGTTTTCGCCATCGCCTAAGCCAACGACTAAAGGTGAATTACGACGAACTCCGACGATTATTTCAGGTGCATCTGCGTGTACTGCGACCAAGGTAAAGGAACCGCGCAGACGAGATACCGCCTGGCGCATAGCTTGCGTTAAATCACCGTTATTTTCTTTACGAAGATCCGAAAGTAAGTGAGCCACAGATTCGGTATCTGTGTCAGATGAGAAGGAGTGACCACGCGCTTGTAGCTCAGCTTTTAGTTCAGAGTAGTTTTCAATAATTCCATTATGGATAACGGCAAGCTTGCCTTCGTTATCTGTATGCGGGTGGGCGTTGCGATCAGTTGGTCCACCGTGAGTTGCCCAACGGGTGTGGCCAATTCCGGAGTGAACAACTGGCATATTTGCAGGGAGTGCGCCTTCTAGATTTGTTAACTTACCTGCGCGCTTTTCAATAAAGAGCGAACCTGGCGTACCCAATGCGATTCCTGCTGAGTCGTAACCACGATATTCGAGGCGACGTAGACCTTCAACGAGCGGAGTGATCGCAGACTGTGGCCCTGTGTAACCCACAATTCCGCACACTTTTATTTACCCCAGCTCTGCTTGAACGACCTTCGCCAGGTCATTTGCTATTTCGCTGGCTAGGTTATCACTCTGCGCCTCAACCATCACGCGGACAAGCGGTTCAGTTCCAGATGCTCGCAACAAAACGCGACCAGCATCGCCAAGTTTTGCTTCAGCAGCCAGAACTGCAGCCTTTATTGGTGCAGAACCATTTAGCTTCTCTTTCGCCACATTCTTAACATTTACCAATACTTGCGGAAAGCGCACCATCGCAGCAGCCAATTCTTGCAAAGTCTTTCCAGATTTAACGACTTCTTGTGCCAGAGCAAGTGCAGTTAAAGTGCCGTCACCTGTTGTTGCAAATTCACGCATAATTAAGTGGCCAGATTGTTCGCCACCTAGTGAAAAGTCTTTTTCAATCATCTTCTCTAATACGTAACGATCGCCAACCGCCGTGGTCTCAACAGTAATACCCGCCTCTTTCATCGCGTGGAAAAAACCTAGATTGCTCATGACAGTTGCAACAATGGTGTTGGCCCTTAGCGATCCTGAGGCTTTAAAGCCACGGGCCAGAATCGTCATGATGACATCGCCATCAACATCATTGCCTTGTGCGTCGATTGCTAATACGCGATCAGCATCGCCATCGTGAGCTAAACCAAAGTCAGCGCCTTCTCGCAAAACTGCGGCGCGCAATTGTTCTAGGTGGGTGGAGCCGCAACCATCGTTGATATTCCAACCATCGGGTGCATCAAATATTGCAATTACTTCAGCGCCGGCACGACGGTAAGCCTCAGGTGAAACAGTCGATGAGGCGCCATTGGCGCAGTCAACGACAATCTTTAAACCTTTCAGCGGAGTTTTAACAGATGAAAGTAAATGCTTTAAATATTTTTCGCGAGCGCTATCGTCAACGATTGCGCGACCCACACCGCGACCAGTTGGGCGCTCCCATGGTTCACCGATGCGGGCTTCAATGGCTGCTTCGATTGCATCATCTAACTTTCCGCCACCACGTGAAAATAACTTGATGCCATTATCAGGTGCGGGGTTGTGAGACGCCGAAATCATTACGCCTAGATCTGCGCCAGTTTCAGCAACTAAATGTGCAATAGCTGGAGTTGGCAGAACACCTACGCGATAGACGTTAACGCCTGCGCTAGTTAAACCGGCAACGACTGCTGCTTCTAGGAATTCACCTGAGGCACGGGAATCTTGGCCAACAATTGCGACAGGTCGAGAATTGCTTGCAATCTCGCCAGAAGAATTTGGCTGATGGTCTTTATTCGAGGAACTTTCAACGAGAATATGTGCAGCAGCGACGGCAACGTCGAGTGCTAATTCAGCGGTGAGATCACGATTGGCTAAGCCACGTATTCCATCGGTTCCAAAGAGTGCCACGTTGGGGCGCCTTTGAAATTAACGCTTGCTGTATTGCGAACGCTTACGAGCCTTCTTCAGACCGTACTTCTTGCGCTCGATAACACGTGCATCACGTGAAAGGAATCCAGCCTTCTTAAGCGCTGGACGATGTGCTTCAACATCGATCTCGTTAAGTGAGCGAGCAACGCCTAAGCGAAGTGCGCCTGCTTGACCAGATACTCCGCCACCGTTGATACGTGCGAAAACATCGTATTGGTTTTCTGCAGCAACAGTACGGAATGGCTCTGAAACTAATTGTTGGTGAACTTTATTTGGGAAGTAATCCTCAAGTGTCTTACCGTTAACAACCCAACGACCTGTACCAGGTACTAGGCGAACGCGTGCAACTGCTTCTTTACGTCGACCGGTTCCTGCGCCAGGTGCCTTGATTGCTGGGCGGTTGGTTGCAGGTGCTGGTGATGATGAAGAGTAAGAAGTAGGAACTTCGTTCTCGTCTAGATCTGTAACTTCGTTATAAGTTGTATCTGACATTTGTTATAGGTCCCTTACTTTGCGATCTGAGAAACTTGAGTGAATACATATGGAGTTGGTGCTTGCGCGCCGTGAGGATGCTCAGGGCCTGCATAAACTTTTAGCTTTGATGCAACTTGCTGACCGAGACGGTTCTTAGGAAGCATTCCCTTGATCGCCTTTTCAACTGCGCGAGTTGGGTGCTTCTCGATGAGTTCACCGTAAACAGTTGAAGTTAAACCACCTGGGAAACCAGAGTGGCGGTGTTCAAACTTTGCAAGAGCTTTGTTGCCAGAGAGTGCGATCTTTTCAGCGTTGATGATTACAACGAAGTCGCCCATATCCATGTGTGGTGCAAATGTTGCCTTGTGCTTACCGCGAAGAAGAACGGCAGCATGCGTTGCAAGGCGGCCAAGAACTACATCTTGTGCATCGATGACGTGCCATTTACGGACGACATCTCCGGCCTTAGGACTATATGTACGCATGCTTTATTACCTTCTTCTTCTTAGTTTGAGCTTTAATTTCTCTGGCTTGCCTTCGGCGCCGTATCTGGCGCAGGGGATGAACTTTACCTTTCATGCGTAGGTCAGGTCAAAATGGCCTAATTCCACGCACGATCAATGGTCGAATATCGCCTCGGGGCTTTCATAGACCTGGCCGTTAGCCCCAAAGACCAAAAATCGGGTAAATCCGCGAGTAAACCAGCGATCGTGGGTCACAGATAGAACAGTTCCTTCGTAACGATCTAAGGCGTGTTCCAAACTTTCAGCGCTCGCCAAATCTAAGTTATCGGTTGGCTCATCAAGTAGTAGCAAAGTTGAACCGGACAACTCAAGTAATAAGACTTGAAAGCGCGCTTGTTGTCCACCAGAAAGTGAAGAGAACTTCTGTTCTGCCTGCTGATCAATTTCATATTTACGCAGCACGCTCTTGGCTGGACCCAATTGAAGTGAGTATGTCTCCCACAATATTTCTAGCAAAGTTTTAGATTCGAATTCGGGGTGGGCATGCGTTTGTGCAAAGTAACCGATTTCAACACGGGCGCCGACTTTAAAGGTGCCGCTGTATTTAACGTTTTCATCTCCGGCAATCATTCGCAAGAAATGTGATTTTCCGGTGCCGTTCTTACCTAAGACCGCAATGCGATCGCCAAAGAAGACTTCGAAATTAAAGGGTTCAGTTAAGTTGGCAAGTGCTAAATTTTCGAAGGTAAGTGCGCGCAAGCCCGTGCGCCCACCGCGCAGACCAACTTTTACATCTTGTTCAATCGGTGGAGCTTCCGGTGCGCCAGCTTCTTCAAATTTACGCAGGCGCGTCTGCATCGCATGATATTTATTGGCCATATCAGGTGAGATGGCAGCTTGAGTTTGTAGAGTGCGGACTAAGTCTTTTAGGCGCTGATGTTCTTGTTCCCAGCGCAAAAGCATTTCGGCAAATCGCTCGTTGCGGGCTTTGCGGGCATCATGCCAAGTCGAGAATTTTCCACCGTGGACCCAAGTGGTATTTCCATTTATGCCCTGTTCTAAAGTGACGATGCGGTTTGCGGTATTTTCCAAGAGTTCACGATCATGGCTTACGAAAAGAACTGTCTTTTTGGTTGCGCGAATTACTTCCTCTAACCAACGCTTAGATGGCACATCTAAATAGTTATCTGGCTCATCAAGAAGTAGAACTTCTTCAGGACCTTCCAATAACGCACGAAGTACCAGCTTCTTCTGTTCTCCCCCGGATAAAGTATTAACTTTGCGCATCGAAACTTCTTCAAAGGTCTTATTTAACATCTCGGTGCAGCAAACATCCCAGATAAGTTCGAAGTCATATCCCCCGGCATCGCCCCAATCAATAATCGCTTGGGCATAAGCCATCTGATCTTTCTCGGTATTTGTAGTGTTTATTAAATTTTCAGTTTCGATTAACTTTGCCGCGGCATCGCGAATCCGTTTTGGAGCGACCGAAATCAAGAGCTCGCGCACATTAGTTTCATCGCGAACTGAACCGATGAATTGGCGCATCACACCAAGGCCACCAGTTATTGCAACAGCGCCTTCATCTGGTTTTAAATCACCACAGATCATGCGAATTAAAGTTGTCTTACCTGATCCATTTGGACCAATTAGCGCAACCTTGGCGCCATCGCCCACCCGAAATGAAACATCGTTTAGTAATACGCGACCATCAGATAGCGAATACTCAACGGCGCTAACGTCGATATGTCCCATTAGTTGAGCTCTTCTTCACGGCGAGCAACTGTCTTCTTGGCGCGTTCTAAAAGTTCGGCTGCATCGGGATAATCCACTTTATATAGGGTTAACCCGCGTCCCGGAAATACCAGAGAATCGCTTACGCGTTCTTTATCTTCCAGCAGCGTTGTAATCCAGCTGGCATCTTTACGGCCATCTGCAACGCAGACTGTTGCGCCAACGAGATTGCGCACCATTGAATAACAGAAGGCATCGGCAACCACATCGCCGACTAGGTAACCTTCGCGATCGCGGCGCCATTGAAAGGTCTCTAGCGTGCGAATTGTGGTGGCGCCTTCCCGGAATTTACAGAAGGCTGCGTAATTGTGAGTACCCAGCAATAAAGCGCTGGCGTTATTCATTACATCGACATCTAACGGGCGATACCAGGATTCAGTATTAAAGCGGGCCAGCGGTGGAATGACTTTATTTTCATCAAGGATCCGGTATTCGTAGTAACGACGTAGCGCCGAAAAACGGGCATGGAATGCCGCTGGTGCGATCTCAATATTATTGATCCGGATATCTTCATCAAGAATCCGATTTAATTTATAAGCCAGATCCGTTAATTCAAGTGATTCAGGTAGATCAACATGGATTACTTGCCCGGTTGCATGAACTCCGGCATCAGTGCGGCCAGCAACAATAGTTTCGGCCTTATGTTGCGCAACTGTGCTGATGGCTTCTTCAACAGTTTGTTGCACGGTGCGGCGATCTGGTTGTCTGCCCCAGCCTGAAAAGTTGGTGCCATCGTAAGAAAGATCAAGGCGTAAACGACGAAACCCACTCTCGGGATAGAGAGTGGGTTCGGTCATTTAATTATTTGCTTTACTGTTAAAACTGAAGAATTAGTTATCTTTCTCAGTTAGAACTTCGATTACCGCCATTGGAGCGTTATCGCCCTTGCGAGGACCGATCTTGGTGATACGTGTGTATCCGCCTTCGCGAGTTGCAAAGCGTGGACCGATTTCAGTAAAGAGTGTGTGAACAACGCTCTTATTTGCAATACGTGCCATTACTTCACGACGAGCTGGAAGATCGCCCTTCTTTGCGAAGGTGATTAACTTTTCAGCCAATGGACGCAGGCGCTTAGCCTTTGCCTCGGTTGTTGTGATCTTGCCGTGTTCGAACAATTGCTCAGCAAGTGTGCGAAGGATTAGACGCTCGTGTGATGGGCCGGAGCCCAAGCGAGGACCTTTAGTTGGTTTTGGCATTGTCGTATCTCCTAGGCCTGATCTGCTTCAGCAAAATCATCATCTGATGCATTGAAGTTCTGGTGCTTGGTTGGATCAAATCCTGCTGGGCTGTCCTTGAGAGACATTCCCATTGAGACAAGCTTTGCCTTGATCTCATCGATTGATTTTGAACCAAAGTTACGGATATCAAGCAAGTCAGCCTCTGAACGGTTAACTAGCTCGCCAACTGTGTGAATGCCTTCGCGCTTCAAGCAGTTGTATGAACGGACTGTGAGATCCAAGTCTTCGATTGGAAGAGCAAGATCTGCAGCAAGAGCAGCATCCATAACAGATGGCCCCATCTCGATACCTTCTGCATCGACATTGAGTTCGCGTGCAAGACCGAAGAGTTCAACAAGTGTCTTACCTGCTGATGCAACTGCATCGCGTGGCTTCATTGATGGCTTTGTTTCAACATCAACAACAAGACGATCGAAGTCTGTGCGCTGTTCAACGCGAGTTGCTTCTACCTTGTATGTAA
>JBAXFA010000002.1:0-109967 GCA_037140155.1 Actinomycetota bacterium
ATCAATATGACTGCATCAATCGCCTTTGGACAAAAGAGAGCCACTGGAATTACAAAGCTCATAATAAAAACTCGGGCGCCCACGGAATCCCACAGGCGCTACCGGCTATCCGCATGGAGGCTGTCGCATCAGATTGGCGCACCAACCCGGTAACCCAAATTCGTTGGGGGCTGACATATATCGAAGCTCGCTACGACAGCCCATGTAAAGCCTGGGCCAAATTCAAACGCAGCCGTTATTACTAAAAAGCATTACTTCTTTTTGTACCCCTTAGGGCAAGTCGGTTTAACCGCACTCACCGTTTTGATTAATTTTCCCTTGACGCAAGTAATTGTTGATTTCTGAACCGCTGTTGAAGCCATCGCTGAGCTACTTGGGGTTGGTATCGGAGTCGGAGTTGGTGCGACGGCTGTCTGGCTAAGTTTGATTCGAATAGTTGGGGAAGAGAATGTGAAGTTTTTGGCGCTAAGAGTCATCCAACCGTTTCTCTCTTGAACTATCTCGCTTGCAACATTAGTAATCGAACCATCACCTGAAGTAACTGATACTGTGGATTGAATTGGTGCGCTCGTGAACCCGTAAAGGCATCTCGCTACAGTTGATCGCAGCGCAAAGTCATATGTCCCCTTGAATACCGAACCATCGGCGTTGTGATGAGCACCAGCAACTTTGTAGGTAAGAAATCCTTCGGTTAACTTTGGTGGTCCCGACTCATAAATTGGAGCGTTTGTTGTAACTAAACCAAGAAGTTGGGAGCTATCAGCAAAACATGCCCCTTCAGCATCTTTACGCCCCTGGTAGCTAGTTGAACCAAAATTCCAGTTGGTATCGATTTTGAAGTTTAGATCAGTGCCTGAGTAGGCCTTAATTTGGCTACTGAAGAGTTCATAATCGTCGAATCTATTGACTCCCGAACCAAGTGAGCCATCAAAAAAGTTGTCCGCAATCATTTTTTCGCAAGTGGTGTAGAAACCTGGAGTTTTGCATCTCTCTTCAAATCTCTTTTGGATTGCCGGAAATTGGCTAAGGTTCTTTTTTTCTACATAGCCGACAAGCGTTGGAACGCTTTGTGCAACACCTTCAACCTTAAGAAGATTTGTTACTGGGTCGATAGCAGTGACGGATATATTTGGCTCTGACATTCTTCCAAAGAGCCATCCGGTAACCTGGTTATTAATGCGTAGATTCAGTCCGACGCGAGTACCAGTAATGAAGTCTTGACGCATAAAGCAGAGGCCATCTAGCAGCTGCGAACATCTTTCATAGGTTGCTGGATTTGGTTGATTATCTGGACATGCCCAGCCATAAGATGTATTTGGGTTACCACCAAGATTTGGATCAGGTTTTTCACATGCGCGTGCTTGTTTTGCACCAGCATCCGATGTCATAACGACAGGGGTAACGGACGCCTCAACGCCATCAATTCGTGGTGCTATCTTCCCTTTAATTGATGTAATGCCAATTGCCACTTTTACTATGTAATCACCCGTCATACCTTTATGTAACGTGGTGGCTGCGTTCCAAACACTGATGCCGCCGCCCGCACCCGTTTTATAGGTAGTACTGGCTGGAATCTTTTGTGTAGTAGCTTCTAATACTAATTTGGCTGACTCTTTACTTCCATCACTTTTGGTGAACTCTAAAGATTCAATACAAAAGTTATCTTTGGCGCTCTGGCAGACAGGCATAATTAAATTGCCCCGAATTATTGGAGCATCGGCACAGCGTGGATCTTCAAAACTTGTGCAAGCTTTGTTGTAGTAAGAACCTCCATCTTGTGGAGTAGAGCTGCCCGTTACAAAAGATATATTTTGAAAAGTTTGGCCTTCTTGAATTACTGTTCCATATATAGGCAGCTGAAGAAGATCTTTAGGGGTGATATCGGCTGAGTGGGATGCAGTTGGTAGCAGTAGTGAGAAAATAGATGTGAGCAAGAGGATTCGAATGCGAAATTGCTTCTTCATTTTTCCTAATCTTCTCTCGTTTTATCGTTAAGGCTTGAGTCCAATGGTAAGTGGTTTGGAGGTCTCTGCAAAGAAGTCATTTCCCTTATCGTCCACGACGATGAAGGCTGGGAAATCAACGACATCGATCTTGTAGACCGCTTCCATTCCTAAATCATCGAAATCTAAGACTTCAACTTTCTTGATGCAATCTTGGGCCAGGCGCGCGGCCGGTCCGCCGATTGATCCAAGATAGAAACCGCCGTTATTTTTGCAAGCATCGGTAACTGCCTTTGAGCGATTGCCTTTAGCTAGCATTACAAAAGATCCGCCAGCTTTCTGGAATTGTTCGACATATGAATCCATACGTCCGGCAGTTGTTGGACCAAATGAACCGGATGCATAACCTGCTGGAGTCTTGGCTGGACCTGCGTAGTAAACGGCGTAATCCTTCAAATACTGTGGCAGAGGCTGACCGGCATCAAGGGCTGCTTTGATGCGAGCATGCGCCAGATCGCGGGCAACAACGATTGTGCCGGTAAGGCAAACACGAGTTTTAACTGGGTACTTCGATAATTCAGCGCGGACCTTATCCATAGATTGATTGAGATCAATCTTTACGACGTTATCGTCTAAGTGCTCATCGGTTGTGTCAGGCAAGAAATGTGCGGGATCGCGCTCTAGCTCTTCTAAAAAGATGCCATCTTTTGTGATCTTGGCTTTTGCTTGGCGATCGGCAGAACATGACACAGCAATTGCAATCGGCAGCGATGCGCCATGGCGCGGCAGGCGTACAACACGGACATCGTGGCAGAAGTACTTTCCGCCAAATTGGGCGCCGATACCTAAGGTGCGAGTTAGTTCAAGTACTTGTTTTTCTAGTTCGATATCGCGAAAGCCATGTCCAGTTGCAGCATCACCTGATGTTGGAAGTGAATCTAAATACTTGGTGCTGGCTAGTTTTGCCGTCTTAACTGTGTGCTCTGCGCTGGTGCCGCCGATGACAATTGCCAGGTGATAGGGCGGACATGCTGCTGTGCCGATCGAACGCAGTTTTTCATCTAGCCATGTCATAAATGATGCGGGATTTAGTACTGCTTTGGTCTCTTGATACAGGAATGATTTATTAGCGCTACCGCCACCCTTGGCGATAAACATGAAGTTATATTCATCTTGGTGATCTGAATCAGCATAAATTTCAATCTGGGCGGGCAAATTGTTGCCGGTGTTCTTTTCTTCCCATGTAGTAACTGGAGCCATCTGCGAATAACGCAGATTTAGCTTTGTATAGGCGTCATAAATTCCTTGCGAGATCGCAACTTCATCTTTGGCAGTGGTCAATACATACTGACCCTTCTTACCCATCACCAGTGCGGTGCCAGTGTCTTGGCACATCGGCAGAATTCCGCCGGCTGAAATATTGGCGTTCTTTAGCAAATCCAATGCGACGAAGCGATCGTTTGGTGAGGCTTCAGGGTCCTTTAAAATATTGGCAAGCTGCTGCAAGTGTTCTGCGCGCAGATAATGTGAAATATCGTGGATGGCAGTTTCAGTTAGAAAGGTAAGCGCTTCCGGTGATACTTGCAGAAACTCTTGATCGCCCAGTTTTATTACGCTAACGCCAGCTTTACCGATATTGCGATACTTGGTTTTATCATCGCCGATCGGCAGTAAATCAGAGTAAGAAAATTGTGGTGACATTATTCAGCTGGCTTCTTTGCAGCATCTAACTTCTTCTTCGCCCCGTCCAACCATTCTTGGCAGATCTTGGCTAACTCTTCGCCGCGCTCCCAGAGCTTTAAAGATTCTTCTAAAGTTGCGCTGCCATCTTCGAGTGATTCAACGATTTCAGCGAGCTCATCACGAGCTTCTTCATAGGAAGGCTTTCCCTCTTTTGCGGCCATGGGTTAAATCTACTCGCTCGCCAGCACGCTGGCTTTAGCTTCACCCTTGGCAGCGCGTATTCGCAGCACAGATCCGGCCTTTAACTTTGTGGCATCGCGCACAATCTTTCCGTCCTCGCTTTGCACCACGGCATAACCGCGGTCCATAGTCGATTGCGGGGAAAGTGATCGCAGATGGGCGATAACGCCCTTGATCTCTTTCTTTTCAATATCAAGAAGTGCTTTAAAGCCGCGATGTGAACGATCGCGCAGCGCCGTTAAATCATCTTTACGAACCTTAATCATGACGCTGGGATCTTTCATGACTGGGCGATTGCGCAGCTGCGCGATCTGGTTTAGCGCAAATTCAACGCTGGAAAGCAATCTTCGGTACATCCGGTCGCGAATCTTATTTATATCCGAAATCTCTTGCTCTATATCTGGCACAACCCGCTTGGCCGCATCAGTTGGTGTTGATGCGCGATAGTCAGCAACAAGATCTAAAAGCGGTGAATCTTTCTCGTGGCCGATTGCGCTAACGATTGGGGTTTCACAACTTGCCGCCAAACGAACAAGTGATTCATCGCTAAAAGGTAAGAGATCTTCAAATGATCCGCCACCACGAGTAATGATGATTACATCGACATCTTCTATTTCTTCTAATTCGTGCAAGGCTGCAGAGACTTCAACGACGGCTGCTGCGCCCTGCACTGCGACTTCGCGGATTTCAAATTCAACTGCCGGCCAGCGACGACGGGCATTTTCAACAACATCTTTCTCGGCATCGGTATTACGACCACAGATCAAACCAACTTTGCGTGGCAACTTTGGCAAGGCGACTTTACGATCTGCGCTAAATAAACCTTCGGCTGCCAGCACACCTTTAAGCGCCTCTAACCTGGCAAGTAATTCACCAACACCGACTTGGCGAATCTCTTTAGCCGACATAGTCAGTGATCCATTTTTAGTAAACCAAGATGCCTTGGCATGGATAACAACGCGCGCATTTGCCGGCAGTGGTTGTACGGCAGCTAATACATTTTTATAACACATCACCGAAAGGCTCATATCAACCGATGTATCGCGCAGGCGCATAAATGCCATTCCACCGCTGCGTTCATTCAATTCTGATATTTCGCCCTCAATCCAGATCGGGCCCAAACGTTCTACGTAATCTTTAATCGCCTCAGAGACCACCCGGACTGGTGCGGGGGATTCACTTGAAGTTTCGAACATGGGGCGAGCCTAATAGACTCAGCGACATGGGTAAGAGAGTTCTACTGGCTGCGCCGCGCGGATATTGCGCCGGCGTCGATCGCGCGGTCATCACCGTGGAGAAATCCCTGGAGCTCTATGGCGCCCCGATTTATGTGCGCAAGGAGATCGTCCACAACAAGCATGTGGTCTCAACTCTAGAAGCGCGCGGTGTCATCTTTGTAAACGAAACCGATGAAGTTCCCGAAGGCGCAACAGTCGTCTTCTCAGCACACGGAGTTTCGCCAGCAGTTCACGAACAAGCAGCCGCTCGAAGCTTAAGAACTATCGATGCCACATGTCCTTTGGTAACCAAAGTGCATAACGAAGTTAAAAGATTTGCAGATGACGAAACTGAAATTTTATTGATCGGTCACGTCGGCCACGAAGAAGTTGAAGGCACCGCAGGCGAAGCGCCAGGCAAGGTCCGTGTTGTTGACGGTTTAGATGAAGCGCGCACAATTGTGCCAACCCCAGGTAAGAAATTAGTTTGGCTGACCCAAACAACTTTAAGCGTTGATGAAACTATGCAATCTGTTGCAATCTTGAAAGAACGCTTTCCAGAAATTGCTAACCCGCCATCTGATGATATTTGTTATGCAACCCAGAACCGCCAAGAAGCGATTAAACAGATCGCCCCACAAGCCGACCTTGTTCTAGTAGTTGGTTCCACCAACTCTTCAAACTCAGTTCGCTTGGTCGAAGTCGCTAAGGAATACGGCGCAAAAAACGCTTATCTAATTGATTTTGCCGAAGAAGCCGATGAAAACTGGCTTACTGGTGTTGAAACTATTGGTGTTACAAGTGGCGCATCAGTGCCTGAGATATTAGTTCGTGATTTATTGGCTTGGCTCTCAGAACGTGGCTTTGGAGATGTTGAAGAAGTTACGGCCACTCAAGAAACTTTGTTATTTGCACTGCCACCTGAGCTGCGCAAAGAGCTAAAGTCAGCGGGCAAGTAATTAATCGCGCGGCTTTGGTTTACGCGCTTTTGCTTTCTCGTTTAGAAAGATAAACCAGCCATATATAGAACTTACTAATAAGTAAGGTGCGATACCTGCAAGAGATGCGATGAAATCAAGACCAAGTCGTGATGGCTTGAGTCCATCTGTTAGCAGTAAGTAGAGAAGTACTGTTGCGGCAAATGCTAAAGGTGGAGTAACAACAGCGACATAGGTTGTGCCTTTGCGGCCAAAGCGAATGCCGCCAAATAGAACTAGGCAGATAACCACACCACTAACGATTCCGGCGCCACTGCGGATTAGAAGTTCGATGCCGGCGAAGAAGGCAATAAAGAGAGATTGCAGAACAACTACGCCCTCTTTCTTAAGGCCGGGGCCAGTTATCTTCGGTAAACCTTGTGCAGTTGTACTCATTCTTCATCCTTTACTTCTTCGGCATCAATGAAATCTTCTTCGCCACCGAGTTCAGAGTTCTTAAGTTCACGTACGTCGCTTGGGGCATCAGGGTAGGCGAGAGCAAGTTTATCTTTATCGCCAGTGACTCCGTAACTAATAATCTTTGCAGCAGCTCGCTTAACAGTTGATTCTGCGGTTGGAACTAAATCGCCGTAAGCCTTGGAGAGTGAGTTAATTGCAGTGCCGACCTTAACGATCTTGGTATGCAGCAGCGTTAAATCCTTCATAAAGAGCCCGGCAGATTTAGCGATATTTTCTGCGTTAAGAGCCACTGAATTGCGTGAATACACATTGCCGATTGTGCGCAGCAGCGCCATCATCGAAGTTGGAGTGGCGATTGTGACATTTACCTTGAAGGCGCTTTCGAGGAATAAAGGATCAACACGTAGCGCTTCGGTTAGCAAAGATTCAAAGGGCACAAAGAGAATTACAAAATCTGGAGAATCTTGGGATTCGTGATAGCCGCGTTTAGATAAGGCAATTACGTGGTTGGCGAGATCTTTCTTATGTTCGATAAATAAGCGTTCTCGCTCTTGTGGATCTTCAACTTCGTGCGCTTCGATAAAGCGATCGAAAGGAAATTTCGAGTCGATAAATAACTTGGTGCCACCTGGCATGCGCACGGTGATATCGGGAATACCTGATGAATCAGCATCGGTGGTGGAACGTTGTGCGGTGTATTCAATATCTTTATGCAGTCCGGCATCTTGCAGCATTAGCTCGAGTTGGGCTTCGCCGAATTTTCCGCGAGTTTGTGAATTAGATAGTGCGCCAGCAATGGCCTTTGTCTGCGCAACGAGTGATTCGTTATGAGTAGACATCGCACGTACTTGGGTGCGGATATCGGATTCAGCTTCGATGCGACGACGATCAGCATCGGCAGATTCTTTCTGCAACTTTTCCATCGCTGCCTTCATCGCTTCGAGTTCGGCAGCAAGTTTGGAACCGGCCATTGCGTTATCGCGTTCTGATTTATATAAATCGCGTTCGGCGCGCGCAGATGCAAGATCTGCAGCAGATGCACCATCGTTAGATGTACGTCGACCTGCAATTAAATACCCGAGGACCAGCCCAATTAAGAGCCCGATGGCGAGTGTAAGAATGGCCACTACTGTGCTTGACATGGGCCTATCGTGGCAGCAAGCACCGACAATCACGCGTAGGCTCTGCTTCCTATGAGCCTCTCAATCGGAATCGTCGGCCTGCCTAACGTCGGAAAGTCGACCCTTTTTAATGCGCTCACCAAAAATAATGTTCTGGCCGCTAATTACCCCTTCGCCACCATTGAACCCAATGTCGGCGTAGTCGGAGTACCGGATGAGCGCCTGGCCAAACTCGCTGAAATCTTCGCCTCCGAAAAACTTCTGCCCGCTGCTCTTTCATTCGTTGATATTGCCGGCATTGTTAAGGGCGCATCAGAAGGTGCGGGCCTTGGAAATAAATTCTTGGCCAATATCCGTGAAACAGATGCGATCTGCCAAGTAATCCGCGTCTTCACTGACGGCGATGTCGTACACGTGGATGGTCGAATCGATCCCAGCAGCGATATGGAGACGATTAATACTGAGCTTGCACTCGCAGATTTACAGACAATTGAAAAGGCGCTGCCCCGATTAGAAAAAGAAGCGCGCACAAATAAAGAAGTTGCGCCGGTTGTCGAAGCAGTTAAGAAGGCTGAAGCCCACTTGCAAAGCGGCAAGCCACTTTCTTCATCTGGCTTAGATCTTGAACTATTGCGCGAACTTCATTTATTGACTGCCAAGCCATTTTTATATGTCTTTAACGTAGATGCCGCCGAGCTAAATGATGGCGATCTACGCAAGAAGTTGGCAGACCTAGTTGCGCCAGCAGAAGCAATTTTCTTAGATGCTAAAACCGAAGCAGAACTTGCTGAGCTAAGTGATGAAGATGCCCTTGAACTCTTGCAATCAATCGGGCTTAAAGAACCAGGTCTTGCAACGCTAGCCCGCGTTGGCTTTAGCGTTCTTGGCCTGCAGACTTATTTAACTGCCGGCCCCAAAGAAGCGCGCGCTTGGACAATTCATAAAGGCGATACCGCACCAATGGCTGCAGGTGTAATCCATACCGATTTCCAAAAAGGTTTTATTAAGGCCGAAATCGTTAGCTTTACCGATTTGATCGAATGCGGATCAATGGCTGAAGCCAAAGCTAAAGGCAAGGTACGTATGGAAGGTAAAGAGTACGTAATGGCCGATGGCGATGTTGTGGAGTTTAGATTTAACGTCTAGTTAGATTTTTTAAAATCAGGCGCCGGTGTAGTGCTTTGCAACTTCACCAAGTGATTTATCAATAATCTCAAGTCCCAATTTGGCATCTGCTTCAGAGATGTTGCAAGGAGGACATAAGTGAATGCGGTTGAAGTTATTAAATGGCATAAGGCCGTTCTTGCGACAGGCAGCTACTAGCTCGTTCATCGCCGGGCTTGATCCACCATATGGTGCAAGTGGTGCCCGCGTTGCGCGATCGGTAACTAAATCAACGCCCCAGAAAACACCCATGCCGCGGATATCGCCAATTAACTTATGTTTCTTCGCCATTTCATGAAGTCCAGGTCCAAGAATCTTTTCACCAATGGCAGCTGCGTTTTCCACCATCTTCTCTTCCTTCATGACTTCAATGGTTGCAACTGCAGTTGCTGTCGCAAGCGGGTGCCCCATATAGGTAAGTCCGCCTGGGAATACTTGCTCATCAAAAGTCTTAGATATATCCCCGCTAATTACAACGCCACCGAGTGGGATATAGCCTGATGTAACGCCCTTGGCAAAGGTAATTAAATCTGGAGTTGCTGCTGAATGTTGGTAACCAAACCATTTACCAGTACGACCAAAGCCAGACATAACTTCATCGGCGATCCAAAGGATCTTGTACTTATCGCAAAGTGCGCGAATACCTTCCAAGTATCCCTTTGGCGGAACAAGAACGCCGGCGGTTCCGGGAATCGATTCAATTAAAATTGCTGCGATTGTATTTGGACCTTCAAAGATAATCATTTGTTCTAGATGTTCTAACGCACGAGCACATTCTTGCGCTTCATCTTCAGCCCAGAATGATGTGCGATATAGATATGGTCCCCAGAAATGCACGTGACCAAAAGCGAATTCATTTGGGAAACGACGTGGATCACCAGTTGCGCTAATGGCCGATGTGGTGTTGCCGTGATATGAACGGTATGTAGAAAGAATTTTATGTTTGCGAGTATGTAAACGCGCCATGCGGATCGCATTTTCAATCGCATCGGCGCCAGCTGTTGTGAAAAATACCTTGGCAAAATTATCACCGACTAGTTCGACAATCGAACGCGCTGCTTGGTTTCGCACCTCGCTGGCATGTTGTGGCGCAATCGTTGTAAGAACAGCGGCTTGCTCTTGAATCGCCTTAACAACCTTGGGATGTTGATGTCCGATATTTGTGAAAACTAATTGGGATGAGAAATCTAGATAAGTATTACCTTCGTAATCCCAGAAGCGAGAACCGGCGCTACCTGATATTGGTAGCGGCTTAATGGCGCCTTGCGCCGACCATGAGTGAAAGATAAATTCGTGATCATCCGCTGAAATCGCAGCGCTCTTTGCGGGATCGTTGATTGCTTCAGTCACGTCGCTACCTTTTCTATGATTTCCAATTATTTTCTAGCCTCGGATATGCGCCATCTTAAACCGCGCCCTGAATTAAAACTATGGAGTAAATCACCTATAAATAGTTCGATTACGAGCGGGTAATTAGTCCATATCCAACGCCTTTAGTAAGATATGCCTCGTGCGGCGCCTTTTGGGCCGCTATTTTCTTGGATCCTCCATTAGAAGCCAGATGGTTGAAAAACCGCTTGGGTTCCTTACGAAAGTAGTTCTCTTGTCAAAGCAACAAGCTCACCTAAAAGATCTGCCAATCAAAAAGCGCGAAGATCTGCGTAACGTCGCAATCATCGCTCACGTTGACCATGGCAAGACCACGCTGGTCGATGCCATGTTGTGGCAATCAGGCGCTTTTGCGGCTCACAAGAAGCAAGATGAAGGCCAAGACCGCATGATGGATTCGATGGATCTAGAACGCGAAAAGGGCATCACGATTCTTGCCAAGAACACTGCGGTAAAGCGCGGTAATACGATCGTAAATATTATTGATACACCAGGCCACGCTGACTTCGGTGGTGAAGTAGAACGCGGACTAGAAATGGTCGATGGCGTTATCTTGTTGGTTGATGCATCAGAAGGTCCACTGCCACAGACACGTTTCGTATTGCGTAAAGCCCTTGAAAAAAATCTGCCAGTTATTTTGTTGATCAACAAAGTTGACCGCCCCGATTCACGTATCGCAGAAGTTGTCGATGAAGCCTACGAACTCTTCTTAGATCTTGGCGCAAATGAAGAGCAGATTGAATTTCCAGTTGTCTATGCATCTGCTAAAGCAGGTCGTGCTTCCCTTACTCGTCCAGCAGATGGTGGAATGCCGGTAGAAGAGAATCTCGATGTTCTATTCGACACTATCTTCTCGGCAATTCCAGCTCCGGTTTATCACGAAGGTGCACCGCTACAAGCCCACGTTACAAACCTTGACTCATCTCCATTCCTTGGTCGCCTTGCGCTATGTCGCGTGCGCGAAGGTGTAATTAAAAAGGGTCAGCAAGTAACTTGGATTAAGACCGATGGCACTATGGAGCGCGTAAAGATTTCAGAGCTTTTGATTACCGAAGCGCTAGAACGCGTTCCGGCACTGGAAGCCCATCCGGGCGACATCATTGCGGTATCTGGAATTGAAACTATTACCTTGGGCGAAACCTTGGCTGATACTGAAAATCCACATGCGCTGCCTTTGATCATCGTTGATGAGCCATCAATTTCTATGACTATTGGTATTAATACTTCACCTTTGGCTGGCAAGAGCGGTACCAAGTTAACTGCCCGCCAAGTAAAGGGCCGCCTTGATGCCGAGCTCGTCGGTAATGTTTCACTTCGCGTTCTAAATACCGAACGCCCTGACACTTGGGAAGTTCAAGGTCGTGGCGAACTTCAGCTAGCTGTGCTTGTTGAAATCATGAAGCGCGAAGGTTTTGAACTTACAGTTGGAAAGCCACAAGTAGTTATCAAGAAGATTGATGGCAAAGTCCACGAACCGATGGAGCGTTTAACAATTGATGCACCTGAAGAATATCTCGGTGTGCTTACACAGTTGATGGCGCTACGTAAGGGCCGTATGGAACAAATGGTTAACCACGGAACTGGTTGGATACGTCTGGATTACCGCGTTCCATCACGTGGCTTGATTGGTTTCCGTACTGAGTTCTTAACTGAAACTCGCGGCACAGGTTTGCTCCACCACGTATTCGATGGATACGAAGCATGGCATGGCGATATCCGTACTCGTGGAACAGGTTCACTTGTTTCAGATCGCCTCGGTGTTGTTACTTCTTACGCTTTGTATGGAACACAAGATCGCGGCAGCATCTTCGTTGAACCAGGCGATGAAGTTTATGAAGGAATGGTTATCGGCGAGAACTCACGTTCTGAAGATATGGACGTTAACTGTGTGCGTGAAAAGAAGTTAACAAATATGCGCGCCTCAGGTACTGATGAATCAGAGCGTTTAATTCCGCCTAAGAAGTTAAATATGGAAGGCGCTCTCGAATTCTGTCGTGAAGATGAATGCGTAGAAGTGACTCCAGCTGTGGTTCGTATCCGTAAGGTAACTCTCAACGGTGATGAGCGCGCCCGCGCTACATCTCGCGCCAAGAAAGCCAACCAAACTTCCTAATTCGCGCCTTGCGGAATAAAAGTCATACCTGTGGGGTTCAATACCTCATATGACGACGCCTTCCATCAAGCTAACGCATAGCCCTTCTGGGGCAGCGCCGGTGGAGCTCGATCCGCAACAAAGCAAAGCAGTTTCGCATCGCGGCACACCACTATTTATTGCAGGTGGTCCCGGCACAGGCAAAACATCTGTATTAATTGAAGCCGCTGTATCTCGCATCAATGCGGGGCAAGATCCAGATTCAATTTTATTACTTACTTATGGTCGCCAGCGTGCATCCGAAATGCGCGATGCGATTGCGCTGCGCACAACATCGACTGCGCACGAACCGCTGGCCCGCACCTTTCACTCACTTGCATATTCGATTCTCAAGATGAATACCGGTGATTCATACTACGAACCAATTTTATTATCAGGCCCTGAACAAGAAAATTTCATTGAGCAACTGTTGCAAGGCGATGTCATTGATGGCTATCGCCAGTGGCCCGCAGATCTACAAGATGGTGAAGATAAAAAAGGTAATCCACTTTTAACGCAAGGATTTATCCGCGAACTCCGTGATCTAATTATGCGCGCCAACGAACGCGGAATTACTCCGGCGCAACTTGCCGAACGCGGCAATCAAGTTGGAGAAAAATATTGGGCACCGGCCGCTGATTTCTGGTCACGCTATAAAGAGATTATGGCGATCCGCGAAGATGCCGCAGGCGATGCCAAGATGCGTATCGATCCATCTGAACTAATTAGCGTCACAATTGCATATTTGAAATCCAATGAAACCTTGCGTGCGCAGCTACAAGCCCGTTTTAAAACGATTATGGTCGATGAATTCCAGGAAAGTGATCCAGCACAACGTGCCTTGCTCGAACTTATCTCTGGCAGCGATTTGGTGATTGCTTATGACGGTGATTCCGCTGTTGGACGCTTCCGTGGTGCAGATCCCGATGGCTTAAAGGGCGAAGTCGATAAATATGTTGCTAAAGGTGCGCAACAAATAACACTGACTAATTCTTACCGTAGCCGCCCCGAAATATTTGAGATCGCCCAATCTGTTACTTCCCAATTTCGTGCACCATCTGCGACCCGCCAGCGCACCTGCACGTATGGCGAAAAACTAGCGCTAGATAAGGCTTTTGACCTAGCTCGCCTGCGTTCACAGTCTGAAGAAGCCCAATACATCGCCTATCACTTCAAGCGCGCACATTTAATGCACGGTATTCCATATTCACAGATGGCAGTTATCTTGCGTACTGCTGGCACCCAAGCCAGCGCCTTACGACGCGCCTTTGCTCAAGTTTCAATTCCCGTAGCCGGTGACCTCGAAGCGCTATCTGCAAATCCAGCGATTGCCCCATTTATATTGTTGGCTCGCGTTGCAACCGGTGATCAGCCACTAAACCTTGATACCTGCGAACGTCTTTTAATCTCTGAATTCGGTGGTGCAGATGCGATTTCCTTGCGTCGTATTCGCACTGCGTTGTTGGAAGCGCGCGATGATGCCACCGATAACCGTGGCGGGACACAGCTCTTAATTGATGCCATCGATAAAGGTGATATCCCAATTGAAGATAACGCATCTCTTACCCGGGTATATGAACTATTAGCCAGCGCACGCAAATCACTTCGCCAGAAAGGTGCTCGTGCCGAAGATTTACTTTGGGCAATTTGGGATAACGCAAAGACAAGCGATAATGAAAAGTTAAGTTCGGCTTGGCGTAACACCGCGCTGCGCGGTGGCAATCGTGGGGCATCTGCTGATCGAGACCTAGATGCGATGATCCAACTATTTGATTCAGCCCAACGCTTTACTGAACGTTTTCCATATTCCAAACCTGCTGCATTTCTAGAAGAACTTTCTCGCGAATCAATCGTCGGTGACATTATTACCTCGCAAGGCGTGCGCCCCGATGTTGTTGAGATTTTGACCGTGCATTCGTCAAAGGGTCGCCAATGGGAACTCGTTGCAGTTGCGGGTCTGCAAGAAGGTGTTTGGCCGAATTTGCGGCAACGCAGTTCATTACTTGGTAGCGAAAGATTGGTAGAACGCGAACGACACGGAGATTTAGCACGGCTAGAACTCGATGTAATCGCCGCCAGCGCGCTAGCTGAAGATGAACGCCGATTACTGCATGTAGCTGTAAGTCGCGCCCGCCAAGGCTTAATCGTTACTGCGGTTCAGCGCGAAGATGATGAACCATCTGCCTACTTTGAAGAACTCGATAAAGGTTCTGGTTTGGAAGATGCGCCGATTACCGAAGTTCCGCGCCCGCTTACAACTGCAGCTCTTGTTGCAACGCTGCGCCAGAACTTAAGTGGAGATGCGGCAGATACTGCAGCAGGTTTGTTAAAGACGTTGTCCGATTCGAAAATTCATTCGGCAGATCCAGTTAATTGGACAGGTTCACTTCCACTTTCATCTACTGAATCAGTTGTTCCACAGAATGCTGATGTACAGGTTTCACCAAGTGGCGCAGAAAACTTTACCGAATGTGGTGTCAAGTGGTTCCTTGAGAAAAATGGTGGCACCAACGGAGATTCGACCGCGCAGATTTTGGGATCCGCGATTCACGAATTCGCACGTATCAAAGTAGAAGAACCTGGTATTTCTGATGCAGATTTGATTTCAAAGCTGGAAAGTTCGTGGTCGCTAATAGATCCATCTGATGGTTGGGTCAGTACAACAGCGCTAAAGCGTGCGGTGAAGATGCTGGAACGATTTGCGCGTTATCACGCCGCGTCACCACGTGAGGTTGCAGGAGTTGAAGTCGGTTTCACAATTAAAGTTGGTCGCGCAGAAATTCGCGGTAACGTCGATCGTATCGAAGTCGATTCAGATGGCAATTTCTATGTAATCGACTTCAAAACCGGTAAAAATACAATTAGCAAAGATAAAGCAAAAGAGAACTTGCAACTTGCTTGCTATCAATTAGCAGTTGCTCTCGATGGTTTTGAGAAGAAGCTATCCGGCACCAAATCAACTGGCGCAGAACTGGTTTACTTGGCGGCAGATTCGGTAAAGGTCACAACTCGCCAGCAATTTATTATCGATGAGGTAGCAGTTAAGGCAAAGATTGAAGAGATCGCCGTTGGTATGGGCGCTGCCACGTTCCAGGCGCGGATCAATAAAATGTGCGATAAATGCGTGGTTAAGGCTGCTTGTCCGATCCAAAATGAAGGTCGGACGGTGATCGAATGATCGAGAAATATTCACCGCAGGATATTGCAGCGGCCCTGCAAAAAGTCGGCGCAAAAGTTTATAAACCAACGCCTGAGCAAAGTGCAATCATTTCAATTGCAACAAATCCACTTGAGCCAGCCGTTGTAATTGCAGGAGCTGGTTCAGGTAAGACCGAAACAATGGCAGCGCGCGTAATTTACTTAGTCGCCAATGGTTTTGCTCGCCCAGATCAAATATTAGGCCTTACCTTTACTCGCAAGGCAGCTGGTGAATTAGCCGTCCGTATCCGTACCCGTCTGCGTCAACTACGTGCGGCAGGTTTGATTCCGGAAAATACTCCACTTGAAGTATCAGTTACTACTTATCACTCGTATGCAGCACGTTTGCTTTCAGAACATTCGATCCGCTTCGGTATCGATGCCGATATCTCACCGATGGGCGATGCTGCGATGTGGCAGCTGGCCAACGATGTGGTTCGCAATTGGGATGACTCGACTTATACAAATGAATCCGCCGTAAATACCGTTGTTGATGACCTGTTGGGTTTAACCAAGTTGATGTTAGAACATCAAGTAAAGCCTGATGCGATTGAGGCTGCTGACTTAGCTGTGCTGCAAGAGTTATCAACTATGACTGGTGACTTAAATGATCAAGTCCGCCGCGTAAATCGGGTATTGACCCAACGCATTGGCTTGTTGCCGATGGTCAAACGTTTTATCGAACGCCGCCAACAATCCGGACAGCTATCTTTCGATGATCAGATGTCACTTGCGGCAGATATTGCCGTCAACTTTACTGATGTCGGCGAACTAGAACGCGCTAAATATTCCGTTGTCTTACTTGATGAATACCAAGATACTTCGCAATCACAGGTGCGGATGCTCTCATCCTTGTTTGGTGCAGGACACCCCGTAATGGCAGTTGGCGATCCATGTCAGGCGATCTACACCTGGCGCGGAGCATCGGCCGGCACAATTAACTCATTTAATAGCTATTTTCCTAAGGTTTCTGGCCAAACAGGGGCCGAACGCTATTCGCTACTGACAACGTTCCGTAACGATAAATCAATTCTGGAACTCGCAAACGTTGTCTCATCCCAGATTCGCGCCGAAGGTGGCGCAGATGTTCCACCACTGACTCCGCGTCCTGATGCAGGTCCCGGTAATTTAGTTTGCGGCGTCTTTGAAACTATTGATGCTGAAGCCCAAGCAATTGCTGATTACTTTGTACCTCTTTGGTTTGATGAGAAACGTTTGGCTACTCCTGCCAATAAGCGAACCACCTTTGCCGTCTTAGTACGCAAGCGTTCGCAGATCGCCGCTATAGAAAGTGCCCTGCGATCTGCCGGAATGCCAGTTGATGTAATCGGGTTAGGTGGATTAATCCATGTTCCCGAAGTCGCCGATATCGTTTCGCTGCTAAAGGTGATCGCCGATCCTGATGCTGGTGCTTCACTCATGCGCCATCTAACTGGCCCGCGAATTAACTTAGGTGCCAAAGATTTAGCAGCCCTTGGTGCATATTCACGTAATCGTGCTAAAGGAACTCGCGCGGAAAGTAAATCGCTGATTAAGAAGATTGCAGCCGGTAACCCAGAACGCGCAGAAGCCGATGATCAATTCTTAGGTTCACTAATTGATACCTTAGATGAGATCGAAAAAAGTGATCGTAAAACATTTACTGAAGTTGGCTATAACCGCCTTAAGGCCTTTGCTGCTGACTTGCGACGTCTGCGTTCGCGCGCTGGCGGCACAATTACCGATTTAATCAATGAGATTGAGAATTACCTCAGCCTTGAAGAAGAAGTTATGTTGCGCGATGGCACAGGTTCTGGTCGTCGCCATATCGATCGCTTCTTAGATGAAGCAGGAAAATTTGCGCGCAGCGGCGGAACGCTTTCGTCGTTCCTGCAATGGCTAGATATAACCGGCGAAGAAGAAGGCGGCCTTAAATCTGCCGCTCCTGAAGTCCGCAGTGATGTGGTGCAGATCCTGACCGTGCATATGTCTAAGGGCGCCGAATGGGATGTAGTCGCAGTTCCAGGCTTAGCCGAAGGCACTTTCCCGGGTATCAATAAATCAGATCCCGACAACTGGATCACCAATGAGAAACATATTCCCTTTCACTTACGCGGTGATCGCGCAGAACTGCCGCACTTCTCATTTAACGGTGCAACGAAGAATTCAGATGCCAAAAAAGCGATCGATGCCTACGGCAAGATCTGTAATGCGACAAAGGTGCGCGAAGAAATTCGCTTGGGTTATGTCGCCTTTACTCGCGCCCGCACTCATTTAATTGCAACTACATCTTGGTGGCGCGATGGATCTGATTGGGTTGCACCTTCTGCAATCTTTGAACAAGTAGCTCTTGTGGCACAAAGCTCTGGCGTAATTCTAAATAACGCGGCACAACCAGAAGATGATGCTAAGAATCCAAAGCTGGAAAACCCAGAAACAGGAATCTGGCCACGTGATCGGCTGGGTGATAAGCGCGCAGAATTCGAAGCCAAGGTAAAAGCGGTGCAAAGCGCTGCCGTGATTGATTTAAGTAAATTTAGTAATACCGATTTAGAAATTACCTCTTGGGTAGATGATGCTAAAGCGTTAATCAACGAAGGAAATATTGCGCGCAGCGGCGGGCTTGAAATTGCGTTACCACCACGTCTTTCCACATCCACTTTAGTTGCCTTACATAAAGATCCAATTGAGCTTGCGCTAAATATTCGCCGCCCGATGCCACGACCTCAAGATGAATACTCTCGTCGCGGCACCGCCTTTCACTTATGGATTGAACGACATTTCATGGCGGCGACGCTATTTGATGACGATGATTTAGATTTCCGTGATCCACTAGAAGCAGATCAGACTCTGGAAGATTTAAAAGCTAAATGGCTAGCATCCGAGTGGGCGCCACGTATTCCAATTGCAGTTGAAGTTCCCTTTGAAGCGGTGATCGGTCCCGTATTAGTGCGCGGACGAATCGATGCCGTCTATGAAATTGATGGAAAATTCGAAGTCATCGACTGGAAAACCGGGTCAACGAAGCTAGGTCCATCATCTGCGGTGCAGCTAGCCGTCTATCGCTTAGCCTGGGCTAAGTTAAAGGGCATCGATCCAGCACAAGTTTCAGCGGCATTCCACTATGTCCCAAGTGGTCAGACAGAGCGCAGCGCAGATTTGCTTACCGAAACCCAACTTATCTCGTTGTTATCTCTGTAATTTAAATCATTAGATATCGAAGCGATCTAGCTCCATTACCTTTTTCCAAGTTGAGGCAAAGTCAGATACAAATTTCGAATCTGCATCTGCGCTGGCGTAAACCTCAGATAGCGCACGCAGTTCCGAATTTGATCCAAAGAGTAGATCTGCGCGAGAGGCAACCCATTTAACTTTGCCGCTCTTGCGATCGTGGGCTTCAAAGAGATTGGTATTACCAGATTTAGGAGCCCATTGCGAGCTGATATCTAAGATATTTACAAAGAAATCATTCGTTAAAGATTCCTTCTTCTTAGTTAATACACCGGTCTTTGAGCCATCGAAGTTGGCACCTAGTGCGCGCATGCCACCGATAAGAACTGTTAACTCTGGGGGAGTTAAAGTCAGAAGTGCTGCCTTATCAATTAGTGGAACTTCAGCTGGACGATTATCTGTCTTGCTGATGTAATTTCGGAAACCATCAGCGCTTGGCTCAAGAACAGCAAATGATGCAATATCAGTCTGTGCTTGAGTTGCATCGGTGCGACCTGGTGTGAAGCCAACCTTAACTTTATGACCGGCGTTCTTGGCTGCAGTTTCAATTGCAACTGTGCCACCTAAAACAATTAGATCTGCCATAGATACCTTCTTGGCAGATTTCTTATTGAAGTTAACTTGGATCTTCTCCAGAGTTGCTAGAACTTTCTTGAGCTCCTTAGGGTTATTGGCTTCCCAGCTGCGCTGTGGTTCGAGGCGAATACGTGCGCCATTTGCTCCACCGCGCTTATCTGTTCCGCGGAAAGTTGAAGCAGATACCCAAGCAGTCGTTACTAATTGCGCGATCGTTAGATCGCTAGCGAGAATGCGCTTTTTAAGAAGATCAATCTCGCTCTTTCCAATCTTCTTGGAAGCAGCTGGAAGTGGATCTTGCCAAATTAAAGCCTCTTTAGGTACAAGCGGCCCTAAGTAACGAGCGATTGGGCCCATATCGCGGTGGGTTAATTTAAACCAAGCGCGTGCAAAGGCATCAGCAAATGCTTCATGATCTTGCGCAAAGTGACGTGAAATCTTTTCATACGCTGGATCTGTGCGAAGTGCGAGATCTGTTGTGAACATAACCGGGGCATGAGTTTTACCTGCGATATGTGCATCAGGAACTGACTTTGCCGCTGATTCATCAGTTGGAATCCATTGCGTTGCACCTGCTGGGCTCTTAGTTTGCATCCACTCATATTTGAAGAGCGTCTTAAAGTAAGTGTTATCCCATTTAGTTGGCGTTGGCGTCCAAGCTCCTTCTAGGCCGCTAGAAATAGTTTCTGCGCCATTTCCTTTACCGTTGGAGTTCTTCCAGCCAAGTCCCATCTCTTCAATCGGCGCACCTTCTGGTTCTGCGCCAACATATTTACCGGGATCGGCTGCACCATGTGCTTTACCAAATGTGTGACCGCCTGCGATTAGTGCAACTGTTTCTTCATCGTTCATTGCCATGCGCGCAAAGGTTTCACGAATATCTTTTGCTGATGCAAGGACATCAGGGTTTCCATTTGGACCTTCTGGATTTACATAGATGAGTCCCATTTGAACTGCTGCAAGTGGATCTTCTAGATTGCGATCTCCGCTATAGCGTTCATCTGCCAACCACTCTGCTTCTTTACCCCAGTAAGTCTCATCTGGCTCCCAAACATCTGCACGTCCGCCACCAAAACCAAATACTTTAAGACCCATAGATTCAAGTGCGCTATTTCCTGCCAAGATCATTAGATCTGCCCAAGATAATTTCTTGCCATACTTTTGTTTAATCGGCCATAACAAGCGGCGGGCCTTATCTAGGTTTACGTTATCTGGCCAGCTATTAAGTGGTGCAAAACGTTGCATACCTGCACCGGCGCCGCCGCGGCCATCGTAGGTGCGATAAGTACCGGCGCTATGCCAAGCCATACGGATAAAGAATGGGCCGTAGTGTCCGTAATCTGCTGGCCACCATTCTTGGGAAGTCGTCATCAAAGCTTCGATATCTTTCTTAACCTTCTTAATATCTAACTTCTTAAATTCTTTTGCATAATCAAAGCCATCGCCCATCGGATCTGAAACAGGAGAATGTTGACGCAATACAGATAGATCTAAGTGGTTTGGCCACCAATCAGTGTTGTATGTGCCCTCTTTATTTAACTTACTGCCGGTGTAAGGGCACTTTGCTGTATCAGTCATCTTTCCTCCTTGTGAGACTTATACAAGAAGCATAATGCAATCCCCAGAGATGGCTATTTGAAGATTTCTATCCCGATCGGCAGATGATCGCTCACCCCAGCAGGCGAGAATATTAAGGGCTGGTATTCATCTGCAGTTAATTGAGTTGAAAGAATGTAATCAAATTGCACCTTGGCGCCCCAGCTGGGGTAGGTATTTTTTGTGACCAGAGATTTCCAAGAAGAAAGAGCCACGGGTAAATTCTTGGGCAGATTCAAATCACCCATGAGTAAAACCTTAGTGTTGGTTTGGCTACTTATTTGTAAGGCCCACTTCTTTAACTTCTTTAGCTGAGACAAGTTAACGCCTGGCACAAATGAGAGATGGGTATTAACAACCGTATAACCATTTTCTAAAGTTGCAGCAAGCGCTAATCGCGGTTCATCGTGAACATAGATGCCGCGAATCTTTGGTTTACTGCTGGTTTCACTTTCAGTTGGCACAACAAGTGGCATACCAATTGGTGAATTTCCAAGTTCAAGTCGATGCCATTGCAAAACTTTGATTGTGGAGGCAATTGCAATTCCGTAACTGCCATTGAGAGTATTAGTCGATGCGCTATTTACAATTCGCAGATCGCTTTCAGTTAACTTGCGCCACTTTTCACCTGGGGTTCCAATGATGCTCGGTGCAAATGCCCAATCGAGGGCGCCCATCGCATTTGCAATTTCGCTGATCTGATTAACCGATCCAGAGCGCGGTAAGTTGTAATCAACCTCTTGAACTGCGATTACCTGGGTGGAAAGTTCGGTGATCGCTTTTTGAAGGGCGGCTACCGATGGCCCGGATTTATTCGGCGGAATCTCCATTCCATGAAGGAGATTCCACGAGGTGATGCGCATATGGCGAAGGCTAGTAGCGTTCACCCCTATGAGCGCGGTCAATGGGCAGGTATCGAGGATGGATCGCGCCAGCGAGCTGCGGAAAAATCAGGGCACGCTAGATCAGCTCTGGGCGAAGGCGAAGATTCTCCACTTTAGCGCTGGGCGCTTAGCTATCGCCGATGCCGCAACCGAAATTCGCTTCCTCAACGCAGATCAAATTGCGCAGTTAATCTCCAGTGGCGAATTCAAATCTGGTGAGCGATATTTCCTAGGTTTAGATCAGATTGATAAGCAACCTTATTTTGCTTGGAACTCATCACATTTAACCCACGATAGTGAGGTAGCGCCAGCGGGCTACACAACGCTGCGCGAAATCGGGGGAGATCTCGATGAGTTGCAGATGGAGCTTGCGCTGCACACTGTTGCGCTTTCAAATTGGCATAACACCCACCCGCATTGCGCGCGCTGCGGTGCAACTACATCAGTTGCTTTAGGCGGTGCAGTCCGTACCTGCGATAGCGATAAGAGTGAACATTATCCGCGCACTGATTGCGCAGTAATTGTTTTAGTGCGCGATAGCCAGGATCGAATTCTGTTAGGTCGCCAAGCGATTTGGCCAGAAGGTCGATTCTCTTGTTTTGCGGGATTTCTTGAACCCGGAGAAACCTTTGAACAATGCGTACAACGCGAAGTCTTTGAAGAATCCGGCGTACAGGTGCGCGAGATAAATTATTTAGGATCACAACCTTGGCCATTTCCAGCATCGATCATGATCTCCTTTGAAGCGATTACCGATTCGCCAGAAATCGCACGCCCTGATGGGGAAGAGATTGTTGATATCAAATGGTTAACTCGCGCCGATTTAAATGCAGGAGTTGCCGCCGGAACGCTTTCACTTCCACCAACTATGTCGGTCTCTCGCAAAATGATTGATCGTTGGCTATTTGCATGAGCCAAGAAGCCAGTGCAATTCGCGCCGAAGAGATCTTGGCTGCCCTTGATGCTGACCAGAAAGCGGTAGCTCTGGCATCGCGCGGTCCGGTTTGTGTAATCGCCGGTGCTGGCACAGGTAAAACCCGCGCCATAACCCATCGCATCGCATATGCCGCAAGTATCGGAACAATGGATCCGCAGAAAGTTTTAGCACTTACCTTTACATCGCGCGCAGCTGGTGAAATGCGCACACGACTTCGTGCACTTGGCGTTCCAACGGTTGCCGCCCGCACCATCCATGCTGCAGCGCTAAAGCAGTTGGTCTACTTCTGGCCGAGCGTATTTGGTGGGCGAGTGCCGGAATTAATGACCGCCAAGGCAGGTTTTATCGGAGAAGCTATTAATCGCGCAGGTTTATCTGGCGAACTACGCGCTACATCGCGAGAATTAATGCGCGATATTGCCAGCGAAATCGAATGGGCGAAAGTCTCGCAAGTTGCCCCCGAAGATTTTGTAAATGAGATTGCCAAGCGCAGCCAGAAGCCGAGAGTTAGCGCCGAAAAATTAGCGCAGGTTTACACCGCTTATGAGAGCGTTAAGAAGCAAGAGTTAGCAATTGATTTTGAAGATGTTTTATTGCTAACTGCTGCGATGCTGGAGGAAGAGCGCACCGTGCGCGAACGCGTGCAAGATCAGTACCGTTATTTCACAATCGATGAATATCAGGATATTTCTCCGGTGCAACAGCGCCTGATAAATGCTTGGCTGGGCTCGCGCCAAGATATCTGCGTTGTTGGCGATCCTGCGCAAACAATTTACTCATTTGCTGGTGCAACACCAATATTTTTAAATAGCTTTACCCAACGCTTTCCAGATGCTGAAGTAATCCGCTTAAGTACCGGTTATCGCTCAACACCTGAAATTACCTTTGCTGCAAATGCGCTATTGCGCCATGGATCCATGGGACAAGAGTTAGTCGCCCTGAACGATCACGGCACCAAACCCTCTGTTGACGGCTATGCCAACGAAGATGCTGAAATTGCTGGTGTTTTAGTGCAGATTACTGAACTTCTAAATACAGGTACCCAGGCGCAAGAGATCGCAATCTTGGCGCGAACGAATAGCCAGTTAAAAGGTGTGGAGCGCGCGATGAATAAAGCCGGCCTGCCTTATCAAGTGCGCAGCACCGAAAGATTCTTCGATCGCCAAGATGTCCGTGATTTTCTAAAGGAAGTTCGCCGCGCATCGGTATTGCCAACTGAAGGCGTCTCTTGGATCGATGAGCTACGCACCTTGGCGCAGCCGTTTTTAACTGGTGAAAGTATTGATGGTATTGCTGCGTTATTGCACTTAGCGCGCGAATTAGATGCAGATAATAATTTCGCACCCAAGACGCTGCGCAGTTACTTGCGTGAAATTGAAGATCGCGTGCAACAGAACAATCCACCGACGATGCCGGTCGTAACCTTGGCTACCTTGCACGCAGCTAAAGGACTGGAATGGGAGCGCGTATTTTTAATCGGCGCATCTGAAGGGATACTGCCTTTAGATGAGCAGATCGATGAAGAACGCCGCTTGTTCTACGTTGGAATGACGCGGGCCAAGGTGGATCTACATATCAGCCATCGCCAGAATCCGAGTCGATTCCTGCGTGAGGCTGGGCTTCTCGCATAGCTTTTGCGCTCAAATTAATTCATTTGCAAAGATCTCTATCTGTGGTTTACCCTTGCCTTTCACCAAAAAGGTGAAGGTCTAATAGGCGAAGAAGGAGAATGAAAGATGTTTACATCTCAGTCATTCACCACAGCACGCGTTACACGCGGTGCTGCTACTTCGCCTGCCAATTTCCATGCGACTACAAAGAAGCATACAAATTGGCCCGCAGCGTCAAAGCCAGCGTTTTACGCAGCTTTTTACGCCGTGGATGAGGCCACAGGAGGTTCGATCGGATAACACCGATAGATGCCAAACCTAAGGCCTCAACTCCACAAAGGAGTTGAAGGCCTTTTTTTATTACCAAAATAAATCCAAATAAATCCAAAGAAAGAAAACGAGAGAGAAGAAAGTGGGTGAGAACGATGAGCGTTCTCTACAGCGAACTACAAGTACCAGGCTGGGCGCAAACAGGCGAGAAGATCGGTCTCTATGAAGTAACCGGTACGTATGACTCGGCCATCGCCTTTACCTTGCCATGCCATAACGCTGACCCTGAACTCTTCTTCTCCGAAAGCGATGAAGGAATTGCCCAGGCTAAGGCGCTCTGCGGTGGATGCCCCGTGCGCAATAAGTGTTTAGACGGAGCGCTGTCACGCGAAGAACCATGTGGTGTTTGGGGCGGACAGTTAATCGAAGATGGCGTAATTATCGAACGTAAGCGTCGTGCGGGACGTCCGCCGCGCATTGCAGCGTTTGTGTAATTGCTCTTATCGGTAAGAATCCGTCCGGTGGTCAGCCCTGAGTTTGAATTTGTATCAAGAAATTCAAGCTTGGGGCTGATCTCAATTCAATTGCAGCCCTAGGTAATTTGAAGTTAATAGAAGATAATTATTGCGTGAAGAAAACTGCAATCCTAGTTTTTATATCTATATTTTTGAGTCAGCAGAATTTAACGCTTATTTCTCGTGCACAGGCGGCTGATGTGTTTAACCGAATTGCGATTGACCCGCTAATCCCTCAAAAATCACCTTTAGTGCGATGCATCTCTTCTACTCAGCTTGATTGCGTGGAAAGGGTTACGGTTGAGCATCCAGATTCAAGCGTTGAAGAAGCCACTTTCATTGCGACAAGAATTGTAGATTTCCCAGATGAAAATGGACAGAAATCACAATACGGTGACATTCTTTTTGATTTCCATAATGAGAAAAGTTCTGGACCAATTAAAAGACTTCGTCTCTCTACTCACGTCATAAGCCCATCAGGATTTTTCAATGGGAAAAAAGCGGGTGCATATTGGATTATGTTGCAAAGGGAGATGCTTCCTGGTGATCCTCCACAGCAAAGCAAAACTGGCGTTTGTTCGGCGTCAACTCCATTGCAGTGCGCAAGCTATCCGGCATTAGATACCCGAGATATTTTTAGTGTCTATTTGCGAACAAGTTGGTTGTCTCCTGTTTCTGTTTCCGGAGAAGGTAATAGTTTCAATATCGAATATCGCAAAATAACAGGAGGTTTTCAGTGGAAACTCACTGGAAGTGAATTCTTACAGCCTATTTTTAGCGATGGAAACAAATTAAGCGAATCAGTGAAGCCTGGAAATGAAAATCTCATTCCGGATCGACTCAATCCAACTTTGTACTTTGTATTAGATCACGGGGGTAAGGACCTGAGTGATTCATATTGGGACCCAAGCTGTATGGATAAAGGATTCACAAGAACAATGTGGAACGCACCTTTGGCTGGCCAATTATTTTGGGACCAAACGACCCAAACTCTCAACTTCAATATGTATGCACCGCATTTCGACCCTTTTGGTAAAGAATATCTAGGAGTGTTTCGAACTAAATTTCAAAAAGCTTGGCTTGACTGTCGATTTCCAGACAACAACCTTTCTACGGCTACCAAACTCGAAGTTCAAGTTGTGGATTTAAATGGTGTTCCTCAAGTATCTACCTCTGTAGTTTCAATGAAAAATGGAGTCATAGACATTTCCGTTACTGGCTTCCACTTCTCTTCACCAAAAATCGTTGCAAAGCGAGCCTCCGATTCTGGGTCTATCGAGAAGTCGACTATGAAATTCTCAGATGATTGGTCAGATGGTCAAGCGATGGTTGGCACGTCAATTTCAGAGAAGAAAATAACCATAACTTGCGTGAAGGGTAAATTATCCAAGAAGATAACTGCCATAAAGCCAGTTTGTCCTTCAGGTTACAAAAAGAAGTAGTGTCGAAAGTACAATTTACCTATGACCATTGCGTATTACATATACATCGCAATTAAATGTGATTAAGCGTTAGCGGGCGCGATCTCGGGGAACCAAGAGAGCGCTTCATCGCGGAACTTTCCTTCCGCTTCTAACTGGCAGAAGATTCCAGTTGTTCCCAAGGTAACGCGGTGGATCAAGACATATTCGGCAGGCAAGTTAAGTTGGAAGCCGATTTTTGCGGTTGGATTGCGGGGATCACCAACACGGGCGCTTTGATCGCGCAGCCATTCGCGCGAGTATTTAAAGGTCTCGGTGCGCAGCGGTTCAACTAGTGGCACTAAGAAATCTAAAACGAGTGCTGGATCAACATCTACTTCAGCCAGAATAAATCCATCTTTCTTAAATCCGTCATATAAAGCTTGCGCATCATCATCTAGCGCATGCTTTAAAAGGTTTTTAAATGGCTCAGGAAAACCATTGGGCAGACGGTTGCAGGCACCGAAATCAAGAACACCGATGCGGCCATCGGCAAGTAAGCGGAAGTTTCCCGGATGCGGATCGGCATGCAATAAACCGGCGCGCTCGGGGCAGGTGAAGTGGAAACGGGCCAGGCGCATACCGGCGTTATTGCGCTGCTCTTGTGTGCCTTCGGCGATGATCTTAGAAAGTGGAGTTCCTTCCAACCATTCCGAAACTAAAACTTTATCTGATGACATAACAACTTTCGGAATCGCAACATCAGGATCATTTTCGTATGCGCGCCAGCATGCCTCTTGGGCTTCGGCTTCATATTTGTAATCGACTTCTTCGATGATGCGCGCACGAAGTTCCTCAAGTAAAGGTTTCATATCTAATCCAGGAAGCACCAATTGGAAAATTTTGGCAAAGCGTTGGATCTGATTTAAATCTGAAATAAGCGCTTCTGCGGCCCCGGGATATTGAATCTTCACCGCAACGGCGCGGCCATCTTTCCAAATACCTTTGTGGACTTGTCCGATCGATGCAGACGCAGTTGGTTTATCTTCAAAAGATGTGAAGTTATCGCGCCAATCTTCACCAAGTTCTTTGGCAAGTACTTTATGAACTACGCGAGTTGGAAGAGGCGGTGCTGATTCTTGCAACTTAGTTAGCGTTTCGCGATAAGGCTTGGCAATATTTTCCGGAAGCGCTGCTTCAAATACCGAAAGGGCTTGGCCAAATTTCATGGCACCGCCTTTTAGCTCGCCCAAAACTTTAAAGAGTTGCTCGGCTGTCTTCTCTTGGATATCTGCAACAACAAGTGATGATGATTGGCCGACAAGTTGTCTGCCTAAACCAAGCACGCCCCGACCGGCCAGACCAACCGGGATAGAGACCATCTTCGCCGAACGAACGGCGGTAGAGCTCGGGATCTCCGTCTCCCGAGTATCTTTCTTACTAATCTCTTTCTTAGCCATGCGCCTATTGTTCAGAAGAATTTGCTGTTGCGCTAATTGAAAACTATCGCCAACTGCAGCCGCACATCGGATGGCGCCCGATGGCTATGTGTTTTGTATTACAGAGATCCAGTAAGTCGATAGATATCGCCTCACGTGACAAGGTGCAACTTCCGGTATCAATAAAGTTGAGAAGTTGGCCGGCTAATAACCCGGCTAGATAATTCGCTCCCGCCACAGGTAACTCATCTCTCACTGTGGCAGCTTCCAAAATTGTGGCACCGCTTTGATCCGCGATAGTTAGTTCGCAGCAACGGCTACATGGACCCTGTCCTGGTTTCACAATTGGTGAGATATTTAAATAGCCGCCGTTAATTTTGCTAACAATCAAATGTTCTTGGCCAGATGCCATCCAGAGCCCGAGGATTGCCGGATCAATTTCTCCAAAGTGGATTTTAATGATTTTTTCAGCAAAGCCAGCCGGCAACTCTTCAGCACTTTCCAATTTAGGAAGTGGAAAGAGCGCTAATGATTTCGATTTTTCGCTACTAATTTCGGTAAATACTTGTCCGATATCGGTTGCATTTATATAGCCGCCTATTAAATCTGCTTCGGTAACAGTCTCAGCTCCGCGACGAAATGATGGAGCAAATTGGGTATGTATTACACCGCTGGCCAGCAACGTTGCATATAGATGTTGTGCTGCGCGTGAGTTTCCAGAAATTTCCACGTGCGAACTTTGGCGAGCGCTCACCTTAGAAACTCCGGAATCGCAGACACCTGGTAACCAACGTGTCACAGTTAACTCAGGTGTAGCGCGTTTTTTAATTTGTGAATAGGAAGCATCTTTACTGTGATCACCAGCTTTGGCAGCGCGCTCTGCAATATTGGAGATAAATCTTTCAGAAATTTGAATCGTGCTGGTTTGGGTTTCAAGAAATTCGCAAGCACTTAACTCTTGGATTAATCCATCTAGCACGTAGGCATCGAGTGAATATGTAGCGGCAATTTCGGCTGTGCTCAATCCAGCCTTGAGCGCGCCAAAGATCCCTGGCGCAAGATCTGAGTAAAGGGCGATCCGCACGCGGTGTGTGCCTATGAAATATTCACCTTGACGCGTGCCGCGATAGAGGCTGATCCCAGCCTTAATCTGTGTCGTGCTTATCTGTGTTGTATTCATTGGCGAAGGATTGGCTAAGACGAGCACCTAGCGTTTACCGGCCTGTGTGTGAGCTCCAGTCGCACGTGAAAAGATATACGCAGAGTTTAAAAATAAATTCGCCCCGTGCTCATCAACGTGTGATGAACGACGGGGCGAATTTCTTAAAGTCTTTAAGACTTATTGAGTGAGTTACTGAGCTTTGCCAAGAATTCTATTGACCTTGGTGCCACATACTGGGCAGATGCCCTGTGCCATGCGACGACCAGACTCGGAGATCTTCACAGTGCCTTCGAAGTCACGCTTCGCTTTGCACTTAACGCAGTAAGCGTCACCCTTGTATGTCTCTGCTGTCATAATTGCCTCCAATCGCCGCTTGGACTCTGAGCGCCCATGCGTGCAAGCCTGACGATACCCCTCGCCACGCTCAAATACGCTGATCTAACCCATATTTGTGCGTAGTTTTTTTAGCTCAACAGGCTCAGCCATGGCGCGTTCTGCCGCCTCATATCCATCGAGGTAGGCGCTAGCTAGCTCTGCCCCTTCGAAACGCCCCAGAACCTCGGTGAACTCGGGGCCGTGGTCAAAGTGCTGCAGGTGGATCGCTTCATGGAAGAGGACGTAATCAAGTGCGTAATCTGGAGCCAGTTTTAGCCGATCTGAGATGCGGATAGTGCGATCGACGCTGGTGCAAGAGCCCCAGCGCTCGCGCATTGGGCGCCAATTGATAGATGCCGGCCTTGCGGTGATTTCTGGGGCTAGGGATGCCAGTAGTTCGTCTGTGCGCTGCAGCAATAGCTCTTCGCTAGGTGTTCGGGCAGATTCTTGGTTACGGATCTTGGCGATCATTTCAGGGACGATGGCGTGCTCATCAGCCTTACTCATCCGCGCCGGAATCGAAACGATGATCCTTCCACCTTGGCGATAAGCCGAGATATTTCGCTTTCGTCTAGCCGAACGAATCACAATAATCTCGCCTTCTGAAATACCAGGCAGGGTTAGATCGCCATCAGAATCATCTTGGGCCATAGATCAAAAGTACTCTCCGAAATCGCAAATCAGATTTATATCGACAATATCTAAAGTGCGTGTTGAGAGATTTAGCGGGAAATACTTTTCCATTACATTGGAAATTACAGGTGTGTCAAATCCCTAATCATTTGATTCTAGGCAGTTTTGGTCATAAGTTTCGCTTACGAAGTCCTCGGATAACTGTTTGATCTATCTGCAAGGGGAAGGCAGATAAATCAAATTAGCGGCCGGGGACTTCGCTTTTTATTCCCAGAATTTTTAGGAATCTAAATCAACCCAGATAAATCATCGGGAATCGACGTGCTGTTCAAGAATTTCTCAGGATCGAGTAAATCTTCAGCAGTTGGCAGCAACCCGCTCCAGATCTGATCGCGTTCGGCGATCGATTTAACTTCACGGATCTTCTTCCAGAATGCGCTCGCTTCACGAGTTAACTTTGGCGATACCTGTAATCCGAGCATTGAAGAAAATAATTGTTGTGCAGGTGCTGCAGATGCGCGACGTCGACGCAGGGTTTCCCTTAGTTGCTCGATTGCAGGTAAACGATCGCCTGCGGCAAGTGCGGTTACTTCATCCGTCCAGCCATCAATTAACGCCAAAACTGTTTCTAATTTAGCAAGTGCAATTTTCTGAGCTGGTGATTCCTCGGGTGTGAAGATTCCGTTTTCCAAAGCAAAGTTCACATTCTCTTGCATATTCTCTTGCATGTTTTCTTGCATGCTTTCAAAGGCGCTTTGGGCTTGGCGTTGAATAGCATCAATATCTATATGAATACCTTTGCCATATTCGACAACTGCGCTTTGAATATATGAAACTAGCCATGGGTTATTTGCGAAGAGGCGAGCTACTGCGCCTTCCCGAAGTGCGTGATAAATAAAGACTTCAGACTTAGGAATCTCTAACTCATTGGCCCAATTCTCAATGTTTTCTGGGACTACCACTGGGTGGGCCGGATCTAAGAGAGATAGGCCCACATCATGTGCTCCGGTGACTGAGGTTGCCAGCGTGCCGATCGATTGGCCCAATTGAGTTGCGATCATTGTGCCGATAAATGAGCGCAGCATCATGGTGATCATCTCTATCGGTGGTTGACCTTCGGAAGGCTCACCCGCCTGCGCGTTCATCGCCTGGTCAAGTAAGTTAGAGATTGCACCTGATAAGCCAGCTGCCAACGGCTCTATCGTCTTGTGCCAACCGGCCATCGTCTGGTCAACCCAATCCAGACGGGTTGCCGAAGTCGGTGCGATATTTGTCGCCGGAAAAGAGAGAGCTTCATCGAGCCAAACTTCAGAAATTTGAAATGCGCTCTCGACAACTGCTAACTCTTTGGTGGTTATTGGTTTCAAACCTTGGGCAGTTACAAATTTCTTAGCGGTATCACGTGCGGTGGAAATTGAGAGAGTTTCTTCTTTACCTTTTTCGCCGCCAGTTGTGGCCTGCGAAAAGAGAGTTGTGAAGGGGTTAACAAATCCGATTGGGTTAATTCCGAGCTGTTCAAATTGCGCCTTCATCTGCTCTTGCATCTGGCGCATCATCGCTTCAAAATCAGGGCGGTTATTTTCGGGATCGTTGGAGTCATCTGGGATAAAACCAAATCCAGCCATGAAGGTCCCCAATCACTAATTTGTATTTAAATCGAGCAGTATTCGTATAAACACCACCGATGCGAGATTTCTTCCCGCAAGAGATAGGCTATCTAACATGTCCAATGCATTTACCGCTCTGATCTGGTGGGTTATCCCTTTGGCGGGCCTGCTTGGCGCTTTAGGCTATGTGGTTTGGGTTACCCAATTTAAATCGAAATTTGAATCTGAGACCACGCGTTCGGTTGGCCAGTTCCAACGTTTTCAAGACTCTTTCCGCGATGCCGAGATAACTATCGCTAGCGAGGATGAGATCAATCCGAGCGATGCGCCATAACCGGCTTCCTCGCCTAGTCACTTATCTCTTAACTCTATTTTTCGGCCTTGCCCTATTTGCCCCACTGCCCTTTGTAGTCCTAACGCCAGGCCATGCCCAAGATGTTCTTACCAAAGTAATTACTCCAGCATCGAGTGCACCTGCAACTTTAAAATTCTATAAATCAGATGGGCATATTTATCTACTCTCAATATTGATTACCAATCCTGATGCATATGTGACTGGCGCCGAATTAATTTACTCATGGGCACGTAGCGATTATGCGGTTATGCCGCGTTCGTTGTTCTATAGAGATGGCGCAAGTGCAGCAACCGAGAAAGCGATCGCTAAAACCGAAATGGTTGACTCGCAATTAAGTGCGAAAACCGCCGCGCTAAATTATTTGCAGCTTGACGCAAATCCTAGCGATATTGCAATTTCACTTGCCAAGACAGGTGGTCCCAGCGGAGGTCTGGCCTTTGCTTTAGGAATTGTGGAACTGCTGACTCCCGAGAATATTTTGCACGGTCGTAGCGTTGCATCAACAGGAACAATTGATGAAGGCGGCAATGTGGGTGCAATAGGTGGGGTGGCTGAAAAGATTTTGGCCGCCCGTAAGGCAGGGGCTACTTTGATTCTGGTGCCAGCGAGAAATTGCAAAGATCTTGCACCTGGCGTTGCAACTATTCCAAAAGGTATAAAAATTGCTGCAGTAAGTACGCTAAAAGAGGCGATTACTGCGCTCAATTCGGCAGCCCCGCGCGGTTGCGCTAACTTAGGAGCATGATGAAAAAACCAAGTCCACTAGCCCTAACGCTAATAATTTTGGCGGTACTAGCTGGAGCTCTAGTTGCCCTCAGCGGTGTCTATGTTGATTGGCTCTGGTTTAAATCAGTCGGCTTCACCAGCGTTTGGACGACAGTTCTCACAACTAAGATTGTGCTCTTTATCGTCGCCGGACTCATTACATCATCAATAATTTCTATAAATATCTTCTTGGCTTATCGCCGCCGTCCTTTCGATGTTTCAATGGCGATGGAATCGGATAATTTAGAACGTTACCGTTCAACAATCGATCCGATTCGTAGATTATTCTTTGCGGGTATTTCAGTAGTTCTCTTCTACTTTGGTGGAACCACCGGAATTCAACTCTGGAGCTCATGGTTACTCTTTAAGAACTCAACTGATTTCGGAGTTAAAGATCCGCAATTTGGAATGGATATTTCATTCTTCGCTTTCCGCCTGCCATTCTTGCAAACACTTATCGGTTGGGCTATCTCAACTTTAATTTTGGCGACTTTGGCCAGCGTGGCAGTTCATTACATCTACGGTGGTATTCGTCCACAGCTTCGCTCGGATCGCACATCGGTTGCAGCACGTGTGCAGCTATCTGTTCTACTTGGCTTAATTGTTCTGATGAAGGCTGTTGCATATTGGTTCGACCGTTATGCCTTGGCGCTAAAAGAAAGCCGATTAATTACTGGACTTACTTATACCGATGTAAACGCAACTCTTCCTGCAAAGTCGATCTTGGCTGCGATTGCAGTCATCTGTTCACTTTTATTCTTTGCAAATATCGTTCGCAAATCTTGGCTCTTGCCAGCAGCCGGCACCGCGCTAATGGTTGGTGCTTCAGTTCTTATTGCGGGAATCTATCCAGGAGCGGTTCAACAATTTCAAGTTAAGCCATCTGAATCTTCTAAGGAAGCCCCATTTATCCAGCGTAATATCGACTCAACTCGCGCTGCATATGGCTTAACCAATGTTGAGGTAAAGGATTACCAGGCAACTGTCGCGACAAATTCTGGCCAATTGGCAACCGACGCAGCAACAATTGCAAATATACGCTTAATGGATCCCAATGTTTTATCTGCAACTTTCCGCCAGTTGCAACAAATTAAGCCTTATTACACCTTCCCAGAATCACTCGATATCGATCGCTACACTGTAAATGGCGTCCAACGCGATGCAGTCGTTGCCGTACGCGAACTAAATGTAAATGGCAACCCGAGCCGTAACTGGATTAACGATCATCTCGTTTACACACACGGTTTCGGTTTTGTCTCTGCCTTTGGAAATACCGTTGATGCCGATGGAAAGCCAAGCTTCTTGGTGGGCGATCTTCCTCCAACAACTGGTCTTGGAAAATTTGAACCACGTATCTACTTCGGCGAAAACGTTCCTGATTATTCAATTATTGGTGGGCCCAAGACTGATACACCAGTTGAATTTGACTATCCAGATGATGCATCAGCAAATGGTCAGAAGAACTACACCTACACCGGCAAAGGTGGAGTACCAATGGGTGGCTTATTAAATAAGTTGCTCTTTGCCATTCAATACCAGGAACAACGTATTGTGCTCTCAAGTTTGATTAACTCAGAATCAAAGATTCTCTATAACCGTTCTCCTCGCGAACGCGTTGCCAAAGTTGCACCTTGGCTCACACTTGATGGAGATCCATATCCTGCGATCGTTGATGGCAAAGTCCAATGGATTATCGATGGCTTCACAACAAGTGCAGGATTCCCATATTCACAGACAACTTCACTTTCGACTGCAACGACAGATGCGCTAACTACGAATTCCACATCAATTACTGCGCAGAGCAATAAGAACATCAACTACATCCGTAACTCTGTAAAAGCCACGGTTGACGCCTATGACGGCACCGTTGTTCTCTATCAATGGGACGATAAAGATCCAGTTCTAAAGACCTGGATGAAGGCTTTCCCAAATACTGTGGTTCCAAAGAGCAAGATGTCAGCACAACTTCTTGAGCACATCCGCTATCCAGAAGATCTCTTCCGCGTCCAGCGCGATATTTTAAGTTCTTACCATGTACAAACTGCAGCAGCTTTTTATGGCGGACAAGACTTCTGGCGCGTACCTCGCGATCCATCAACTTTCGGTGCCAATGCGGGAGCGCAACCTCCTTATTACATGACGCTTGAAATGCCTGGCACTAATAAACCAACATTTGCTTTAACTACTCCATTTGTTCCACGTGGTGGACGCGAGAACTTATCTGCATTTGCAGTAGTTGATTCAAACAACGGACCAAATTACGGCAAGATTTCGGTATTGCAATTACCTCGTAGCACTAACGTGGCAGGTCCTTCACAGGTTGCCTCTAACTTTGAAGCAAAACCTGAAGTTGCAAATTCACTCTCCTTGTTACGCCAAGGTGGATCAGATGTTGTATTGGGTAACTTGTTAACGCTTCCTGTAGGTGGCGGCCTACTTTATGTACAACCGGTATATGTAAAAGCAACATCAAATACCGCCGCCTATCCATTACTTCAGAAAGTTCTCGTCTCCTTTGGAGATGTAATTGGCTATGACAGTTCATTGAAGGGCGCACTTGATCAAGTATTCGGTGGGAACTCCGGAACATCATCGTCGGGCACACCAACTACATCAACAAATACAAATAATGCATCTGCTGATCTAAAGGCTGCTCTGCAAAATGCGAAACAAGCACTTGCTGATGGAAACTCTGCACTTGCAAAGGGAGATTTCGCAGCATATGGCCGCGCACAAGAACGTTTAAAGGCTGCACTTGCAGCCGCGATTGCTGCTGAAGGACGTAAGTAAAGCGATTTGGCTATTGCTTGCTCACCCTTTAGACTGACGGTTCCGACGCGGGGTGGAGCAGCTCGGTAGCTCGCTGGGCTCATAACCCAGAGGTCGTAGGTTCAAATCCTGCCCCCGCTACTAGAAGCACTTATTGGAGTTCAGATGAGCAACCAAGTTAAGACTGATATCAAGATCAAGCATAAGGATCGCAACCGCACCACCGTCTTCTGGCGCGGAATCCTTGCATTTCCAGTCATTATCTTCGTTGCTACCTTTAATGTGGGAATGGGAACTTCAGGAATCGGTGCTGCTGGAGTAATTGTTATCCCGGCGCTGTTGGCCATTGTTTTCCGTGGAAAATATCCAAGTTATGTTTTAGCTTTCAATCATGCACTTATTGAGCTTTCGACTCGCCTTGCTGCGTACTTTTTAATTTTAAATGACAAGTACCCATCAATCGAAGCAAATTCAAAGGTAGCCGTTACCTTTCCGGATATAGATGGTGGAAAGAAATTAAACCGTGGCCTGCCGCTGGTGAAATGGTTCTTAGCGATCCCTCACTACATTGTTGGCGCCGTCTACCTAGTTATCTCACTTGGCGCGACTTTAATCGCTTGGGTACAAACTTCAATTACCGGCCGCTATCCAGAATGGGCCGGCGAAATTGTCCTTGGAACAATCTCGTACTGGAACCGCGTACAGGGTTATATGTTGCTACTTGTTACAGATAAGTATCCCAGCTTCAAACTCAAGTAATTCTTACTTGATTCCTAATTGATTCTTAGAGAATTAGTAACCACAAATAACGAGCTAACCGCCATTGCACCTGCGGCATACATCGGTGTCAGTAGGCCTGCAGCAGCAATCGGCAAACCAACGATGTTATAAGCAAATGCCCAACCAAGATTTGCTTTAATAGTTCTTAAAGTACGTTTAGAGAGTGTTAGCGCATCAACAACGCTCATTAATTCAGGGCGCATCAAAGTAATATCTGCGCTCGATATCGCTGTATCTGTGCCAGTGCCCATCGCCATACTTAAATCTGCTGCGGCTAAAGCTGCGGCATCATTGATTCCATCACCGATCATCAAAACAGTGTGGCCGGCGCCTTTAAGAGCGTTGACTCGCGCTAATTTCTCTTCAGGTAAAGCTCGGGCAATTACATTCTCGCCCTTGATTCCGACTAGGCGCGCAATTGCACCGGCGCTCTCTTCATTGTCACCCGTAACTAACCAAGGCGTAATCCCGCTATCAATTAGGGCAGAGATTGTCGCAGCAGCATCAGCTTTGACCTGATCACCAATTGCAAAGACTGCGATGGCAACTCCATCCCAAGCAAGCACTGCTATCGAATAACCAGATTCTTCACCGCGGGTAATTGCATCGACAATTGCTGGATCAAAGGTAGTTGTACTGTGAGCAATTGCTTTGGGAGTTCCGATCAGAACAACTGGTGAGATTGCCCCAAGTAAGACGCGACCGGCAACGCCGGCGCCAGGAGTTTGAGTGAACTCAACTACATCATGGCGCGTAGCTCCATTTGCCAAAGCATGTGAAGAGATTGCCTGACCAACAGGGTGATCGTTGGCAAGCTCAAGCGATAGTGCAGATGACAGGATAGTTTTTTCATTTAGCGCAGATGTATAAGTAGCACCCAAAACTTTATGCGCACTTGTGGGAATAGTTGCATCATGAACTTTCATGACTCCAGTAGTAAGCGTTCCGGTCTTATCGAGAACGACTACATCGACTTTACGAGCAAGTTCCAAAACGCGAGGTTGACGTAAAACTATGCCACGTGAAGCACCACGCCCTGAAGCAACTAAGAGCGCAACAGGTGTTGCTAATCCCAGTGCACATGGACAGGCAATTACTAGAACGGTAATTGCGATCTGAATTGATTGCGCGAGCGAGTGGCCAGCACCGTCATTTCCTATGTAATACCAAACAAAGAAGGTAGCGATTGCGAGCACTGTAACTACCGGAACGAAGATAGCTGCGATCTGGTCTGCCAACTTTTGAATTGGGGCTTTGGCTCCTTGTGCCTGCACCACCATCGCGCTGATGCGGGCTAATTCTGTATCGCTTCCAATGCGAGTTGCGCGCACAATTATGCGGCCATTGTTATTTAGCGAAGCACCAATTACGCGAGAACCCGGTGAGACATCAATCGGAGTTGATTCACCAGTAAGCATCGAGTTATTAACCGATGAAGTACCAGAGATAACTAAGCCATCAGTTGCAATACGAGCGCCAGGTTTAACGACAAAGTCATCACCAATGGCTAGTTCTGAGATCGGAATAATTACTTCCAGACCGTTGCGAAGAACTAATACTTCTTTTGCACCGAGCGCTAAGAGCGTCGATAGCGCGCTACCGGCGCGAGTCTTTGCGCGCGATTCTAGATAACGTCCCAGAATTACAAAGAGCAGAACACCAGCGGCAACTTCGGTATAAACGCCACCGGTTCCGGTTGCATTTGCATAAATTGACCAGCCAAATGCGCTAAGTGAACCAAGTGAGATAAGTGAATCCATCGTTGGATGGAAAATATTGCGAATTGCAGCACGATGTATCGGCAGCGCAACTATCAAGATAAGAGGAGCGGTAAGTCCGATCGCCAGCCATGCGGTTGGCGAATATAGAGGTGGCAAAATATTTAACGCATCAAGTGCGCTCAGGATTTGAGCATCTAAATTTGCACGCCATTGCTCGACCATAGAAATTGCAATTGCAGGCACTGCAAAGATAATTGCGAAGAAGAGAGCAACCCCTGATTTCTTACTGTGTAGCGCTGGGCTGGAACCTGCCTCAACTAAAACTGCGCTGTAGCCAGCTGCCTTTATCTTCTTTACTATCTCGGCGCTCTTAACTTCAAGTGGAGCCAATATATGCACAGTCTCAGTTGCAAAGTTAACGCTGGCGCTTACGCCATCTATCTCGTTTAAGGTCTTTTCAATTGAATTCACGCAAGATGAACAGGTCATTCCCGAAACGGAAAAGGTGCGCGGTTCAATGGCCATTTAACTTATCTACAATCTTTTGATGAATAGCCGCATTAGTTGAAAGTCCGCTTCCACCTAAGCTGCCATCTATACCTGCCACATTTGTAAATCGCCCGCCTGCTTCGCGCACAATTATGTCCAGCGCAGCCATATCCCAGATCGCAAGCGATGGTTCAACTGCAACATCGACAGCGCCTTCGGCAACCAACATATGTGACCAGAAATCACCGATGCCGCGCGTGCGCCAGGCTTGCGCCATAAGTTCTTGGAATGGAGCAAGGCGTTCGTTCCAACCAATAAAGTCAGAGTAAGAAATAGAAGCATCTTTGATTTCAGATACTTGTGAAACCGAAATCTTTTCAGGAGCTGCCTTATTTACGGAAACGAAGGCGCCATTTCCTTCGCTGGCATACCAACGTCTAAATAACGCCGGTGCGCTGACAACTCCTACGACAACGGTTTCGCTTCCATCACTCTGCTTTTCCATAAGCCCAATCAAAGTTGCCCAAGTTGGAACCCCGCGTAAGAAATTCTTGGTGCCATCAATTGGATCAATTACCCAATATCTATCCGCACCACCGGCATCGTTTCCAAATTCCTCACCCACGATTCCATCATCTGGGCGGTGGCTCTTTAACAGGGCGCGGATCGCTTCTTCAGATGCTTTATCGGCATCAGTAACTGGTGTGTTATCTGGCTTAGTTGAAACAATTAAATCAATAGATTGATAGCGCGCTAAGGTAATTGAATCTGCGGCATCAGCAAGGCGCAAAGCCAGCGCTAAATCATTGCCTCGCGTGTAAGACATGTTGTCAGTCTAGCGCGGGCGGGTTTGAATCTTTAAGTTCTAGAAGTGAGCGCAGGCTTGCTACCCGCGCACTTCGTTCGTTATTTACAACACCTTTTGGCGCAGCCCACTCATTTAAGCGACAGCCAACTTCGTGATGAGAGCAATTCGGCATACAGCTTTGGGTTACTTCGTATAGATCTGCGAATGCAGCAACTATGCGGTTGGAATCTAGATGTGCCAGACCAAATGCACGGATTCCCGGCGTATCAATAATCCAACCTTGGGATGGTGAGAGATCAGTTGCTAACGGAAGTGCGATAGCGCTCGATGAGGTGTGGCGACCGCGCCCGGTTACATCATTTACATCACCGGTTACGCGATCGGCATGTGGCACAAGAGCATTAATCAAAGTGGATTTACCAACACCGGAATGGCCGACTAGAACCGAAGTCTTGCCATTTAACATCTTAAATAGTTTAGCTAGATCTGTTTCACGGCTATCGGATTTTATTGCAGCTGTTGCGATTTCAACTCCTAGAGTTTCGTACTCGTGCAAGAAATCTGGAACTGGAGCCACATCAGTTTTAGTGACAAGTAAAATTGGCTTTATATTTTCATGGAAGGCACAAACTAAGAAACGATCGATTAGCCCGCGACGTGGTTCGGGGTTTGCCGCTGCAACCACGATTACCAGCTGATCAATATTGGCAACGATGGTTCGCCCCATCTTTGCTGCATCATCTACGGTGCGGCTTAAGCTATTGCGCCTTGGATCAATGGAAACAATGCGGGCAAGAGAACCTTCAGTACCAGTTACATCACCAACTAAATTAACCAAATCTCCAACAACCACAGATTTAGGACCCATTTCACGTGCTTTCATTGCGGTGACAATTACACCTGAATTTGTAATGCACGTCGTGCGACCGCGGTCGACCGTTGTTACAAGGGCTTGAATCGCATCGGCATGTGCGGGGCGATCTTTACTGCGCGGGCGAGTACGTCGCGCGGGGCGAATACGAGCATCAGACTCGTCGAATTCGCGCGGTGTCATGAGATCAAACTCTGCCAAAGTCCAGGAAAGTCAGGAAGTGTCTTACGAGTTGTCGCAACATTTTCTATTTCAACGCCAGGCACAACTAAGCCAATCACTGCGCCTGCGGTAGCTAAACGGTGATCGTCGTAGGTATGAAATGTTCCACCATGTAAACCAGCACCGAATTTACCCGCAGGTGTAATCCGCAGTGATGTTTCATCTTCAACCACGTTGCCACCAAGTGAGTTAATTTCGCGGGTTAGCGCGGCTAAGCGATCGGTTTCATGTAAACGCAAGTGACCAATTCCACGCAGATGTGATGGCGAATCAGCGAGGGCGGCAAGTGCAGCAATAGCAGGCGTTAATTCGCCGACATCGTGGAGATCAATATCAATTCCATGAATTGAATCTGTACCGGTAATTGTTAAACCATCCGATTTAAATGAAACCAGCGCACCCATTTGGGTGAGTATTTCGCGCAATTGATCCCCAGGTTGAGTTGTCGCCTTTGGCCAATCAGCGATCGTTATGGATCCGCCACAGACCATGGCAATTGATAAGAATGGTGCGGCATTGGAAAGATCTGGCTCGATTACTAAATCAACGCCATTTAACTCACCTGTTGCAACACTCCAACTTTGCGTACTCTTATCTACGCTTACCTGCGCACCAAAGTCACGCAACATCTGAACTGTCATATCGATATGTGGCATTGATGGAAGTGCGCCACCTTTATGTGTTGCGGTAATTCCATTTGTAGCGCTTGGTCCGATTAAAAGGAGTGCCGATAAGAATTGGCTAGATGCGCTGGCATCGATAGTTAACGCGCCACCAGGAATTGCGCCATTACCTTTTACAACTAGCGGTAGCGAATAACGACCATCGTGTTTGATCTCAATCCCAAGTTCTTCTAAAGCAGCGATAACTGGTGCAAGTGGGCGCTCATAAGAACGTGGGTCACCATCAAATGAGATATCGCCATGAGCCAGCGCAGAAAGTGGCGGTAAAAAGCGCATCACCGTTCCGGCGTTACCGACATCGACTTTTGCAGGACCGCGCAACTTTGCAGGAGTTACTTGCCAAGCTAAATCGCCAGCAACTTCAATCTCGGAAATTACAATGCCCATCGCCTTAAGTCCTGCCACCATTAGCTCGGTATCGCGCGAGATAAGCGGGCGCTTTAATATCGAAGGTGATTGCGCCTGAGCAGCCAAAATTAGCGCACGATTAGTGACCGATTTTGAACCCGGAATTACTACTCGCGCGCTGACTGAGTTGCGTCCACGAAATGGAGCGGGCCAGAGCATAAGCGGCAGTCTACTCTCTACCTATGTGCGGTCGTTATGCCCAAGCGCAGGGGATGGACGAGATCATCGAAAGATTTGATCTCGATAGTTCACTCGTTGATAAATCTTTGCCACTTAATTGGAATATCGCGCCCACAAATGAGATCTACATAATTCGCGATAACGAAAGTGGGCGAGTTCTCGATTCAGCTTCTTGGGGGATGATCGCTCCTTGGCAGAAGAACTTTACGGAAGCTCGCAATTCACAGTCACATGCGATTAATGCGCGCAGTGAATCAATCCATGAAAAGCCAACTTTCCGCCAAGCCTTTCGCACCACTCGCTGTTTAATTCCGGCAACTGGCTATTACGAGTGGGCGACATCGCTAGGAAAATATCCGCCGAAACAACCTTTCTATATTTGCTCGCAAGACGAAGGCAAATCGCTTTCTATCGCCGGAATCTGGAGTACCTGGAAGAGTGAAAACGGTACCGAAATTCAGAGCGCTGCAATCATTACCCGCGAAGCAGTTGGCGAGCTCGCAACTATTCATAGTCGCATGCCAGTCTTTATGCCGAAAGATCGTTGGGATAACTGGCTTGATCCCAAGAACCGGGAGATAGAAACTTTGATTTCGCTAATGGATCTTCTTGATCCGGCCGCTGGTTTAGTAACTCGACCAGTGGCTTCGAAAGTAAATCTGGTCGCCAATAATGGTGCGGAGTTGATCCAAGCTATAGAACTAGGAGATGCACAAACGCTCTTTTAACGCGCCCTAAGTGGGCGTTTCCCAGCACTTTGGGATAGTGTTTAAGAGATGGCATCGAAAGATTTAGTCCTAGAAAGCGCTACCGATCGCAACGCTCGGTTTGAGCGCGATGCCCTTGTGTTTATGGACCAGCTATATGCAGCAGCTCTTCGCTACACCAAGAATCCAGAAGATGCCCGCGACTTGGTGCAAGATACATATCTAAAAGCATTTAATTCATTTCACCAATTTGAAGAAGGTACAAACCTGCGTGCGTGGTTATATCGCGTGCTAACAACTACTTTTATTAATACCTATCGCAAAGATCAACGCCGTCCACAATTGGCATCCGGCGAACTTGAAGATTGGCAGTTGGCAGAAGCCCAATCTCACACCAGCGATCTCGGAAAATCTGCCGAAGCCGAGGCTCTTGAAAACTTGCCCGACAGCGATATAAAACGTGCGCTGCAGGAGATACCCGAAGAATTTCGGATCGCAGTTTATTTAGCTGATGTAGAAGGCTTCTCCTATAAAGAGATCGCAGATATTGTCGATGTTCCAGCAGGCACTGTTATGTCTCGTCTGCATCGCGGTCGCAAATTATTGCGTGAGAAGTTAGCTGATTACGCCAAAGAACTTGGTTACTCGACTGAACCTCGGGGGGAGAAGTGATGAGCCATATCGAAGAGATTCCATGCGTTGAAGTCCTCTCCTCGGTCGTCTTTATTATTGAAGGCGCCATCGATGAAGCGCGCAATCCGCAAGCTATTGCAACTCACTTAGATAATTGTCTGGCGTGCCAAGCAGAAGTTGCGCACGAGCAAGCGATGCATTCTTTGCTACAGGATGTTCTACGTCGCACTTGTGATGAGAAAGCCCCCGAAGATCTACATCGCAGCATCCATGAAGAGTTATTGCGACAAGCAAGCGGCGCCGGCGTAACCGAAGTGGTTACCCAATTCAGCATGACCGAGATTTCAATAGAAATTGATGAATTTGGCAATGTCGAACATCGCGAGATTCAGATAGAACAGACCCACGTTGAGCGCTATGAAGACAGCTGAAGAAATTATTGGAGCAGTTGGATTTTCGGTAATGACCGTTCGACCCGGTGATACTTGTTTGGCAATGGGAATTTCTGATCTACCAATCTTGGCGCCGGGACACTTCATGAGCGTTATGGAGAGCGCATGTGTTGCAGCGCTAGTTGAGTCACTTGAAAATGGCGAGACCACGATCGTAGATAAATTTGATATCTCGCTAATCGATTCTGTTGGAATTGGAACAGAAGTACGTGCTACTGCGCGCTGTATTGAAGTAATCGACCGCACTATGATCTTTGAATGCGATGTTTACGATGGCGAACGCCATATTGCTTATGCCAGAATAGAGAAAACGGCGGTCGAGCGAGTATCTTTCCTCGCGCGAACCGCCGCTCAATCTTTAATCAAGCCTTCTTAGTGGCCCAGAAGATTTCTGCGATTTCATCGATCTTGGCGATCAACTTATCTGCAACTGCTACATCTTGAGTTCCCTTGGTACCAGCAGCTCCTGCCAACTTGGTCGCTTCATTAAATAGTGAGTGAAGTTGTGGGTATGCCTCAAAGTGTGGGGCCTTGAAATAATCTGTCCAGAGAACCCAGAGGTGCTCTTTAACTTGATGTGAGCGCTCTTCTTTAATTGCAACAGAGCGAGAACGGAAATCTGCATCTGGGTTAGCTGCATACTTTTCCATGCATGCCTTTACAGATAGCGCTTCGATCTTGGCCTGTGCTGGATCGTAAACTCCACATGGCAAATCGCAATGTGCATGAACAGTTACCTTTGGCGTAAATAAGTTCTTCATTTTCTCTCCCTTTTTCTTTTCTTTATTTCCAAACCTGTATGTGTGAGACTACCGCTCGTGGGCATCTTTGGCATCTTTGGGCGGGTAATCGTTGAAGGCACATCGATGCAGCCGACCTATAACCCAATGGATTGGCTCCTTGTTCATTACGGCTTCTTCGGCAAGAAGTACCTATTCCTGCGATTAGGCGATGTAGTAGTTATCGAACGCGAACGCCAACCCGGAATCTTTTATGTAAAGCGCATTACCGAGATTGCCTTAGATAACGCAGGGCAAGAGAGTTACTACGTGCGCAGCGATAACGAGTCAGGAACAGATTCTCGAACCTGGGGGTATTTAAGCAAAGATGAAATAGTTGGAAACGTTGTTACTCGAATAAAGAAGAGTTAACGAGTAAAAGCCTCATACATCAAAGCTTTTGCCTCTTCTTCGTGTAAGTGGTGATTTCCTGTTGCAGGAGATGCGGATGCGCGACGAGAAATGCGACGCAGCACACGAGCATCTACTGCAGTTCCACCAATAACTTCTGTAGTACTCAAGGCAACGTGTGGCCAAGGACCTTGGTTGGCCGGTTCATCCTGAACCCAGAGCAAGTTAGCGTTTGGATGCTTCTTGGCTTCAACTTCCATTTGTGCAACTGGGAATGGATATAAACGTTCCACGCGAACGATTGCAGTACTGGTGTCATTTAGACGAGCACGTTCGGCGACTAGATCGTGATAAATCTTGCCAGAACAGTAAATCAAACGAGATGCGTTATTAACGGTTGGATCGCCAATTACAGGTAAGAATGTGCCGGATGTGAAATCACTTATTTGTGAAGCTGCTGCGCGCAGGCGAAGCATTGATTTCGGCGTAAATACGATCATTGGACGTCGCTTTGGATTGGCGGCGTGGAAGCGAAGTAAGTGGAAGTAAGAGGCAGGAGTTGATGGCTGTGCGATCGTCATATTCTTTTCGGCTGCAAGAGATAAGAAACGTTCAATACGTGCAGATGAATGATCTGGACCTTGGCCTTCATATCCGTGTGGCAGAAGCAATACAACTGATGAACGCTCGCCCCATTTTTGCAGAGCAGAAGAGATAAATTCATCGATCACAGTTTGGGCACCGTTGGCGAAATCTCCGAACTGGCCTTCCCATAAGACAAGCGCTTCCGGGCGAGCCACGGAATATCCATATTCAAAGCCCATTGCAGCGTATTCCGATAGAAGTGAATCAATTACAAAGAATTGGTTTTGATCTGGAACAAGTGCGCTAAGTGGCGTCCAGTCAGATCCATTTTCCTTATCAACGATTACCGCATGGCGATTGCTAAATGTGCCACGACGAGAATCTTGTCCAGCTAAACGAATTGGGCGACCTTCTTTTAGAAGTGAACCAAAGGCGAGCATTTCGCCAGTTGACCAATCGATGGTGCCATCGTTAATAGATTCTGCGCGCTTTTGTAGTTGTGGCAAGAGTTTTGGATGTACATGGAAACCTTCTGGAATTGCAACTTGGGTTGCGGCAATTTCGCGAATTAATCCCTCAGAAATAAATGTCGGAACATCCTCGGCATTTGGGACAATCGGTGGCTGGAAGTTTGGATCGTGCTCTTCTTCATAATTAGCAACCGATGCATAAACTTCTTCGAGTTGAACTTGGTAATCGCGCGCTAGCTTCTCTGCTTCTTCAGGTGTGATATCGCCACGACCGATGAGAGATTCGGTATATAGGGTGCGAGTAGAGCGCTTGGCATCAATCAACTTGTACATAAGCGGCTGAGTGAAGCTTGGCTCATCACCTTCGTTGTGGCCGCGACGACGGTAGCAAACCATATCGATGACTACATCTTTATTAAATTGTTGGCGGTATTCAAAGGCTAACTTCGCTACACGAACACAAGCTTCAGGATCATCGCCATTTACATGGAAGACGGGGGCTTCAATGGATTTCGCGACGTCAGTTGAATAACGAGAAGATCGTGAAGCATGTGGCGCAGTTGTGAAGCCAACCTGATTATTTACAACGATATGGACAGTGCCGCCGGTGCGGTAGCCCTTTAGCTGCGATAGCTGCAAAGTTTCAAAGTTAATTCCTTGGCCAGCAAATGAGGCATCACCGTGCAAAAGAATTGGCAGAACTGAGTACAAATCTTTCACATTTAAGAGATCTTGCTTGGCGCGAACAATGCCTTCTAGTACTGGGTTTACCGCTTCCAAGTGAGATGGATTTGCCGCTAAATAAATCTTGGTTTGTGCGCCAGATTCGGCGGTAAATACACCTTCAGTTCCTAAGTGATACTTCACATCGCCGGAGCCATGTACTTCATTCTCTTTGTAATGTCCTTGGAACTCTTGGAAGATCTGACCGTATGACTTGCCGGCGATATTGGCCAAAACATTTAAACGACCGCGGTGTGGCATACCGATACAAACTTCATCTAGCTTCTTCTCGGCAGCGGCTGTAATAACTGCATCAAGGATTGGAATTACAGATTCGCCACCTTCTAGTGAGAAACGCTTTTGTCCCACGAACTTGGTCTGCAAGAATGATTCAAAAGCTTCAGCATCGCTTAGTTTCTGCAAGATATGTAATTGCTGATCGTGATCTGGTTTTGTGAAACCAACTTCCACATGTTCTTGGATCCAACGACGTTCATCAGGGCTTGAGATATACATATATTCAACAGCAACAGAGCGGCAATAAGAATCGCGCAGAATGCCAAGAATCTTGCGCAGTTTCATAAACTTCTCGCCACCAAAGCCACCGGTTGCAAATTCGCGATCGAGATCCCACAAAGTTAAACCGTGGTTAACCACATCTAGATCGGGGTGTGAGCGCTGTGCATATTCCAAAGGATCGGTATCTGCCATCAAGTGGCCGTAAGTGCGGTAGGCCTGAATTAGCTGCTGAACACGTGCAGTTTTATTGATCTCTTCATCTTTGGAGAATTCAAAGTCAGATGCCCAACGAATTGGCTCGTATGGAATGCGAAGTGCTGCAAAAATTTCATCATAGAAACCATCGCCACCGAGCAGAATTTCGTGGAGACGGCGCAGGAAATCACCAGATTGTGCGCCTTGAATAACGCGGTGATCGTATGTGCTCGTTAGCGTTACAACTTTGCTGATCGCCATACGGGCTAGGGTTTCTTCGCTAGCTCCTTGGAATTCTGCTGGGTAATCCATCGCACCAACACCAACAATTAAACCTTGACCTTGCACCAAGCGGGGAACTGAGTGAACTGTGCCGATGGTTCCGGGGTTAGTTAGCGAAACTGTTGTTCCGGAATGATCTTCCACGGTGAGCGTTCCGGCGCGGGCTTTCTTAACAATTTCTTCATAGGCGACCCAGAACTGTCCGAAATCTAAATCTTCACAACCTTTAATAGATGGAACCAATAGCTGACGGGATCCATCAGGCTTTGCTAAATCAATCGCAATTCCGAGGTTGATATGTTCAGGAGTACCAAGCGCCGGCTTGCCATCTACTTCGCCGTAGAACGCATTCATCTCGGGCATTGCGCGCAGGGCTTTGATCATTGCGTAAGCGATGATGTGTGTGAAAGAAACTTTTCCGCCGCGCGTGCGCTTTAAATGATTTGTAATAACTGTGCGGTTATCGATCATTAACTTTGCCGGAATTGCACGAACACTTGTTGCAGTTGGAATAGAAAGCGATGCCTCCATTGATGCAACGACGCGACCGGCTACGCCACGAAGTGGTTCCATAGTTGCTGCGCTCGGTGTAATTAAAACTGGCGCAGGCTTAACTGGTGCTTGTGCAGGAGTTGGCGTTGCAACTTGTGTAACGGGGGCGGCAACTACTGGTGCAACGGGAGCTGGAGCAACTGGAGCAGAAACTTTTTGTGCAGCTTTTGGAATTGGTGGAGTTCCGCCCTTTGGTGCTGATGTTGCTGGAGTAACTGGCGCAGACGCGGCGCCCGGTTTATATGTCTTAAAGAATTCAATCCAAGAAGGTTCGACGGAAGTTGGGTCGGCTTGGTAGCGCTCGTACATCTCTTCGACGAGCCAATCATTGGCTCCGAAATCTGCCGACACTGGCAACTCCTTCTGATTCTCAAATCGCTTGTTCAGCAGCCTAAGACTATCGGCTGAGCGTGGCAGGTATAAATCCGCAAAGACCCCTGAGAGCGCGATATTGCCCACAATCTCCCATCCATCTCGGCGCGACAGGTCGCCAACTACTTGGCAGAGTTCGCCTATGAATTCAAGCCTTCGCCCGCTGGCGATCATCTCTGGAGGCAGCCGTGGTCTGGGCTTTGAAACCGCACGCGGATTAGCCGCTGCCGGGTTTGATCTGGCGCTGATTGCAAAAGATTTGCAGCGATTGGATAGCGCTCGCGAGAGTTTGCTCGGTGAATTCGCAACCACGCAAAGTGGATTAGCAATTTCCACCCATGCAGTTGATTTAGAAGATCAAGTTGCGACCCGAGATATGGCAACGCAAATCACGACAACGTTAGCTACTCCAAAAGTTTTGGTGCTTGCTCATGGTGTGATGAGCGAAAAAATGTCAAAGACTTTGCGCACAACAGATGCGGAATGGAACCGCGTTATGAATATTAATTTAAATTCAGTCTTCACTTTAGTAAATGCAATTGTTCCGGCTATGGCCGAAGCACGTGATGGTCGAGTAATTATTTACTCTGCATGTTTAGGAAGAATGTCAGGTCCAGGAAATGCAGGGGGACTTGCCCCGTATCGAATTAGCAAAGCTGGCGTTAATGCACTTGTCAGAAATCTGGCGCACGAGACAGGAATGGGCGCTCGCGGATTCTACGTTGATGCGATCTGTCCTAATCATTCGCGCACTGATATGGGCGGACCCGATGCACCACGCAGCGCAGCCGAAGGTGCCGAGACTGCGATCTGGTTAGCAACTGCCGATATTGCACAGCGCGGTAGCGAAAATGTAACTGGAGTTCTTTGGGAAGATCGCCAAGTTATTCCTTGGTAATTCCCTGGTAATTAAGAGTTATAGGACATTGACAATCTCAGTTTGTTTAAAGAAGTAGTAGACGGGGTTGTGCCCTTTTCCAAGAGTAAAATGGGCCAACCTTCCTGACATTACTTCTTCTACTGCTTACATCACTGCTAAAACGCTCTGATTGGCCTCACAAACGGAGTTGAGTCGCTTGGGCTATTTGAACCCAGACTCATGCGTCCTTGTCCTTGAAATTGATTGGCGTTTTTTCCAAATACGAAGCTTGAAACCCAATATGGGCGACCCCAGTTGACGGCATGTTCGCTGGCTGCAAAGGTCGCACTTTGCTTCTTCGGGAAATCCTTAATGCAACAGGTGCTAGTTGGTTCGAAATTTCCGCCAGCAAAGAAAGTAAGTTGTTTGAACTCTGTATCCCGCGGTAGGTACCAATCCGTTTTCCCGCCACCGCGATATTTGCGAGCAGCAGTGGCCGCTCCCGACTTGCAATTCTTCGCAATTATTTCCGTGTTGCCAAAACCTGTGCTTGCAAAGAAACCCGATTGATCTTTGCCAGGAGCCCACTTGTTGTACCAATCTCGGCCTTGCAGCTCCTTTGTCCAAGACGCGCGGGGATTATCGACATTGCACCAACTCAGTTGCGGATCGTTCTTGCCGCCGGACCAATTTTTTGGAGCGACCTCTAAGTACTTCCAGCCATCTGCTGAATAAACCAAGTCAGGTTCAGCGTTTCCGTTTTTCCAGACGAAGAATGACTTTTCACTGCGTACGTAGAAAACAACTCCACCACCCGGGCCGATATCGCCCAAATTGCAGATACCACCCTGTGCGCATGTGAGAGTTTCATCGACGGCGCTTGCACTGGAGGCTCCAAGGGGGAATGCGATTGCGATGAGTGCGAGGACTAGGCGGGCTCTTTTCATACCAAAAATCCTACAGGGGCGGGCCAAGAAGTGGGTTGCGAGGGGCTCGAACCCCCGACCCCTTGATTAAGAGTTCGGAATAATTGTTACAGCTAAATATAAAATTGGCACAGATAAAATCAATAGCGGAATTGCACCGATTAAAAAACCACCATCAAATTGATATCGCACAACGCCTAAGACAATTAAATTCGCCAAGATGGCAGGCGCTCTGCCCCAATTTTTCTCTGCCGCATATGCGCGCCCACATGCGATTAACCCCAAGCCACCCAGAACTGTAAAGCCCAGCACGCCCATAAGCGGCGGCAGTTCGCGATCTTCATGTGTAATTCCCATGAACGCCAGCCACACACCTAGGGATAACACGATCCCACCCTCTACATATAAAAGGGTGGCCACGATGGAGCGCTTACGCGCTTGCTTGGCAGGATCGGTGTTCATGAGCGGGAGCGTAGCAGGATGAACTTTGAACACGATGGGTTACATGATTTGCTAACGAGATTAGCGGCACCACCATACTTTTACGAAAGCTTGCGGAGAGAAATCGCTATCGCAAATAGAACTGGTGCAGATTTAACGGCGATACGTCTGATTCTTGAATCGGATACTCCGATTTATGGCGCAACGATTATCTCTTTCGCCGATCTGATTACTAACTCTTTTCGCTTAGAAGATAGCAAGGCCCGGCTAGGTCAATTTGAGTTTGGGGTGCTGATAAATGGTGGTGAAGAACTTTCTAACCAGTTATGCGAGAGGTTGGTAGCTCGCTGGGCGATTGAGGGCACGCCCAACACAGGGATCTCGTACGCTTTTGCTAAATATATTGAAGGCGAAGAGGCGATCAGCCTAATCAACCGACTGGATGATCAAATTCTCATCCGGCGCGAATTCTGAAATTATCCACAGGACTCCACACCTCCAGATTTAATAGGTAGCTCTTCGCCTAACTTCGCGCCATGGAGTTAGACGTAGCCTTTGGTCCCATTGCGGATTTCATCGCCGACCCTACGATCGAAGAAATCTGGATCAATTCGCCGCAACGAATCTTTGTTGCAAGGCGTGGCAAAAGCGAATTAACTAATCTAGTTCTTACTTCAAACGAAGTAAGAGATTTAGTAGATCGCACACTTATCTGGAGTGGACGCCGACTCGATCTTTCTCATCCTTTCGTTGATGCTCGATTACCGGATGGAAGTCGCCTACACGTAGCAATCCCAGAGATAACTTCCCAACATTGGGTGGTTAATATTAGAAAGCATCTACTGCAACACTTAACAATTACAGATCTGGCAAATCGCGGTTCCATGAGCGCAGATATTGCCCAAACCTTAACCAATTCGGTGCAGGCCGGCCTAAATATTCTCGTTAGCGGCGGTACTCAATCTGGGAAGACAACACTTTTAAATTCTCTAGTTTCAGCTACACCAATAAGCGAGCGAGTAATAACAATAGAAGAAGTATTCGAATTGAAACCAATTCTTCCCGACCTAGTTGCGATGCAAACTAGAAGCGAAAACCTTCAAGGAGATGGAGAGATTCCTTTAAGAAGGTTAATAAAAGAGGCGCTCCGGATGCGTCCTTCACGAATTGTCGTTGGCGAGGTACGCGAAGCCGAAGCGCTGGATCTTTTGATCGCACTTAATTCTGGTTTACCCGGAATGGGAACTCTGCATGCAAACTCGGCACGGGATGCCATAACAAAATTACAGACCCTGCCACTACTCGCTGGTGAAAATATTTCTCACAAATTTATCGCTCCAACAGTCGCATCGGCTTTAGATCTAATTGTGCATATGTCGCTGAGCGCCGATGGAGTTCGACGTGTCAAGGAAGTTGCCTCCGTAACTGGAAGATTTGAAAATGACCGCGCCGAGATTGAGACTGTATGGCGGTGGAACGGGCATGAATACGAGCGAGGACTTGGTTCTATCGGGCATAAAGAAAAGTTTCTAGCGGCTGGAATTCCAATAGAAAGTTGGTGGCAGGTTTAATGGAATTTAAAAAATGGAACTCCCTAAATGTGTACTTCAAATCGCTAATTTTGGGCGTATCTTCTGCGCTAATTGTCATTATCTTGACTTCCTCACTCGTTATCGGAACTACCTTCCTGACTCTAGTAACTGCTCTATCGATCGTAATATTTAAAAGATCACACAATAAGAGATATGAAGCTATGCAAGCAGCATGGCCAGAAGTAATAGATCATTTGATTACTGGTATTCAATCCGGGCTTTCAATTAATGAATCTTTAGCTGGTTTAGCAACTAGGGGTCCAGAAGTCTTGAGGCCAGCATTTAATGGTTTTGCAAAATCAATGGCGATTCGAGGCGATTTCAACGAATCTTTACGCAATTTGAAATACGAATGTAGCCAACCTGGTAGCGATCAGATTTTTGAATCTATAGCAATTTCTAAGACACTTGGAGGCTCGGAGCTACTAACGATCTTAAGAACTGTTGGTACTTTTTTACGCCAAGACCTTGCGCTGCGGCGTGAGATCGAAGTCAAACACGGGTGGATAAAAAACTCCGCCCATCTTTCCGCAATTGCACCTTGGGTTCTTCTACTTCTTCTATCAACTCAACCAGCTACTGCGGGCGCTTTCTCTAGCGGGTCCGGAGTTCTTGTGCTTATTTTTGGTATCGCAATGACTGCCGTTGCATATCTCTGGATGGCTAAATTAAGTGAACTACCCGAGCTACCGCGCGTATTTGGTGAACGATGAAGCTCTCAATAGCGATTCCCACAATTCTCGCAGCTAGCGGAGCGTTTTGGCTCATCTCTGCTTCCGGTCCTAAATCAGATATCAAATCCCGAATCGAATCTGCGAGAGATCGAGCAAGTACTACAGCGCGTTTAGCCGAAATTGGTAAAGATCAGCCAAGAGACTTTGAGGCTTTTAGAACTAGACAACTCTCGATATCAGCAATTTTCGGATTTATTTCATTCGCACTCGTCTTGATCGCCGGTCGTCCACCTGTGTTTGCACTGTTACTAAGTTCGGCTCTAGCAATCTCTACATATATATGGGTTGATCGAGATTTGAGTAAAAAAGTAAAAGAGCAACGCCGCCTGATTGATGACGAATTTCCTGCGGTGATAGAGATGTATTCACTAGCAATCTCAGCGGGAGAGACACCACTGGTTGCCATGGAACGAATTGCATCGAGCGCATCAGGATCATTAGCTAGAGAATTTGCAGTTGTAGTTGCACAAGTTAAAGAAGGAAAGGCTTTTCACCTTGCTTTAGATGAAATGAGCAGAGGAGTCGAATCACTTCTGATTCGCAGGTTTGTTGATTCTTTAATTATCGCAACCCTAAGGGGAACACCTCTAGCCGACGTGCTGCAACGTCATACTGAGGAAGCGCGACAAGTACAGCGTAATCGTGTTATGGGCGCAGCTGCCAAAGCTGAGATCTCGATGATGGTGCCAGTCGTATTTCTTATTCTTCCAATCTCGATTCTCTTTGCACTTTGGCCATCGCTAACAAATCTCAACTTATTTACAGGTGCATAAATTACATTTCATAAATCATGAAGTGTAAAACTATAAGAAAGTAGGAATCTATGAATATGTTTACGCTAAAAATAGGTATTAAATTGAGCCAATCGTATAAACGCCTGCTAGAAAAAACAGAGCAAATTCTCAGTTCGGAACGTGGCGATGTGCCTGGATGGGTACTAGTAGTTTTGATGACAACTGGGCTAGTAACTGCCATTTGGACAATTGCCGCACCACGCCTCACAAGTATCTTGAAGAATTCTTTAGATGCTATGAATGGCATTAGATAGTGTTTAGAAAATTTCTACGAGATGAAACAGGAAATGTCGAGAGTGCGATGGTGCTGATTCCTCTCGTTTTTCTCTTTCTCTGCAGCATCCAATTGGTTAGCGCTGTTTACATTAGAAATTCTGATCAGAGCTATGTACAGAGTCAGGCTTCCACTAGAGCGATATCTGGCTCGTTTGCAGATACTGATCAAATTTTAAGAATTCCATCGCGATACATATCGGAAAGTCGAAATATTTTGGTTACATCTAAGCGAGGAAATATTCCGCTCTTAGTCCCGGGATTGAGCAATTTATTAGGGAGAGAGTTACAAAGTGAAGTAACTGGTGTTGCTGTAATCGAGAGCCAACAATGATCGCCTTGCTAAAGAGTGAACGAGGAAGTGCCAGCGTTGAATTTGTGGCTCTAGCCTTGCCACTCTTTATCCCGCTCATCATATTTCTCCAACAATTTGCAGGGGTAAGCGCTGAGGAAGATATCGCCCGTACTTTGGCTCGGGAGGGTGCGCGTGCATATGTTTTGAGCGCTGACAGATTAAGCGCAGAAGAGGATATGAATAACGTGATTAGGGTTGCCGGCGAGAAACTTGGGCTTAGTGCAGAACAATTTGAGCGCATGGCAATTGGATTGGAGTGCAGCAATAACCCTTGCCATTCGCCAAATGGCAGAGTTCAGGTGACTATCCACTTCAGCGCTTCTAAACAAATTCCAGCGGTAACCGCGACTGCACAAGAGTATTTTTCGCCATGGAGTTGATAGCGCGTCTACGTCGCGAAGAACGCGGTTCTATCTCACTTATTGTTCTTACTTTCTTCTTGATCTCTGTTATTACCTCGCTAGTTATTACGGATGTTGCGGCAGTTGCAATCGCTAAACGTTCGCTTACTCAAGCAACTGAGGCGGCGGCACAAAGGGGAGTAAGGAATTTAAACCGAGATGCCTACTACTCGGGTGAATTTGATCAAAGCACGATGGTAGGAAATATCTTAGGCGTCGGACCTAAAGATCCAGGGATTCCAATTGACTGTTCAAAGGCGCTTGGTGATGCAGAGGGCGCATTGGCTGACTGGGGTAGAGGACCGAGATCTTTGAGAAGAATTGAGTTGGTGGATATCGCCATTAGAGATATCCAATGTGATGGATTTGGAATTCAACTAATCACTTCGGCGACAGCGCAGTTGCCGATTGTGATTCCGCTTTTGAAGATTGATAAAGTTCTTATTACCTCGCGCGTTTCAACCACGAATACTCGCAAAGCCGGATTCTCACCCTTCGGTATAAGGGTTTTCTAGTACTCGCTATCCTTAGCCTTATGGCCCGTGAATACGATCTCGAGATTGCTGCGATAAGCGCAACTCTTGTATCTATAGAAAAGGTCTTGGATCTGCCAAAGCTTGAGGCAGAAGCGGTTGAACTTGAGGCGGCAGCTGGAGTTCCGAATTTATGGGATGACCCGGAAGCAGCGCAGAAGGTAACGAGCAAGTTATCGCGGGTGCAGAGCACAATTGCGCGGCTAAAGGGTTTACGCCGTCGCGTTGAGGATCTGCCGATTTTATTTGAGTTAGCTGGTTCAGAACCTGATGGTTCTGCTTTGGCAGATGCCGAAGGTGAATTGGATTCAACAGTTAAAGCAATTAGCGAACTTGAAGTTACAACTTTGCTAAATGGTGAATATGACGATCGTGATGCTCTGATAACGATTCGCTCTGAAGCAGGCGGAGTGGAAGCGGCTGACTGGGCAGAGATGTTGATGCGCATGTATTTGCGTTACTGCGAACGCCATGAATTTAAAGTCGATGTTTTAGAAACGTCATACGCTGAAGAAGCGGGAATCAAATCAACTACTTTTAGAGTAAGCGCGCCATATGCGTATGGAACTATTTCAGTTGAACAAGGCACACATCGCTTGGTGCGTATCTCGCCATTTGATTCACAATCTCGTCGCCATACTTCGTTTGCAGGCGTCGAAGTCGTGCCGGTTGTGGAACAGAGCGATCACATTGAAATTGATGAAAAAGAAATTCGCGTAGATGTTTATCGCTCATCAGGTCCTGGGGGACAAGGCGTTAATACAACAGACTCTGCTGTGCGCCTGACACATATCCCAACAGGAATTGTTGTCTCATGTCAGAACGAGCGTTCCCAGATTCAAAATAAGGCAACGGCAATGGCGGTATTGCAATCAAAGTTATTAGAGCGCCGGCGCCAAGAAGAACAAGCCAAGATAAATGCGCTAAAGGGCGATAACTCAGGCTCTTGGGGTAACCAGATGCGCTCTTATGTATTGGCGCCGTATCAAATGGTTAAGGATCTGCGAAATAACCATGAGACAGGAAATACATCTGCAGTATTAAATGGTGAAATCGATGATTTCATTGAAGCGGGAATTCGCTGGCGGCGTTCTAGCGCTTCTTAACTCATCAGATCAAATTATTTTAATTAAGTAATTTTTTTCACATTGAGCGTAATTCACGCGTAAATATTTGGTACTCGAACCTGTGAATTGACGCAATCTGCACCGATATCAAGCGCTTTTGGCCGATCTATACCTAAACTATCCCTCAGTACGGCGCTCTTCCCCCTCGTATCCGAACGAGACGCCAAAGTAGAACGAAGGAGTTCGTGTGATTCGCTTTGAGAATGTGACGAAGCTTTACTCAGGTCAAGACCGCCCCGCGCTAGAAGCGGTTAGCTTGGAAATTGTTAAGGGCGAGTTTGTATTTCTCGTTGGCCTTTCTGGTTCTGGTAAATCGACTTTCCTTCGTTTGATCTTGCGCGAAGAGCGGCCATCTTCTGGAATCATCCATGTAGCTGGAAAAGATCTTGGCCAATTGGCAAACCATAAAGTTCCAGAACTGCGTCGCCAAGTCGGAACCGTATTTCAGGATTTCCGTTTGCTTCAAAATAAAACTATTGCTGAGAATGTGGCCTTTACCTTGCATGTGCTCGGATATTCAAAGCGCGAGATTGAACGCGAAGTTCCGGAAGTTCTAGAACTTGTTGGTTTGGAAGATAAAGGCGATCGCATGCCAAATGAGATCTCTGGTGGAGAACAACAGCGCGTGGCGATTGCCCGCGCATATGTGAGCCGCCCAGCGATCATCATCGCCGATGAACCAACTGGAAACCTTGATCCTGCTACTTCTGTGGGAATTATGAAGCTGCTAGACCGTATTAACCGCGAAGGAACTACGGTTTTGATGGCTACCCATGATTCAGGAATCGTTGATCAGATGCGAAAGCGCGTGATTGAGTTAGATAGCGGCCATGTAATTCGCGACCAGGTTCGCGGCGTCTACGGATACACCGGCTAAGCGGATTCAAGGGATAGGCTAAATACATGCGCGCAGGATTTTTACTTAGCGAAGTTCGAATCGGACTTCGCCGTAACTTAACAATGACCTTTGCTGTCATTGTTACTACTGCGATTTCGCTATCTCTTTTAGGAATTGGATTGCTTTCTAACGCACAAGTCGGTGCAATGAAAGACTATTGGTATGACAAGATCGAGGTATCTGTCTATCTATGCGGTTCTTTATCTGAATCACCAAGCTGTGCAGGTGGTGTAGTAAATCCAGAACAACGCCTTGGAATTAAGACAGATCTGGAAGCGCTGCCAGTTGTGCAGAGCGTTTTCTATGAATCACAATCTGAAGCCTATTCACGTTTCCAAGAGCGCTTTAAAGATTCTGCGATTGCGCAGAATGTAACCGCAGATCAACTCCCTGAATCTTTCCGAGTTAAGTTAAAGGATCCAACGCAGTACGCAGTTGTAGTTAGCGCTTTCTCGGGTCGTCCTGGCGTAGACATTGTGCAAGATCAGCGCAGCATCTTGGAGAAGTTCTTTAAATTATTAAATGTGCTCCGCAATGGTGCGCTATTAGTTGGACTATTCTCAGTATTAACTGCTGGCTTACTTATTTCAAATACCTTACGTATTGCAGCCTTTAACCGCCGTCGCGAAACCGGCGTAATGAAGTTAGTCGGCGCATCCTCTTGGTCTATTCAACTTCCATTCTTGCTTGAAGGAATCTTCTCGGCGCTTATCGGATGGGTCTTTGCAACTGGATTGCTGGCCGGGCTCAAGAGCGTGGTTGATTCAAAAGTTGCACCCCTTCTTACCTTTACCAATTTCTTTGGCTGGAATGAAGTTTGGATCGCATCTGCTTGGTTATTACTAGCTGGCTTAGGCGTTTCAACGATCGCATCTGCTGTTACGCTGCGCCGTTATCTCAAGGTCTAAGTAGGCGCTGCCGTGGTGAAAGAGGTCGGTCGCAAACTCATCGCGCAGAATAAGAAAGCGCGCCATGATTATTCAATCGAAGATGTCTTCGAATGTGGAATTGTTTTAACTGGTACCGAAGTTAAATCACTTCGTGCAGGACGCGCATCGTTGATTGATGGTTATGCCACAGTTGAAAATGGCGAACTCTGGTTAGCTGGTGTTCATATCCCTGAATACACCCAAGGAACTTGGACAAACCATGAAACAAGACGCAAACGTAAATTGCTTGTGCATCTACAAGAGATTAAAAAGCTTCATATAAAGATTAAAGAAGGCGGAGTGACTCTTATTCCTTTGCAGCTTTACTTTAATAATGGCAAAGCCAAGATTGAAATCGCAGTTGCACGCGGTAAGAAAGCCCATGACAAGCGAGATTCACTAATGGAACGCCAAGCAAGCCGTGAAGTTGAACGTGAGATTTCCCGTCGTCGTTCGGGCAAAGACCAGTAATTTCCATTTACGTATTTCGCAATACTCAAGAAATACAAATCTCAAATCGGAGCTTTTGCGCTTAACCGCGAAGTTTGCGCCTTAACGATTTAGTAGTGGAGCTCAAGTGAATGTAGAAAATCGTGCTTTATCCCCGATTTTCGGAGTTCACTTGAGCGTAATTTTTCGCGACTCGATAGCGGCGATACACTTAGCCCACAACTTAATAGTGGAAATAGCTTTCCACACCCATGGGGGTGAACGGTCTCGACTTTGGTTGTTGAGTCAGGGGAAGCGGGCCGAGGAAGCCAGGATGATCTCGTTAACCAATAACCTGTGCAAAAAATAATCGTCAGTACAACTGCCGATGATCTCACTCTTGCTGCCTAAGCAAGCTCTGTGATCCGTTAGCCCAGACTCGCCTTCGATCTGGGATCTAGCGCCGACAGAAGGCTCTTCACGGTAGTGGCGTTGCGAACACAACCGGAGAACAGTTTCGCAAATGAGTTTGTCGAATACTTGTGTGCAAGAGATTCGGAACTGAGAAAACGATAGCCACACTACGCCCGTAGAAGCCCTGTTTTAATTCCGAAGGACCCGGGTTCGATTCCCGGCACCTCCACTTATTTAACTCTGCCCTGCCGGTCCATTTGGATCTTTATATCCTGGTCGGAAAAACGATGGCCATGCTTTATTTCTAAAGAACTCTCGCTTTAGTGCGGCCACATTTAGCCCAAATCCAGCAAGTGCTAGCAGCTTTGGCACTAAAGGAACCTGATTGAGAATAAACATTAGAGAAACAGATATTCCAGCTGGCGCAATTATTGCCACGATTAATCTACGGATAACCCAAATCGCTTTGCTGCGTTTTGAAAAGGTCCAAACCGATTTGCTAGTAAGAATCAATCCAAGAGGACCTGATAGAAAAGATATCCCCATCAGGATCACAATCAAGACTGCTAACGAGTACATACCTTCAGTCTAACCTTTTCCAGCTTTGGTTAATGGCTGCGAGCATGACCATATCTATCTGATCGCCATTTGAGCGCGTAACTCTTTGCTGCAGTATGCCTTCACGCTGATAACCAGCTGAGGTTAAAAGTTTCTGAGAAGCGATGTTATCCAAATCAACTGCAGCCTCAATTCGCTTAAATCCCAAAGTATCAAAACCGTAGCCAGTGATCATCTTTGTAGCCATAGTTCCAATACCTTTTCCTCGCATTGGTTTATGCATCCAGTATCCAATTTCGGCGCGGTGGTTATCGATACTTATCGTGTGGAGCGAGATTACGCCGGCGAACTCTTTCTCATCGCCCACCCCAAATTCAATTACAAAGGGGAGTTCGCGCTGCAGCTCAATTGATGCCGGCACGCGCTGCACATAATCCAGGGCGTGCGCCATTGTGTAATTGGCGGGAACTGTTGTAAATCTTGGAATAAGCGGATCCTGGCAAGCTTCAAATATTGAAGTTACATCAGAATCCACGGGCGGACGCAAGGTATATCTGCCATATTGCAGAGTAGGAATCTCACTTGGCCACCAGATCATGCGCTAAGTATGGACTAGTGCAATCACTCTATGGAGTTAAATTGAATCGCCAATCGGACGCGCTGGAGTCAAATAAACTTTCCCAAGCGGTGATGTCCATGTGCAAGAACCATCTGGGCGGCTCTCTATTTTCCAACCATCGTGAGTTTTAAGGCGATGGTGTCGGCGACAGAGCGCACCTAAATTATCCGGAGAAGTTCGCCCGCCAGTCTCCCAACTTTGGGCATGATCAAGATCGGATAACGCCGCTGATCTTCGACAACCAGGGAAGCGACAGGTGCGATCTCGAGCGATTAAGAAATCTATTAAGGCTTGTGGTGGTTCGTAACTCTGCCTTCCATAATCTAATAAATTTCCAGTTTGGGGATCAGTAATAAATCGCTTCCATTTTCCATCAGCTGCGAGTTCACGCGCAACCGAAGCGGGAATCGCGCCGTAACCTGCCAGCTGTCCTGGATTTTCAGCCAAGCCTAAAAGTGTCGGTAGATCAATAGTTACATTTACTGAGATGGGACGGCGATGAGGAGTAACAGAATCGGCAGCAGTAGAAAGGTAGGCGCTGGCAATCGCAGTTAAGGCATCAGCTCGTTTCATATCCGCACTTCTTGGATCTGCATCTGCCTCAGGTTCAATTTCTGAAGCAGCAGCCCGAATGAAACTTTCGATTGAATTCATGACGATTTGTGCATCAGCTGCCGGCAGAATTGCAACGATTGTTGAGATGCCATCGCTTTCGGTGTAGCAACTAACTTTGCGGGTATCTCGTGCCCGCGCGACGGTATCTTCGAATGTCTCTGGCGCAATGCGCGCGATAGAGGTACGAACTTGATTGGCAACTTGTCCTGGAGTATGGAATTCGGCATGGGCAATAGCGCGCTGCTCGATCTCGAAGATCGCGGATTCAGATAACCCATCGCGAATTGCGGCGGCTGTTTCCTTGGCAATAACAGTTGCGTGTGCGGGAGAGATTTCGCCAGTTGCTAAAGCGGAACAAGTATTAGGTAAGTGATTAACAAGAGTTCGGGCCACATCTATTCGCGATTGTGCAGTAGTTGGAGCAAGGCGCAGAGCTGTTGAAATATCTTCGCGTTCGGCATCATCGACGCCGAAGAATGGATCAGTTCCATTGGGTTTGCTCGAATCGCACCCTGCAACAGCGACAATTGCACGTTGCATTAGCGCTTGCAGCCAACCGGTCTGGCGTTCTAGGGCAGTTAAGTAATCAATGCGATCGGCAGGTGTTAGTTCTTGCGGGTTGATCGCAACAAGGGCAGAGAGCGTTGCGATCCCAGGCATTGCGCTTAATAGATCGGCGATCGCTGGGGCTAAGAAGGTTGATTCTTCGTCGCTTATGCGAAGTGCCGTTGTCATAAGCGCAATATTGCTGCCGCCAACTGACATAAATTTGAAGAAAAGTGCGTTTATCCACAATTATCTGAATATAACTTTAAGTTGCAGGTAGTTGAAAGTTCAACTAAAGTTACGCATACGAACAAGGAGTAAAAATGCCAGCAGTTACCGTAAGTGATATCACCGTACTTCCTCGCGTTAGCGATGCGCCGAATTCGCGCGCTCGTCGCGTAAAGAGCATTACAACTGCTCCGCAAGGTTTCGAAGGTGAAGGCTTTCCAGTTCGTCGCGCATTTGCCGGAGTTGATTTAGCAGAGCTTGATCCATTTATTCACTTAGATCAAATGGGCGAAGTTGAATATGCACCAGGTGAACCTAAGGGAACTCCTTGGCATCCACATCGCGGATTTGAAACAGTTACATACATTATTGATGGAATTTTTGATCATAAAGATAGCAATGGCGGCGGTGGAACAATTTCTAATGGCGATACACAATGGATGACTGCCGGTGGCGGAATCTTGCACATTGAAACTCCACCAGAGCATTTGGTAATGAGCGGTGGTTTATTTCATGGATTCCAGCTTTGGGTAAATCTGCCAGCGGCAAAGAAATGGTTACCGCCTGCCTATCAAGATGTGCGCGCAAATGATGTTGCACTTTTATCTAGCGCAGATGGTGGATCACTAATTCGCATAATCGCCGGTGAATTAGATGGACATGTTGGTCCGGGATCTACACAAACTCCAATTACTTTAATTCACGCAACTGTCGCTCCTGGTGCCGAACTACGTCTTCCTTGGCGCAAGGATTACAACGCACTTGTTTATGCGATTGCTGGTCACGGTTTTGCGGGAGAAGAAGCTCGCCCAATTCAAATGGGTCAGCTAACTGTTTTCGGAGATGGCGATAGCATCGTAATTCGCGCAGCCAATCAACAGGAAACTCGTTCACCAAACCTGGAACTATTTATCCTTGGTGGCCAACCAATTAAAGAACCTGTTGCTTGGATGGGTCCATTTGTAATGAATACCAAGGCTGAAGTTCTGCAAGCTTTTGAAGATTTTCAGAAAGGTTTGCTTGGTTCAATTCCTGCGATTTACAAGGAAGATGCCAAGCGCCCACTGAACCGCACCGGAAAATTGGGCGGCGATGTAAAGGCTGCGGACATTCTCGACGTTCACAACGCTCCAACTGAATTACAGGAAAACTAGCGAATAAGCACCCTTCCGCGATCAATTATTTTCCACTGCTGCGTGTAGGGCGCAATAAGTCCATGAGGCGATTCTGCGACCTAAAGTAAGGCGGAAAATGTCTATGAGGCGACTGTGTAGTTATCTTTTCAGTCGCCGGTAGATATTTTCCGCATGTTTTAAGCCGATTGCTTGGTGGATAGAATGCGCTTATGAACCCGCAGAAAGTCCTTCTCTATTATGGCTTCACACCCATAAGCGATCCCGTCGCGGTTCAGCTCTGGCAGAAAACTCTCTGTGAAACTTTAAATCTAAAGGGCCGCATTTTGATTTCTCCGACTGGTATTAATGGCACGGTCGGTGGCGATATCGATGATCTACGTAAATATGTGAAGAACACCAAGAAGTATCCCGGCTTTAAGAAGATCGCCTTTAAATGGTCACAAGGCACCGGAAATGAATTCCCAAAACTTTATATCGCAGTTAAAAAAGAGCTCGTAGCATTTGATAATCCGGATGAAATAAAAGTTGATGAAAATGGCGTAATCGGTGGCGGAACTCATTTGCGCCCTGAACAAGTTCACGAGCTAGTTGAATCACGTGGCGATGATGTGGTCTTCTTTGATGGCCGCAATCAAAATGAAGCCAAGATCGGCAAGTTTAAAAATGCCATCGTTCCTGATGTCGACACTTCACGAGATTTTGTCCGTGAAATTGAGAGCGGAAAATACGACCATTTAAAGGAAAAGCCAGTCGTTACATATTGCACAGGCGGAATCCGTTGCGAAATTTTGTCAGTTGTAATGAAGAATCGCGGCTTTAAAGAGGTTTATCAAATCGATGGCGGCATCGTTAAATACGGTGAGAAATATGGCGATGATGGCCTTTGGGAAGGTTCGCTCTATACCTTCGATGCCCGAATGGCGGTGGATTTCTCAACGAAAACTAAGGTCATTGGTGAATGCGAAATCTGCCAAGCCCCAAGCAAGATCTTTCGCAACTGTCGCACCAAGACTTGTCACGAATTGATTTTGCTATGTGATCCTTGCAACGAACTACCCGCAAACACCAAGTGCACGCACGATAAATCTAAAGTGCGTGATACCGAAATGGTTGGCTAGCTCTTAATTACAAAGCTTTAAGAGCGCTTACAACTTTAGTTAACGATGCCTTGGCATCACCAAAGAGCAACATCGTCTTTGGATCATAAAGCAATTCGTTCTCGATACCAGCAAAACCTGGGCGCATGGAACGCTTCAAGAAAATAACATTTGCGGCGTTAGATACTTCCAAAATTGGCATTCCATAAATTGGACATCCTGGTGTTGTCTTCGCAGCTGGGTTCACCACGTCATTGGCACCGATAACGATGGCAACATCGGTCTGACCAAAAGTTGGATTTACTTCATCCATCTCGGCTAATTGATCATAAGGAACATTTGCTTCAGCAAGAAGCACGTTCATATGTCCTGGCATGCGACCGGCAACTGGGTGAATTCCATATGCCACATCGATACCTTTAGAAATCATCAAATCAGCAAGTTCGCGCACGGTGTGCTGTGCTTGAGCAACGGCAAGTCCGAAACCAGGAACGATTACAACGCGACGGGCATAGTTAAGAAGAATCGCAACGTCATCTGGAGAACCAGAACGCACTGGACGTTCTTCGCCAGCGGCTGCGACATCTTGTGGCTTGGCAGTAAATGCTCCGAACAAAGTGCCAAAGAGCGAACGTCCCATGGCTTCTGCCATTAAGCGAGTCAAGATCGTGCCTGATGCGCCAACAAGTGTTCCGGCGATGATCAAGAGCGTTGAGTTAAGTACATAACCACTTGCGGCAACTGTTAAACCAGTAAATGCGTTAAGCAATGAGATAACGATCGGCACATCTGCGCCACCAACAGGCAAAACAAACAAGATACCGAACAGCAACGAGAGCGCAGCGAGAACTAATAGCGGTGTAGTACCAAGTGCGGCAACTACCCAACCTGAAACGCCAAGGACTGCAGCGAGCGTTCCAGCGATTACAAAGCGACCACCAGGAAATACCACAGGGCGAGTAGTCATCAACTCTTGCAACTTCATAAAGGTGATGATCGAACCGCTGAAAGATACGCAGCCAACTACAACTGTAAATACAGTGAAAATTACTTCGGCTTTAGTTGCATCTTTACCTAAGTTTAAATATTCAACGATTGCAACAAGGGCTGCAGCGCCACCACCAACACCATTAAATAGCGCAACCAGTTGTGGCATCTGGGTCATCTGAACTTTGCGCGCGGCAGGAACGCCAATAGCTAAACCAACTGCGATTGCGCCCAAGATCCAACCAAGATTATGCAACGGCAGTGAATGCGCAGGTGAGCCATCTTTTGGCTTAGTTACATATAGGAACACAACAAGCGTTGCAACAGTTGCACCTAGTGCACCAATTAAATTTCCACGGCGCGCAGTCTTGGGATGTGACAAACCTTTTAGAGCGAGGATGAAGCAGACGCCAGCGGCAAGGCCGATTAAGTCATACAAAGTGCTGCTCATTGATCTGCTCCCTTCTTCTTGCCCTTAAACATTTCCAGCATGCGATCGGTAACTACAAAGCCGCCGACCATATTTATTGTGGCCAGCACGATTGCAGCTAGAGATAGACCAAGTTCAAGATTGGTATGGCTGTGATCGGCAACGATAATTGCACCGACCAAAATCACACCGTGGATTGCGTTCGCACCAGACATCAAAGGTGTGTGCAGGGTTGAGGAAACTTTAGAGACGACTTCAAAACCCACAAAGACTGCGAGTACGAAGATGGAAAGAATTGCCATTGGTTCCATTACTTGGCTCCTCCTGCACTTGGGTCGCGACGTTGGCCAGCATGTGTGACCGCGGCAGCGTTGATGATTTCATCTGCAAAATCTAGATTTAGCGCAACTGGTGCACCATCTTTAGCGGGAGTTGTAAGCAAAGTAAGTAGGTTTACAACGTTACGTGAATACAAACTAGATGCATGGAAAGGCAGTTGGCTCGGTACATCTTTACCGCCCCAAATACGAACGCCTCCGCTAGTAATAACGACTTCACCAGGCTTTGAACCTTCGACGTTTCCGCCAGTTTCGGCAGCGAGGTCAACGATCACAGTGCCAGGTTCCATCGCATCAATCATCGCTTGCGTCATTAAACGTGGTGCAGTGCGACCAGGTACGGCGGCAGTTGTAATAACTACATGTGATTTTGCAATATAAGGAGTTAAAAGCTCGCGCTGTTTTGCGGCGCGTTCTTCCGTCATCTCGCGCGCATAACCGCCTGCGCCTTCGAGTGATTCAAGTTCTAGTTCGATAAAGGTTGCGCCCATTGATTTAACTTCATCAGCTGAAGATGGACGCACATCGTAGGCCGATACAACTGCGCCTAAACGTCGCGCGGTGGCAATAGCTTGCAAACCGGCAACGCCTGCACCAAGTACCAAAACTTGCGCTGGTGTAACTGTGCCTGCGGCGGTCATCAACAAAGGGAAGAAACGTGGTGACATTTCTGCACCAACTAGTACCGCGCGATAACCGGCACAAAGTGCCTGTGAAGTAAGTGCATCCATGGATTGTGCGCGCGAGATACGTGGCACAAGTTCAAGTGAGAATGCAGTAGCTCCAGCTTTTACCGCTGCTTCAATTGAATCAACCGCGGTTACAGTAGAAAGAAATGAGATTGTGGCAGCACCTTTTTTCAAGGTAGCCATCTGAGCTGGCGTTAGCGGCTGTACTGAAAGCACTATATCTGCGCTGGCGATGACATCGCCTTTAACAACGCTGGCACCGGCTGCGGTGTATGCAGCGTCGGTTCCTTGTGAGTTATCACCTGCGCCGGATTCGATAGCAACTTCATACCCAAGGCGGGTTAACTTATTAATGATGTCGGGAACAAGCGCAACGCGCTTTTCACCTTCTTTTCGCTCTAATGGGACGGCTACTCGCATAGACGAACCCTACTTGCTGATCTAATTACCTGCGAGTTCTCCGCGGGTCAGGTGATAAAGCAGCGCCTGAATAGTTGTGCGGCGGTGGTAGGCCTCGCGCCAAATTACAGATTTCGGCCCATCGATCACAGATGCGGCAACTTCTTCGCCGCGGTGCGCAGGCAGGCAGTGCATAAATATGGAATCACTTGTAGTTAAGGCCATTAAGGAATCGGTAACGGCGAACGGTGCTAGCACTTTGATTTTCTCAGCGCGCTCTGCCTCGGGATCTCCCATCGACATCCAGACATCTGTATAGAGCGCGCTCGCATCTTTGCAGGCCGCTTCGGGATCGTTGGTTACTTCAATAATTGCGCCAGTTTTCTTAGCGATCGCTTGCGCCGTTGCAACTACATCTGCGCTAGGTGCCCATTTGCCAGAAGGTGTTGCCGCGACAACATGTGCGCCCATGATCGCGCCCATAGTTAGCCAGGCATGCGACATATTGTTTCCATCACCGAGATAAACAAATTTGCGTCCTGATACATCGCTACCGAAAGTTTCGCGAATTGTTAACCAATCTGCCAAAAGTTGAGTTGGATGATCATCATCAGTTAACGCATTGATTACTGGAATTGATGCGTTAGCACCGAGTTCATCAACTTCTGCTTGGGCAAAGGTGCGAATGATTAGCGCATCGCAATAGCCGCTAATAATCTTTGCAGTATCTGCAATTGTTTCGCCGCGGCCAAGTTGCAGCTCATCGCCTCTAATAAAAATCGGGGTTCCACCAAGATGAGCAACTGCCGTCTCTGATGAAAGTCTGGTGCGAGTAGAAGGCTTAGTCATATAAATAGCAACGCTCTTATTAGCCAGCGCATCTTTAGAGCGCAATGGATTCTTCGCAAAGTCGGCTGCGGTATCGAGCAGTAAATCGACATCAGCGCGCGATAAATCAGAGGTGCGTAGCAAGTCCTTCATCTTCAAATTCTACCTGCAACCACTATCCTTTCGGACATGGGTATTTTCCGTAAGAACTCTCCTGATTTAGAAGGTGATACCGACCTACTTACCCGCCCTGAATTACAGGATGATGATGGCGGCCATGATCGCTTCGCCCATTATGTAAAGAAGGAAAAGGTCGTTGAATCTGCGGTAACCGGTAAAGCGGTTCGGGCTCTTTGTGGCAAGAAATGGATCCCTTCGCGCGATCCCGAGAAATATCCGATCTGCCCAGTATGTAAAGAAATCTATGACGGCATCAAAGATAAATCGCCTAAAAAATAGATCTGCGCTAACTATCGTATTGGCGTTAATCGCCAGTTCTTTCACTTTCTTATCTTCGCCTGCCGGAAATAGCGCAAATCCACCGCGCAAGATTTTGACAGGCTGGATTCCTTATTATGGAATGAAGACAGCGCTACCTGCAGCTTTAAATAACGCTGATTTAATAAAAGAAGTTATGCCATTTTGGTATACCTTGAAATTAGATAGCAAAACTAAGACCGCGGTTATAAATGATTTATACACACCAGCTAATCCCAGCGTTCCGATAGCGACTCCGCTTGCGGCGATGCGAGCCGCTGGTTTCCAAATCATTCCAACAATTACCGATGGTATGGATAAATTGGAGCTGGCGAATCTATTGGCTAGCGCTGGTACCCGAACTGCAATTGCCAAAACTATCTCTGACTTTGTTTCGGCTAATAATTATGATGGTATCGATCTAGATTTTGAAGGATTTGCTTTTGTTGATGGCAATACAACTTGGGCCAAGACGGCACCACTTTGGGTCGCCTTTGTAAAAGAGTTATCTGCATTACTTCATTCCAATAATAAATTGCTCTCGGTTTCATCACCTTATAACTTCAATCCAACAGAAGTTCAAAAGGGTTACACCGTCTACGCCTGGCCGCAAATTGCGCCACATATCGATCGCTTAAGAATAATGACTTACGACTATTCGGTAGCAAAAGTTGGGCCGATTGGACCAATTACATGGACAGAGAAAACTGTTGCATATGCAACTTCCATAATGCCGGCATCAAAAGTTTACGTAGGCTTGGCTGGCTACGGACGCGATTGGGTAACTAAAGTAGATGGTGTTTGTCCGGCGCCTTTTATCAACGCGATAAAAGTTGGCGCCAAGGCTGCAACATTTGTGATGCGTGATGCTGCAGCGCTGGCAGCTAGCTATCAGGTAACGCCTATTTATGATGAAAAAATGGGGGAGGCGACCTTCACTTATACAAAGTCTTACGAAGGAACAACTGCCGCTGGGCTTTCAACGACATGTACTGCAACGCGTACTACGTGGTATCAGAACGCGCAAAGCTATTTAATAAGAAGCGCACTGGTTGCGAAATATAAATTAGGTGGTGTAACCGCTTGGACGTTAGGCATGGAAGAGCCGCTGGCGATGGAATCGATTCGCCAGACTGCGCTAAATATTGCTCCTGCAAAAGTTTTTAGTTCGTTAACTTCTGATAAAGCATCTGCACTTTATGCCAGTGCCATTAATTTAAGTGGACAATTAACTCTGGAAGATAAATCGCCGGTTGCGTCGATTCCGGTGCGTATCGAAGGCAAAAGCGCTAGCGACTCCACTTGGCGCTTACTAGGCACGGTAAATACTGGGGTTGATGGAAAATTTGCAACGCCAATCTTGCTAGGTAAGCCGACCACGGTGCGATTAACTACTGAAGGAACATGGGAGCGCGCTGAATCGGTAAGTAATGAGTTAGCAATTCAAATTGATAAAACAATTTCACTTAGCGCACCTGGAACTCTAAAAGCAGGTACACCATTTGCAATCTCTGGTGTCGTTCGCCCACGAAGCGCTGGCGCGCTAGTTTCACTCCTTAAGTTCACCGCAGGTACCTGGAAAAACGTTGCCTCTGCAACAACGGACGAACAAGGTGGATTCGCCTTCGCTATCGCGGGCGAAAGTCGAGCGATCGCGCGCTACCAAGTCATAGTTCAAGGCGATTCAATCTGGCGGCAAGTGGCAGCCCCAGAGTTCTCTATCATTATCAGGTGATGGTAAAGACCGATACAAAGATCGAAGAGGAGATCCGCGCGATCTTCTCTGGCGATACTCCATGGGTCACCATCGTTTGGGATGATCCAGTAAATCTAATGACCTATGTAACTTATGTTTTGATGGAGCTCTTTGGTTTCTCCAAAGCAAAGGCGCACGAGTTAATGATGAAAGTTCATACCGAAGGTAAAGCAGTTGTCTCAACTGGTAGCCGCGAAGAGATGGAACATGACGTCGCGCGACTTCACGAATACGGACTGTGGGCAACGTTGCAGCGAGGCGATCAAGCGCTATGACATCCGAAGGCTTTAAGCGCCACGGCAGCAATTCTTATATCGCCGAATTTGCCGAAAATGAACGAGAGATTCTGATCAATTTAGCCGAACAAATTATTGAACTCCTAGCTGAACGAATCGATCATGGCCATGAAGATCCACTAGCGGCGATGGTTGGAATTACAACTCATGATTCGCCACCGGAAGATGAAGTTCTGCATCGCTTGCTGCCCAATGCTTATCAAGATCAAGCAGACTCTGCCGAGTTTCGCCGATATACCGAATCAACTTTACGTAATAAAAAACAAGCGCATGCCATGGCGATGCGCATGTATTTGAAGAGCGCTGCAGATGGAGTTATTGATTTAGATCACGATGGTGCAAATGCTTGGTTGGGTGCTGTAAACGATATTCGTTTGGCGCTAGGCGTTCGATTAAATGTACAAGAGCGCACCCAGGATGAGTTAGAGCTACTGGCGCCCGATGATCCGCTACGTGGGGTTTATATTGTTTATGGCTGGCTCGGTTGGTTACAAGAAGGTTTAATTGAAGCCCTTATGGATGAAAGTTAAGATGGAGCTCTCATGTCACTAACTATTTCTCGCGCATTTGTTGATGCCATCGTCGAACAATCGCGCGCCGAATACCCCGATGAGTGTTGCGGCGTAATTCTTGGGCCGATCGGATCAGGTAGCCCGGTTCGCATGAAACCAATGGTTAATGCTGCTCATTCACCTACTTTCTATGAGTTTGATCCCAAAGATTTACTCGCGCTTTATCGCGAGGTAGATGACCTTGACGAAGAGATTGTTGTGATTTATCACTCTCATACCGAAACCGAGGCTTATCCGTCGCGCACAGATATCGCATACGCTGGTGAACCCGGAGCGCATTATGTGTTGGTCTCTAGCCGCAAAGAGATTGCACCTGCAATTGAATTTCGTTCATATCGCATTATCGATGGCGTTGTTACTGAAGAAGAAGTTTCAATTACCGATTAAGTAAGTTATTAGCCATAATAAGCACATGAGTATCGAAGTTCGTATCCCAACAATTCTGCGCCCCTTTACCAAAGATCAAAAGGCAGTTGCCGCCACTGGCGCTTCTCTTACCGCTTTAATCTCAGATCTTGATGCGCAATACCCTGGTATCGGTGATCGTTTATTAGAAAATGGCTCACTTCGCCGCTTTATAAATATTTACATTAATGATGAAGATGTGCGCTTTCTCGGTGGCTTAGATGCGCAGATTAAAGATGGGGATTCAGTAACGATTCTCCCTGCTGTCGCCGGCGGTTAGCTTTGGCGCGCTATGACTCACTTGAAACATCAGTGGGTAACACTCCATTAATCGGGCTACCAAGACTTTCACCTGCCGCAAATGTGCGACTTTGGGCGAAGATGGAAGATCGCAATCCAACTGGTTCTATCAAGGACCGCACTGCCATATCAATGATCAACGCCGCAGAAGCAAGTGGCCAATTAAAACCAGGTGCAACAATTCTCGAACCAACTAGCGGCAATACTGGAATTTCTTTGGCAATGGCGGCAAAAGTTCGCGGCTATAAATTAATTTGTGTGATGCCCGAAAATACTTCGCCGGAACGGCGCCAACTCCTTGAGATGTGGGGCGCGAAAATTATCTCCTCACCTGCAGCAGGTGGCTCTAATGAAGCTGTGCGAGTAGCAAAAGAGTTAGCACAACAAAATCCAGAATGGGTTTTCCTTTATCAATATGGCAATCCTGCAAACACTCAGGCGCATTACTCCGGAACCGGACCTGAAATCTTTAAGGATCTGCCGACTATTACGCACTTCGTTGCAGGACTTGGCACAACTGGAACTTTGATGGGAGCCGGAAGATATTTGCGCGAACAGAATCCAGATGTACAAATCATCGCGGCAGAACCGCGTTATGGAGAAGTTGTCTACGGGCTACGCAATATCGATGAAGGTTTTATTCCCGAGCTATATGACGCAACTGTATTAACACGTCGCTTCTCAGTTGGCGCAGAAGATTCTGTAAGACGAGTGCGTCAATTACTCGAAGTAGAAGGAATCTTTGCCGGTATTTCAACTGGTGCAATTTTGCATGCGGCTATTGCAATGGGAGAAGAAGCCGTGCGCGATAAAAAAGATGCCGATATTGCATTTATCGTCTGTGATGCAGGCTGGAAATATCTATCGACTGGCATATATGGAAGTGAAATAGCCGCTGCAACCGAAGGATTAGATGGCTCCCTCTGGGCTTAAATCACAAGCCGAATTAGCAAGGTAGGCTTACCTATGTGAGTTATGCACCAATTGGGATTTTCGATTCAGGAGTTGGCGGGTTAACCGTTGCTCGTGCAATTCTCGATCAATTACCAAATGAGTCAACTCTTTATATCGGCGATACCGCGCGCGGTCCTTATGGCCCAAGACCGCTTGCTGAAGTTAGAACTTTTGCCTTAGAGACTTTAGATTATTTAGTTGACCAAGGCGTAAAGGCTTTAGTGATTGCTTGCAATACCGCCAGCGCTGCGATGCTACGTGATGCGCGCGAGCGTTATTCACTTCCCGTAATTGAAGTTATTCAACCTGCAGTTCGTCGCGCAGTTGCCGCAACTCGCACCGGACGAATCGGCGTTATCGGCACCAACGCCACAATTGATTCAAAGGCTTATCTAGATGCATTTGCAGCTGCCCCACAATTAGAAATCACATCGATCGCTTGTCCGCTCTTTGTGGAATTTGTAGAACGTGGCGAAACATCAGGGGAGGCAATCACCAAAATCGCGCGCGATTATTTGGCGCCAATGATGCAAGCCGATGTCGATACCTTGGTCCTTGGCTGTACTCACTATCCGCTCTTAACTGGCGTTATCTCATATGTAATGGGCAACGGTGTTTCATTGGTCTCTAGTGCGGAAGAGACCGCTAAAGATCTCTATCGCACACTGGTTGAAAACTCACTGCTGCGCGCGCCATCTAAAACCCCTGCAACACATACCTTTTTAGCAACTGGTGATTCTGCCGCCTTCGAAGTTCTGGCGCGACGATTCTTGGGACCCGAGGTGGGTTCTGTACAACACATATCTAAACTCAATTAAGGGATCGGTAATAAATGGCACGCAACGACGGTAGAAATGAAAACCAACTTCGCGAAATCAAGATCACTCGTAAGTGGCTAGATCATGCCGAAGGCTCGGTGCTAGTTGAATTTGGAAAGACGCGCGTACTTTGTGTCGCCTCATTTACACCAGGTGTGCCACGTTGGTTAAAGGATTCTGGAAACGGTTGGGTTACATCCGAATATGCAATGCTGCCTCGTGCAACTCATACCCGTTCTGATCGCGAGAGCGTTAAGGGAAAGCTGGGCGGTCGCACGCAAGAGATTTCACGTTTAGTCGGTCGCTCACTGCGCGCGATCGTTGATATGAAAGAACTCGGCGAAAACACAATTGTCATTGACTGCGATGTTTTACAAGCCGATGGCGGAACACGCACTGCAGCAATTACCGGTGCTTATGTTGCGCTAGCTGATGCGATCACTTGGGCAAAGGCGCAGGGACACATTAAGGCAGATTCCAAACCACTCAGCGATTCTGTTGCAGCGGTATCCGTTGGAATTATCGGTGGAGTACCGATGCTTGATCTTTGCTATGAAGAAGATGTGCGAGCAGATACTGATATGAATGTGGTCTGCAGCGGAGATGGCAGATTTATTGAAGTACAGGGAACTGCTGAAGGTGTGCCATTTGATCGCAATCTCCTTGACTCACTTCTTGATCTTGCAGTTAAAGGCTGTGTAGATCTCGGCGAAATTCAGAAAGCGGCGCTTGCTAAGTGAGTCCGCACAAATTACTTCTTGCCACTCGCAATAAGGGCAAGATTGAAGAGTTTCGTCGCATCTTGGAAGATATTGCTGCTGGTGAAATAGAATTAGTTGGACTTGATCAATTTCCAGAGCTGCATGATGTAGACGAGACTGGTTCAACATTTGAAGAGAATGCGTTATTAAAGGCGCGACAAATGTGTGCTGCCTCTGGAATACCTGCGATAGCCGATGACAGCGGCTTATGTGTTGATTACTTAAATGGCAATCCCGGAATTTTCTCAGCGCGCTGGTCGGGAATACATGGAGATGACAGCGCAAATACTGCAAAAGTTTTGGAATCACTTGTTGGAGTACCCGATGAAAAACGCAGCGCGCATTTCACTTGTGTGGCAGCGCTAGCTCTACCTGATGGTCGTACCCATGTTGAGGAAGCGCACTTCGATGGTTGGATTCTGCATAGCCCGATTGGCGATCAAGGATTTGGCTATGATCCAATATTTCGCCCAGATGGGCTGGAAATTTCCAGCGCACAAATGAGCGCGGCAGCCAAAGATGCAATCAGCCATCGCGGGAAATCACTCCGCGCTATCGCACCTCATGTCCTGACTTTGCTCAACTCCCTAGGCTAAACTTTGCCTATACGAGTTCGCTCAATACTGAAGGAGTTTCACCGTGGCCGTAAAGAAAAAAGCTCCAGTTAAGAAGAAGACCGCTGCCAAAAAAGCGACCAAGAAAGTTGTGAAGAAGGCAGCGAAGAAAGCGCCAGCGAAAAAGAAAGCTGCTGCCAAGAAAATTACTAAGAAAGCGCCAGCGCGAAAGAAGGCTGCTGCCAAGAAGGTAGCTAAAAAAGCTCCAGCGCGAAAGAAAGCCGCGGCGAAGAACACTACTTCCGCGAGCAAAATTATTGTGCCACCAGTACCGCTAGGTGGTGCAAAGAGCCCATCTCGCGTAAACGTCTCAACAACACCGGCTCCTGTTAAGTCAGCGCCAGCAAAGCCAAGCGCAGCGCCTAAGCAAGGCACTTCACCTCGCGTATTGATGGCTGCAATTATCGGTATCGCTCTTCTTGCAGTAATAGTTATCTCACGCCCTGCATCAAATAACGATGACGCAGCACCTACTGCAACTCCATCCGCTTCTGAATCTGCTGCTCCTGAGATGTCAGAGGCGGCGACTCCTGCAGCATCACAATCTGCAACCACAGAAGCAGTAGCTGCAGTTGAAGCACCTGGACGTTTCATTGGAAATTGGAAAGATGCTACAAAATCTGTAATGGTAATTACTTGGAAAGCACCAACTGCAACAGCAGGACTTACTGGATATAAGTTTGAAGTTCGTTCCGGAATGGGCGAATGGAAAGAGGCCGGCATGTTGCCAGCTACTCAACTTTCGGTTGAACTAACTAAAGGTTCAGCAGATGGCTCAACATCATTCCGCGTCTCATCTGTGTACTCAGATGGACAGATTGCAACTGCCAAGGCATTTGGATTTGCCGGCCAGTATGCATAAGTAATTAATTAAAAATAGCCCTCGCCAATCGGTGGGGGCTATTTTTATTTGAAAAATACTTCTATAGATGGCTGGTGATTGCCGCAACGTATGCACGAGCACCAGCTGGGACTAAGTGAATTCCATCAGGTGCGAAATATTCGGGGTGACCTTCTGAAATCTGATCCCATCTAATAACTACTGTATTTGGATAAGTTGCAGCGATCTCGTTTAGCAAAACATTATTTGCATCTCGCCATGGACGCGGCACGGCTGTGTTCACAACGATCCTTAAAGGTGCCGCCTTGACCGCCTCAAATATTGCAGTTACTTGAGCTCTAGTAAGTGCATTGTTATTTCCGAGATCAAATACCACCGGTGAATTAGGCGCTAAAGGCCCATCGTGGCGCATTACCTCTAGGAGTTCAGGTGCTTGCCGCCCAACGCGTGCATTTATTAGCGCGATCGGATGGCTAAATTCAAGTTCATGGCGAATTCCAAGAATTACCGAATCACCTGTCACCCAAAGCCCCGGATTAGCGGCATCTGTTTCTGGAGCGATAACTGGCTTATCTGCGTCTTTTAGTAACTGCGCAAGTTCTTGGTTCTTCAGATCTGTCCTGATGATTGCGCCAACGCTAACTGTTGCCGAAGTTAAAAGAATTACCGAAGTAAAGAGTGCAACCAGCAACTTCTGGCGTTTGCGAATTGCAGCGGTTCTATATTTCATTCCGCCAAACCAATAAGCGACAGCTCCACTTCGAATCGGAAGTTCAACTAAACGCAATGAAATATCGGCCATGGCAAGCACTAGCAAAATTCTTAGCAAGAAGAGCGCCCAATTAGCGCCAGCGAGATCTACTTGCGGGCGCGAAATCTGAAAGATAACCCAGTGCCATAAGTAAATTGCATATGATCTCTCGCCGATCCAGAGCAAAACTTTGTTGCGAAGCAAAGGCGCAAAACGTGATGCCGGGTGCACAATTGAAATCAATATCGCAGTTCCGAATAAACCAGCAAGCGGAAAAGCCAGTTTATAAAGCGTCGGTTTGGTTTCATCAATTAGTAAGAAAGTTGCAAGAATTCCAAGAAATCCAAAGACGCCGATACCATCGATAAAATCTTGTGCTCGGCGAGTGACTTGTAAATGAAAGTTTTGTGGAATCCAACTGACCGCAAGTGCTGAACCTAAGAAAAGTCCGATGCTGTGGGTATCTGTTCCAAAGTAAACATGGCTAACCTTTGAAGAGCTGGCAGCGTCTAGTTGAAAAGAGACGAACATCAGCGCAACGCCAGATATGGCTGCGATCGTTAGTGCAGCTGCCGGAATAACTTTCTTACCTAAATACTTTAAAACTACGAGCAAGATGAGTGGCCAAAGTAAGTAGAACTGGGCTTCTACCGCCAGCGACCAGGTGTGTTGCAAAAGAGGTGGCCGGCCGCTGCTTTCAAAGTAATCCTGGTGGTTGAAAACGAGCCACCAATTCATACCACCGAAGAGTGAGAATGGGGCATCGGTTAAAAATTTCTTAGTTGTATCAGGCGCCCAAAGCCCAACTACGATCGAAGTTACAACGATCATAAAAATTAGCGGCGGCACTAATCGCCGAATACGAGCCATATAGAAATCACGGAGATCTAAACCACCGCGCTCTTGAATCGAATCAAGGAGCAATCTGGTAATTACATATCCGGATATCACAAAGAAGAGATCAACCCCGAGAAATCCACCAGGTATCCAAGAAAAACCTAAGTGATAGAGCATCACTGCGATGACTGCGATTGCACGCAGTCCGTCTATGGCAGGGATGTATTGGATACCGCGCTTGGTAGCCATCTTAATTACTTACGCTTAGCTGGTTTTTTCTTTGCGACTACCTTTTTTGAAGCTGCCTTCGCAGCTGGAGCAGCAAGAGCGGGCTTGGTGCGCTGACTTACAACCTTCTTCGGTCCGGTATCGATAACTGAGTTATCGGAATTTAAATTATCGTTGACGCTCTTATGCAGTTCGGCTAAGCGAGAGTATGCGCTATCTAAACGAGAACGGCTCTGGGATATAGCTTGCTCCGCTGCATCCAGCGATTGCGTTTGGATTCGATACAAGCGTTCCGCTTCTGAGATAACCCCACTTAACCAATTGCGGTATTCGGCGACCTCACCGGTTGCTTCGGTGATGATCCGTTCACCTTCGCGACGAGCGGCCTGCGCCAAAGCTGCGGCTTCGCGACGCTTCTCATCAAATAAAGATTGCGCTTCGCGCTCTGCTTGGGCAACTCTTTCGGCCGCTTCGGCTTCTGCAACATTTATATATTTACGCCCACGCGCTTCAGCGCCAGAGAGAATTGAACGAGCCTTGGTTTCTGCACCTTCTACGGCATCGCTTGCCTGACGAGAGGCTTCCAATACGAGACGTTCTGATGCAGATAGCGCTTTTGCTTCGCGACTCTGTGCAGACTTAATCATCGACATGGCAGTTTCAGTCGCCAAGATTTCAAACTCTTCTTTACTTAGCGTTGTTATGTCGCGGCGAGAGCGCAGGTCATTTAATTGTGATTCAAGTTCGCGAATACGGTCCACCGAAGATGGAGCAGCGCTTTCGCTCTCTTTAAATCCGACCCAATTTAGGAAATTCTTCTTCTCAGCCATGTGCCTAGATTAGGGCAAAGGCGCTGACTCTAAAAGTGGGTGATTTATTGGCGGTAGATCGCGAAGGAAACGGCCAGATATTGCGAAATCCACGCGGCCAGCACAAAGATATGGAAGAGCTCGTGAAAGCCGAAGTACTTGGCATTTCGCCCTGGCTTTTTCAACGCATAGAAGATGGCGCCGACGGAATATAAGAGGCCGCCGATAATGATTGGGATCAGAACCCAGAATCCACCTTCTTTATATAGCTGCGGTGTGTACACGATTGCGACCCAGCCAAGAAGCAGATAGTTGGCGACATATAACCAGCGCGGTGCGTTAACCCAGAAAACTCGTAAGGCAACTCCGGCTAAGGCTCCGACCCACACAACTGAAAGCAGAATAGTCCGGTCATTGCCGTGCAACAACGCAACTGCAAATGGTGTGTAGGAACCTGCGATAAGTAAATTTATATTGGCATGATCCCAACGGCGCCAAATCTTCTTCTTCTCGGGAGACCACGGTACGCGATGATAAATAGCAGAGACGCTAAAGAGCATGATCGCGCTAACCGAGTAAAGGGCAACCGCAAATTTCAAAGAACTCTTACTTAATATAAAGAGAACAAGAGACGCAATTATTACAACAGGGGTAGCCCCTAAGTGAAACCAGCCACGTAGTTTTGGGGGAGCTACTGCCGCTAATTTCTCGCGTTCGCGCTCTTCATTCTTCATAGCGCAACCTTACGCGTTAACTACTGGCTTTAGCTCGCGGACTGATTTAACAAGCAGAGCAGCCAGCGCGGCGAACAAGGTCATTGAGCCAGTCACATAAATCATTGTGCTGACACCGAAAGCTTGTGCAAGTGGACCTGCGATTGCGATTCCTAGGGGTGAGAGACCAAAGGAACCAAATGCGTCATAGGCAACAACGCGCGAATAAGACTCTTCAGGAATATGCGCCTGCAGCGAGGTATTCCAAACCACCATAAAAATATCTATCGCCATACCTGAGAAGAATGCGCAGATAAGTGAAACCCAGATCGGTGATTTCATAGCGAGTGAGAGATCCCAGATTGAAGATGCGGCGATTACTAGCATCGCAAATAAAAGTGGGCGCGGGAAGTGCACTTTAAGCGAAATTACGCTGCCACTTAACATCCCTAAAGTTAACGCCGCTAAATTAAATGACCAGAACTTTGGACCGCTTGCGATATCTGCAAAGTTAAGCGGGCCCAAGACTTGCAACATAGATTCAAAAGCTAAGTTAATTATGGCAAATGCGATTACCACCGTTACCACCCAAGAGCGAGAGATAAATTCAAACCACCCTGACTTTAGATCTTGGAAGACAGTGTTTTTAGCTTCTCGAATAATCGTTGGTAAATCTAAATTCCATACCAATATCCCAGCGATTAAAAAGCTGATCGCATCTACTAGCAGCGCCCAGCCTGAACCGAAGGCGGTAACTAAAGTTCCACCTATAAGTGCACCTATTACATAACCAATATTGGTAGTCATGCTGATAACCGCATTGCCATGCTGCAGCTTTGCTTTCGGCAAAATCTCAGGAAGCACGCCTGACATCGCTGGCCACCACAGGGCATTTAAAATTCCAAAGAGCGCGCCCATTAAGGCAAGTAAGAAAACGCTGGAGTGGCCAACGATTAACGAGAGCGCGCTAACTGCGGCAAATCCACTTCCAATAACATCTGCACCACCAACTATTCGGTTCCGTTTGAAACGATCGCCTATAACGCCACCGAATAACATCAGAGCGATCATCGGAAACATACGTGCGGCCATGACGATACTTAAATCTTTCGCGGTGGCGCCCGGCAAAGCTAAAACCCCGAACGCCAGCGCGACTGGCGAGATGCCATTTCCTACATTGGAGATAAAGCGCGAGGTTGCTAGCGCGCTAAAGCCGCGATGTTGGCGAAGTTCGGCTAATTGGGTGCGCATATGAGCAAGAGTAGCGGCGGTGGGATTTGGGTAATCAAGGCAGGTGATAGCCCCAGAATGAGCGTGAAATGTCCGATTTTCGGCAAAAAAGATTGAAAAATATCGCGAAAGATCGTGCAAATCGCTTGCAAGAGGCACACAATATGACTTACCGGTTAGGTGCAATGAGGTTCCTCGAGGATTTCATGGCGCTTAGCTGGCTTTAGGGGCCGCCTGGTCCTTAAAGTATTAAGCACCCCACGGAGGCTTATTTACATGATTAAACTCTCAAGCAACGAATGGAACCTCGTCTATAACATCTTCTCGTTTGGACTAGTTTCTATGCTTGCATGCACTGTTTACACACTCGTGTCACAGTCACGCGTTCTTCCTAAGTACCGCAACGCTCTCGTAATGTCATCAATGGTTACATTCATTGCTGGCTACCACTACTGGAGAATCTTTAACTCATTCTCAGAAGCATCAACAGGAATGGCAGTTAAGGTTTCAGGAGACCAGGGTGCATTTAACGAGGCATACCGTTATGTTGACTGGCTATTAACTGTTCCTCTACTTCTAGTTGAAGTAATTGCAGTGCTTGCACTTGCAAAGGAAGTTTCTCGCTCACTCATCACTCGTTTGGTTCCAGCAGCAGCTGCGATGATCGCACTTGGTTACCCAGGTGAAATCTCAAACGATCAGAACACACAGGTTCTATACGGTGTTCTTTCAACACTTCCTTTCCTATACATCCTCTATGTCTTGTTCGTAGAGCTTGGTAAGTCACTTGATCGCCAGCCAGAAGGAGTTGCAGCAACTATCGGTCGCTTGCGTCTTCTTTTGATCGCGACATGGGGCGTATACCCAATCTCATACATCCTTGGCATGGGCGAAGGTATGGCTTCAGCCCAGCAATTCGTTGGCGTACAGGTTGGTTACACAGTCGCTGACATCTTGGCAAAGTGCGTATTCGGTCTAACAATTTTGAAGATCGCTCGCATGAAGTCACACGCTGAAGGTATGAAGGACGATCACTAATCGTCTGATAAATAGTTAAAGTTAAAGGGGCGTCGGGAAACCGGCGCCCCTTTAATATTTGTAGGATAGGAACATGACAAAAGCTAACCTTTCTAAATACGCGCTAAACAATTACCGCATGGCTAGTTATTTACTACTGGCAATTGGCCTAATCAATCTGCGCTACCAGACGGGTCAAGATGGCGTTCTAGTTAACTCGCTAACAATCGTTATTCCAGGAGTTGCAATGTTGCTCACTACCTTTGCCCAGGGTGCGCATAGTTTTCTGGCGCGACGCGAAGTTATGGTCTCGCTTGCGGTATTGGGTGTAGCGCTAGTGGCTTGGGCAATTACCAACTAATAATTTTTCTGGAAAAACTATTTCCGAAACGAGATATCGCTCTTCTTCATTGCAGTAATTAAGATCCTGATTGCATTTGGACCCATGCCATGAAGATCTTTAATGGCATCTAACGAATATTTTCTTAGATCGCTGACCTTATAAAGGCCTTCATCAATTAAGGCTCTGCGCGCTGGCGCCGCTAATCCCAGTTCAACCCAAGCGCCATCGACAGCGGCGTAGGCATCTAAATCAACTTCACTGTTGGATGATGTGCTGTTTCGTTCATTGGCTTTGGCTTCACGCCTTGCCGCGGCCTCGCGCGCAATTTTGGCCTGCGTCATCTTTATCTTTGCACGCGATTGTTTAGCCATTTTTTATTCTTTTCAGACGATGATTAAAAAAGCTTGGTGCGGGAGGCGGGACTTGAACCCGCACGCCGGAGCACAAGTTCCTAAGACTTGCGTGTCTGCCATTTCACCACTCCCGCTGGAGCGTCATGAGAATGTTATAAAAAACTCATGTACTGGTGCTTAGGTTAGAGGTAAGTTTGCTTAATACAAAATTGTGGTCGAAGCGGCCCAACGGAGCGCGCTAAAAGGCGCCATCTGCGATCAAGTGAGGAAGTTAAATGTCATTAACACCAACGCCCGCCGATAAGTTCACCTTCGGACTCTGGACTGTCGGTTGGCAGGCGCGCGATCCCTTCGGCGATGCAACCCGTGGCGCGCTAGATCCTGTGCGCACAGTTAATGAACTCGCAGCACGCGGTGCATATGGTGTGACATTTCATGACGACGATTTAATTCCATTCGGTAGCGATGATTCATCTCGTCGCGGACATATTGATCGCTTTAAGAAAGCGCTAGATGAGACCGGTATGAAAGTACCGATGGCGACAACAAATCTATTTTCACACCCAGTCTTTAAAGATGGCGCATTTACAAGTAATGATCGCGATATCCGTCGCTATGCGTTGCGTAAAGCGATGCGCAATATCGAACTCGCTGTTGAGCTCGGTGCACATACTTATGTCTGTTGGGGCGGCCGTGAAGGTGCAGAATCAGATGCAGCAAAGGATGCTTACGTTGCACACGAACGTATGCGCGAAGCCTTTAACGTGCTTAGCCAATTCGTTTTGGATAACGGTTACAACATTAAATTTGCAATTGAACCAAAGCCAAATGAACCTCGCGGCGATATCTTCTTGCCAACAATCGGCCATGCACTTGCCTTTATCTACACTCTTGATCATCCCGAGCTAGTTGGATTAAATCCAGAAGTCGGACACGAGCAGATGGCCGGGCTTAACTTTGTTCACGGAATCGCCCAGGCGCTGTGGCAGAAGAAGTTATTCCATATCGATCTAAATGGTCAGCACGGTCCAAAGTTTGATCAAGATTTGGTATTCGGCCATGGTGATCTAAAGTCTGCCTTCTTCCTTGTTGAACTACTTGAGCGTTATAAATATGACGGGCCAAAGCACTTTGATTACAAGCCAGGACGCACCGAAGATGACAAGGGTGTTTGGGATTCAGCAACTGCAAATATGCGGACCTATTTAGCCCTAAAGGAACGCGCAACTGCTTATCGCAACGATCCACGAGTAATTGCAGCGCAGAAAGATTCCAATATTCCGGGCCTTACTGAGAACACAATGGGCCAAGGCGAAAGCTGGAAAGATCTCGCTAAGGATTCATTCGATGTTGAAGCCGCCGGAGTTCGTGGATATCAATATGAAGCCCTTAATCAACTCGCACTTGAGCACTTAATGGGGTTCGGAAAGTAAATTCTCAGGCAGGGTAACCTTGCCTAATGAGTTCGCATTCTGATCTTTTAGCGGCCCAAATTCAGGGCGCTATTTCGCGTGCGATCGAACGCGGCGATCTGATCGGGACTGTGCCTGCTCTTATTCCACTGGAGCGCCCAAAGAACCGTGACCATGGAGATTATGCATCTTCTATTGCGCTGCAATTAGCCAAGCCTGCGGGCAAGAACCCACGCGAAGTTGCCGAGCTATTAAAGGCGGATTTGGAAACTCTGCCTGAAGTCGCGTCCGTAGATATCGCAGGTCCTGGTTTTATAAATATCACTTTAAATCGCGCCAGCCAAGCAGATTTGGTCCGCACCATATTAAGTACAAAGAGCGAATACGGACGCGGCAGCGCACTAGCTGGCGTAAAGATCAACCTGGAATTTATTAGCGCCAATCCAACTGGCCCGCTGCACTTGGGTCACACACGTTGGGCAGCAGTTGGCGATGCTTTAGGTCGAGTACTAAGCGCAGCTGGCGCATCTGTGACTCGCGAGTTTTATATTAACGATCGTGGCAATCAAATGGATTTATTTGGCCAATCTGTACAAGCAGCAGCCTTAGGTGAACCAATTCCAGAAGATGGATATCAAGGCGAATACATCGTTGATTTAGCTAGGGATGTAGTTGCGCAAAATCCAGCCATCAAAGATTTACCTGCTGCTGAAAGGCTGATTGCATTTCGCGAGGCGGCCTATCAATTGCAATTAAAAGATCAACAGCGCGTTTTAGATACTTTCAACACCCATTTCGATGTTTGGTTTTCAGAGCGCTCCTTACATGATGGCGGAAGCGTCGATCATGGGCTAGATAAGTTGCGCTCGCAAGGCCATGTCTTTGAGATCGATGGCGCTACTTGGCTGCGCACAACTGACTTTGGCGATGATAAAGATCGCGTACTTGTGAAAGCTAATGGCGATTTAACTTACTTCTCATCTGATACGGCGTATTACATTAATAAACGCGAGCGTGGTTTCGATATCTGTATCTATATGTTGGGTGCAGACCATCACGGTTATATCCATCGCTTAAAGGCAACTGCGGCATGTGCTGGTGATGATCCCGAATACAACATCCATATCTTGATCGGACAACTGGTAAAGATTATGGAAGGCGGGCAAGAGGTTAAGCTCTCAAAGCGCGCTGGAACAATTATTACTCTAGAAGAGTTAGTTGAAAAAGTTGGCGTCGATGCTGCGCGCTATACCTTGATTCGTTATCCAGTAGATACTCCAATGGTTATGGATATCGATATTTTAAAGCGCAATACAAATGAAAATCCGGTTTATTACGTGCAATATGCCCACGCTCGCATCGCAGCCGTTCTGCGTAATGCAGCAGAGTTAAAAGTGCCTTTCGGTTTAAATCACTTTGATCCTGCGCAACTGAGCCATGATCGCGAGAACGAACTTTTGGGTTCACTTGCCGAATTTCCTCGCATCCTGGCAGGGGCAGCTGAACTTCGCGAGCCGCACCGAGTAGCTCGCTACCTAGAAGAACTTGCCGGGGTTTATCACGGTTTCTACGCAGATTGCCGCGTACTTCCAATGGGTGATGAGCCAATTTCTTCGCTACATAGCGCCCGAATTAATTTATGTGCAGCAACTCTTCAAGTACTGAAGAATGGTCTTGAATTACTTGGCGTTAGCGCTCCGGAGAGGATGTAAACCATGTGGTCGAGAAATATCTCATTTACCAATGGTGAGCTACACCTGTCGGGAATTCCAGCTACACAATTAGCAAAAGATTTCGGAACGCCAACATTTTTTATCGATGAAGCAGATTTTCGCGAACGAGCCATTGGTTGGAATGACGCACTGCGTGATGAATTTGGCTCTCACGCCGGCACCGTTTATTACGCAGCTAAAGCCTTTATCTCAGTCGCTCTGGCGCAATGGATTAAGGAATGTGGAATTGGTATTGATGTCTGTACTGGGGGAGAACTTGCCGTTGCTTTAGCTGGCGGTATTGATCCTGCGAAAATTGAAGTTCATGGAAATAATAAATCTCTGGCCGAAATTGATAAAGCAGTCTCGGTTGGCGTTAAGACAATTGTCATGGATTCTCTCCACGAGATTGATCGCGTTGCAGCGATGGCGCGCAAACATGGCAAGGTGCAAGGCGTGATGCTGCGCCTGACTCCAGGCATTCAGGCCCATACCCACGAATCAATTTCAACAGCACATGAAGATGTGAAATTTGGATTTTCAATTGCCAGCGGTGCAGCCTGGGCGGCTGTGCAAGCAGTCCTTGCTCACCCAGAACTTGAACTGCGTGGATTTCATTCACATATTGGTTCGCAGATATTTGGTACTGAATCATTTGAATTGGCGGCAGATCGCTTAATCGCTCTACTTGCTAAGTACCGCGACACCTATTCCAAGGAACTTCCTGAGCTAGATCTCGGAGGTGGTTATGGAATTGCGTATCTACCGGAAGATGAGACTCTGGAACCAGCCGAAGTCATGCCAGCTTTGCGTAGCGCGGTTACTGCAGCATGTGAAAAGCATAAGTTAAATATTCCCACGATTTCAATTGAACCTGGCCGAGCAATAGTTGGACCAACTACATTTACCTTGTATGAAGTTGGTACTACTAAAGATGTTGTTCTCGAAGATGGCTCGACCCGTCGTTATATATCGGTAGACGGTGGAATGAGTGACAACATTCGCCCATCTCTCTATGACGCGCAGTATCACGCGGTAATTGCACAACGCGCATCAAGTGTGAAGTCAGTATCTTCTCGCGTCGTCGGAAAGCATTGCGAAACCGGTGACATCGTTATCCGTGATATCTCTCTTCCCGCAGATATTGCTCCTGGTGATTTAATTGCGATTCCAGCAACCGGCGCATATGGCCGTAGCATGGCAAGTAATTACAACCACGTGCCTCGCCCACCAGTTGTTGCAGTAAATAATGGAAAAGCCCGCGTAATTGTCCGTCGCGAAAATGAGGCAGATCTGCTCGCACTTGATGTGAAAGAATAGGGATATGAGTCCAGCAGATAAACCTGTACGTATCGGCATGCTCGGTTGTGGCGTTGTTGGTAGCTCAGTTGCGCGCCTATTACTGGCCGATACTGCAGAGCTATCCACACGCGCTGGCGTAAAGATGGAGTTAGCTCGCATCGCAGTGCGCACAATCAAGCCTCATGAAGGAATTAACCCTGCGCTCTTCACAACAGATCCATTCTCAATCGTTAATGATCCTGAAATTGATCTGATCATCGAGGTTATGGGCGGAATTGAACCGGCGCGGGAATTAATTATGACTGCGATCGAAAATCGTAAATCTGTAGTTACTGCAAATAAGGCGCTGCTGGCTAGCCATGGTGCGGAGATGTTTACCGCCGCCTATGCCAAAGGTGAAGATATTTATTACGAGGCATCGGTTGCTGGTGCGATTCCGATTATCCGCCCGATGCGCGATTCGCTGGCAGGTGACTTCGTAACTCGCTTAATGGGAATCGTTAACGGAACCACAAATTACATCTTGACCAAGATGCATGAAGATAACCGTGAATTTGCCGATGTCTTAAAAGAAGCGCAAGCACTTGGGTATGCCGAAGCAGATCCAACAGCCGACATCGAAGGCTTTGATGCTGCAGCTAAGGCCGCCATCTTGTCAGGTCTTGCCTTCCATACTCGCGTGACTGTTGATGATGTATATCGTGAAGGAATTTCCAAGATCACTTTGGAAGATGTGACTATCGCTAAATCAATGGATCACGTAATTAAGCTTCTGGCGATTGCCGAGTTAACACCAGCTGATGAAATTTCGGTGCGCGTTCACCCAGTTATGTTGCATAAGAGCCATCCACTAGCCTCAGTACGCGATGCCTATAACGCAGTTTTTGTAGAAGCAGAATCTGCTGGATCACTTATGTTCTACGGTCGCGGCGCAGGTGGTGCGCCAACCGCATCTGCAATTTTGGGCGATGTAGTAGCAGTTGCGCGCCACATTGCCCTTAACTCAGTTGGTCAGCGTGAGACAGATTATGCCGATCGCGATATTGCCCCAATTGAAACAACCAAAACCAAGTTTTTAATCCGCCTAGAAGTTGCAGATATTGCAGGTGTTTTAGCGGCGATCGCCACTACCTTTGCTAACCATGGCGTTTCAATTCAGACCGTTAACCAAACAGGTCGAAATAGCGATGCTGAGGTAACTATCGTTACTCACTTGGCAACTGAAGGTGAACTTAAGGCAACAGTAGAATCTCTTAAGACTATGGATATGGTTAATAAGATTTCTAGCGTCATTCGCGTAGAAGGAGCGTCGCCCGCATGAGTTTATTTAAGGCGAAAAAGTCTGGTGCGCACCAATGGCGCGGAGTAATAGAGGAGTACCGCGACCGCTTGCCAGTTAGCTCAAAGACCCCAATTGTTTCACTGCGCGAAGGTGGAACACCACTGATTTACGCCTGCTTTTTATCAGAACTGCTTGGAAATGATGTCTGGTTAAAGTACGAAGGAATGAACCCAACTGGTTCTTTTAAAGATCGTGGCATGACGATGGCGATTTCTAAAGCGGCTGAAGATGGCGCAAAAGCTGTCATCTGTGCTTCAACTGGAAATACCTCAGCTAGCGCTGCGGCATATGCGACTAAAGCTGGGATGTTATCTGCAGTATTAATTCCTGCCGGAAAGATTGCTACTGGAAAATTAGCGCAAGCAGTTATTCACGGTGCCCAAATTTTGCAGGTAGATGGAAACTTTGATGATTGTCTAACTCTGGTGCGCGAGCTATCGGAAAACTATCCAGTTGCACTTGTTAATTCAGTAAATCCTTATCGCATTGAAGGACAGAAGACCGCCGCCTTTGAAGTAATCGATATGTTGGGATTTGCTCCAGATATCCATGCGCTTCCGGTTGGTAACGCCGGAAATATCACTGCGTATTGGAAGGGCTATAACGAATACCGTAAAGATGGTATTTCTAATTCACTTCCGCAGATGTATGGCTTCCAAGCCGCGGGCGCTGCGCCTCTAGTTAAAGGCAAGCCAGTATTAAAGCCCGAGACAATTGCGACAGCTATTCGAATCGGTAATCCCGCATCATGGGATCAAGCGATCGAGGCGCGCGATAAATCTGGTGGCGTGATTGATTCTGTTACAGATAAAGAAATTTTGGCCGCATACGCGCTAGTTGCAGGTAAAGAAGGCGTATTTGTTGAGCCTTCTTCTGCTGCCGGTATCGCCGGTTTAATTAAATACAAAAAGGCGGGCAAGCTGCCCAAGGGTAAGAAGATTGTGATTACTGTGACTGGCCACGGACTGAAAGATATTTCTTGGGCGCTAGAGAAATTTGCTAAGCCAAAGATTGTAAAAGCAAATACTGCTGCTGCCGCAAAGGCGTTGGGTCTTAAGTAAGCGCCATGGCAAAACCAACATTTAAAGCCAATCCGATCCAGGTTCAGGTACCGGCAACTTCTGCCAACTTAGGACCAGGTTTTGATTCATTTGGTTTAGCCCTCGGCATGCACGATCGTTATGTTGCCCAAATTTTAGATGATGCCGGTTTAGATATAGATGTAACTGGTGAAGGCGCAGATGAAGTTCCGCGTACTGATAAGAACTTACTCGTTAAAGCGATGTACAAGGGTTTTGATTTTCTTGGTGGAAAACCAAAGGGCGTGGCAGTTCGCGCGCTAAATGTAATTCCGCATGGTCGTGGACTTGGATCTTCGGCAAGTGCAATCGTCGGTGGCTTATCACTGGCGCGCGCTTTAGTTTTAACGGGTAGTGACAAGATGAACGACGAGACGTTACTGCAGCTCGCAACAGATATGGAAGGCCATCCCGATAACGTGGCAGCAGCCCTTTACGGAAACGCTGTGGTTGCTTGGCAAGAAGATCAACACGGCAAGAGCGTTGCCCAGGCGATCTCGTTAAGCGTTGATCTTCGTATCCGTGCGATAGCGTTTATTCCATCTAATGCAGTGGCCACAGCAAAGGCGCGCAAGATGTTGCCTGAGACAGTTCCACATCGTGATGCCGCGCGAAATTCCGCTAACTCAGCGCTCTTGGTCCACGCACTTACTTTGCGCCCAGATTTACTGTTTCGCGCAACTGAAGATTTCTTACATCAGTCTTATCGCAGCGAGGCGATGCCAGCTTCATTTGCGTTATTAAATAAGTTACGCGGTGCCGGAGTTGCCGCCTTTATTTCAGGGGCGGGCCCAACAGTTCTAGCCCTTCATACTGGCAGCGAGGCTGATGTTGCCGAGTTAATTCGCGCAGCTGGCAGCAAATTTGAAGCCAAGTCGCTGGAGATTTCTCGCACCGGAGCCGAACTTTTGTAATTGCCTTTGGGGTGCTATGGTTACTCCACTTGCTCAGCCGGAAGTTACGGTGAAAGTCGGCAGGTAATCAAACCCAAATAACCAGGCTTTTTGCTTTTACGAACTCAAGTTCGCAGACGAAGCCCTAAATGAAAAGATAGAGATGACAGATCAAGATAACGATCAAGTTAAAGACGCTGAACCGATTCGTTCAAATAGTCCAGAGTTAGCCGCAATGAGCCTTCCGAAGTTAAAGGAAGTTGCTGCGCAACTAGGTATTGATGGCGCAACAAAGTTAAAGAAGGATGCACTTGTAACTGCTATCGCAGATTTACAAGCGGCAAATCGCGAGGCTGCTAAAGCCGAACGCGAAGCTCGCCGTGAAGCGCGTAATGCCAAGAAGAATTCCAGCCGCGAAAACTCACAGAACAATTCAAGTGATGACGACGGCGAAGATTCAAACGATATTAATGACAATGGCCCACGCGATAACGACCGTAATTTTGCCGGTCGTGACCGCGGGCGTGGTCGTGACCGTAACCGGGGACGCGATCGCAACCGCGATCGTGGCCCACGTGAAGAGCGCGAACCAGTAATTGGCGAAGATGATGTATTAGTCCCAGTCGGTGGTCTCGTTGACATCATGGATAACTTCTCATTTATTCGTACAGGTGGTTACCTGCCAGGGCCAAACGATATTTATGTTTCGCAACAACAGGTTCGTAAATATGGACTTCGCAAAGGCGATGTAGTTACCGGCCAAGTGCGTCAGGCGCGTGAAGGCGAACAACGCCAGAAGTACAACCCACTTATTACCTTGGAAACAATCAATGGCGTAACACCGGATGAGGCGCGCGGTCGCGTGGAGTTCGGCAAGTTGGTACCTCTCTACCCTCAAGAGCGCCTGCGTCTTGAAACTGAACCAAATATTTTGACAACTCGCGTAATCGATTTAATTGCGCCAATTGGTAAAGGCCAGCGCGGACTTATCGTTTCGCCACCTAAGGCCGGTAAGACCATGGTCTTGCAATCAATTGCCAATGCGATCACGACAAATAACCCTGAGTGTCACTTGATGGTTGTTCTAGTTGATGAGCGCCCTGAAGAAGTTACCGATATGCAGCGCTCTGTAAAGGGTGAAGTTATCGCTTCGACTTTCGATCGTCCCGCAGATGATCACACCACGATTGCCGAACTTGCGATCGAACGCGCCAAGCGTTTAGTTGAACTCGGCCACGACGTTGTTGTTTTGCTAGATTCAATTACTCGTTTGGGTCGCGCGTATAACATCGCAGCTCCAGCTTCAGGTCGCATCCTTTCTGGTGGCGTTGATTCAGCTGCGCTATATCCACCAAAGAAGTTCTTTGGTGCAGCACGTAATATTGAAGATGGCGGATCGCTAACCATTCTTGCAACGGCTCTGGTTGATACTGGTTCTCGCATGGATGAAGTTATCTTCGAAGAGTTCAAGGGCACCGGAAATATGGAGCTCATTCTTGATCGTCGCATGGCTGATAAGCGCATCTTCCCAGCAGTTAACGTAGTTGCATCTGGTACACGTAAGGAAGAAATTCTTATGGGTACTGAAGAACTCAACATTGTCTGGAAGTTACGTCGCGTATTGCACGCACTGGAACCACAAGCCGCACTTGAGCTCTTGCTCGAGAAGATGAAGGGCACTAAGTCCAACGTCGAGTTCTTGATGCAGATTCAGAAGACAACTTCTGGTCCAAACGAGGGTTAAGCCCAAAGTTCGCTAACTTCACCGCGCCACCGCAAGGCTTTCACAAAGTCTTCACAAGGTCGGGGGCCAATATCTCCTTATCAGCCAACCACCAGGCGGGCGAAAGAGGAGATTGAAATGCTAGCTACTAAGAAATTCCTAACTGCAGCTCTAATCGCGACTTCACTTGTGGGTGGAGTGTCATCGGCTACTGCCGCAGATACTAAAGATGCAGCAATCGCACGCGCCCAAGCACAGGCGACTTTCCAATCTCAGATGACTACATATCTCAATGCACACCGTGCAATCGTTGATGCGCATCGCGCAGCTACTGCAAAAGCTTTAGCAGATTACCAAGCAGCGCTCGCCAAGGTGACAACCGATGCACAATTGCAAGCTGCTAAGGATGCACGTAAGGCAGCGGTAACCGCAGCAGATGCAACTGCCAAAGCAGCAGAGGCCGCATTGGTAAAGCCGGTTAAGCCAGCTAAGCCAATCAAGGAAGCTAAGCCAGCGAAGGCAACACCTGCACCAAAGACAACACCTGCTCCAAAGGCATAGTTTTTCTATCGAGGGATATAGGGAGAGTAATCCGCAAAATCTGTGCGTCCCCCGCACGGATTTTGCGGATTACTCATTTCGCGAGAGGATTAGCCCCTATCACCACATAACGTGGTTATGACCTGGTTCACCGTGTATGCGGACCCAGCCAATGAAAAGGAAAAAGAATGAAGCCAGAGATCCACCCAGAATATAAAGAGACCCAAGTAACTTGTGGTTGCGGTGAAAAGTTTGTTACCCGCTCAACAGTTGCCAGCGGATCTATCTACGTTGAAGTTTGTTCAGTCTGCCACCCGTTCTACACCGGTAAGCAGCGCATCCTCGATACTGGTGGACGCGTCGCTAAGTTCGAAGAGCGTTTCGGAAAAAAGACCGCTAAGTAGCTTTCTAAAGAGACCGCATCGCAGCCATAAAGGTTGCGGCGCGGTCTCTTTATTTTTTATAACTTCAGTAATGGGAAAGGAGAAGCCACATGAGTAACGATCGCTTTGCATCAGCCCATGAAATGGTGCGCGAGTACCAAGAACTCGAAAAGCAGATGGCCGATCCTTCTATCCATGAAGATCAAGGCAAGGCGCGCCAATTAGGTCGCCGCTATGCCCAGTTGGGTCCAGTCGTTGCTGGCTTTAACGCCTGGAAATCTGCGGCAGATGATTTAGAGGCAGCAAGAGAGATGGCTCTAGAGGATGAATCTTTTGCATCTGAAATTCCAGCGATGGAAGTTGCAGTTGAGGCGGCTGCAGATAAATTAGAAGAGTTGTTGCTGCCGCGGGACCCCAATGATGATCGCGATGTAATTATTGAAGTTAAAGCAGGTGCTGGTGGCGATGAATCTGCGCTCTTTGCCGGAGATTTAGTTCGTATGTACCAACGTTATGCGGAAAAGCGTAATTGGAAAGTTGAAATCATCGATATGACTGAATCTGATCTCGGTGGCTATAAAGATATTTCGATGGCGATTAAATCGAAGGGAACACCAGAGCCGGGAACAACGCCATATGCGCGTTTGAAATTTGAAGGTGGAGTGCATCGCGTACAACGCGTTCCGGAGACGGAAAGCCAAGGGCGAATCCATACATCAGCTGCTGGAGTTCTTGTTCTGCCCGAGGCAGAAGAAGTAGATGTCGAGCTAAATATGAATGATGTCCGTGTAGATGTTTATCGCTCATCAGGTCCGGGCGGACAATCTGTTAACACCACTGATTCAGCGGTGCGATTGACCCACGTTCCAACCGGAATCGTGGTCTCTTGTCAGAATGAAAAGTCACAATTGCAAAATAAAGAGTCAGCGCTACGTATCTTGCGCGCACGATTATTGGCGGATGCGCAGGAAAAAGCGGAAGCCGCCGCAATGGCCGAACGTAAGAGCCAGGTGCGCACAGTTGATCGCTCAGAACGTATTCGCACATATAACTATCCAGAAAATCGCTTGAGCGATCACCGCGTAAATTACAAATCTAATAACTTAGATTCAGTTCTAAATGGTGAGCTAGATGATGTTGTACAGGCACTATTAGATGCTGATAAGGCAGCAAAGCTTTCTTCAACTAACTAAGCGCCAATAGTTAAAAGATGAGCGAAATTAAAAGCCTGCTTCGTTCGGCTAAAGAACGGCTAGCAGCAAGTGATATCCAAGAAATCGATGCCGAGCATTTATTTGCTTACGTTTTGGGTATTTCAAGGATGGATCTACATAACTCGGTTAAGTTGGAAGCAACTTTAAAATCACTCGGTGATTTTGGGGTTATTGAAGATACCTTTGCCAAGTTGATTTCCCGACGTGCATCTCATGAACCATTGCAATACCTCACCGGCATCGCATATTTTCGCCATTTAGAAATTGAAGTTGGACCTGGAGTTTTAGTTCCTCGCCCCGAAAGTGAATTGCTAGTTGATGCAGTGCTAACACACATCGCCAATTTAGAGCAGACCGTTGAAGGCGAGATTTCAGTAATTGATTTAGGTTCTGGCTCTGGGGCACTTGCCTTGGCGATTGCAACGGAAGCGCCCCGTTCGCGGGTAATCGCAGTAGAAAAAAGTGAAGATGCGATCACCTGGCTAAAGAGGAATGTGGCGAAGATTTCTGAAAATGTGCGGGTGGTAGCCGGTGATGTAGCAGATGTATTGCCGGGAGTTAAATGTGACATCGTTATTGCCAACCCACCATATATTCCAGATTCACAAACGCTGCCGCGCGATGTTGCAGAACACGAGCCACATATCGCACTCTTTGGTGGAGCAACTGGCTTGGAACTACCCAAACGATTTATCGATGCCGCCGCTCGTTTGTTAAAACGCGGGGGAGTCTTGGCGATAGAACATACTGAAGAACAAGGTGCGGCCATTGATGCTTTGCTATCCCGCGAATTTATTGACATCGCCTTGCATCAAGATTTAACTGGACGTCCGCGTTGGACATCGGCGGTTAGGAAGTAAATGGCGCGTTACGAACTTTCGCAAGGTGAATTAGCCGAGCATGTAGCAACGGCAGTTGCTGCGCTAAAGGATGGCTATGTAATTGTGGCTCCGCTCGAACATAGCTACGCGCTTGTCGCCGATGCTTTCTTTCAAGATGCAGTTCGAGCGCTACATGTATTACGTGGCGATGCCTTGGGTGTTGCTGCACAGGTTGCCATCTCTAATTACGATTCGATAGATGGAATTGCCCGTAGCATTTCTGCCGATGGCCGCAAATTAATGCAGAACTTTTGGCCTGGTCTTCTATCTTTAAATCTCAAACCACAAGCTGGCCTGAATTGGGATCTGGGTGATGGAAATACTCTTGATCAAGTTAGTGTGCGAATTCCAAAATCAGAATTTATCTTGGAAGTGCTTAAGAAGTCAGGTCCACTTGCAATTGCCAGCGCAGCACTTGTCGGCAAGTCTGCGATAAGAGACGCGGCAGATATTTCATTTCTGGATTCTGAAGTTGGCGCAATTTTCGCTGCCGGGGTGCTGCCCGCCGGTGGCGTCAGCACCGTTATAGATCTCACAGGATTTCGAGCACGCATCGCGCGCGAGGGCGCAGTCTCACTTAGCGAAATCACAGCCCTCGTACCCGACATTTCTCACGAGTAAGGCTTAGGCTTGCGCGCATGAGCGCAGATACTTTTTACGGCCCCGATTTCGCACTACTCAGCCAGCAGGACCCGGATATCGCAGCGGTCTTACTCTCTGAACTAAAGCGCCAGCAGACTAATCTGCAATTAATCGCATCTGAAAACTTTACCTCGCGCGCAGTTCTTGCAACTCTAGGATCAACACTTTCGAATAAATATGCCGAGGGTTATCCCGGTAAGCGCTATTACGGCGGATGTGAAGAAGTAGATAAGGCAGAGATTATTGCCATCGATCGCGCTAAATCTTTATTTGGTGCAGAACATGCAAATGTGCAGCCACACTCTGGCGCCAGTGCCAACGTTGCGGTTTATCAGGCATTTACCAAGCCAGGAGACACTGTTCTTGCAATGTCCTTGCCACACGGTGGCCACTTAACTCATGGTTCACCAGTTAACTTCTCGGGTAAATGGTTTAACGTTGAGTCTTACGGTGTTCGTCAAGATAATGAGCTTATTGATTACGATGAACTGCGCGATACCGCTATCCGCACCAAGCCAAAGATGATCTGTTCTGGCGCAACGGCATACCCTTCGCTAATTGATTTCGAAAAGGTTCGCGCGATCTGCGATGAAGTCGGTGCGATCATGTGGGTAGATGCGGCACACTTCATTGGACTTGTTGCCGGCAAAGCGATTCCTTCCCCTGTTCCGTATGCAGACGTCGTCTCATTCACAACACATAAAGTCTTACGTGGTCCACGCGGGGGCATGATCTTGGCCAAGGCCGAACACGCGGCGGCAATTGATAAGGCGGTATTTCCGGGTATGCAGGGCGGCCCGATTATGTCGGCAGTTGCTGGAAAGGCGGTAGCCCTTGCTGAATGTGCAACACCTGCTTATCAAAAGTATGCCAAGGATGTAATTGTTAATGCGCAGGCTCTAGCTGCGGCGTTAGAAGCTGAAGGAATGCGCGCAGTTTCAGGTGGTACCCAAACTCACTTAGCCCTTATGGATATTCGTAGCACTGGTGTAACTGGAAAAGTTGCCGACGAGCGCTGCGGTCAAGCCGGCATCGTTATGAATAAGAACTCGATTCCTTATGATCCAGAAAAGCCGGGAATCACTAGTGGAATTCGCGTCGGAACTCCGGCTACAACTACTCAAGGTATGGGCGTAGCTGAGATGAAAACTATCGCTTCTCTTATTGCGCGAGCAATTAAAACTGATGATGCAGCCGCGCACTCGGCGATCAAAGCTGAAGTCCATGCACTAACTGCACGCTTCCCAATTTATACAGCTTAAGGGATTTCATGCGCGAGTACTTAGTAACTCTGCTACTGGCAGCAGCGCTCTGTTACGTGATCACACCCTTTGTTCGCAGGTGGGCACTTCATTTCGGGGTCGTTGCGCAAATCCGCAAACGCGATATCCACGTTATTCCAACTCCGCGCTGGGGCGGACTTGCCATGTGGCTTGCTATGTCGGCTACCTTTTTAATAGCGGGCAATCTCTCGCTAGTTGGAAAATCATTTGGCCACGATGCGCAAGGAATTTTCTTAGCTGGAACTTTCTTAGTTCTACTTGGAATGGCCGATGATAAATACGAGCTAGATGCCATCACCAAGTTAGCTGGACAAGCGCTAGCCGCAGGTATTTTATTGCTCTACGGCATTCAAATTTTATGGCTACCGATTAACGGTGTAACTATGTTGCCATCTAGCGTGGGACAGTTGCTTACAGTTTTAATCGTTCTAATCACGATCAATGCGGTTAACTTTATTGATGGGCTAGATGGTTTGGCCGCCGGAATTGTTGCAATTTCTGCAGCCGCCTTTTTCGCATTCGCCTACCTTTTGGCAGTTGTTTATGGCTTTAATCGCGCTGGCGCACCATCTTTAATCACAGCGGTAACAATCGGTATTTGTTTAGGCTTCTTGCCTCACAACGTGCATCCCGCCCGAATTTTCATGGGCGATTCTGGATCAATGTTCTTAGGGCTCATGCTGGCGGCATCCTCAATTACTTTAACCGGTCAAGTAGATCCCAATGCAATTAGTGAAGAAAAGCTCGGGCCAGCTCTTTTGCCATTGCTCTTACCATTTGCAGTTCTTGCGATTCCGCTAGCAGATTTAACGTTGGCGATCTTTCGGCGTATTCGTGCCGGCAAATCACCTTTTTCTTCAGATAAAGAACATCTACATCACCGAATAATGCGCGCTGGCAATACCCAAATCCGCACTGCTGGAATTATGTATTTGTGGACCGCAACCATTGCCTTTCCGGTAAGTGTTTCTGCCTTTGCACCGCTATGGGTTTCAGCGATCTTTGCGGGAGCGATGTTGGCTTTTACTATCAATTTCAGTCGAGGTAAATCGAAATCTTATAGAAATCTAGAGAGTGCAAAAAATGGTTGAAGCAAAATCAAATGAAGCACAACTATTGCGTGGAGCAGTTCGTCCGACCTTAATAGTTGGAGTAATCGCGATCGCACTCTTTTCAGCGCTGCGAGGGTTAAGCGGTTTCTATGGCGCGCTGCTTGCACAATTTATTGTGGCGATCTACTTCATCATCCATATCTTGGTATCTCGCCTAACTCGTAATTTAGATCCGATCAGCACGATGGCGATGGCGCTCTTTTCTTACTTTGCAAAACTCTTCTTCTTGGGCCTCTTTCTTTGGGCGTTAGCCAAATACACCGACCGCCAAACGATCGACCGGCTCAGCTTCGGCGCTGCTGCCTGTGCGCTAACTATCGCCTGGCTGGGCGGGGAGATCGCGAGTTACCTCAAACTCAAAACTCATCTACCATTGCCACCGCAAGCCAAATCGTAAGCACCACCCACGGAGGTCTAAGTGAGTAATAGCGGTCAGAATAAGCGCGATGAAAATGCCATGTGGACGATCTTTGGTTACCTACTATCTGGCCTGCTCTTCTGGGGCGGGGTTGGCTATGCCGCCGATAAATGGCTGGGTACGTCCTACCTAACCTTGGCTGGTTTGATCATTGGAATGGGCGGGGCGATTTACCTCGTCTGGCTACGGTTCGGCCGCGAATAGCGGGCGAATAAGCCCTCGGACCCGAGCGTAAATCACACCTTCTGGATTTCACAGGTTGAGGCTTTTCCACATAAGGTTGCCCCGTTACATCGCTTCCCAGCAAGATGTAGTAAGTAAAAGCCGGCTAAATAAATTGGAGTTCGTGTGCTCGCGTTAGTTCGTTTAAGCGCTGAAGGCGGAGACTTTGTTCCGCCAGGTACCAAAGACTTCGACTTGCCACCCATTTTTGGTGATAACGCCTTTACAACAAAGCCAATTTTTCTAGTCTTTCTCTCAGTTATCGTAATTTCAGCCTTTTTTATCGCCGCATCTCGCAAAGCTGCAATTGTTCCTTCCAAGCTGCAATTTGCCGGCGAAAGTGTTTACGCATTCGTTCGTAATGATCTAGCTAAAGATGTAATTGGCCATGACTTTCTACGATTTGTGCCTTACCTATTTACCCTCTTTACCTTCATCCTTGTAAACAATTTATTTGGAATTGTGCCGCTGCTCCAGTTCCCGGCGATGTCGCATGTTGGCTTTCCTTATGTACTGGCTATCTTCACCTTCTTAGTTTTCCATTACGTCGGAATCCGCAAGCAAGGTTTATACAAATACATCAAAGAGATCATGTTTATGCCTGGTGTTCCAAAGGCCGCATACATTTTGATCACTCCACTTGAAATTCTGACATTTTTCTTAGTACGTCCCCTGACGCTTTCACTGCGTCTCTTTGCAAATATGTTTGCGGGCCACTTGTTGTTGCTCGTATTTATCTTGGGTGGAGAACATCTTGCCCAAGGTGCAATTGGTTTGAAGTTGGTTAGCCCATTTGCCTTCGGTATCGGCATTGTGTTGACCTTCTTCGAGTTCATGGTCCAATGTCTACAGGCGTATATCTTTACTCTGTTGACCGCTTTGTACATCGCCGGCGCCCTTGCCGACGAGCACTAACATCTAACGAAAGGCAGTAAAAAAATGACAGGCACACTCAACCTGGTCGGTTTTGGCCTCGCAGCAATCGGTCCTGGTATCGCTACCGGACTAATCTTCGCCGCATATATCAATGGCGTTGCACGTCAACCTGAAGCACGTAGCGTTCTGCAGCCAATCGCGTTCCTTGGATTCGCGCTCGCTGAAGCTCTCGCACTCTTCGGTCTCGTTCTAGCCTTCGTTCTCTAATTAGCGCAGAAATATCTCTGAACTAGTTATGAGTAAATTTAATTTTGCCGCTGAGGCAGAGAAGGTAAATCCTTTGATTCCGCATACCGCGGAACTCATCGTGGGCGCTGTTGCGTTCCTACTTCTCTTCTTAGTACTGCGCAGCAAAGTTGTGCCAATGTTTGAAAAGGCATTCACAGCTCGCACCGAAGCTATTCAAGGTGGAATGGAGCGCGCTGAAAAAGCGCAGCTCGAAGCACAACGTGCTTTAAACCAATATAACGAGCAGCTTTCTAAAGCGCGCGAAGAAGCACAAACGCTTCGCGAAGAAGCTCGGGTACAGGGCATCTCAATCGTTGAAGAACTTCGCGCCAAAGCGCAAGAAGAAGCAGCTCGCATTACTGCAACTGCACACGCATCCATTGAAGCCGAACGTCAACAAGCCATTACATCTCTTCGTAATGAAGTTGGTGCACTTGCCGTTGAACTCGCCTCCAAGATTGTCGGGGAAGCTTTAGATGACCAGGCTCGTCAATCACGGATCGTTGATCGTTTCCTAGATGATCTAGAGAAGAGTAAGTAAAGAAAAATGAGAATTCACCTCGGAGGCAGCAGCCGTCAGTCACTTGTGGCTGCACGTGTTGCACTCGATGCTGCAATCAAGGGCGCAAGCGCAGCATCTGCCTCTGAACTTTCTTCACATTTATTCTTTGCAGCCGATGTCTTCGCCGGCAATACCTCGCTCCGTCGTGCAATCACCGATCCATCTCGCGATAAGGCAGCTAAGGCCGCACTCGTTAAAGATCTATTCGGTAAATCAACTGGGGCACTTGCGGTATCGCTTTTAAGTGATGCCTCTGCGCTTCGTTGGTCGGCAACCAAGGATGTAATCCACGTGATTGAGCAGTTAGCAATCGAAGCGGAAGCATCAGCTGCCAATATCGGCAATGAACTAGATCGCGTTGAAGATGAGTTCTTCGAAACTTCTCGTTTAGTCGCCGATAATTTCGAGCTCCGTAAGGCGCTCGTTGGCGTTGGTTCAGTGGAAGCAAAATCAGCGCTAATTGCAGATGTGCTTGGCAAGAAAGCCAGTGCTTCAACTGTAAAACTAGCTAGCGCACTTGTTTCAAGCCTGCGCGGACGCAGTATTGAAGCAGCCTTTGCTGATTATCTCTTTGGCCTAGCCAATCGCCGTAATCGTTTAATCGCAGTTGTTCGTACCGCAGCAGCTTTAACTGATGCTCAGGCCAAGCGCCTTGCAACAGTACTTGAGAAGAAAGTCGGCCAGCCGATTCGCATCAACGTTCAGATCGATCCAACCATCTTGGGTGGAGTTTCGATCAAGTTCGCAGATGAGCAAGTTGATGGAAGCGTAGTAAACCGCCTAGCAAACGCTGGTCGTGCACTTGTTGGTCAGTCCGCTTAAGTAAGAGTTAATTAAGAATTAAATAACGGAGATTTTAAAGAGAAACGAAAAGGGAGAACGACATGGCAGAGCTAAAGATCCAACCGAATGAGATTCGGGATGCCTTAGCGAATTTCGTTAAGTCATACGATCCAGGCGCCGCAGCTCGCGACGAGGTAGGAACAGTTAGCCAAGCAGGCGATGGCATCGCTCGCGTTGAGGGCTTGCCTTCAACAATGGCCAACGAACTCTTGCAGTTCGAGAACGGCACACTTGGCTTGGCACTTAACCTTGATGTGCGTGAGATCGGTGTTGTTATTCTCGGTAGTTACGCCGGAATTGAAGAAGGAACATCAGTACGCGGTACTGGTGAAATTCTTTCAGTACCAGTCGGTGATGGCTTCTTGGGTCGCGTTGTCGATCCACTTGGTCGCCCAATCGATGGCAAGGGTGAGATCAAGCCTGACGCACGCCGTGCCCTTGAACTACAGGCTCCCTCTGTAGTTGAGCGCCAGCCAGTTAAGGAACCACTTGCAACCGGAATTAAAGCAATCGATGCGATGACAGCGATTGGTCGCGGACAGCGCCAGCTAATCATCGGTGATCGTCAGACAGGTAAGACTGCAGTTGCTGTCGACACCATCATTAACCAGCGCGAAAACTGGTTAACTGGCGATAAGAAGAAGCAAGTTAAATGTATTTATGTTGCTATCGGTCAAAAGGGTTCAACGATCGCATCTGTTAAGGGCGCGCTCGAAGAAGCTGGCGCGATGGAGTACACAACAATCGTTGCATCTCCTGCATCAGATCCTGCCGGCTTTAAGTACTTAGCTCCTTACACCGGTTCTGCAATTGGTCAGCACTGGATGTACAACGGCGAGCACGTACTAATTGTTTTTGATGATCTTTCAAAGCAAGCAGAGGCTTACCGTTCAGTCTCATTGCTACTTCGCCGTCCACCAGGCCGCGAAGCTTATCCAGGCGATGTTTTCTACTTACACTCGCGTTTGCTAGAACGTTGCGCCAAGCTTTCCGATGAACTCGGTGGCGGTTCAATGACTGGTCTGCCAATCATTGAAACTAAGGGAAATGACGTTTCGGCATTTATTCCTACCAACGTAATTTCTATTACCGATGGTCAGTGCTTCCTTGAAACAGATCTCTTTAACGCAGGTGTTCGCCCAGCGATCAACGTTGGTGTTTCGGTATCTCGCGTTGGTGGTTCTGCACAGACAAAGGCGATGAAGAAGATCGCCGGTCGCCTGCGTCTTGATCTTGCACAGTTCCGTGAACTTGAAGCATTTGCTGCTTTCGGTTCAGATCTAGATGCTGCTTCTAAAGCACAGCTAGAACGTGGTGCCCGCATGGTTGAACTTCTAAAGCAGGGGCAGTACTCACCTTATTCATTGGAACGTCAGATCGTTTCGATCTGGGCCGGTACTTCAGGAGAACTTGATTCTGTTGCAGTTGCAGATATTCGCCGTTTTGAAGCCGAACTATTGGATTTCATTGGCCGCGAACGTAAAGATATCTTTACAGTTATCTCTGAGACCAAGCAGCTAGAAGATGACACCGTTGCCAAGATGAAGTCAGCAGTTGCTGATTTTAAGAAGCAATTCAAGCCATCTGCAGCAGGCGTCGTTAACGATGCACCTGCTGAGGCACTTGATGCAGAAGGTGCTGAAGCAATCACAAAGCACGTGCCACCGGCGGTGAAGAAGTAACCTATGGGCGCTCAACTACGCATATATCGCCGACGGATGAGATCCGTTAAGGCGACTAAGAAAATTACGAAGGCGATGGAGTTAATCTCTGCCTCTCGTATCGTCAAAGCGCAACAACGTGTTGCTGCTTCGACTCCATATGCAAATGAGTTGACCCGTGCTGTATCTGCAGTTGCTACTTACTCTTCAACAAACCACCCATTGACCACACCATCTGAAAATCCAAAGCGCGCTGCGATTTTAATTATCTCAGCCGACCGCGGTATGGCTGGTGCCTATTCAAATAACGCAATCAAGGAAGGCGAACAACTCGCTGCCATGGTTCGCGAACGTGGGCTAGAAGTTTCTAATTACCTGGTCGGTCGCAAAGCGGTGAACTTCTACAAGTTCCGTAACCGTGATATCGCAGGTTCTTGGACTGGTTTTTCAGATAATCCAACCTATGAGAACGCTAAAGAAGTTGCAGATTCATTGATCAAAGCCTTCGTTGCAGATGCGCAAACTGATGCAACCGGCGTCGATGAAATCCACATTATCTTTACCGAGTTCAAATCTATGTTGACTCAGAACGCCATGGCCAAGCGCATGCTTCCATTGGAAGTTGTCGAAAGTGATGCGCCAGTTCCAACTGGATTACTGCCAATGTATGAGTTCGAACCAAATGCGGCAGAAGTTCTAAATGCACTTCTTCCGCGCTATATCGAAGCCCGAATCTTCAACGCGATGTTGCAATCAGCTGCTTCCGAGCACGCTGCACGACGTCGCGCTATGAAGTCAGCAACTGACAACGCTGATGATTTAATCAAGTCGCTAACCCGACTTGCGAACGCGGCCCGTCAAGCCGAAATTACCCAGGAAATCAGTGAAATTGTGGGCGGCGCAGACGCGTTAGCCTCAGCTAGTGCAGGGAGTGAATGATGTCATCAACAGGTAAAGGCCGCGTTGCCCGAGTAATTGGACCGGTCGTGGATATTGAATTCCCAGCGGATTCAATGCCATCGATCTTTAACGCGCTCCACGTAGAGACCACCATGAGTGGAACTACCCGTACCTTGACCCTTGAAGTTGCACAACACATTGGTGACAACCTTGTGCGCGCAATTTCTATGCAGCCAACTGACGGTATGGTCCGTGGCGCAGAGGTAACAGATACAGGTGCTGCAATCTCAGTTCCTGTCGGTGATGTTACAAAGGGCCACGTCTTTAACACCCTTGGCGAATCACTCGATGTTCCAACATCATCACTTGATATTAAAGAACGTTGGCCAATCCACCGCGATGCACCAGCATTCGATCAACTTGAGTCAAAGACTGAAATGTTTGAGACCGGTATCAAAGTTATCGATCTACTAACACCTTATGTAAAGGGTGGAAAGATCGGTCTCTTCGGTGGTGCAGGTGTAGGTAAGACTGTTCTTATCCAGGAAATGATTTATCGCGTAGCGGAAAACTTCGGTGGCGTATCTGTATTCGCCGGCGTTGGAGAACGTACTCGCGAAGGTAACGACTTGTTCTTGGAAATGACCGAGACCGGTGTTATCAATAAAACAGCCTTGGTCTTCGGTCAGATGGATGAGCCACCTGGCACACGTCTTCGCGTTGCACTTTCAGCACTGACTATGGCGGAGTACTTCCGCGACGTGCAGAAGCAAGATGTATTGCTCTTCATCGACAATATCTTCCGCTTTACACAAGCAGGTTCTGAAGTATCAACACTGCTCGGCCGTATGCCATCTGCTGTGGGATACCAGCCAACACTGGCTGATGAAATGGGCCAGCTACAAGAGCGCATCACATCAACTCGTGGTCACTCAATTACATCTATGCAGGCAATTTACGTTCCTGCTGACGATATTACAGACCCAGCGCCACACACTACTTTCGCGCACTTAGATGCAACAACAGTGTTGTCTCGTCCGATTTCAGAGCTTGGTATCTACCCTGCTGTGGATCCACTTGACTCAACTTCACGCATCTTGGATCCACGCTATATCGGTGAGCACCACTTCCGTGTTGCCAACCGCATCAAGCAGATCTTGCAGCGCTACAAGGATCTACAGGACATCATCGCTATCTTGGGTATCGATGAGCTATCTGAAGATGACCGCGTTCTAGTTGGTCGCGCCCGTCGCATCCAGCGCTTCTTGTCACAGAACACATTCGTTGCGAAGGTCTTTACCGGTATCGACGGTTCATTCGTTCCGCTATCAGAGACGATCACAGCATTTGAAGCACTTGCCGATGGCAAGTACGACCATGTTCCAGAACAAGCATTCTTCATGTGCGGTGGCCTCGACGACGTCGAACGTAAAGCTGCTGAATTAGCTAAGAACTAAGTTAAGGAATACTGAATAAACATGGCACTTAACGTCGAACTAGTTTCGCCAACACAACAGGTGTGGTCCGGGCAGGCAACTTTTGTTTCTGCGCGCACAATCGAGGGTGACCTCGGCGTGCTTCCCGGCCACTCACCGTTGTTTGGCGTTCTAGTCGACGGTGCCGTGAGCATCAAAGGCGTAGATGGAACAACGAAAGAATTTAACGTGCAAGGCGGCTTCTTATCGGTCTCCAACGATCGCGTCTCAATCTTGACGGAGTCAGTTAGCTAAATCTCATAAAGTTTTAGATTTATGAGTGCTACCCCTTGCGAAGTGCATATCGCTTGTTTTCGGCTAGACATACCCTTCCAATAACGATCTGAAGACAGCTTCCGATCGAAAGATTGGATACTTTGATGACTGGATGGATATCTAGTTTCATGAACCACCCTGCTACTTACCTGCAGTCTGGCTGGTTCCAAATCTCAATTTCAAATTTGATCGTAATTTTATTGATGCTCACAATATTCGCGCTAGCCGTTTTTCTCCCGTTTCCGGATGAGAAAAAGGAGCACCGCCAATGAGCCAGATGTGGACCGCCCGCCTACGTAATAGTTGGCAGAAGAATTTACCGATAGAGAAATTATTACCGGATGATCAGCCCGCATATGTTGCCTCATGGATCTATGTCTTTGGAGTGTTAACTCTGGCAGCACTTGGAATGATTATCTTTTCCGGAATCATTCTCGCCTTTGAGGGACCGGCTTGGTATCACACATCAGATATTGGCAAATTTGTTAATAGCCTGCACTTTTGGTCAGTTCAATTGTTCTTTGTCTTTATGGTTATACATCTCTGGGGCAAATACTGGATGGCTGCCTGGCGCGGAAATAGATTTCGTACTTGGGCAACTGGTGCAATCGCATTTGTGGCATCAATTGCCACTGCATTCACTGGCTATCTAGTTCAAACCAATTTCGATTCACAGTGGATCTCCTTCGAGGCTAAAGATGGATTTAATTCTGTTGGTGTTGGTGCTTGGTTTACAGTTACAAATCTGGGACAGATGTTGTTATTGCACGTCGCCTTTCTTCCACTGATTTTGGGTGTGATCACCGTTACCCACGTCTTATTAGTGCGTAAAAAAGGTGTTGTTCCACCAATTGATGCGCAGCCAAGTAATGGAAAGGAATCTTTACTATGAGGGCCGCAAATAAAGCTAAACGTGAATTTGATGCAGCGCCTTGGGCGGGAAGAACAAAGCGCTATGACATAGTCAAGGAAGGCTCGATTGCTCTAGTTTTTGTAGCTGTGACTGCAGTCGTACTTTCACTTCTAATGGGATCGCCAGATGAACCACCGCTGACTTTTAAGGGTTGGGCGCTTTCTAATCCCGATAATTTCTATGTGACGGCAGTTCAAGAACTTGCTGGAACAAGTGGCACAGCCACTTATGGTGCTCCATATAACAAAGCTTCAGATGGTTTAAATGTTGGTCCACTTTGGTTGCAGAAATGGGCGGGAGTGACTCGCCCCGTTGATACGGTCAACGACTTTGTAATCACACCTCTACGTACTCAAGTTTTATCAGGTGAAATTAGTGCTGCAGTTAGCCAATGGACCGCAGCATCACTTGGGCAGAAAGAGACCTGGGCTACGACTTACGATGCAGCGATAACCAAAGCTGAAGGTAAGTTGAGCGATGTTCCAGCAGGAGATTATGGACCTGTGCCAGCTCTAGCCACTGGGTTAACACAGATGGCCAAAGCCGGAACTTTGGATGCAGCGCTACTTTCACAAGGTGGTTTCTTTCAAACAGATAACACCAAACAGATAATGTTCTTCGGAGATGGTGCTTATCTAGATGATGCGGGAACAACGGCAAATCTCCAAGGTGGTACATGGGGAATGATGAATGAGACCGGTAGGTATCCGGGACAGGCATGGCTCTGGCTTTACTCATTCTGGTATCAAATTCCACCATTTAACAATGAAGAATCTAAACCAATTGGTGCAAATGCCGATGCCTACATAATGTACTTAATGGGATTGCTATCACTTGGGCTGATATTAATTCCAGTAATTCCTGGCGTTAGATCGCTCCCGATGAAGTTTCCAATTCATCGCAGAATCTGGCGTCAGTATTACGAAGCAGAAGGAATTAAGCGAAAGAACTAAAGATTCCAAAATACTAAAAAATATAGATTTCTCAGCTCCAGAAACATGAAAAGCAACTACACAGTTTCTTCTGCTGAAAATCTATATTTTTTAGCTATTCCCGCGTAACGTTGGCGCCGAGGGCGCGTAGATCTTCGGCGAAGTTTGGATAGCCGCGATCGATGTGGAAGGCGCCATCGACGGTTGTTTCACCTTCGGAGACTAGGGCGGCTAGAACAAGGCCGGCGCCAGCGCGAATATCGGTTGCTTCAACTGGTGCGCCAGATAGCTGTGGGATACCGTCGATAGATGCGTGATGGCCATCAACAGTTACTTTTGCACCAAGGCGCGCTAGTTCATTTACAAACATAAAGCGTGATTCAAAGACATTTTCGGTAACCATGGAATGCCCATCAGCAACAGCATTCATCGCGATAATAAATGGCAATAAATCAGTTGCAAATCCAGGATAAGGAAGTGTTGCAACATCGGTTGCCCGTGGACGTTGGTTCATCTGCACACGAATACCAACTTTGGTTGAGGTGATGATCGCACCAGCGTGCGCAAGTTTTTCCAACATAACTTCCATGTGGTCAGCGCGACCACCGTGGATGGTGATATCGCCTTGCGTCATAGCAGCAGCAAATGCCCATGTACCGGCGATTATGCGATCGGTAATTGTGGTGTGATCAGTCGGGTTTAACTTTGTAACACCGGTAATCGTAATTACTGGAGAACCTAAACCTTCGATCTTGGCGCCCATTGAAATAAGGAATTCGCCAAGGTCTACCAAATCTGGTTCACGCGCTGCATTATCAATGGTTGTAACTCCATTGGCTAAGACAGCTGCAGTCATTAAGTTTTCAGTTGCACCGACGCTCGGGAAATCAAGATCGATGGTGGCGCCAGTTAATCCGTTTGGAGCGGCTGCAATTACATAACCATGTTCGACGTGGGCATTTGCACCGAGTGATTCCAAGCCCTTGATATGAAAATCTAAGCCACGCGAACCAATGGCATCGCCGCCAGGCAGTGCGACTTCGGCACGACCAGTGCGAGCAACGAGTGGTCCAAGGACGTTGATGGAAGCACGCATCTTGCGCACTAAATCGTAATCTGCACGATGGTGTGGTGCATCGGGAACATCAATAGTTAGAACTGATCCTGTATGAACGACTGTGCAACCTAAACGGGTCAAGAGATCTGACATGATTTCAACGTCGGCGATATTCGGAACGTTGCGAATTGTGGTTTTACCAACGGCCAAAAGCGATGCCGCCATAAGTTTTAGGACCGAATTCTTCGCACCAGTGACGGTAACTTCACCCTTTAGGCTGGCGCCTCCAGTTATGCGAAAGCGGTCGCTGCCAGCGTTGCCCAAAGATGCCATAACCCAAGTCTACTTATAAGGTATGTCCATGGTTAATTTAACGCGTATTTACACCAAGACCGGCGATGATGGCTCAACTTCTCTTGGAGATATGAGCCGCACCTCAAAGAATGATTCACGCCTTGAGGCATATGCCACTGTCGATGAAGCAAATTCAACGATCGGTGTTGTTATTGCAACCGATGAATTAACCGATGATATTCGTGCTCTTCTTATCAGAATTCAAAACGATCTCTTTGATGTTGGTGCAGACCTTTGCACACCTGTAATTGATGCACCTGCCTTTGAACCGCTACGTGTCTTGGAAAGCCAAGTGACTTATCTTGAAGAACAGATTGATAAATATAACGAAGGCCTAGAGCCGTTACGTTCTTTTGTATTGCCATCAGGCACACCGGCGGCTGCGCATCTACATGTGGCGCGCACGGTTGTGCGTCGCGCCGAACGTCGCACCTGGGCAGCTATTCATGGCTTCGGTACTGGAGTTAATCCGCTAACAGCCAAGTATCTAAACCGTTGTTCAGATTTGTTATTCGTATTAGCGAGAGTTGCTAATAAGAAAATTGGCGATCAATTATGGGTACCCGGAGCCAACCGCTAACTCTTAATCAACGGGTCGGGGTTCTAGTAGAGTGAATGGGCAAGCGCGATCGTCAATCAGGGCGGCCATTGATAACATGAACCATGCGGATTGCCCGGATACTTCTCTCACTTCTCCTTTCGTTGCTTGTTGTTCAACCTGTGCATGCGGCTGAAGGCGACATCATCCCGAACGCTTCAGTGAATGTGAATGCAAAAACCTGGTGGGTAAATTGCAAGAGCGCCGAGATAAAAGACAACTGCATTGAATCAATCGAGATTCTCGATGATGCAACTCAGCAATGGATTCCTGCCGTTGAAGAGAAGAATCCCTATTGGAAACCAGGTATAGACCTTCCGCTGCGTGAAAACGGGCAAGGCAAACTTAAGTGCGGTTTAGGAAACGCCAGCTACGCTGACTTTTGCTACTGGTTCAAAGGTGCTGCGGTCGATGGCACAGATCAATTTATAACCGCAACCGTCGGATCACTAGAAGAAGTTCCTGGGTATCCGAGAATTTCGCTTTCGCTTCAAGCTCAGAACGGATTGGTTCCTAAGCGAAGCAAGATTCCGGCCAACGACAACGCGTGGATCACTCTTAAGCCGGGAACAACATTCAGACTCACGGTGATCTCCGATGCTGGTGGGCAAAATGCTGGAATTGGTCTCGCTCGCATGAAGAATCCAAGCCTCAAAGTCATTAAGGGTCTAGATGGTAAAAATCGAATTATCGCATCAGGCACAGTCCAAGAAGTAAACGAATATAAGTGGTTCGATAACACAAAACAAAGTCCCTGTAACGCACCGGGCGGCAATGAGTTAGTCGCAAATTTCTATAACGTGGAATTCGCCATCAATATCGAGCCCTACTATCGCGAGTATGCAGTATTGCAAGGGACTCCTCCAGGTGGAATATTCATTTCTCAGAACGGTGGATGTGAATCTCGCGTCACGGTTGATCCTGCAACGAAAATGATTCAAGTAGTCTCGACCGGCACCCACTTCGATATCTTTGGTGATCTCATTACGGGTTGGGTTGAGGCAAGCATTCGTGGAGACATGATTAGAAAGGTTTTCAAACTCGAGCCTAAGACTATGAATGAAGCGATTATCGAAGTAACTTCAAGTGATGGCACGCCCCAAACTGCAACTTATTCCACAAAATATTTTTCAGGATCAGACACTGTCGAGATTCGAGGTTATGGGTACCATTACTCAACCAATACAATTCGAATTCGTTTTCAATCGCCCATTTCCGTAACGCCAAGCGAACCAGCCCAAGTCAGCGCAGCCGTCGTTGCTCCGGCAAAAACGAGTGCAAAGCCAGTCACCAAACAGGTCACTATTTCCTGCGTGAAGGGTAAAGATACTAAGAAGATAGTTGGTACTAAGCCCGTCTGCCCGGCAGGCTATAAAAAGAGGTAGTTGGTGAGTTAACTCCTTAAAACAGTACGGGCGATCTTCTCATCGCGCGCAAAGACATATAAACGTGGTCC
>JBAXFA010000003.1:0-109750 GCA_037140155.1 Actinomycetota bacterium
CGGCAGATCCATCGGTGTAATCAAAGGGGCCAGTTGGGGTTCGACGTTTAGCAATGGTACGTAGATCCCAAATAGTTATTGCTTTCGCTAACCGCTTCTTTCGAGATGGCAAAGATGGCAGTGCGAACTTCAATAGCGGTGCCAATTCACTTATCTTGGGAATCTGGCGCTTTACATTCTTTTTCGACAAAACCTCTCCCTTTCTTAGACTTGAATCCTATATGATTTTTACATAGGTTCCCAGAAGGAAATCTTGCTGTTAGGCGCTGGCTTCAAGTTCAGGAGAATAAGGTAAATGGGAAAACTGCTTCAGAACTTCAAAGTGGGCGATAAATCGCAGAAGGATTTATTAGGCGGGAAAGGTGCAAACCTTGCCGAGATGGTGCAGATCGGGCTTCCCGTGCCACCAGGTTTCACGATCACAACCGATGCTTGTCGCCAATACCTATCGACCGGCCAATTTCCGGCATCATTAACCGATGAGCTCCTGAAGTCTTTAACTGAATTAGAGAAAGAGACTGGAAAGAATTTTGGAGATAGCCAAAATCCGCTTTTGGTTTCAGTCAGATCTGGTGCAAAGTTCTCAATGCCCGGAATGATGGAAACCGTTCTAAATGTGGGTATCACCTACGAAGTTGCTGAAAAAATGGCTATTGACTCTGCAAACCCAAGATTTGCTTGGGACTCATATCGCAGATTTATAGAGATGTTTGGTAAAACAGTCTGTGCTGTACCTGCGGATGAGTTTCATAAAATTGAAGAGCGAATTCTGGCTAAATCTGGAAAAGCAAATTTGCAATCACTTGATGTGGAAGAAATTAAAGCCTTAGCCGATGGCTTTATAAAGCTGATCGCACTAACTACCGGCGAGGAATTTCCAACTGATCCACGGATTCATTTGACTCGGGCAATCGAAGCTGTCTTTAAATCTTGGAATTCCGAACGTGCCCAAATGTATCGTCGGCGTGAACGAATTCCCTCAGATATCGGAACTGCAGTAAATATCCAGTCAATGGTCTTTGGAAATTTAAGTGATGACTCTGGAACCGGTGTTGCCTTTACTCGTAACCCGGCAACTGGCGAAAATGGGCGCTACGGAGATTATCTACAAAGAGCGCAAGGCGAAGATGTCGTTGCTGGAATTAGAACTCCCCTCACACTTGAAGATTTTGCAGAATTAGCGCCTAAATTGGCAACTGAATTGGATTTAGTGATGCAGAGACTAGAAGATCATTACGGCGATCTCTGCGATATCGAGTTCACGGTAGAAAAGGGAACTCTCTGGATTCTGCAGACACGAGTGGGTAAACGGACTGCTGAAGCGGCATTTAAAATTGCGATCGCCCTGGTCGATGAGGGAAAAATTGATATGGACGAGGCGCTTCGTCGCACTTCGGGCGATCAGTTAGCCGCGCTGATGTTTCCACAATTTGATTCCATGGCTACGAAAGATCAAATTGCATCTGGAATTCCAGCATCCCCTGGAGCTGCAGTTGGTGAAGCAGTCTTTGATTCTAAGCAAGCATTCGATATGTCCAAGGCGGGCAAAAAGGTCATATTGGTCCGTCGCGAAACGAGCCCTGATGATTTAGTAGGAATGGTTGCATCTCAAGGAATTCTGACCAGCCGAGGTGGTAAGACTTCGCATGCTGCAGTCGTGGCTCGCGGAATGGGCAAGACAGCAGTTTGTGGCGCAGATGAAATTTCAGTTGATGAGAGAGCAAAGCTCTTTACTGCAGGTTCCATCACAATATTTGAGGGCGATCTAATTTCTATAGATGGAACTACCGGACTTGTATATAAAGGTGAAGTGTCAGTTGTCGCATCCCCAGTTACATCCTATTTAGAAGGCCGGCTCTCACCTGATTCGGATGAGGCGACTCAGGTAGTAAAAGCGGTTCATCGAATTCTTGCCCACGCTGATACGAAGCGACGTCTTGAAGTGCGCACAAATGCTGACACTCCAGAAGACGCTATTAGAGCGCGCATTTTGGGGGCAGAGGGAGTTGGTTTATGCAGAACAGAGCATATGTTCTTGGGGGAGCGCAGATCTTATGTCGAACGCTTAGTTTTAGCTGAAAATGAAGATGTCCAACGTTCAGTTATCACCGAAATGGAACCGCTACAAAGAGCAGATTTCGTAGGGATCATGATGGCGATGTCGAGTTTGCCGGTAACGATTCGACTATTGGATCCACCGCTGCACGAGTTTTTACCTTCATTAATTGAGTTGAGTGCGACTATGGCGCGGGCAGAAGCATTAAATGAAGAGATATCACCAAGAGATTTAGCTTTATTTGCAGCGGTTAAACGCCTTCATGAGGCAAATCCAATGTTGGGACTACGCGGAGTTAGATTAGGAATCCTGATTCCTGAACTTTATAAAATGCAGGTACGCGCTTTAGTTCATGCCTATCTAGAAGTCAGAAAGTTAGGTCACGATCCTCGGCCTGAAGTAATGATTCCACTCGTTTCAACGCAACGCGAACTATTATCTCTGCGGGAAATCCTCGAAGAAGAGATCAAAAATACTTTTAAAGGAACATCCATTGAAAAGGAATTCCCAATTGGAAGCATGATCGAAACTCCGCGTGCAGCTGTAACTGCTGATCGATTAGGCATTTATGCAGATTTCTTTTCCTTTGGCACAAATGATCTAACGCAGTTAACTTGGGCATTTAGCCGCGATGATGTTGAATCTACGTTTCTACCTCGGTATCTTGATCTAGAGTTACTGCCATTTAATCCATTTGAATCATTAGATGAGGCCGGTGTTGGAATTCTTCTTCAAACGGCTGTCGATTTAGCACGCGGAATCCGAGGTGATTTCAAGCTGGGAATCTGCGGCGAACATGGCGGGGATCCCCGAAGTATCCATTTCTTTAATTCACTTGGGCTTGATTATGTATCTTGTTCCCCATTTAGAGTCCCGGTGGCAAGACTCGAATCCGGCAGGGCGATGGTAATTTCCTCATAATTATTGACAGTCGTTACGGCTAGAGTTGCTGTTGTGAGCGATCTTTCAGCACAGGTGCGAAAGGCCCTTGATGCTGCAGTCGCCGCAATTGGGGGCGCCCCGCGTGAAGGACAGATTGAAATGGCCGAAGCAGTCGCCAATGCACTTACCGATCGCCATCACTTAATGGTGCAAGCCGGCACTGGTACCGGAAAGTCCTTGGCCTATTTAATCCCGGCACTTGTTCATGGGCGCAAAGTCTTAGTTGCAACGGCAACGTTGGCGCTGCAACGCCAGTTAGTCGAACGTGATTTGCCGGCAGTTGTTCCGGCGTTAGAGAAAGTCTTAGGGCGCGAAATAACTTACGGAATCTATAAAGGCGTCGGAAATTACATCTGCTTGCAGAAGATGAACGCCGAGGAACCAGATCCCGATGGCGAAGTCTTATTGGAAGTAAGCCATCTTGAAAAAGATGCTAAACGTTTACATGCTTGGGCTAAGACGCCAGGTGTATCGGGCGATCGCGATGATGCACCTGATGTTGATCGCCGCGTGTGGGCCGCGAATTCACTTTCGGGGCGCGAATGTGTTGGCGCTGATGTCTGTAATTATGGCTCACAATGTTTTGCGGCAAAGGCTAAGTTAAAAGCGCAATCTGCTGATGTCGTGGTCACCAATCACACCTTGTTGGCTATTGAAATCGTGGATTCTCATCCCATCTTGCCCGAACGCGATGCAGTGATTTTGGATGAAGCCCACGAATTTATGGATCGCACTACTCAGGCCGTGACCGAAGAACTTACATCAGCGAGAGTTATTCGCGCAGCTGCGATGGCGCGCAAACATATGCCGGGCAAGCTAGCCGATGCGCTAACTAAAGCTGGCGATAACTTCCACGATGCGATGGCAGATTACGGTGATCAAATCCGTGGTGACTTCAACGCCCAAGGGCGATTAGATGAAATTCCATCATCGCTAGAAGCACCGATTCGCAAGGTAAAGGAAGCAGCCGCTGCAATCGTGCAGATCATTAACGCCGATGATGAAATTATTGATTCAGATGCAGTGGCAGAACGCGCCCGCGTAAAAGGTGCGGTCTCTGAGATCAATACAACGTGTGGCAAGTTATTAAAGATGGGCAATACCCATGTGCTCTGGTACGAGCCAACATTTTCAACGCTACATCTAGCACCGCTATCTGTTTCAGAAGTATTACGAGCGAATTTATTAACGAAAACTCCAGTTATTGCTACCTCTGCCACCTTGACCGTGGGCAATGGCTTTGATGCGATGGCGCGCAGCATTGGATTCGTTGTCGGATCAGATGCAGATTCGGAAGGCGAAGATGGTGATATCGATCCGGCAAACGTTCAAATGCTCGATGTTGGATCTCCCTTTGATTTCGCCAATCAAGGCGTTTTATATATGCCAAAGCATTTACCTGAACCAGGCCGCGATGGACCAAGCCCAGAAGTCTTAACTGAACTCGGCGAGTTGATAGATGCTGCTGGTGGTCGCACCTTGGCGCTATTTAGTTCATGGCGCGGGGTAGAAGCAGCCGATGCGCACTTGCGTGAAGTATTAAAAGAGTTGCCGATCACCATCATCACACAAAAGCGCGGTGATGCAGTCGGTCCGTTGGTTGAGCGCTTTGCCAAAGATGAAACATCAATTTTGCTCGGCACTATGTCGCTCTGGCAGGGCGTAGATGTTCCCGGTAACTCTTGTATCTTGGTTGCAATTGATCGAATTCCATTTCCACGTCCAGATGAACCAGTTATGTCGGCTCGCGCATCGCTAGCCGATGCCGCAGGCGGCAGTGGCTTCATGCAGGTTTCACTTCCTCGCGCTGCTTTGTTATTGGCGCAGGGCACTGGTCGTTTAATTCGCAGCGTTGATGATCGTGGTGTGGTTGCAATTTTAGATTCGCGAATTGTGACAAAGCGTTATGGAAGCGTGCTACTTAATTCGATGCCACCGTTGTGGCGTACATCAGATGCCGCCGTGGTGCGCGAATCATTGCGCAGATTGAATAAGGAACTCTAACTTTTCTCGCAAAAGCGGCCAAGATTTAGCAAAGCTCGGATGCAGCGGCAAACGTGTCACATCATCGAATAAAACCCATTTAACTTCATGTGATTCATCATTTAACTCGTGCGCTTCTAATTGCGCATCTGCTTCAGCGATAACCGTTTCATAGCTCCAGATACCGTGGTTATCCGTATGGGTATCTCGCGGATTTAAGCATTGTGGATCAATGCCAGTTTCTTCAACTGCTTCACGGATCGCTCCTTCGATAATCGTTTCATGCGAATCGCGCGCTCCGCCTGGAATTCCCCAAGTGTCACCGTTATGAACCCACGGTGCGCGATGCTGCAACAAGATCGCACCATCACGATAGATCAAGAGGCCAGCTGCGCCATTTAAACCCCAATGTTTACTGCCACAGGCGCATTCGATCCAACCATCACCATCGCGCGCGACCATGACGCTACTTTCTCACACCTGTCCACAGTTATCGACTTCAAGGCAATTTCTGATATCGCGAAGTTCTACCTTGCGCCAAATGAAAGCAAAGATTCTCACTTTAACCGCGCTACTTACCTTTACTTCAGTTACCGCTGCCAAAGCGGCAGATTGTGAAGTTACTTGCGTTGATGTCTATACCCAAGATGGCCAGCTGATCTTTGAGGCACGCAAAGGCAGTGGCCCTAAGGCAAGTGCTGCACCTAAACCCAAGCCCAAAGCAGTCGCAAAGCCGAAACCTGTAACTAAACCAAAAATGGCCGCTAAACCACGAGTTGCTGCACCAAAGAAAAAGGTGGCGCAAAAGAAACGTGCGCCAGTTGCGGTCGCTGCAACTTCCCTTAGCGATCGCATCAGCAAATCACTACCAACTGGTGGTATTTCCTATCAACCAAATTATCAACCGTTGATTAATGTGCCCGTTTATTTTTGGAACGATATACCGCCGATTTTTCGCAGCAAAGTAGATCTAATTGGCGAAGTCATCGATGTGACGATGCGTCCCTCATTTACTTGGGCCTTTGGTGATGGCGCTTTTAAATCAACGACAGATCCCGGTGGACCATATCCCAACGGACAAATTACTCATACATATTCGCGCCCAGGTGTTTATCCCGTAATTCTCATAACTACTTGGGGCGGCACCTTTTCACATAACGGAATTGAACGTGCAATTACCGGCGAGATAAAAAAGACAACTGCACTGACCATCACCGTGGTGGCAGCTCCTACCCGTTTTACGAATTGAGAAAAATGACTACTTTGACTTCCCCTCACGATTTAATCGCGGCTGTTCCATTTCTTATCGGATATCACCCAGTCGATTCTTTAGTAGTAGTTTCAGTAAAAGATAATTGCATCGGAATGGCGATGCGCGTTGATTACCCAATTGATCTACCTACCGCCGCACATGACTTGCTGGCATCGCACTTAGAGCGTGAAGGATCAACTGGCGCACTTCTAGTTGCCTACGTACCAAGCGGGCGCAGCGATGGAGAAGTGGTTTTAGGGGATCTATCCGCGGCGCTGCAACGTATCGATTTAAAGGTCGATGAGTCTTTGCTAATTCAAGATGGACGTTATCGATCAACGATTTGTTCGGATGTGCAATGTTGTCCGGTAAATGGGCGTGAAGTGCCAGCGATTGATTCATCTCGGATTGCGATGGAACATGTGGTTGCAGGTCGTGCCATGCCCTATGCAAATCTGGAAGCACTCACCGAATCAATTTCTGCATTAGTAATTGCTGGCGATGAAAAGTGGATTTCGCGAGTTGATAAATTTAAAGTCCCGGAAAAATCTGATGATTTAACTAAGTTGCAACGCGATGGTGCCACCGCAGTTATTGATTTGGCCGGTGAATTCGCTCTAGGTCGCGGGGGAGAAGACCTTGAATTAGTCGCGCGCGTAATTGGGCGCTTATCTGATATTCAGGTTCGTGATTTTGCGCTTGGCACCCATACCGATGAAGATATTGATAACTTTTTCTTGATGTGGCGTCACTTAATGCGCATGGCGCCGGCTGGTTACGTTGCACCTATCGCCTCGCTCTTTGCAGCTCTGGCGTACGAAAGCGGAGATGGCGCCTTGGCCCACCGTGCGCTAGATCGCGCGCTTGCAGATAGCAACGGGTATTCGCTGGCGCTGTTATTGCGCCGCGTCTTTACCGCAGGTTGGCCACCTGAATCATTTGCTGCGATGCGCAGAGAACTACACCCCAAAGTCTGCGCCGGAATTTTTGGGTTAGACTTACCACCAGGTCACGAGTTCTAATCGATAGCCCCGGCTGATTAGACGGCAACCCTCCACCGCGGTGGGGTGCTCCGGGTGACGACCAGGTTTACATCAAGTGATGTAAGCAAGTGCGTGAAGGATTTGGTTTATGTCTAAAGAGATAAGCACTCAAGTAACTGGAGCCTGGCTAGAAGGCGACGACCCAGGAGAGCGCCAATTTGTAAAGATCGGTTTCCTCTTACTTGAAAATGGCGAGACTTTGCCAGACATCACCATCGCCTATCAAACATGGGGCCAGTTAAATGCAGCCCGAGATAACGCGATCTTAATTAACCATGCGATGACCGGTTGGTCTGATGTGACATCTTGGTGGCCAAATATGGTCGGGCCTGGTCTGCCCTTTGATACCAATAAATATTTCATCGTCTGCCCCAATGTAATCGGGGGATGTCAGGGAAGTACTGGCCCTTCTAGCATCGCACCCGATGGCAAGCGATACGGTTCACGTTTTCCAACTGTGACGGTGCGCGATATGGCCGAAGCTGAAATTTTATTCTCTGATGCAATTGGAATTCAGAAATATCGTTTAGCAGTTGGGCCATCCCTTGGTGGAATGCGCTCGCTGGAATGGGCGATTGAACACCCAGATCGCGTAAGTGCGATCTGCACGATTGGATCATCTGCAGTTGCAACCGGTGATCAGATCGGTGGGTTCTCCGTACAAATTCGTGCGATTAAATCTGATCCAAATTTCAATGGTGGCGATTACTACGAGCAGGAAGTCGGCCCACTCGAAGGCATGGGAATCGCCCGCCGTATTGCGCATCTGACTTATCGGACCGAATCTGAGATGGATGTGCGATTTGGCCGCCAAATGCAGGGAGATGAGACTGGTCGTTACGCCGTTGAGTCATATCTGGATCATCAGGCAGATAAATTGGCCAAGCGCTTTGATGCCAATACCTACATCGCTCTTACATCGGCGATGGCATCCCATGATGTGGGTCGCGATCGCGGGGGAGTTGTAAAAGCCCTCGAATCGATCAAGATTCCAGTGGTTGTGGTCTCAATTGATACTGATCGCCTCTTCCCACCTCGACTCCAGGTTGAGGTTTCCGAGCTAGTTCCGCTGGCCGCGCCGTTAATTACGATCCCATCAGATTTTGGACACGATGGCTTTTTAGTTGAATCCGAGGCAGTTGGCGCCGCAATCGTCCAAGCCTTGAGTATAATATAGACATCGCTTCGAGCAGTTCGAAACAAAAGTTTCGAAAGTAGCTCGAAAAAACCAAAGGACAATTGTGGCTGTATTTAGTGCGCTCAAAAACAAGGCAAAGGCCGGCAAAGCTGCTGCTAAGAAGTCTGTTCCTGCTAAAAAGGCAGTTGCTAAGAAATCTGTAGCAAAGAAAGCAGCTCCTGCGAAGAAAGTTGCCGCCAAGAAAGCAGCTCCTGTTAAGAAAGTAGCACCTGTAAAAGTTGCGATGAAGAAAGATCTTTCTGCAAAAGAAGTACAACAACTAGTAAATCTAAAGAACGATGTGGCTCGCCAGAAAGAGATCATTGAAACTCTTGCCGCAAGCGGAATCGATAATTACCGCAAAGCTGTTAAGAAAGAATTTATGGCGCTCGCCCTTGAAGCGCGCCAGCTTGATCTGACTTTGCCAGTTGAGATTGAAAAGGCACGTAAGGCAGGACTTGGCTCACCAAGTCGTATCCTTTCCAAAGCACAGCTAGCGTTGATCGCTCCGAAAGAAGAGCCAAAACCAGTTGCAGCACCTGCTGAAAAGGGCGGCAAAGCAGCAATTGTTTTGGATGATGAAGGAAATGAAATCATTGTTGAAGAAGTTGATTTAGAAGATGTTGAAACTCTAATTGCAGAAGCAACCGAGATCATTGATACCGAATCCGAAGATAAATCTAATCAGCCACGCGTTGTAAACCTGGCAGAAGAAGCATCTGGCAATGAAGAAAATGCCTTTACCTTAAAGGCCTCTGAAGAAGATGACGCCCCTGCTCAGACAGTTATGACCGCCGGCGCAACCGCAGACCCAGTTAAGGATTATTTAAAGCAGATTGGCCGCGTAGCCCTGCTAAATGCTGAACTCGAAGTAGAACTGGCAACTCGCATCGAAGCCGGTTTATTTGCCGAAGAAGCACTTAAGGCCGATAAGAAGATGGAGAAGAAGTTAAAGCGCGAACTTGATTGGATCGTTGAAGATGGTAAGCGCGCCAAGAACCACTTGTTAGAGGCGAACTTGCGTTTGGTGGTCTCCCTTGCCAAGCGTTACACCGGCCGCGGCATGTTATTCCTTGATTTGATTCAAGAAGGAAACCTCGGACTTATCCGCGCCGTTGAAAAGTTTGACTACACAAAGGGTTACAAGTTCTCTACTTACGCCACTTGGTGGATCCGCCAGGCGATTACACGTGCGATGGCAGACCAGGCCCGCACCATCCGTATTCCAGTTCACATGGTTGAAGTCATCAACAAGTTGGCACGCGTGCAGCGCCAGATGTTGCAAGACCTAGGCCGCGAACCAACGCCAGAAGAGCTCGCAAAAGAGCTTGATATGACACCTGAAAAGGTTGTCGAAGTTCAAAAGTATGGCCGCGAGCCAATCTCACTTCACACGCCTCTTGGTGAAGAAGGCGATTCTGAATTCGGAGATCTCATTGAAGACTCTGAAGCAGTTAAACCAGAAGAATCTGTCACATTTACAATCTTGCAAGAACAGTTGATGCAGGTCTTAGGTGGCCTCACCAACCGTGAGGCAGATGTCATTAAGGCACGCTATGGCCTCACAGACGGACAACCAAAGACGCTTGATGAGATCGGCAAGGTTCACGGAGTAACTCGTGAGCGCATCCGTCAGATCGAATCTAAGACGATGTCGAAGTTGCGCCACCCATCGCGATCACAATCACTTCGCGATTATCTAGATTAAAAAGTAGTTAGAAAGAGAAAAACCCTTGCGCCATAGTCGGCCCAAGGGTTTTTCTTATTAAAAGTTAGTTCTTAGATTCAACCAGACGTTCTGATTCGTCCTGAATCGCAACGGCTACTGTCTTTAGCTTTTCAGCGTATTCCTTGCCGTGATGGGCGCAGAACATTAGTTCGCCACCTGTTGCGAGGGTTGCCCGCACATATGCCTGAGCGCCGCAGCGATCGCAACGATCTAGAGCATTAAGAGGTGTGGATTCGAGGATTACTTGCTCGGTCATCGCGCTCTCCATTCGTTTTAGGTGGGAAGTTCTGTACTTCTATGGAACATCAAACCATGTCTGAATATTCCCCGCAGGATTTATCGCAACAAATATTGTTAATTTTGTGTTGCAGAACACCTGTAGCCACAAGATATGGGCAAATTATCAATATTTGAGACTATTTCGGCGCGTTCACGCAAGCACTTTGCAAAGGCGTCGGTAGCCTTTGCCTCCGTGGCGGTAAAGAAAAGTTCAGACGATGCTGGGGATCAGCTAGATCTCACCGTTATTGGCGACGCGCAAGATTCATATACCGCAAAAGATTTAGCAGTACTCGAAGGCTTAGATGCCGTTCGCAAACGCCCCGGTATGTATATCGGTTCAACTGATTCACGCGGGTTGATGCATTGTCTATGGGAAATCATTGATAACTCAGTAGATGAATCTCTGGCAGGCCACTGTAAGAAAATTGAGATCAACTTAGAAGCAGATGGATCCGTTGAAGTCCACGATGATGGTCGCGGTATTCCAGTTGATAAAGAACCAAAGACCGGTTTAACAGGCGTTGAAGTTGTACTTACCAAACTACATGCCGGCGGAAAATTCGGTGGCGGCTCATACGCTGCATCCGGTGGTCTGCACGGCGTTGGTGCTTCCGTTGTTAATGCACTTGCCGAGCGCCTTGATGCTGAAGTCGATCGCAATGGCAAAATTTATTGGATGTCATTTAAACGTGGCGTTGCTGGAATATTTGATGGCGATGGACCAAAAGCTGAATTCACACCGCAATCAGGCCTTCGCACAATTGGAAAAGTTTCGGCAAAAGTTACTGGTACGCGTATCAAGTGGTGGTCAGATCGCCAGATCTTCCTAAAGGAAGCGGCCCTTGATATCGAGGAAATTTACGCTCGCGCCCGCCAAACTTCTTTCTTGGTTCCGGGTCTGACCTTAATTGTTAACGATAACCGCACTAAATCTGCGACGACTCAGACTTTCTATCACAAAGGCGGAATCTCCGAGTTCTGCGAATTCTTACAACCGGATGAACCAGTCGGTGAAGTTATTCGCATCTACGGCACTGGTCATTATCAAGAGACTGTTCCAGTCTTAGACGATAAAGGCCATATGGTTTCAACTGAAGTAGAGCGCGATATGGAAGTAGATATTGCGATGAAATGGGGCAATGGCTTTGATGCCACGCTATCTTCATTCGTAAATATCATCGCTACCCCTAAGGGTGGAACCCACGTCCAAGGATTTGAACGCGCGATTACTAAAGCATTTAATGAAGCCTTGCGCGCAAGTGGAACTTTAAAGAAGAACGAAGCCGATGTTATTAAAGATGACATCATGGAAGGCCTCACCGCAGTTGTCACCGTTCGTATGTCAGAGCCACAATTTGAAGGACAGACCAAGGAAGTTCTTGGCACAGCAGCTGCCACCCGAATCGTCTCTGCAGTTGTTGCCGATAAGTTAAAAGAGTTCTTCAACACCACTCGCCGAATCGATAAGGCCAACGGTCGCCTCATTATGGAGAAAGTTGCGGCAGCATCACGTACACGTATTTCGGCACGTACCCATAAAGATTTACAACGTCGCAAGAACGCCCTGGAATCATCAGCGCTGCCAACCAAGTTATCTGATTGTCGATCTGAAGATGTAACACGTACCGAGCTGTTGATCGTCGAAGGTGATTCCGCCCTTGGAACCACAAAGGCAGCCCGTAACTCTGAATTCCAAGCGATTCTGCCAATTCGCGGCAAGATCCTTAACGTGCAAAAAGCATCACTTTCGCAGATGCTAGATAACTCAGAATGTGCCTCAATTATTCAGGTAATTGGCGCAGGCTCTGGCAAATCATTCGAACTAGCCGATGCACGATACGGCCGCATCATCTTGATGTCAGATGCTGACGTTGACGGCGCCCATATCCGCTGCTTGTTGCTCACACTTTTATATCGCTACATGAAGCCGATGATCGATGATGGTCGCGTCTTTGCGGCGATTCCACCGCTGCACCGCATCGAACTCATGGGTGGCGGCGGCAAAAAAGGCGAATACATCTACACATACTCAGATGATGAGATGAAGAAGTTAACTGCAGACTTTAAAAAGGCCGGGAAGAAGTGGAAAGAACCAATCCAGCGCTACAAAGGCCTTGGCGAAATGGATGCGGATCAGCTTCGTGAGACGACGATGGATCCAGATGCCCGCACTTTGCGCCGCATAACAATCTCTGATGCAGCAGCTGCCGAGGCAATGTTCGAACTATTGATGGGCAATGATGTTGCCCCGCGCAAAGAATTTATCTCAACTGCCGAAATTGATCGCGATCGGATCGACGCTTAACTCTTAATCAGATAGCAGTTGGCATAACTTATCGAGATCTTCAGAATTTCTAGAAATTACTTCACTGCTTACCTCTTCGAGGGCTTTAATCGTTTCAGGGCGAGCATCATCGATTGCCGATCTCATGCCAGACATGAGAGGTTGCACTCTAAAGTAATGACCTTTACGCAAAATATGGTTTAGCTGCCAGTCAATCGCATGATTGCTAGCTTGTGAAGTTATATCCAAGATTGGCCTAGCCCAGTTTGCTAGCCCCCAGTGGCGAACTTCCTCATATTGCAAAATACGAGAAACAGCTCCAGTACCTAAAGAAATTATTGTCATATCATCTTCATCAAATCCAAGAGATTGCGCATGAGCAAAAGCACACATTGAAGGATTATTTGCAAAAAGTGCTCCATCTAAAAATGCCATACCTTCTTTGCCTGTGAATTTTGCGGCTGGCTCGAAATAGGTAGGCGCTGCACTTGTGGCTCGGGCTGCGAAACTCATTAGATGGTCTTTTTTAGGATCATTGCGTGCTTCACTTCGTAAGAAAAAATGAGGTTCTCCACTTTGTACCTCAAAAGCCGTTATTAACACTTCAACTAACGCTTCACTTAGTTTTCTTTGCCCAAAAACTTCATTGAGAGCTAAATCTATTCCATGCGCCGAGTATCTCTCGTTTGTTAAACCTTTCAGCGCATCGAGGACTTTGAAGCCAGAGTTATCAAAGATTCGTCCGTATGCTTCACGATAGAAAGCAGCCAACTCTGGCGCGCTCCATTTAGGTTTTCCGTCATCTCCAGGAGTGGCTAACGCCAATGCGATGTGTCCACCAGCAGATGTTCCAGCAATTAAATCAAAAAGTTGGCTGATTGGCTTTCCCATGCGTTTTTCAATTTCGACGATCACCATGCCGGGGATCAACCCTCGGACGCCACCACCATCAATTGAGAGGATCTTCATTTTGCCACTTTATCAACTATTTAGTGACTAACTATTAATCGATTGCAACTAGATCGAAGTATTCATCTTTCCAAATATCTTCATCGCCATCAGGTAACAAGATCACGCGCTCGGGCTTGAGGGCTTGAACGGCGCCTTCATCGTGAGAGACCATGATTACTGCGCCTTGGTATTCGCCAAGTGCGCCCAGGATTTCCTCGCGAGAGGCTGGATCTAAGTTATTTGTTGGCTCATCAAGTAATAAAACGTTTGCCGCAGAAACAACGAGAGTTGCAAGAGCCAAACGTGTTCTTTCTCCACCAGATAAGACTTTAACTGGCTTATGAACATCATCGCCGACGAATAAGAATGATCCCAAGACGTTGCGGGCTTCGGGTTCGCGCAAGTCATCTTTAGAAGACATCATATTTTCTAGAATCGTGCGTTCGAAGTCGAGCATTTCATGTTCCTGGGCGTAGTAACCAAGTTTTAGACCATGGCCATGTTCAACGCGGCCGGTATCGGATTCGAGCTGATTGGCCAGAATCTTTAGAAGCGTAGTTTTACCGGCACCGTTTAGACCCAAGATAACAACGCGCGAGCCCTTATCGATAACGCAGGAAACATCGGTGAAGAATTCAAGTGAGCCATAGTTCTTGGAAAGTTCTTCACCAGATAGGGGAGTCTTGCCGCAAGGAGCAGGTGTTGGGAAACGCAGCTTTGCGACCTTATCTTTAACGCGCACATCATCAAGGGAGGAACGAAGTTTTTCCGCTCGACGTAACATGCCTTGGGCGGCAGTTGCCTTAGATGCTTTGGCGCGCATCTTCTCGCCTTGCTTCTGCAGAATTTCAGCCTTCTTCTCGGCGTTGGCGCGCTCTTTCTTGCGGCGATGTTCATCTTGTTCGCGCTGTAATAAGTATTGCTTCCAGCCCAAGTTATAAACATCGATAACGTTACGGTTGCCATCGATATAGAAGACCTTATTTACAACCTGTTCAATCAGGTTTACATCGTGAGAGATGATTACCAGCCCACCGGAATAAGTACTTAAGTAATTACGGAGCCAGATAATGGAATCGGCATCTAAGTGGTTCGTTGGCTCATCGAGCAATAAAGTTTCAGCGCCCGAGAACAAGATGCGTGCTAGTTCGATACGACGGCGTTGGCCACCTGAAAGAGTGTCTAGTTGATTGGCAAAGACAGCTTCGGATACGCCAAGGGAAGTTGCAATAGCTTCGGCTTCGGCAGTTGCGGCATAACCACCGGCGGCTTGGAATTCGGCATCAACGCGGGTGTAGCGCTCCATAGCTTTTTCAAGTGCGGCACCTTCAGTTGTTGCCATCTCTTCTTCAACTTGGGTCATGCGTGCCGCGATCTGATCTAAATCACGCGCCGATAAAATTCTTTCGATAACAGTGCCTTGATCTTCACCGGTGCGGGGATCTTGCGGCAAGTAACCAATTTTTCCAGTGCGCTGCACGGCGCCACCTGCGGGAAGAGTTTCTCCGGCTAATACTTTGGCGAGCGTTGATTTTCCTGCGCCGTTTCGTCCAACGAAACCAATGCGATCGCCATGGTTGATGCGAACTGAGACCCCTGAAACCAGTAGGCGCGCACCGGCGCGAAGTTCAAGAGCACTTGTGGAGATCATTTGACGAAGTCTCCCACAGGCGCGAAGTTAAACGAAATTAAGCAGCGCCAATTCGTGTGCGACGCGGGGTTGCAAATGATTTACCGACTGCAGTTAGCTCTGTGGCAACTTGCGCCTTGATACTTTCCTCAGATTTAAGAAGTGTCGTCAAAGCGGCGATCGTTGATTTAAGTTCCTTCTGCTCTGTCTCAAGCTCAAGTTTGCTCATCTTGGTTAAACGGCGAAGTGGCATATCTAAGATATAGGTTGCTTGTTCATCATTTAATTTAAAGTCTTTTATCAACTTCTCTTTAGCAGCAGCTGCATCATCGCTACCGCGAATAATTTTTATGACTTTATCGATATCAATGATCGCTTTAAGCAGACCATCGACCATAGAGAGACGGCCTTCAGCTTTTGCTTTACGGTATTCCGAGCGACGACGCACGACTTCAATACGGTGATCGATAAAGACCTGTAGTAACTCTTTTAGACCAAGGGTCTGCGGGCGGCCCTTCACCAGAGCAACTGCATTAATGGCAAAGGCATCTTCCATCGGAGTTAACTTAAAGAGTTGTTCTAGAACCGCTTCAGGTTCGAAGCCATTCTTAAGCTCGATAACCACGTTGGTGCCAGTCTGGCCATCAGTTAGATCGATGATGTCAGAGATACCTTGGATCTTCTTTGCTTTGGCCAGGTCAGCAATTCGTTCGACAACTTTTTCAGGTCCGATATTAAAGGGCAGCTCCTTGATGGTGATGCCCATCTTGCGAGATGTAACTTTGCTAATTTCAACTGTGGCGCGAACTTTAAAGGATCCCTTGCCGGTGGCATATGCCTCGCGCACACCGTCGACGCCAACTAGTTCGCCACCAGTTGGAAAGTCAGGGCCAGGTATATGTTTCATCAATTGATTAAGAGTTGCTTTGGGGTTATCAATCAAGAACTTTGTTGCGGCGATTACTTCGCCTAAATTATGTGGCGCCATATTGGTGGCCATACCGACTGCGATTCCAGAACCGCCATTTACCAACAAGTTTGGATATGCCGCAGGTAATACAAGTGGTTCTAGTAATTGGCCATCGTAATTTGGACCAAAGTCAACGGTATCTTCATCGGCTTCCGCAACCATCGCCATAGCAGCTTGTGCCAGGCGCGCTTCGGTATAACGCATTGCAGCAGGTCCTGAATCGAGTGAACCAAAGTTTCCATGGCCATCAATTAACGGCACCTGCATAGAAAAAGATTGCGCCATACGTACCAAAGCATCGTAAATTGCTGAGTCACCGTGCGGGTGCAACTTACCCATTACTTCACCAACAACACGTGCGCTCTTTACATGGCCACGTTCTGGGCGAAGACCCATATCGGCCATCTGATGCAAGATGCGACGATGTACCGGTTTTAATCCATCGCGCGCATCAGGCAGTGCACGTGAGTAAATAACTGAATATGCATATTCCAAAAATGATTCAGACATTTCAGATGAGACATCGATATCAACGATCTTGCCGGGATATTCACCTGGTTTTGGACCAACCGACTTCTTAGCCTTGGTCGTCGTTGTTTCCTTCTTCGTTGCCATGCGGGCATTCTGCCAAGTGAACTAGCTAAATCGCGGTACCTACACGCGGTCTGCCGCCGACGATTGCAACACATCCGGCCGCTAATTCACATCCGGCCGTCAAGGCCGCGGTTAGATCGTGTTTTTCGGCATATGCGGCAATAAATCCTGCGGCAAAACTATCTCCAGCACCCGTTGTATCAACGATCGATGCCACAACCGCCGGAACGCTAATTGAGTCATAGCCGCGGGCTTTGGCGATTGCGCCAAGTGAGCCACGTTTAATTACAACAATTTCGGAATATTCCAATAGGTAATCAAGGGCTCGTTCAATATCTACCGATCCAGATAGATAAATTGATTCTTCTTCATTTAGTAGAAGCACATTCATCAGAGCAAACCACTGGTGGAGTTCGTTATCAGTAACTTCCTTCATAGCTCCAACTGATGCGGGATCAAAGTAAATTGGCATCCCATCAGCTCTGATCTTTTCAATCATTGCTAAAGCTCCAGGACGGGCTAGCGGATTTAATAGCGCATAACCTGAGATATAAACTGCTTGAAATCTGGCCAGATCTGGTAGATCAGAAATTTCTAATCGTGAATTGGCGCCTTTATCGGGAAACATAGTGCGCTCACCTGATGAATCAACTAAGACCACAACAACACCGGATGGCTCACCTGCAATCACCAAATTACTGTGGTTCACACCCAGAAAATCGAATTCAGCGACTAGTGCTGAGCCGGCTGGATCATCACCGACATGGCTAACGATTGTGCTGCGCGCGCTTGTGCGGGTAAGCCAGGCCGCGACATTGCCGGCTGCGCCTCCACCATTTGTACTGATGTGACTTGCGGTATCGCTTCCATAGTTAATCTTTTGAGGAGAAACATCAATCCGTGCAATAACATCGAGCATTACATCACCGATGCAGAGCACATTAACTGGCATCTAGTGCTGCTTTGCTACCGCAATATCAGCTGCCAACGCCGAATTGGATTTAATGATTTCGATATTTACGGAAAGTGATTCACCTTCACTTGCTGTGTGGAAATGTTCAAGCAGGAAAGGTGTAACTGCTTTGCCAGTAATTCCAGCCTTGCGAGCACCTGCCAACCCGCTCTTTAAAATAGCGTCATGGCGTTTGCGATCCATCTCGCGTTTGACTGGATTTGCTACAACTAAGGCGCTCTTATTTGTGCGAAGTGACTCTCGGGCATGAATAATCTTGGCAATCTCGGCTGCGCTATCTACCTGATGTTCAATCGTAAATCCTGAATCAGTTAGATAGAAGCCAGGAAAGGCGATCGTTTTATAGCCAACTACGCCAATTGCCAAAGTTTCCAGGCGCTCCAGTGTTGCCGCCACATCTAATATTGATTTAACGCCGGCACAAACGACAGTGATATCTAATTGCGACAGCGCGGTTAAATCTGCCGATTCATCGAATGTCTCATTAGCATCGCGATGTACGCCACCTAATCCACCTGTTGCAAAGACGCGGATACCAGCAAGGGCCGCAAGATGCGCAGTTGCAGCAACAGTTGTTGCAGCAGATTTTCCAGTTGCCGCAATAATCGCCAAATCGCGACTAGATGCTTTAGCGATGTCATCGCGATTGGCAATGGCCTTTAATTGATCATCAGTTAATCCGATATGAACAACGCCATCAAGCAATGCGATGGTGGCTGGCACTGCGCCGTGATCACGGACAATATCTTCGACTTCGCGGGCAACTTCTAAATTCTGTGGCCGCGGTAGCCCATGGCTGATGATCGTCGATTCGAGAGCAACTATTGGTCGACCTTCAGCTAGCGCTGCAGCTACTTCAGGCGATGGAGTAAATGGCATACGGTGGCTCATAACCCCAACCTTACCCGTGAGAAGATACCTCTGTGCATCTGTCGCAAATTACTCCTTCGCTCTTTGCCAGCCTAGGGTTAGCAGATACCAGCGATCAGATTCAATGTGGACCGAGCCCCGCTGGGCGCGAACTACTTTTCTTAGTAGATGGTTTAGGCGCCGATGCCGTGGCTAAATATGCAACTTATATTCCAACTTTGGCAGCGCTAATTCGCCATGGTTCAGTTAAGACATCTTTTCCATCAACTACAGCAACTAGTTTGGCAACGCTAACTACAGGTGTTAATCCAGGCCAACACGGCATGCTCGGATATACAGTGCAAGTACCGCGCAGTGGTGGGCGGATTTTAAATACTCTGAAATGGGATGAGCGAGTAGATCCGTATATCTGGCAGCCTGTAGCAACTTTATTTGAACGAGCTGCAGCCGCAAATATTAATGTGACGCATGTAGCCGCAAAACGTTATGAAGATACTGGCTTTACCCGCGCAGTCTTCCGCGGTGCCAAATATCGCGGTGCCAATGCCCATGCTGATTTAATCACCGAAACTATTGCAGCGCTTAAAGAGACCCCAGCCTTTGTCTACCTATATGTAAATGATTTAGATGTGGCCGGCCATAGCGATGGTGCGGGTTCTGATAAATGGTTAGCTGCCTTATCCGGAATTGATCAGCTAGTTGCAACCCTTTTACAGAAACTTCCGCGACAAACTCGTCTATGGCTAACTGCCGATCACGGCATGATCAATGTGGGCGAGAAAATTGTGATTGGGCAAGGAAATAACTTGGCCGAAGATATTGCAACGATTGCGGGAGAACCACGAGCGCGCCACCTGTATTTGAGTGAGGGCGCATCTCCTGCGGCGATTTCAGATGTGGCATCACGTTGGGAAGAGTTCCTGGGCAAGCAGGCGAGCATTTATACCCGCGATCAAGCCATTACCGCCGAACTATTTGGTACCTCAGTATCGGCCGATGCCGCAGATCGCATGGGTGATGTCATTGTTATCGCGCACGGTGATTTAATTTTGATTGAAGCAGAACGCGAGAAACAAGAAGGTTCGATGATCGGCCATCATGGTGGTGCTAGCGATATTGAGAGCTATGTTCCGCTCTTAACTTCGGTAGTTCAGTAATATGGGTACATGAGTTCAATACCAGGTCGCTCTAATTCAGCTCTTTTAGTAATCGATGTTCAAAACGGAGTTGTTGCTGACGCCTTTGATCGCGACAAGATAGTGGCAAATATGGCTAGCGCCGTTCTAAAAGCGAGAGCTGCTGGCATATCGGTGATTTGGGTTCAGCACTCTGATGAAGGTCTACCGATCGGATCAAATGATTGGGAGATTGTTCCCGAGCTCAAGCCAGTTGCTGGAGAAGAAATAGTTGGAAAGCTATACCGAAATTCTTTCGAGGCGACCAACCTGGAAGAGATCTTAAGTAAATTAAAAGTTGGCCACCTTTATATAACTGGTGCGCAGAGCAATAATTGTGTGCGGTTCACAAGTCACGGTGCCTTAGATCGTGGCTATGACGTTACCTTGGTTGAAGATGCCCACACCACATCTGATTATCAATGGGATTCAGGAACAATTAGCGCGCGCTTCTTAATTGATGATTTGAACGCATCGATGCATCTCATGCAACTTCCAGGCAGGAATTCTACGATCACAACTGTCAACGAGCTATTTAACTAACCTTTTTTATTTAGGTTTATTCAGGCTTACTTTCATCAGTTGGCTTTTGGCCAAACATAATTTCATCCCATGAAGGAACCTTGGCGCGCGCGGTTATGCCATCTTGCTTGTCGCCGGGCGCGGGGGTTTCGCGAACAGAAACTAAGCGAGGAGTCTCGCGCGAAATTTCTGCTTCAAAGTCTTCATCAGTTGGATCGTTATCAGGTAATTCATCTAGAGAGGATGCGATGCTGCGAATCGGTGCGCTATCGATACGAATCGGTTCTTTCGGTTCGATACGTTCTGCCGCACGTGAAGGATGAGTTGACTCGGCATAAATCAAACCAGGTTCAATGCGACGCACAGGCGCTTCTTCACCCATCATCCAAGCGGCATTGTCATCGAGTGGAGTAATAGTGCGGCGATGCGTGTCGTAGCTAAATTGCGCAGAACCAAGGCCATCGCGATTTGGATAATGAAGTTCGATTGTCCAAGTCGTATCTTCTAAACGCCAGGTGTTCCAATCCAGCGAATCTATATCTACACCACGTGGTGCCAACTTTGATGTGACAATCTCTAAAAAGGTAAGCGAATCGCGGCCGCTATCTTTGCCATCGCGACGTGGTGATAACGAATGCACTTGATCAATAATAAAAATGCGCTCTTGCAAAATCGGTCCTGCAAAACGTTCGACTTTATCTACAGAGATATTTCCTTCACGTGCGATGGAATCGATTGTTTCGCCAGCACGTAAACGACGTTGCATTTCTTTAACGCTCATGACTGCGTTCTCATCTGTTACAGGTACTGATGTAAGGCGAGGTTGGTTGACTGTCGCGCGCAAAATGTCGCTGATGCGCAAGGTGTATTCGCCGCCTGCGTTATCGGTGAGCGCGATATGCACCCCATCTGGGGTCTTACCGGTCAGGCGAAGCTCACTCATGGGGGCGAGAATACCTGTCATGGGTAGGAAAGTAGGTGAAGGGGCAGCCCAACTGAACGGGGCTTTAGCCGATTTACGCTCGGAGCCCGTTCTGTGGCAAGATACGCAGTCTGCACGGCAGAAATGACCGGGCTGCAATTAGCTTGAGAAAGTAATTAAAAGCTTGCAAGAGCTTTAACTAGATGAGGACCAAACGATGAATATTCTTGATGCCGTTGATGCGAAGTCACTTCGCAAGGACATCCCACAATTTCGCGCTGGAGATGAGCTAAAGATCCACGTACGCGTTATCGAAGGTAGCAAGAGCCGTATCCAGGTCTTCCAAGGAATCGTTATCCGTCGCCAAGGCGATGGCGTTCGCGAGACTTTCACAATCCGTAAGGTCTCTTACGGCGTCGGAGTAGAACGTACCTTCCCAGTACACACACCAGTTATTGAAAAGATCGAACTCGTAAAGAAGGGCGATGTACGTCGCGCCAAGCTTTACTACCTCCGCGATCTACGCGGTAAGGCTGCCAAGATTCGCGAAAAGCGCGATGGCATCGAAGGTTACGGCGATGGAATTCTCTCAACACCTGTAGCTGAAGTTATTGAAGAAACAGTGGTTGAGGTTTCCGAACCAACTGCGGTCGATGTGGTGGCAGAGGTGTCCGAACCAAATGCGGTCGATGTGGTGGCAGAAGTTCCAGCTGAAGCTGTGACTACAGACGTAGTGTCTGAAGCCCAAGACAAAACTGCTGAATAAGTAACTTCTAACAAATGCCACGTAAGGGCTCGCTCTTTCGCGAGTTCCCAATACTTGTAATTGTTGCGCTCGCAGTCTCCCTTGTCATAAAGACATTTCTAGTTCAGTTCTTCTATATTCCATCTGGTTCTATGGAGAACACGCTGCAAATTAATGACCGTGTTGCAGTAAATAAGGTTCCCTTTATCGGAAATTCAATTAAACGTGGCGATGTTGTGGTCTTTCGCGATCCTGATAATTGGCTACCGGAGCCTTACACCGGTGATCAAAATAAATATATCGCCAAGGTTAAAGAGGCCTTTGTTGCAGTCGGCGTCCTTCCAAACCCAGCAAAACAGTATCTAGTTAAGCGCGTAATCGGCGTTGCCGGAGATAAAGTTGAATGTTGCTCTAAGAATAAGAAGTTAATGATCAATGGCAAAGAGATCAATGAGCCTTATATTTTTGCTGGAAATTCTCCAAGTGATACCAATTTCAATGTGACTGTTCCGGCCGGCAAGATCTGGGTTATGGGAGATCACCGTGCAGCTAGCGCTGATTCACGCTTTCACCAAGAAGATATCAACCACGGAATGGTTCCAACTTCTAAGGTAACTGGAAAAGTTGTGGGAATCATCTGGCCGATTAAGAATCTCGGCATAGTTCATTCATTCTCATCCCTTAAGTAATTTCAGCAGGTTGGTATGAAGGTAATCGAATCGCTACTTATCGAAGCCGGAATTACTCCACTTGCCGGCGTTGATGAAGCAGGTCGTGGCGCATGTGCTGGTCCTTTAGTTATTGCATCTGTTGTTTTAGCCGATCCCTTTGCACCAGAGCTCGCAAAGGTGCGAGATTCCAAGGATGTTTCAGAGACAGAGCGTGAAAAGTTATTTGACGTCGTAACTGCGCAAGCTTTAGCAGTTAGCGTTGTAATAGTTCCAGCAGCTGAAGTCGATGAACGTGGCGTGCATGCAGCAAATCTGGATGGCATGCGTCGAGCAGTGCAAGGCTTAGCAATTACACCTAGCTATGTCTTAACCGATGGCTATGCCATTGAAGGGCTCGCGATTCCCAACGTTGCTGTCTGGAAGGGCGATCAGGTCGTAACTTGCATAAGTGCGGCATCAATTATCGCCAAAGTTACTCGTGATCGAATAATGCGCGAACTAGATAGCCAATTTCCTGATTATGGTTTTGCCAAACATAAGGGCTATATCACTAAAGTCCATACCGAATCTCTGCAAGAGCATGGTCCGTGTATAGAGCATCGCCGGTCCTTTGCAAATATTGCAGCGCTGCTTTAATAATTACCCACATCTTTAGAAAATAGTTAAGGCGCTAGCGCTAGAGCAATCTAATCTGCGCGCCATGGGTAAAACGGGCAAAAATATTGGCAAGCGAAGTAATTTAATAACAGGCGCCTTCGGCGAACAAGTTACAGCTAATTTTCTCTCCGAGCGTGGTGATGAAATCCTCGATCGAAACTGGCGGATTCGCGAGGGCGAGATAGATCTAATCTCGCTAAGCACCGATGGTCTCTTGCACTTCATTGAAGTAAAGACTCGCTCATTGCTGGCATTTGGACATCCCTTTGAGGCGATCAACAAAGATAAAGCTCATCGCATGCAACGTTTGGCTTTGGCGTGGCTAGCCACCCATGGATATCTCGGCTGTGATTATGCGATCGATGTTGCAGCTGTACTTATAAATAGCAATGGCTCGCATTCGCTGGAATATCGCGGTGGCTTGCTATGACTTTAGGTATCACCAAAAGCGTTGCACTTTTAGGGCTAGATGGCTCAGTCGTCACAATCGAAGTCGATATCGCTGATGGTATTCCTATGTATTCACTCCTTGGATTACCAGATGCCGCGCTCAGCGAATCACGGGATCGAGTTCGAGCAGCGCTGATAAATACCAACGAAAGCTGGCCAAACCGAAAAGTTACCGTATCGCTATCACCGGCATGGTTACCAAAGAGTGGAAGTAGTTTTGATTTATCTATCGCGCTAGCGATATTGATTGCACAAGGTTCAATTGCGCAAGAACCGCTCGATGGTGTTTTAGTTCTGGGGGAGCTAGCGCTCGATGGAAAGATCCGTCCAGTCCGTGGTGTGTTGCCAGCGTTAATTGCTGCTTATAAATCTGGAATCAAACGCGCATTCGTTCCTAAAGAAAACTTTGCAGAAGCATCGCTTATGACTCAGATGCAGGTTATTGGGTTTAGTTCACTAGCTGATGTCTTGAGATTTCTGCGCACTGGTGAAATCGCAATCGCACCACAACTTGAGCTAGCGGCTGAAGAAGACACAAACCAACTCGATTTTGCTGATGTCGCAGGACAGCATGCTGCACGCTTTGCAGCAGAGGTGGCAGCAAGCGGGGGACACCACTTGCTATTGATTGGCCCACCTGGCGCGGGCAAGACCATGATCGCATCACGACTGCCATCGATTTTGCCTGCGCTAAATATTGATGAAGCGCTGGAGGTAACGGCAGTGCATTCGATCGCTGGAACTTTAGGTAATCGTGCGCCGTTATCGCGCTTGGCTCCAATTGTTTCACCACATCACAGCGCATCTCGTGTCGCTCTAGTCGGCGGCGGTTCAACTGCAATCAAACCCGGTGCATGCTCTTTGGCTCACCACGGTGTGCTCTTTATAGACGAGGCCCCAGAATGTGCAAATGGTGTTTTAGATGCGCTACGTCAACCGCTTGAATCAGGCACCATCACAATTGCGCGCAGCGTTGGCAGCTTAACTTTCCCCGCGAAATTTCTTCTGGTTCTAGCTGCAAATCCTTGTCCTTGTGGAAAGTTTGCTGGTCGTGGTCGCGCTTGTACATGCTCCTCGGTGCAAGTCAGACGCTATCTCGGAAAGCTATCTGGCCCGTTGATGGATCGTATCGATATGCGAGTACAGGTCGAACCTGTAACACGAGTTGAAATGTCGCAGACTGAATTAGGTGAATCGAGCTCCGAAATCGCCTCTCGTGTTTTAGCCGCTCGAGCTAAAGCGAAAGAACGCTTCAAGGGTGAATCGTGGTCGCTAAATTCGGAGATCCCATCGCGGGCTTTACGGACAACTTATAAGCCAGAGCGTTCAGCTATGAACTTTCTCCATGATGAGTTAGATAAAGAACGGTTAACAGCTCGGGGACTGCACAAGATTATTCGCCTATCTTGGACGCTGGCGGATCTAAATGGAAACGCCATCCCACAGATAGCGGATGTAAAGCGCGCCTATCAATTACGCGAAGGTTCAGAGCTGTGACCGAGCTAGAAGCGCGCCTTGCACTCTTTGCCAATATTGAAGGTGGACATACCTTCTGGTCGAACCAAATCTCCGAACTCGGCGCAGTTGTCGTTTATGAAAAGTTATTAAACGGGGGATATGACCGAATTAAATTTGAAAAATTGATAGCAAACCTACGGACGGTAAATATTGGTCAGCTCAATGAATCGCTAGGCATCACAGGTTCCATCTTCCTGACGCCAGATTCACCAGAATGGCCTGCTAATTTAAATGATTTAGCAGCTGCCCCTATCGGATTAGTGGTGAAAGGTGACCTATCGGCGCTTAACGAAAGATCGTTGGCAATTGTCGGAACTCGTAATCCGACCCCGTACGGTATTCGTATCGCAGGCGATTTTGCTGCTGGCTTTGTCGATCGCGAATGGAGCATCGTCAGCGGTGGCGCCTACGGAATTGATTCGGCAGCTCACAAAGGTGCGCTTATTGCAGAAGGGCGAACTATTGCTGTCCTTGCATCTGGAATTGATGTGGCATATCCGGCTGGCAATGTGCGGCTATTTGCAGAGATCGCTGAAAATGGTGCGCTTATCTCAGAAGTTATGCCGGGTGCTCATGCCATTCCTGTGCGATTTTTAAATCGTAATCGCATCATTGCAGCACTTTCGCAAGCCACCTTGGTTGTAGAAGCAGCTTTTCGTTCTGGTTCGTTGCGCACCGCACGTGATGCGGCAGAGTTAATGCGCCCAGTTATGGCTATTCCTGGTCCTATAAACGCACCAACATCTGAGGGTTGCCACCGTTTAATTGGCGAACGTGCCGCTGAAATCGTCACATCAGTCACAGATGCAATCGAGTTAATTAGCGCGCTTTAGGTAAAGAGTGCGCTAAGTGAGAGAATAAGCGCATGAGTGAATTCCATTCCGGCTTCGTAGCTATCGTCGGGCGCCCAAATACTGGAAAATCTACTCTTATTAATGCGCTAGTTGGCAGCAAAATTGCCATTACATCACCGCATCCCAACACCACACGCCATGCCATTCGCGGCATCGTAAATCAACCTAACTTTCAAGCAGTTTTAGTTGATACCCCAGGTATCCATAAACCCAAGACGCTATTGGGACATCGCTTAAATGCAGTTGTTGGACAGAGTTTAGATTCGGTCGATGTTGTAATGATGTGTCTGCCAGCGGACGAAACATCCGGTTCAGGTGATGAATTTCTAGCCCAAGAAATTGCCAAACATCCGCGTGCTAAGAAGTTTGCACTCATTACTAAAACTGATCTGATTTCTAAAGAGAAGTTAGCCTTGCGCCTGGCCGGTATAAATGCACTAGCTCAAGGTTTTAAGTGGGATGAGATCGTTCCAGTATCTGCGGCAATTCATTCTCAAATCGATCTATTGGCAGAGCTAATCGGTAAATCACTTCCAATTGGACCTGCTTTTTATCCGGAAGATATGACCAGTGATCAGGGGATAGATCAGTTGATCTGCGAGCTAATCCGTGAAGCTGCAATGCGTGATGCGCGCGAAGAGCTGCCACATTCAATTATGGTCACAATAGATGAGATGGCAGAGCGTGAGAAAACTGGATCTCGCCCCTTCTTTGATATCCATGCGACTATTCACGTAGAACGTGATTCGCAGACTGGAATTATTTTGGGACATAAAGGCGAGCGGTTAAAAGATATAGGCATGCGCGCACGTGCTGATATCGAACGCGAACTAGGAGCTCGAATATTCTTGGGTCTGCATGTGAAAGTATCTAAAGAGTGGCAGCGCGATCCAAAACTCTTGCAGCGTTTAGGTTTTGGCGAAAGTTAATTTAATACTTTTGGCTTACGGCTTGCTAAATAGGAGCCAACCAAAACCAGTGGCAACCCAACGATAATCCCAATAGTCAAGGGTTCACTCAGAATAATCACACCTAAGACAACGGCAAATGCGGTATTCATATAGGTAACCAATGAAGCGCGAGCTGGCCCGATTTCTGCCATCACGGTGAAGAAGACCGCAAAAGCGATTCCGGTTGAGAAGACGCCCAATGCGATTACCGAATAAATTGCCGTAGTTCCAATCGCACGATCTGGCCACAATAGGAGGAGTGCAGGTGAGTAGAAGATCGCAGTCATCGCCATAGCAATGCCGTTAATGGCAACCCCTGATACACCGGGAAGTTTGCGAGATATAAAAATTACCGCATAGGCATAACCAATTGATGCGCCAAGCATCATCAAGATTGATATTGGATTTGAAGAACCGGTAAAGCTTTCTATGCCAACTAGCAAGAAGACTCCGAGAAAGCCAACGCCCATTCCAAATAGACGACGGGGATGCCAGACCGATTTGTCGCCGTGAAGAGAAGTAATGATCGTTGAAAAGATTGGCACTGAAGCAACAAGCAGTCCTGCAAGTCCTGATGAAATCGATTGCTCAGCTGTACCAATTAAGATCCAAGGAATTACCATTTCGAAAAGCGCATAAACAGCGATGTATTTCCAACCTTTTATGGCGATGAAAAATGATTTGTCATAGATCGCAATTGGAAGCAAGATCAGTGCACCAATGAATACGCGCATGAATACAACGATTGCGGGGGAGAAGCCAGTTTCTGGGTCTACTGCAACACGAATGAAGAGATATGGAATACCCCAGAGAAAGCCGGCCAGGATAAAGAGAGCCAGATTACGGCGCGACATTAGTGAAAAGTTCTCCAGTGCTCAAAAATCTATTTATAAATCAGGGCAAGAAGCCAATAGTAACCATAACCGCTTGGCTAAATTAGGCTTTTTTTGTTTTGGTTGCGATCTCACCCGCGGCAAAATCAAGGGCTAGATGCGAAGAAGGCGTTGCAGCCACGTTGGCAAAGAAGCCATGGATCATTCCTGGAAATTCACGGTATATGACTTCTGCGCCATCTTTTTCTAGCTTGGCGCAGTAATTTTCTGAATCACTGACCAATGGATCGTATTGCGCAGTTATGATGATTGAAGGAGCAACTCCAACCAAGCTTTTAGCGCGCATCGGAGCTGCATATGGATTGTTATCGTGATGGCTTCCTTGTAGATACTGATCCCAGAACCATTGCATTGCTTGCGTGGTTAAACCGAAATCTGTGGCGCATTCGATGTATGACTTAGTTGTGAAGTCACGGTCAACACATGGATAAACGAGTAATTGATAACGCAGCGAAACTGCTTCATCTCGCGCCTTAATCGCAACGGCGGCAGCTAAATTACCACCCGCGCTATCTCCACCAACTCCGACGCGATTGGGATCGATTCCTAATTCTTGGGCGTGTGATTTAACCCAGAGCAAAGTGGCGTAACAATCATCAAATGGCGCCGGGAAAGGATGTTCTGGTGCCTTTTGATAGTTAACGCTAATGATTACTGAGCCACTTTGATTTGCGAGGCGATGTAAGGCAGCGTCATAAATATCTAGAAAGTTTAAAACCCAGCCGCCGCCGTGAAAGAAGACCATTGCAGGTGCGTTACGGTCTTCATTAGGGCGATAGATACGGATTGGTAAGTCTGCAGTTGGTCCAGGAATGAATCTATTTATCACGGCATGAATTGGCTCTGGCGTACCCGCGAAGGCGACGCGGCCTTGTGTTAGATCGCGAATAACTGGAATAGGCGCTTCCCAAACTTGGGGAAGACCCGCAGCCTTCTGATCAGCAAGTTGCTTAATAATCTCCGGGGCAAGTGACATTTATTTCTCCCTTAATTCCAGTTTTCGGTGCGATCGCGCAAGGTGCGATATCGAGTAACTACATCAGGTGTTGCAATAGCTGAAACGTTTTCAATCTTTCCTAAATCCCAAATTGGTGCGGCATCTCCACCGAGTAGCGCCCATGCCGCTTGGCGAGCTGCGCCATTTGCAACATATTCACCTGCAGGTGGAACTAATACTTCGCGGCCAAAGAGAGCAGATGCGATCTGAGAAACAGCTGGATTCTTGGCAGCGCCACCAATCAAGATTATGCGTTTTACATTTACGCCTAATTTTTCTAAAGCATCTACGGCATCGACTAAGCCGCAGAGCATCCCTTCCACCATTGCACGAGCAATATCGGCAGGGTTTGAATTATTTAAATTCATTCCGCTAAACACACCAGTTGCATGTGGGCGGTTAGGGGTCCGTTCGCCTTCAAAGTAAGGCAAGAGTGATAAACCGTTGGCGCCAGCTTTAGCGGATAAGGCAAGTGCACCGACTTCCTCATGAGTCTTGCCAAGGATGCGAGTTGCCGCATCTAATATGCGCGCTGCATTTAAAGTGCAAACTAGCGGTAAGAAACGTCCGGTGGCATCTGCAAATCCAGCAACAGCGCCCGATGAATCATGAGTTGGTGTATCAGAGACAGCAAATGCGGTTCCACTTGTGCCCAGTGAGACAACAACATCACCAGGTTGGGCTTGGATGCCAAGTGCAGCACCTGCGTTATCGCCTGCACCAGGAGCGATCTTTACTCCATCTGGAGTCACGCCCCCGAATTCAGCTGGTGCAATGATTTTGGGAAGATTTATTTCACGATCTGTTCGAAGTGCCATCGCCAAAATATCTCGGCGATAGGTAGAAGTAGTTGGATCAAAATATCCGGTGCCGGATGCTTCACTGCGATCTGTAAATAGTTTGCTGAAATCTTTTGTCGCACCTTTGTCATGTTGCAACTGCCAAGATAACCAATCGTGGGGCAGCGCGACACCGGCTACTTTGGCTGCGTTATCTTTCTCTGAATCTGCCAGCCAACGTAACTTGGTTGCGGTAAAGGATGCAACTAAGACTGAGCCAACTTGTTTTGCCATCTCGGTTGCTCCGCCAATTTCAGAATTTAAAGCATCTGCCGCCGCCGCAGATCGTGTGTCATTCCACAGAAGTGCATCACGGACTACTTCACCGTTTGCATCCAGCGTGACCATGCCATGTTGTTGTCCGCCGATTGAGATCGCTTCCACATCGCTTAACCCGCCGGCTTCGTTGATTGCTGCATCTAGCGCCGTTACCCAATGGGCCGGGTTTACTTCAGTGCCATCTGGGTGGCTAGCGCGGCCTTCGCGCAATAACTCACCAGTAACCGCATCGCGAATTACCACCTTGCAAGATTGAGTAGATGAATCCACGCCCGCGATCAGTTTTCGATTAGCCATGGGGCAAGGCTAGACTGTGCCTGTCAACGTTGACTACTTTTCGATCTTTTTGGTCCTTCCAAGATCGCTCGAAGATCTAAGAATTTATAACTTTTGAAGTGGAGTTTCTCATGCGTATTGGCGTCCTTACAGGTGGCGGAGATTGCCCTGGTTTAAATGCGGTTATCCGCGCAGTCGTTCGTAAAGGTGTAAAGGAATATGGCCATGAATTCGTTGGCTTCCGCGATGGCTGGAAAGGCCCGCTTGAGAATTACACAATGGAGCTCAATCTTGAGACAACCCGTGGCATCTTGCCTCGCGGCGGAACTATCTTGGGTTCATCTCGTACCAACCCTTTTAAAATTGAAAATGGCGTAGAACGCATTAAGCAGAACTTGGCAGATCAAGGCATCGACGCACTTATTGCAATTGGTGGCGAAGATACGCTCGGTGTTGCAACCAAGTTAGATGCGCTTGGCGTAAAGGTAATTGGCGTTCCAAAGACAATTGATAACGATCTAAATAACACCGATTACACATTTGGTTTTGATACATCTGTAAATATCGCGATGGAAGCAATTGATCGCTTGCATACAACAGCTGAATCACATCACCGCGCACTTATCGTTGAAGTTATGGGCCGCCATGCCGGCTGGATCGCACTTCACTCAGGTATCGCCGGTGGCGCTGCTTGCATCTTGATTCCAGAAGTTAAATTCTCAGTCGATAAAGTCTGCGAATGGGTTGAATCACGATTCAAGAGCAGTTATGCACCAATCATCGTTATCGCCGAAGGTGCAATCCCACAAGATGGCGACATGATTACGAAGGATTCAGAGCTCGATGCTTTCGGTCACGTAAAGCTTTCCGGCATCGGCGAATGGCTTGCGCAACAAATTGAAGCCAAGACCGGTAAAGAAGCTCGCACATCTGTACTTGGACATATCCAACGTGGCGGAACTCCATCAGCCTTTGACCGCGTACTTGCTACTCGCTTTGGATTACAAGCAATCACCGCTGCATCTGAAGGCGACTGGGGCAAGATGGTCGCGCTCCACGGCACAGATATCGTGCGCGTTCCATTGGCTACAGCCACTGAAAAGCTAAAGACTGTTCCAATTGAGCGTTACAAGGAGTCAGAGATCTTCTTCGGATAATTCTCGCGCGCGAGACTATCTGAGCAAACTACTCTTATCCCCATGACTACTTCACTTCAAAACCTCTTCACCCCTGGGCTCGTTGCGGCGCAACAACCGCAATGGCCAGGCGGTGTAGATGGTGAGCCAGTTAAGAAGGCAGTCGCAGAACTTAAATCTTTTCCACCACTTGTCTTTGCCGGCGAATGCGATGATCTAAAGGCAAAAGTTGCAGAAGCGGCAGCAGGTCGCGCATTCTGGCTACAAGGTGGCGACTGTGCTGAAACTTTCGAGGCGGCAACGGCAGATTCAATTCGCAATCGCATCAAAACAATTCTTCAAATGGCGGCAGTTTTACAGTATTACTCCAGCCTGCCAGTAGTAAAAGTTGGCCGCATGGCTGGGCAATTTGCAAAACCACGCTCAAATGATTTTGAGACTCGTGGCGATGTAACTCTGCCGGCCTATCGTGGAGATGCGGTAAACGGACTGGAATTTAACGAAGCTTCACGTACTCCAGATCCAAACCGAATGGTCCGCGTGTACAACACATCAGCGGCAACTCTTAACTTAGTTCGCGCCTTTACCCAAGGTGGATTTGCTGATCTGCGTCAGGTGCACGAATGGAATAAAGGATTTATTCGCGATTCATCTGTTGGCGATCGCTACGAACAAATGGCGCGCGAAATTGGTCGCGCTCTGGACTTCATGAAATCTGCTGGCGTAGATCCTGATTCATTTAAATCTGTAGATTTCTACTCTAGCCATGAAGCTTTGATTATGGAGTACGAGAAAGCGCTGACTCGTATCGATTCCCGGACACAACTTCCTTACGATGTTTCAGCTCACTTCTTATGGATAGGTGAGCGCACCCGCCAGCTAGATGGTGCACATATTGATTTTGCATCAAAGGTTCGCAATCCAATTGGCGTAAAGCTGGGACCAAAGTCCACAGTCGATGATGCGCTGCACTTAATTGATCGCCTAGATCCAAATCGCGAACCAGGGCGTTTAACTTTTATCACCCGAATGGGTGCAGGAAAGATTCGCGAGGCGCTACCTGCACTAGTTGATGGAGTAACTAAGTCAGGTGCACAAGTTCTCTGGGTTTGCGATCCAATGCATGGCAACACCTTTGAAGCCGCTACTGGATATAAGACCCGTCGCTTTGATGATGTTATGGATGAGGTAAAGGGCTTCTTCGAAGTTCACAAGGGCTTAGGCACACATCCTGGTGGAATCCATATTGAGCTAACTGGCGATGACGTCACTGAATGTCTTGGTGGGGGAGAACAGATCTCCGAAAGTGATTTAGCTACACGCTACGAAAGCGCCTGCGACCCACGACTTAATCATTCACAGTCGCTAGAACTTGCATTTTTAGTTGCCGAAATGCTGCGCGATCGCTAATTTAGCGAATGTGCCACTGCATATCTCTCAATTTAAATCTCCTATCGGGGTTATTAATTTAATTGCTGCTGATCAAATTCTGCTGGGCTTAAATCTCTCCAGCGTCAAGGCTTTGAAAGAGGGCCTCGATGAAGAAGATTACTTAAGAGGTTTTAAAGAAGTCTCAAAAATTGAGGTAATTTCAGATTTACTAAGTGATTACTTTGCGGGAGATATTGAAGCAATTAATGCAATCTCTGTCCGTCAACCAGGTGCAAAATTCTCACAAGCGGCATGGAAGGCGATGCGCAAAGTAAAAGCTGGTAAGACTATTTCTTATGCAGATCTAGCTGATCGTGCGGGATCAACAGCTGCGGTGCGTGCTGCAGGATCTGCTTGTGCCAAGAATGCAATTGCGCTAGTTGTGCCATGCCATCGCATTGTTAAAACAGGTGGGGCGCTAGGCAATTATGCGTATGGTTTAAGCAAGAAAGAGTGGCTATTACGCCACGAGGGCGCGCTTTAAAATTTCAATTGCCTTCGCGCACTGTTCATCATCAAAATCTAAGTGTGTAACTAAGCGCGCATATTTTGGACCGAGCGCACTGATCCAGAGCCCGGCTTCGCGACAGCGAGCAGCTAATTCTGCGGCAGTGTACGAAGCGCTGGCCAAATCAAGTCCCACGATATTTGTCTCAACTGTTGCAGGGTCTACAAATGATTTATCGATCGCGGCAATTGCAACGGCAATCTCTTTGGCGCGACGATGATCTTCAGAAAGGCGCGCAATATTGTGGTCAAGGGCGTAATGGGCAGCACCAGCAAGTAAACCAACTTGGCGCATGCCCGCACCATATCGTTTACGCCATACACGTGCCTTAGATACTAAATCTTTCTTGCCAAGCATGATGGAACCAATTGGTGCACCTAACCCTTTAGAGAGACAGACGCTGATGGTGTCGAAGAACTTTCCGTATTCATCTAGCGCAACGCCACTTGCAACATGAGCATTCCAAATTCGGGCACCATCTAAATGAAGGGCTAGACCTAAATCATCTGCGCCTTTACGTAGCGCTTTGATCTGATCCAAGGGCTGTACGGTGCCGCCACCGAAGTTATGGGTATTTTCAACGGCAATAGCAGTCGTTGATACAAGGTAAGGACCAGAATTCGGGCGCGCTATTTCTAGGGCATCTTTTGCTACGAGCAGGCCATTTTTAGCTGGCCAAGTACGGGTAGTAATTCCGCTAAAGACTGCAGCGGCGCCGAGTTCTGCACGAACGATATGTGAATTAGTTTCTGCCAGAAGTTCCTCACCGGGCGCCACCAGCATGCGAATCGCAAGTTGATTCGCTAGAGAGCCAGTTGGGGTAAAGACTCCGGCTTCTTTACCAAACATCGCTGCAACGCGTTCTTCAAGAGAGTTAACAGTTGGATCATCACCATAGACATCATCACCGACCGCCGCTTGCGCCATCGCATCACGCATTGCCTGTGATGGGCGAGTTACAGTATCGGAACGTAAATCAATCGGTGCGGTCATGGCTTTAGCCTCTCACGCTTCCTTCATTACTATCAAATACATAGCGACTACAACCATGGCACCACCTAGCGATACCTGCAAAGTAAGAGATTCTCCGCCAAAGATGACGGCAAAGAGTGCGGCGAAGACAACTTCCATCGTCAAGATAACAGCGACCTTAGTTGAAGTCATATGCGCCTGTGACCAAGTTTGAACAATAAAGGCAACGGCAGTACAGATAATCGAAGTAAATATGACAACGCCCCAAACACCAGCATCTGTTGGTTTTTCATAACCTTGACCAATTGCAATAGCGCCGGTCAAAATTGCACAGATTGTCAGCTGCACAATGGTGAGGGCGTAGGTATCTAAACCTAAGCTCCACTTACTTAGCGTGACAATATGGGCGGCAAATAAGATCGCGCTGACAAAAACTAGCGCTTCTCCAATACCGACCGACCAACCACGCAGCGAGAGCAGCGCTAGGCCAACCGTCGCCAATAGAACACAAAACCAGGTGAAGGCTCTTATGCGCTCTTTAAGAAATATCGCAGCTAGCAGTGGAGTCAACACAACATATAGGCCAGTTACAAAGCCAGTTACGGCAGCACCGGTGCGTGCTAGACCCAGAGTTTGAAAGATGTAGCCAGAACCCAAGAAGAGGCCAGCCGTAGAACCTTTGAAGACAAGTTCGCGGTTTAATTTCTTTATTACGTTAGGTCGAAGTGCAACCATGGCGATAACAGCTATTACAAAGCGAGTAGCTAGAAAACTATTGACTGATTGCCTTTCAATGGCAGGTTTCATTAAAACAAATGATGCGCCCCAAGCCATGGAGACTGTTAAAAGCGCCCACGGGGCAAGTTTTAATTGAAGTTGATGGCGCGCGTTCATCCGCGTAAACCTTTTAGTAGTTCGACCTCTGGACCATGTTTCTTCTCATCACCTGGTGTCTCCAATATAAGGGGAGCGTTTTTAACAGCTGGATGCTTAAGCAACTCCTTAAAAGGATCCACGCCAATAAAGCCATCTCCAATATTTTGATGGCGGTCTTTCAAAGCCCCACACACATCCATCGAATCATTGGCATGGATTAATTGAATTCGCTCTATTCCGGCAACTTCAACAAGCAAATCTAAAGTCTCTTTCATGCCACCTTTTTTAGCGATGTCATGGCCTGCGGCAAAGACGTGGCAAGTATCTAAACAGATGCCAACTTTGGGATGGTATTCCAGCGCCTTTAAGTAGTTTTCTAAATCTTCGAGGCGCTTAACCAGTGATTGTCCTTGCCCGGCGGTTGGTTCCAGCAGCAACATGGGAGCGTCATCAGTAAGCGCATTTAATATCGGCATCATTCCTTTATGGATCTGCTTCCAAGCCTTATCAATAAAATCTTCGTTAACGGCTGAGCCGGTGTGAACGACAACACCGAGTGCGCCAATTTCCTTGCCGCGCTTGAGCGAGAATTCGGTTGAAGCTAGCGAATTTAAATAAGTTCCTTCTGTTGGCGAACCTAAGTTGATTAAGAATGGCGCATGAACATAAGTTTCGATATCAAGAGCGACAGCTTTTTCGCGAAAGAGCGCATCGGCTTCATGATTTGTTTCAGGCATCGCCCAACCACGGGGGTTTGAGGTAAAGACTTGGATCGCTTCGGCGCCAATAGTCTCGGCATAAGCAATCGCACGTTTTGCCATTCCACCAGTGGTCGGCGTATGTGCGCCGATGCGCGGTGAGGTTTTAGGCATTGGCCTACCCTACAGTGATAGTCACCGTGCTGCCGCGTTTGACCTTGGTGCCGACCTTAGGTGCGATATTGGTTACCGCCTTTACCTTCTTGGCGCCAATCTTTTTAACAACAACTTTAAGTTCCAGATCGGTTAACGCCGCAACTGCCTTGGCTTCAGTCAATGAGAAGACATTTGGAATAAAGACAAATTGCGATCCTTTAGAAATCGTCAAAGTAATCTTGGCGCCTTTTGCTAGCGGTGCTCCGCCAGAAGGTTGCTGCGAAATGACTGTTCCAGCTAGAACGCTTTCGCTAAATTGATCAACGGTATCAACGCTAAATCCCGCATCTGTTAATTCATTGAGCGCCTGATCACCTGATTTGCCAACAAAGGAAGCTACATCCAGAGTTTCGATACCTTTACTTATTCCAAGATTAATGACGGTATCGCGTTTAACGCTTTCACCTTTTGTGGGTGAGGAACCAATAACTAGACCTTTCGGAATTACATCGTTATAGACTTCGTTTAATTCGCCAACTTTTAGTGGATATTTGGCAAGGAGATTTACAGCAGCCTCCGGTGTTAATCCAGTTAGTGATGGAATTACATAACGTTCTGGGCCTTTAGAGATAACCGCCTTAACCGCGCCCCCAGCATCGATTTTTCCACCGCCTGCAGGGTCAGATTCAATGATTAAGCCAGATGTAATCTCTTCATCGAAGCGCTTCTCTGAAATAACCAGCGTTAATCCCAGCGGAGTAAGTGCGCTAGTTGCTTCCTTTTCAGTGGCACCAACGATCGATGGGACAACAACCTTTGAACCGGGACCGACCAATACATACCAACCGAAGATTCCCAGCGCGATGGCCAAACCAGATGCAATGTAGCGGTTACGCCGCACTCGCTTGCTGGCCTTTCTCTTTTTACGCAGTTGTGTTGTCGTCTCTTTAACTTCAGATTCTTTATTTTCACTAGTGTTTTCACGTTTCTTTAGAGCCACAGTCTTTTCCTTTTCAATTCGCGCCCGTTCACGGCGAGATGGTTTCTTTGATGCCGGGCGCATCGGAGCAATCGGTATATCTAGTTCCAGACTTAACTGTTTCTGATTTGGGTCGAGGGCTTGCCCGATTGAGGTCATGGCTTGATGAAATTCTCCACCATCGCGAGGTCGACCATCAGGATCAGAGTTTGTGGCGCGATAAATTAATTGATCTAAATCAGCGGGAATCCCATCGCGCTTAGAGCTCATCAGCGGAACTCGTTCATTGACATGCTTGAAGGCAATTTGAATTGGCTCATCACCCGCGTATGGCTTTTCACCTGTAAATATTTCGAATGCGGTAATTCCAGCAGAGTAAACATCACTGCGCGCATCAGCGATTCCACGTTGTACTTGTTCTGGGGATAGGTAAGAAACGCTACCTAAAACGATGCTCGATTCGGCGGTCATGGTTGTTCCGAGAAGTGGACCTTTAGCCAAGCCAAAGTCAGCGATCTTTATGCGACCTTCTTTAGAGATCAAAATATTATCGGGCTTTATATCGCGATGGACGATACCCAGCTTATGCGCCGCAGAGAGCGCACTTAATACAGGTAGCAAAAATTTTATTCCTGCCTCCACCGTCAAAGCGCCTTGTTCATTTAAATATTCTCGTAAGGTGTGGCCCTCGACTAGCTCCATTACTAAAAAGACGGCAGGAGCTCCATGTTGGTTCCAACCTTGATCCTGCACCGAGACGATATTTGGATGCGAAAGAGCCGCTGAAGCTTTGGCTTCGCGAATGAAACGTTCTACAAATTGTTCATCTTGCGCTAAATGCGGATGCATTACCTTGACTGCAACTTTGCGATCTAAGCGAGTATCTAGCGCTTCATAAATGGTGGCCATACCGCCTGATGCCATTTGGCGGATGAGCTGATAACGCCCATCAATTAGCTCGCCAGTTAGGTCAGACATATCTGTAATTTTAGGTAGTTAAAATGAAATCTGCCTTTTCGCGCGTTGAGTGTTGAGAGAAATATTCTTGCTGTGTGCCAAGCCACTTTTTCATTTCATCTTCAACTTGATACCCATCACGATCGATTACTCGCATGACGCCAATTTCGGGGTCGATATCTATCCATATCAGCGCGGCCAAATCATCTTGCAGTGATTTATCCCCGCTACCGACGCCTTCCAGGATCAGTAAATCAGCTGGTTCAATATTTTCACTTTCTCCAAAGGATGAAGTGGACCAGTTATATCGCTTAATCTGGGCAGAAGAACTTTTCTGATGTTGATTAACCAGATATTTTAAAATCGCAGATAAATCTGCGCCAAGTGCGTTATCCCACCCATCGTATAAATCATCCATATGTATAACAGTTACTGACATTTTGAGAGAGAGTGCAAGATAAATTTCATGCGCCAGTGTTGTCTTGCCCGCACCTGCGGGCCCATCAATTGCGATGATGGGCCGCTCTCTTTCGCTACAGAGATCTAATAGCGCTGCGATGAGCTGCATACCATTTACTCCATCCCATAGCGGCTAAGACTGTAAATGCAGCATAGAGCAGTGAAGTGAAGAGTAGTTTTTGTGAGGCATAGAGCGCTGTATATCCAGCATCGACAATCAACCAAAGTGGCCAATTCTCATACTTTTCATAGACCATCAAAATCTGCGCCGCTAGACTTCCGAAGAATAAAACCGCATCAACGTAAGTCGAAGCAGCACCCATTGACTTAAGAATCGGTGCTAAAGTCAAAGTGGCTAAGATAATTGCCATTAAAATTAGAGCTCGGTACTTATTCGTAACCGCGCCGGGCTTTGCGCCACTTGGCTCCCAACCAAACCAACCAATTACTGCGGCGACTATAAAAACGATCTGCAAGGCAGCGCTAGCAAAGAGCTCCCATTGCATGAAGAGAACTCCGTAAAGGATGGAGCTAAGAGCCCACCATGGCCAAGTAATTCGTTTGCCGGTGATTCCTAAGGCGACGCCGATAAATGAGGTGATAACTGCAAAGAATTCTAAGTAGGACAAGTCATAACCAAAGATCGTGGCTAAATTCCCGGAGAGAAAGTTATAGATAGAGGGCATTATTAATTCCTTTCCGCATCCGCATTACCGGACGGGTCAAGCGGTCGATCTGAATTTCAGATCCTCTCAGCCGTATTAGCGGCTCCCGCATTAAATACTTTAGCCGATACGGGCGATCACTGCGTCGATGTAAGCGCGTGCTGCAACTCGTGCGCGGCGGGCAGTTGAGGTTTTAGCGCGCTTATTAAAGATGTCGTATCCGATTTTTTCTACTTCATCAACGATTCCACAGTAGAGCTCACTTGCAGCACGAATACATGGCTGACTGGTCTTATCTAAGAGCGCGATACCCGGTTCGGCCGCCTTTTGTAATTGTCTCACTCGTGCGATTTGAAATTTAAGAGCGCTAATGATTTCTGGAGTTAATTTGCGGTCATAGAGCATCTTGGGTGTGACGCCATATTCGGCTAGTTCATCAAGGGGCAGATAGATACGCCCACGATCTAAATCTTCGCCAACATCGCGGATAAAGTTCGCTAATTGAAAGGCGACACCTAAATCCTTTGCCGCTTCCAGTGAATTAACAGTATCGCCACCCAAGATCGGCACCATTTCAAGTCCAATTACAGCTGCTGAGCCGTAAACATACTCGTACAATTCGGCATAAGTTTTATATTCGGTGACGGTCAAATCCATCTCCATAGAGTGGAGGAAATCTACGAAGTGTTGGTGAGGGATTGCAAAGCGTTGCACCGTATCAATTAACGCCTTGCCCACAGCATCGCTGGTAGTGCCAGATTTGAGTCCAGCTAAAACTTCTGTACTCCACTTTCGCAAGACTTCTGCTTTTTGCGCAGGCGTTAACGTTGAAGCTAAGTCATCGACAATCTCATCGGCATAGCGAGCAAAGCCATATAAGGCATGAACAAAGGGGCGTTTAGCTGCTGGTAGGAGCAGCGTTGCTAAGTAATAAGTCTTACCGTGTAGTGAATTTAAACGTTTGCACTCTTCATAGGATGCGCGCAGTTGCGGATCATAAATTTTGGCAGCGTTTAATTCATTCACTTACTTAACCGGACCTACGATTCGTTCGGCTGCCAAGCGACCTGAAATCAAGACCATTGGTACGCCAACGCCTGGCTGAGTGCCAGAGCCGGCAAAGACCACATTTTCAAAACCGGCTGCGATATTGCGCGGACGGAAAGGTCCAGTTTGGAAGAAGGTATGCGCACTTGCAAATGGCGCACCGCGCTCCATTCCTTGGGCTTGCCAATCAAGCGGGGTAGTAATTACTTCGGTCTCAATGGAATCTCCAAAGCCGGTGTATCCACGATCTTCTAGAGTCTTGATCATGTGATCGCGATAGGGACGTGCTTGGGTCTTCCAATCAATATCGGCATCTAAGTTTGGAGTTGGATAGAGAATGTAATAACTCTCTTTCCCTGCAGGAGCCAGAGCTGGATCATCTTTAGTTGGAATTGTGACCAGCACAGATGGATCAGACATGAGCTGCTTCTTCTTAATTAACTCATCAAAGACGCCATCCCAAGACTCTCCGAAGTGGATGTTGTGGTGCGCCACGTGGTCATACTTCTTAGATGATCCAACGAGCAAAGTCGCACATGATGGTGAGTATTTAAGACGTTTAATAGATAACGGAGTCTTGCCGAGTAGATCACGCCATACAACAGGCAGATCTGGGTTCATAACCACAACATCGCAAGCGATGCGTTCGCCAGTATTTGTGATGACTGCTTTAGCGCGACCATTTTCAACATCTAACCCAGTAACTGTGGTGTTGTATTTAAAGTTGACGCCATGTTTTTCGGCGGCAGCAGCTAGCGCGCGAGGAACGGCGTGCATTCCACCTTTCGGGAAGAAGACGCCATTTACCGAATCCATATATGCAATCACTGCATAGATAGCTAGCGCTTGCTGTGGGCTAACGCCGGCATACATCGCCTGGAATGAGTACACCTTTTGCAGACGCGGATCTTTTAAGAATTGATTCACCTTGGGGGAGAGCCTTCTAAAACCACCGAGTGCGATCAAGCGCGCCAGGTTTGGGGTGAGTAAATTAAATGGAGAATCAATATTGCGATCGATGAAATCGTTCATCTCATACTTATATAACTTAGTTACAAATTCAACGTATCTGCGATAGCCCAACGCTTCTTCAGCACTCACCGTGCGACGGATCTCTTCTTCCATTTCGGCGGTATTGGCATGGACATCGATCTGCGAACCATCATGATAAAAAGCGCGGTATAGCGGCTTCAGTGGTGAGAGTTCTAACCAATCTTTCATATCTTCTCCGACGCAAGAAAAGGCATCTTGAATCAGCGAAGGCATTGTCAATACTGATGGACCGGTATCAAATGAATACCCATCTTTTTCTAACAAACCATTTCGCCCACCAGGAACGCTCTCGCGCTCGACGACAGTAACTTTGCGACCAGCTCCTGCTAAACGAAGTGCAGCACTTAATCCCGCTAAACCTGCCCCGACAACAACTACATGATCGGTCGGTCCTTTAACTTTAGCTGGCATCTAATGGCTCCGTTTGGTAGCAGTTGTAGCGAGTTCAGTTAGTAACTCACGAGCTGAAGGGTTAATTTCAGCAGAATTTGCCGCAGTTAGCGCGTTGGAAAGTAGTCCATCTATGAGATCTTCGACATCTTTTACCGCTCCCGTTGCGGTAATTAGTGCGCGAACGTCATCAATATCAGCGGTGCTCAGATCATCGCGTCCAAGGGCTTGCGTTATCTCTTGGGCCGCTCCTGCAGAGGCACGTTCTAGCGCCATCGCCATAAGTACCGTGCGCTTTCCTTCCCGAATATCATCGCCTGCAGGTTTTCCGGTAAGCGATGGATCGCCAAAGATTCCGAGTAAATCATCGCGCAACTGAAAAGCTTCACCGAGCGGTAACCCATATGCGCTCAAGATATTTACTAATTGTTGGCGTGATTTTTTATCAGTAATAGCTAGAGCTGCGCCTAAATGCAATGGACGTTCAATTGTGTATTTACCCGATTTATAGCGCGCGATTCGCAGTGAACGATCAACGCTAGGTGATTTCTCACCAGCTTCACGCACATCTAAATATTGGCCCGCCATTAATTCAATCCGCATCTCATCATGAACGGATAGCGCAGATAGAAGAGCGGCATCGGCTACACCTGAAGTATGAAGTAAATGATCAGACCAAACGAGCGCTAAATCACCGAGTAGAACTGCAGCGGCTTCACCGAATTGATCTGCCAGACCGTTCATCGCTTCTCTCTGGTGCAAATTTTCAAAGTGGCGATGAATTGCTGGTTTGCCACGACGAGTATCGGAGCGATCCATCAGGTCATCATGAATTAGCGCACATGCTTGCAGTAATTCCAGACTGGCAAAGGCGCGGATATCGGCCACAGTTGGTTGCAGACCTGTTGCGCTAAAACCGGCATATGCAAAGAGTGGACGCAATCGCTTGCCGCCATCGAGGACAAATGACTCGAGGGCATCGCAGACAGGGATTAATTCCGAACCGATAGCGCTGAGGTATTCGCGCTGCAGCGCTAAATAAGTGTTGAGTTCGCTTTGGACCGTTTCACGAATCTCAAGGAGCGTGCCACGCGCATCGTTAACCACGGCGCAACGGTACCCTGACCGCATGGAGATGCGCATGAACCGAGTTGGAGAAGCGGTCACATACTCCTTTGAATTCTTCCCACCAAAGGATCAAGAGGGAGAAGACCGTCTCTGGAGCGCAATCGCCTCCCTTGAGCCCATAAAGCCCGATTTCATCTCAGTTACTTATGGCGCAGGTGGTTCAACGCGCGATCGCACAATTCGCATTACCTCAGAAATTACCGCGCATACCAAGTTGCCAGTTGTCGCACATTTGACTTGCGTGGGCTCAACTCGTGATGAGTTACTAGAAATTTTAACTCGCTATAAAGAAGCTGGAATCCATAATATTTTGGCGCTACGTGGTGATCCAACTGGAGGTCCGCGTGCACCTTGGTCGCCAACTCCAGGCGGCTTGAATCACGCAGATGAATTGGTTGCACTTGCTGCAGATTTTGGTGGCTTCACAATTGGCGTCGCCGCCTTTCCAGATGGCCACCCGGCATCAAATGGAGATTTCACAGCAGATATTGAAACGCTGCTTCGTAAAGAGGCGGCCGGCGCAACTTTTGCAACCACTCAATTTTTCTTCGAAGTAGATAAATGGAAATCACTTGTCGATAAATTAGCCGCGCGCGGATCTCAACTACCAATTATTGCGGGAATTTTACCGGTAACAAATGTAGCTCAATTAAATCGTATGTCCGAGTTAAGCGGTACTCCTATTCCAAATTCGATTTCGAGCGCCTTTGATAAGGTAAAAAATAACCCCGATGATGTGCGCAAATTGGGCGTTCAACTCGCAACACAGCTTTGCGAAGAATTACTAGAAGCTGGTGTCCCAGGTTTGCACTTCTACACAATGAATACCTCAACTGCTACGCGCGAGATCTTTGCTCAGATCAAAGATAAGAAGCGGGCATGAATAAATCAGAATTTAATTCCACCTGGAGCTCGCTGCATGGCGGAGCTCAGATAAAGGGAATCGTCAAAGCTTGGCTGGCGATCTCATTTGGATCTGCAAAATTTCTTTCTAAGCTACATGTAACCCCAAATGTTTTGACCTTACTTGGCGTGCTCTTTGCGATTGCTATGGCAGTTAATCCACTCTCGCTCTGGGCTATCCCCTTATTAGTTCTCTCGCTTTATGCCGATGGGATAGATGGCAGCGTTGCCATATTTCAAGGACGCAACTCATCATTTGGTGCAGTATTAGATGCCAGCGCCGATCGCATTAGCGAAGCGCTCTGGTTCTACGTTGCTTATAAAATTGGGGCACCAGCTTGGTTGGTACTAGCAACCTATGTAATTGCCTCAACTCAGGAGTATGCACGTGCGCGATTGGGCGGTCTTGGCATTTCAGATTTAGGTGTGGTGACTCCAGCTGAACGACCAGTACGTGCCAGTTTTATATTTATCGCACTTATTATTTATGCACTTGGCTTAAACCTTGTTTACTTAGCGATGTCAGCTCTATTCGTATTACAGCTCTTGAGTTTCTACTTAGTGGTTCGTTTTGCCCACAATAGCTTGCGCAACAATCTCAGCGCTTAAACCAACCAAGGGCAGTCCACCACCGGGATGTGCGGAACCTCCTACGCAATATAAACCTTTAAGTGGTGAACGATTCTTTGCGCGCATAAATGCAGAGCGTGCGCCATTGCTAGAAGTTCCATAGATTGCACCACCAGGTGCTGCCACGGAGCGCTCTAAATCTGCAGGTGTGCGAAATTCCATAACCTCTAAGCGATCGCGAATTGAGATGCCGCGCGCTTCTAGCGAATCGATTATCTTCATGGCATAGCGATGGTTAAAGTCGGCATCGTTCCAATTGAAGCCATCGCTTGAGCCGTGGCGCGGAGCATTTACCAATACAAACCAAGCTTCATGTCCAACGTGCTTAACCATGGCGTCATCTTGTGGTGCGCATAAGTAAATAGTTGGATCCTGCACTGGTTGCTGACGATCGAAGATATCGACAAACTCAGCGTCATAATTTTCAGGAAAGAAGATGTTGTGATGGGAAAGTCCGGTTGGAGCATCATTCGGACGTAAACCAAGAAGTAGCGAGAAACCAGCGAGTGAAGGATCAGCCTTCGCTAAGTTAGAACGCTCCCTACGTAACTTCTTAACTTTGCCAGTAATCAACTTGTTGTAGACCATAGAGGCATCGGCGTTGGCAACAACGATTGCATAATCCAATTTGCGACCATCTGCCAGAGTGATTCCAGTTGCGTTTTTTCCATCATGGTTGATCTGAGAGACTTGGGTATTAAATTCAAATTTCACGCCGCGATCTAAGCAGCGTTGATAAATAGCATCTCCTAATTTTCCGATGCCACCTTTGATATGCCAAGCACCGAATGCTTCTTCAACGAAGGCAATAGATGCAAGGACGGCAGGTGCAACTCTGGGGTCTGATCCGCTGTAAGTTGCATAGCGGTCGAGAATATTGCGCAGGCGTGCATCTTTTAACTTTAGATCACGCAAAGTTTTCCAAGGTGCAATTATCTTAAGATCTCGTAGCAACGTGGGACGCTTAAGCAGCGATAGAACCGAGCGAAGTTCTGATTCAATAAATGGTTCGCGCGAAACATCCCACATTGACTCTGCCTGGCGCATAATCCGATCCCATTCGCGGGCTGGCTCACTTCCAAAAGATTTTTCTATTGCCGCGAGCGTCTCTTTGCGAGATAAATTTGCAAATTGAACTGCGCTGCCATCTGCAAAGCGATAATCAAATGATGGGCTAACGGCTTGTAGTTCAACTACCCGCCCCATGACATCGCCGGTGCGCTGGAAGAAATCACGATAGACAGCGGGCAAGGTAAGAAGTGATGGCCCAGTATCGAATGCGTAATTACCGATCCATTCGGTGCGGCACTTACCGCCATGGCGTTCAGATGATTCAAATACTGTTACTTCATGGCCGGCCTTAGCTAAGCGAGCTGCTGTACACATTCCGCCAATGCCAGCGCCAATAATCGCAACGCGTTCTTTAGCAGTGCTCACAGCGTGCGGCCTTTCCATTGAACTCGCCCGCGCATGCGCCAACTATAGATAATTAAGTAGATCAAGATGGCAGAAGAAATCGGGTGCAAGAGCGAATCAAGGGCGCGACCGCCTGAACGCTTAGCGCTAAAAATGCGGGTGATGACAATGATTTCGTAAGTAAAGAGGCCGATGGGATTGCCGGTAAACCAGAGTATTACTGGGGCAATTCCGGTAAAAAAGATAAATACAATTGCAACGCCTGCACCTAGGGGATTTGCAAAGGCGCTCCAGAGAGATTTTCCGTAACCGGCCCTAATCTCTTTAAAGTTCTTATACATACGAGTATGGGCAAGCTTTGAGCCATCAGCGACGCCACCATGTGCACCAGCTGTAATTAAAGCGCGCGCTAACTTCATATCATCGAGAACTTCAGAGGCAATCAATGTGAAGCCGGAAATTTTATCGAGAGCAGCTTTCTTAACCATAAAGAATTGACCGTTGGCAACGGCAAGTGATGTGCGGCTAGAACGCTCGGCCATACGCAGTGGCACCGTCGTCATCCAGGACCATTGCAACAGCGGTTGAACTAACCGTTCCGAAAATGAAAGCGCAACTTGTCTTGGATAGGCAGAGATAAATTCTCGGCTGCCTAACATGGCAACAGTTTGGGCGATTGCAGTTGGTGCCAATCTGACATCAGCATCAATTGTGACGATTATTTCCCCACTTGCGGCTAAATAGCCTTGTTGTAGCGCCCATGGTTTGCCGAGCCAATTATTTGGCAGGGTAGGTGCGTTGATAATTTTTATCGCAGCGCCATTGGCTTTAGCCTCTCGCAAGGCTTTTCCAGTGCCATCTTCGGATGAATCATCGATGAAGATTATTTCCAATGAATCCAGATGGGTCTGCTTGGTTAAGCAATCGATTAATTCCGCGATATTTTCCGCTTCATTTCGCACCGGAATCAAGACTGATATTGATGTCGTTATCTGAGTTGCCGCGGCAGGACGGCGAATAGTGAAGAAGTTAGCAGCGGTAATCCAAAGCAAGAGAACCGAGAAGAGAAAGAGCGCTGTCGACATCTAATTATTAGGGGCGGCCGAGCCAGCGTGAAAATATAAATGGAACTAAAACTGCGCCAAAGGTTATGCCGAAGAGAAAAGCGATTCCGGGGCGATCGAAGAAGAAGAGATTGGAGATGACACCTGCAAACCAAGTCCAGATTAAGAAGATATCAATTGCCGCAAAGCCAGCGCTAACTTTGCGTCGCTCACGTGGGAGAGATAGATGTAATAACGCGGTCAGGGCCATGCCAGATAGCAACCATCCAACTGCATTAGATAACGGAACTTCTGGGGTGAATGGAACATGCGATCCGGTTACTTCCCATTTCCATCGTCCAGCTGAAACCATTTGGGGATCTAGGAATAAGTCATAAGCCATCAAGCCAAATCCGCCGTAGAGAAATACCCAGTTGCCGGCAACGCGTCGTGCTGTGCATAGGATTGGGTGAGCAATCATCGCCCACGCAAATGGAACAACCAGTGGAACATCGAAAATTTGTGGACCAAGGGATGAATCGTATGAGTAAATTCCAAACGGCCAACCAGATTTCAAACCAATTAACTCAATGAAATATCCAAAAGTCAGAGTGATACCAAGATAGGTAAAGGCGTAGCGCGCACCAAAAGCAAGCAGTGCATGTAGCGCCATGGCACCGGCGCCCCAATAAACAGTTGCGATGGTGACAACACGAAGAGATTCGCCGCTTAAAAGTGGATAACTAACCTGCAGCAAGATGGCAACTCCCAAGGTTAGGTTTAGCAATAACTGAGCACGAGATGAAATTCCGCGACGGCGATTACGACGTGGTGAGTAATGGCGAATCGACATAGGCTAAGTCTGCCCTAATTGCTGCTTACTGAGTAATTTAAGTTGAGATCAGCCGCGAATATCACGCACTGCAAAGCGGGCAAAGAGTTCTTCGGCATACCACTGGTGGCGTTCAGTCGCCGCAATCGCATCTTGATGGGCGGCACCCTTATATGCGAAGTTTCGTAGATCAGCACCTGTGCGCCAATGCGAGAAAGTTCCTTGCAATCCAATCGGGGCTTCACCAATTCCGATCGTATTTATCAGCCCTGGCGATGAATGCAGGCTCTGCGTAACTGGTGGAACAGCGCGCCAAAAGCGGAAATTTTGGAACCATTTAATTCGGGCGCGCGTAATGGCAATGACCTCACCATCTGTTTGCGTGGTGGCATAGGCAAATGGATTTACCTTCGCCCATAGCCCATGGGAGGAAATTGGATCTAGTAAATATCTAACTTCTGAAATTGAATTAGCGCGCCATCTATTTATCAACTTTGAATTATCAAGCATTTCCAAATTTGCGCCATCTATAACAATTAACGCGCCCCAACGATTGGCGTCGGCATCACGCGGGGTAAAGGTCTCACCTTTTCCGCTACCGAGCATCTTGGCAAAGCGCACACCTTTAATTCCGCGCAGCGCACCACGATCTAGCGCCATGCGTAAGAGCGCAAAACCAACTTTGCTCGACTTAATCTTCCAAAAATAGATAACTGTTACATCTGTATTAGTCATCGCCGCATGCCTGCGTTCTCAAAGATATGTTCCTTAACAGTTTGTACGTTATCCCACATAGGAGCGTGGCCGCATTCTGCAATATTGATCCATTGCGAATGCTCTGGAGCCATCGCCTGTTCTTGACAGGTTGTTGCAGGTAATGTGCGGTCGGAATCACCAAAGATAATTTTTACAGGAATACTGGAATCTATTTTCGAATCAAAGCGTTTGCCTAACATCCCATCCCATGCTGGAAAGTAGCCCGCTGACTTAGCCATTGCTAAAGTCGCATCAAGGCATAGCTCATAAGAAAATTCACGCCAACGTGGGCTGACATCTTCGAATCCAATTTTGCGCGCCCATTCGTACTTTAAAAATGTAGTCGAAAGTGCATACGAGCTCTTTGCTAGCGCGCGGATACTCGCCGTTCCGGGCGCGCGCTGGATATAGGAAGCGAGCCAAAATCCTGCTGGAGCAAGAGCGGTAACGCTCTTTATATTTGCAGGAAAGTGGGCCGCCATTTCAAGGGCGATCCAACCACCCCAAGAGTTTCCAACCAGATCAAATTCGGTGATACCAAATTGTTTTTCAACTTCGGTTGTGACCTGCCGTGCCAATGTATTTGGATCCATTGGCTGGCCCTTTGTGTAAGGAGATTCTCCATGTCCAGGTAGATCAACGGTAATTACATTGAAGTGATCCAACAGATGAGGCGTTAAGGGCTTCCAGGCAGTTGCAGCAGAGCCCATGCCATGGATTAGCAGGATATGTGGCGCACCTTCAATCTTCGAAGGATTGAGCGTTAACGTGATATTCATCTTAATTCGAAATATTACTCTGTGGCGTGGTGATTTTCACGGCCAAAGATAGGCAAAGATAGCGCCATGAAGATCCGCAAGGCAGGTGCCGAACTATTAGGTAGCGCAACTCTGGTGATGACCGTAATCGGCTCAGGTGAAATGGCGCAGAACCTTTCAACAGACATCGCAGTACAGCTACTGATTAACTCACTTGCTACCGCAGCGATTTTATATCTCTTAATCACCTTGCTTGCAGATATCAGCGGAGCGCATTTCAATCCACTAGTCACCTTGATCTTTGCCTATAAGCGCGAACTTTCCCTTGGCCAGACTGTGCCCTTTATCTTCGCACAATTTCTAGGTGCCCTAGCCGGTGCAGGACTTGCAAATCTGCTCTTTGATCTACCCGTCTTCACCGCATCAAAGCATGTGCGCGGCGGTGGACATTTATTCTTAAGTGAGATCATCGCAACTGCTGGATTGATCTTCACAATTTTTATAGCACTTGATCAAAAGCGTGAGAAGAAAATTCCGGTATTAGTCGCCTGTTGGATCGGTGCGGCTTACTTCTTCACCTCATCAACCTCTTTTGCTAACCCGGCAGTCACCTTCGCACGCGGTTGGTCAAACACCTTCGCCGGCATTGCACCTAAATCAATTGCGCCATTTATTGCCGCCCAATTAATCGGAGCGGTCCTTGGCTTTGCACTTACCCGATCTCTTAGTAGCAAAGGTAAGGCTAAAAAGTGAGCAAACCTTCAGTGCTTTTCGTCTGCGTTCACAATGCAGGTCGCTCTCAAATGGCGGCAGGCTTTATGCGCGAGCTCGGCCAAGGTCGCGTAGAAGTACTCTCTGCCGGATCTGCTCCTAAAGATTCCATCAACCCCATTGCAGTTGAAGCGATGGCCGAACTAGGTATTGATATTGCAAATAACACGCCAAAGATTTTGACACCCGAGGCAGTGCAAGCATCCGATGCGGTAATCACAATGGGTTGCGGCGATGCCTGTCCGTTCTATCCAGGCAAACGCTATGAAGATTGGGTTTTAGATGATCCGGCAGGTCAAGGGATTGAATCTGTTCGCATAATCCGCGATGACATTAAATCGCGAGTAGAGAAGTTACTTTCCGAACTACTTAGCTAATTTTTGGAATTTTTGACTCAGTTAACTTACGGGCTTTCACATCTGAGATTCCCAACATCTTGAGCGCCACGCGAACTGAAGCATCGCCATCCGTAATTTTTGCATCGGAATTGATGGTTTGATAATTTGCCGTGGAAAACAGAACAGCCTGGATATTTCTTGCGGCAACATCTGGATCTTCACACGTTAGCAACTTCGCTTTTATAAGTTCCTTAATATGCTCGTTTAATGTTTCACTTAAAATAGGTACAAACCTCGCGACTAGATCTGAGAAGTTGACCATGTTCTGGGCGTGATGCGGGTGTGTCCACTTGGTTCGCACAAACGCTCGCATTGGTAGGACTAACTTTTCCAAGGGATCAGGTGAATGCTCTACGGATGCTTGAACGCTTGCCAGCCACTCATAAAAACCAAACATCATCGTGGCCGAGATCAGCGCATCTTTATCGTCAAAATGTTTATAGATGGTGCTCACTGCTACATGTGCATGCTCGGCGATATCCTCGATTGTCGCTGCCTGCCCCTTAACCGCCAAAACCTCTTGGGTCGAGTGCAGGAGCGCGGCGCGATTGCGCATGACATAGGCAGCCTTGCGTCCCCGATCTGGCGGGACGGACTTCTTGGCTTTGCCAGGCATGCCCGAATTCTAGCCAGGGGAGCTAGCCGCAGAGAAGGCCTTACCTATAAAAGAGTGCCATCCCTATAAAAGAAAGGTATTCTTTTATTCACTACCTCTGCGAATGTGAGTACTGATGTTGATTAAAAGGTCTTTGTCTAGCTTTCTGAGTTTCACCCTCGGTGCACTTTGCCTTCAAATCCTTTTGCCTGCATCGCCAGCTCAGGCGGTTGCTCCATCCGGAAGCATTTACTTCAATCAAGCTTCCATCAAACATGCTTATGACCAGATCCTTGATGTAGGAGAAGTTGTTGGGGGAAAGACTGAGTCTTTTACTGTTGAGATGTGGATCAAGCCAACCTACACGGGATCGTGTGCCGCAGGCGGAACAGTCAATGCCACAAATGGATTATGTGCTGAAGGGTTATGGGCCGCCGGATTTGAAGCTCCTGGCGATGTAAACATTGGTTCTGATAGACGGTCTAGTGGTTGCACCGATGAAACTCAAATTCTGGTAATTCGAAATAGTCAGTGGTGCTCTGGCACTTCGGGCGCGAATACCTTTCCAGCAAAGGATGCTTGGAGTCATATCGCTTGGAGTGTGGATTCTCTAGGCAAATTCAGTTTGTACGTAAATGGTGTCAGAAAAATCTATGACACTTATTCGATTGATATGAGCCTTCGTGGAATAAACCGATATCTATACATTGGAAAAGGCGATAGAGCTGCATTCACTGGTTACATGACAAACATTCGTCTTGTTAAAGGTTCAGCCCTGTATACCGGCGCAAATATAACCGTCCCAACACAAGAACTTACAACTACTGCACCAAGTGGCACTACACAGTTTCTTCTTCAAGCGCGAGATTTCTCTAGCGTCCTTAATGACAGCAGTGCAAATAGAATGAATTTTTCACCTGATGGCGCTTATGTCTTAGCCAATATTTCTCCAGCCTCAACTCCGATTGGAGGAGTGACTTGGAGTTCGGATTCTCCTTTTACTCCACCGCCAACGATTTCTTCCCTTTCCGTTACAACGGGTCTTGCATCAGGGGGAACTTCTACTGTGATAACTGGAAGTAATTTGAGTTCAGCAACCTCGGTCACCGTGGGCGGAAATACCGCGTCCATCGTTAGCAATACATCTACGGCTATAACCATTACCACTCCAGTAGGAACGGATGGTGCAAAGAATGTAGTTGTAACAACTGCTGGCGGCTCCGCTACAAGCGTTGGCGCTTTTACATACTTCTCGACATTCGCCGTTTCCTACGCGGGAGGAGTTGGTTCATCCGGAACAGCGCCAACCCAAGTAAACCTTGCACCGAATGAAACATTTACTGTTGCCAGCGGAAATTCCATATCGAAAAGCGGATATACATTTTCCAAGTGGAAAGATTCTGGAAATGTTGAATATCTTCCCGGCGCGACATACACGGTCACGAATGCCTCGGTAACATTGACGGCACAGTGGACTCTGAACACCTACGCAGTCAATTTCTCAGCAGGTCCACATGGATCAATTTCTGGCACGACTCCGCAGAGCGTTAATCACGGCTCCAGCTCTTCCCAAGTTTCCGCTGTACCCGATGCTAATTATCACTTTGCTAACTGGAGCGATGCTTCAACCCTAAATCCACGCACAATCGCTTCAGTGGAAACTACAACGTCTCTAACTGCAACTTTCGCAATAGATACTTACACAGCTACCTATAACTCTGGTGGAAACGGATCGATTTCAGGGACGGCTTTACAAACCATTAATCATGGAGAAAGTGCCACAGCGGTAACGGCGAACCCAAGCGCTAACTATCATTTTGTTAGCTGGAACGATGGCGTTCTTACAGCCACACGATTAGATACATCTCTAACAGGTTCAATTTCTAAAACAGCAAGTTTTGCGATCGATGCTCATGTAATTACCTTCAACGCTAACGGCGGTAGTGGTGGCTCGACGGTCAGCGTTAATTACAACGAGAATGCAATTGCCTCGGCGCCTACAGTCACAAAGAGCCAGTACACATTTGCCGGTTGGGCTGAGACGATTACGGCGTCGTCAATTACCACTTGGACTGTGGTTGCTCCCAAGACTCTCTATAGCCTTTGGAATCCAAAGATTTATACGATTACTTACGACGGAGAAAGTGGCACTGCTTTAACGACGGTTGAGACTTTCACCGTTGGGAATTCTCCGATTCAACTGCAAGGTGCCACGCGTGCTGGGTATAAGTTAAACGGTTGGTTCAGCGACAAGACGGGTGGCAGCCTTCTTGGGATAACAGGTGCTAATTACACGCCAACGGATACAACAACGGTTCATGCGCAATGGACACAAGCGTCGTTGGTTGGTCTATCAAGCCCGACATCATTCGGAACGATTATCGCCACCGCTGGAAATGATGGTGGAATATCTGCAACGAGATCTGGAACCAAAGCTGAAGTGGATTACTTCGCTGACTCATTGCCAGACAACACAGTTGTTACAGCTTATCTTCAAGGAAGTACCGCCTATGCAGCGAGTCAACTGACAGGAGTCACCAATCTTCTCTTATCCGTTGTCGTTGCTTGGAAAGCACCAGATGAAACCGTGCCACTAGTTAATCCATCCAAGAGCGCTATTCGCCTAAAAATTACAAATCCAAGTATTAAGCGAGGTGCAAAGGTTTACTCGATTACGGGAGATTCATCAACAATTCTTACAACGGCTACACAAGACGGCTTTGTTGTAATTGAACTGCGAGAAGATCCAGAAATCGTAATTGCTAACCCTGTAGAAGCTCCAGCACCGCCTGCACCTCCTGCCCCTTCAATTAACGCGCCGCCAGTTGTTGATAACTCGGCAGCGGAAAATGTTGCAAAGCTAAAGGCCGAGGAGCAGGCGAAGAAAGCTGCTGAACTAAAGGCTGCCCAAGAGCAAGCTGCCAAGGAGTTACAAGCAGCACGCGAAAAGGCAGATGCTGAAATTAAAGCCGCGCAAGATGCAGCAGATCAAGAAGCAAAGTTAAAGGCAGAGGCTGATGCAAGGTTGGCTGCAGATTTAAAGGCGAAGGAGGATGCTGAGATAGCTGCAAAATTAGCATCACAAAAGATTGTGCCGAATGTAACCGTCTATTCAATTAGCCCTACTTTGAAGTTAAGTGTTTACGACGCAACTTATTTAAAGAGCTACGTTGCAACGCTAAAACCGAAAGCCACGGTGACTTGTATTGGTTACTTCTATCCAAAGAACACAACGCTGGTCAAGGCCAAGCTGAAGGCGACAAGCCAAGCAACGGCGGTTTGTAAGTTAATCAAAGCTCAACGAAAGACCATTACAACTAAGGTTGTTATCTATCCATCTACAAAAGCCCCAAAGGCCGCCGCCGGAGCTAAATGGGTTGCCGTTAGCTACAGAGTGGATGGCTATAAGAGTTAAGACTCATCCTCAATGAGATCCCATTTGTTTCCGTATTTATCTTTGAAAACAACTACTTGACCGAAACTTTCTTGGCGAGGAGTTTCAGTAAATTCGATCCCTTTTGATTTATAGAGTTCGTAAGTTTCATTGAAATTTGTTGTGTACATGAAGAATCCAACTCGACCACCTGTCGAGTTTCCAATTGCAGCGATCTGGGCTTCATTTGCTGCCTGAGCAAGCAAAATTTTTCCTCCTACATCACCAGGTGCAACTACAACCCAGCGCTTTTCAGGAGTTAACACAGTATCTTCAATAAGTGTAAATCCAAGTTCGCCTACATAATGCGAAATTGCAACGTCATAGTTATCTACGACGATGGTGACCATCCCCAAAGTAAGCATGGTTATTCTCCAACAACCATAGGTGTTGCACCAGTGCATGCAATTAGCTCAGTAAATGAAGTTGGATAAACCGCGTGCGGATGGCCAGATGCGGCCCACACAATTTCATAGTCATTGAGCGCTTGATCAATCAGAGTCATTTCGGGCTTGTTAATCCAGCCCAAGGGCGCAACCCCACCGACTGAATATCCGGAAACATCTTTTACATAATTGGCATCGGCGCAACCTAGCTCTGCAATTCCTAAATTCTTTGCAACTAGTTCAGTATCAACGCGATGGCGACCGCTTGTAATAATTAGCAAGGGATTCCCAGAAGGTAATTTAAAGATAAGCGATGATGCAATCTGGCCAACTTCAATGCCAAGACCATTTGCAGCATCGACAGCGGTACGAGCCGTTTCCGATAGAACGGTGACTTGCCCTTGAACTCCAAGGTCGGTTGCGGCTTGAATAAAGCGTTTTACCGCAGCCTTTTCTAATATCCCATCCATGGATGCAGGATACCCTTGGTCAATGTCGGCAGTAACAAATGAAGCAACTCATCGCGCAAAATTGGCGCGAAATTCCATTTGGGTCTGCTTCTTACTACTTGGATCAGTCTCAATGGGTTGGGTTCCACGTATCCCAGAAATAAAAGATGCGATTGGTTTATCAAATGGCGCATTCGGATTTGTTTTAATTGGCAGCACCTTTGGTTCAATTGCAGGCGCTCAATTAGCCGGACGTTTTATTCATACCTATGGATCGCAGCGCGTGATCTTTGTCGGAGCAGTAATCATGCCCGCAGGGTTGGCAGGCATGGCGCTATCAACAAATGCAGTGGCGCTATTTTTAACTTTATTCACAATGGGTGTTGGCTACGCCTTGCTGGATATGAGCTATAACTTTCAAGGTACTGTCGTTGAAAAGATTTTGGGTAGACGTTACATGTCGTCGTTTCACGCGATGTGGAGCTCAGGTGCATTTATTACGACGGTAGTTGGCGGCGCTATTACCCGCCACGTTTCACCAGAAGTAAATCTCTTAGTTATTGCTGGTATCTGCTTGATCGCTTACTTAATTTCTGCAACCTTTTTACTGCCTCCTGAAATAGATGGCCATAAAGGTGACGCTGAACATCAAGCCAAGATTCCATTCTTTGGTAAGAGTGTTATGCCACTTTGGTTATTGGGCGTTGGACTATTAGCAAGTTTGGTTGGAGAAGGCGCGGCAAGTGATTGGGGCGCAATCTTGTTACGCGATGAGATGGGATATGAAAAGGGTGTTTATGCATCTGCCTTTGCCTCCTTTGCTCTTGCCATGATCGTTAGCCGTTTCTTAGGTGATCGCGCGCTTGATCACTTTGGACCGGCGCGGTTAGTGAAGTTGGGTGGATATTTCGGCGGATCGATCTGGGGCATTGCCATGGCAATCGCAATTCCACTTTCACATTCTCATCCGTTACCGGCTTTGGTGATTGTAAATATTGGCTTCGTTGCCGCAGGAATGGGAATAGGACCGATGTTTCCCGCATTTATTTTGGCGGCAACTAAAGTTCCAGGAATCGCTCCCGCTGTTGCTATATCTCGCGTTGGAGTAATTGGAATTGCAGGATTCTTCTTTGGCCCAACAGTTACTGGAATTATCTCCCAGTTCACAAATCTTTCGATTGGAATGATTTATCCAGTTGCGATGTTAATTCTCTCGGGATACTTATCGCGCGGTATAAAGAGTTCTAAAGCTTAAAGATAAGTTTTAATTAAGGTAAAGATGGAAATTGCAAAGAGTAAATAGGCAAAGGACTTTCTAAGTACCGCAGGTGAAGTCTTATGCGATAGCTGCGAAGCGATCTGCGCAACAATAATTGCTCCGATACCCATGATGATGGGGATATGCCATTGCACATCGGCCCATTGGGAGCGATGGCCAATAAATGCAGTCAGCGAGTTAACTGCGATTATTAATAACGAAGTTCCGGCGGCAACGATTTGTGGAGTACCGAAATAGAGAACCAGTACTGGGATGGCTAGGAAGCCGCCCCCGATTCCAAATAGCCCAGTCATCGAGCCGATTATTAGAGACATGAATATAAGAAAAGTTAAAGGTGCGCGCTTATGTTCATCAAGTCTTGGTGGACGTAGCATTGAAGCGCCAGCTAGTAATAAAATTCCGGCAAAACCAGTGGTGATAATGGAATCTGGGATTTGATCAACGATCGATGAGAAACCTAAGTTGGTAATTGAACCAATTGCCCAAATGACAAAGGCATCACGGTAGAGAATTTGCTTGTTGCGGGCTTTAGGAATTAAGCCTGAAAACGCGGCGAGAAAGACCACCGCAAGTGCTGCAGTTGTGGCAGGTTTTGGATCAAAGCCAAATACATACATCAAGATTGGTACGGATAACATCGCGCCTCCGGCGCCAACGAAGCCAAGTACAGCGCCGATAAATCCACCGGCAATTAGCGCAATTGCGATATCCACTCGTTAATACTCTCACTCAAAATGCGAAACGGCCCCCATTGTTGGGAGCCGTTTCGGTGAAGGTTTCGTTACTTTCTGAAGTTACTTTCTGAATTTACTTATTAAAGAACGAGAGATTTCCGAGGTGTGGCCCGAAAGCATCTGCTGAAACCGCACCGCTGTAGATAAGTGCGAAGATAATTAGGGCTGCACCGGCAAGAGCTAAATCCTTATTGAAGGCGATCATTTCGTTCTGCTTTGCAGTCGCATCAGTCTCTTTCCAGTAGTTATGGAAGATAACTGCCGCAAGTACCAAAGTGATGGCTAGCAAAAGTGCGCCTAGGTCTACCCAGAAGCCAAGTGCTACGTATACGCCGCCGAGAAGGAAGAAGAGGCCGCTGGCGATTACGCCAAACTTTGCAGCAGGAAGCTTCTTGTACTTGGCATAGCCGGTCATCATCTCAAGCTTTGCAAAGTGTGCGATTCCTGATGTGATGAAGATAAAGGCGAAGAGGATTCGGCCGATTACGAGTACTGCGTTCATGGATCTCCTTATTGGTAACTGGTTAACAATTGTTCTGACTTGGGTAAGTGTAGGGGAGATAGTTGAACTTTCAACTATCTCAGGCGTGGTGAGGCGCGCGTCTTGCCAATGTCAGCGCCTTGGGTTACTTTTCGAACACTTGTTCGAATATCCACAGGAAAGCCCGAGGCGCGTAAAAATGTCAGTCCCAGAGATCAACCCAGCTCACGATGTGATCGCAGATGGGTCGGCTACTCCTATCGAATTTACCTTCCGCGGCAAACGCTTTCGTATCCATGCTGTTCTCTCGCGCTGGTGTGAAGCAGGTGGCTGGTGGAACCGGGTTAGCGATGGCATCTATCGCCCTGATGATGGCGCACGCGCGCTATGGACTGTTGAGGCAGCGCCGATTGGCGCGCTAAATACCTTTCAACTCGAACGCGATGAGATCACAGGTTCCTGGATCGTAAAACAGGTTTGAGTTAAAGATGAGTTTTATACATTTACGAACATCAAGTGCCTTCTCGCTTAAATATGGCACCACCCAGCCACGCGATCTTGTAGAACGCGCAGCCCAATTTGAATCACCGGCGCTCGCACTTACCGATCGCGATGGTTTATCTGGCACAATCCGTTTTGCTAGCGCATGTCTGGAATTTGGCGTTGCTCCAATTATTGGCATGAATCTCGCTATCGATTTATTGGCTGATCCAAATATAAAAAGCGCGCCCGTTAAAGATCTACCACGTGTGACGATCTTGGCCCACGGTGATGGAGGATGGCGCGCATTGGTGCGTTTATTGAGCGGACTAAATATGAACGCCGCTGATCGCACACCAGTTTTGACTTTAGATTTTCTGCAACGCTTTAGCCAATATTCAACGCAGCTGCATTTACTGCACGGCCCCGAATCACCGGTTAGCCAAGCTCTTACCTTGCACCGCAGCGATATCGCACTTGAGATATTTAATAAGACTCGCTCGCTCTTTGGCGATCACGCTATAGATTGCGTATCTCATTTAGTTGCGGGTAACGGACCCTTTTCAACTGGCCATGCTGCCAGATCTCTTATCTTCGCCCGCGATCACGATATCGATGCGGTAATCACCAATGCCGTGCGTATGCGCGATGCTGCAGATGGACCAGTTGCCGATATTTTAGATTGCGCCCGCCAATTAGTTCCGTTGCATCAGCGCCATCTGGAACGCCGTAACGCCGAAGGTTATTTAAAATCTAGCGATCAGATGGTTTCACTCGCTGCAGAAATTGCGCGCGCTGCTGGCGAACGCACCCCACGTGATCTTTTAAATACAACCCGCAAATGGGCCGAGCGCGCACTCCTTTCGCCACAACGCGATCTTGGGTTAGGCGGAATTCACTTACCTGAAGCTCATGTAGTCGGTGCAGATTCGGCAAATGCAATGCGTACTTTGCTACGTACGCGCTGTGAATCCGGAATCAATTGGCGCTACAACGATTCCGCCACAATCAATAAAGCACGGGTGCGATTAGATGATGAGCTCGCAACTGTTGCAACTCTGGGATATGAACCATATTTCTTAACCGTTGCCGATATCACCGATATGGCGCGGGATAAAAATATTCGCGTGGCAGCTCGTGGCAGCGGTGCTGGTTCGCTGATCTGCCACTTACTTGGCATCTCTGGCGTTGACCCAATGCAACATGGTTTATTGATGGAGCGCTTCTGTTCACCGTTGCGCCGGGCACTTCCCGATATCGATATAGATGTGGAATCGGCCCGTCGTTTGGAAATATATGACCTGGTCTTTAAAAGATATGGCGATACTGATTGGCAATCCCCGCAAGCACTATCGCGCTGTGCAACGGTATCGATGGTCGACACTTACCGCGCACGCAACGCCATCCGCGATGTCGGTGCAGCACTTGGTCTGCCGGCAATGGAGATAGATCTAATCGCTAAATCTCTGCCACACGTGCGCGCCCGCAATATCGAGGCAACTCTTAAATCACTTCCCGAACTTCGCTCACTTAACTTATCGGCGCCCCTTACCGTGATGGCGATTTCACTTGCGCAACGTCTAGATGGCCTGCCGCGCCATTTAGCGATGCACCCATGCGCAGTTGTTCTATCTGATGCCGGCCTGTTGGATCGCGCGCCAGTTCAATTTAACGCCAGCGGTTATCCGATGGTGGAATTTGATAAAGATGGCGTAGAAGAAATTGGCTTACTTAAATTAGATATCTTGGGCGTGCGGATGCAATCGACAATTGCTCATGCGGTCCACGAGATAAAACGGATTGCTGATATTGATTTAGATATTGATGCGGTGCCACTAGATGACACCGCAACTTACGAGCTAATCCAATCAACGCGCACCTTAGGTATCTTCCAAGTTGAAAGCCCGGGCCAGCGAGAGCTAGTCGGCAAGTTAGCCCCCAAAACTTTTAACGATTTGATTATCGATATCTCACTCTTTCGCCCAGGTCCTGTAAAAAGCGACATGATCAGACCATTTCTGAATGCGCGCCATGGCTGGACCAGTGCGCAGATAATCCATCCTGATCTCTATTCAATATTGGCGCAGACTGAAGGCGTGGTCGTCTTTCACGAACAAGTTATCTCGATTATCGCAACGATGACCGGCATCTCACTTGCCGCCGCAGATGAAAAACGGCGCGCTTTAGGCAGCAAGGAAGGCCAACAAGAAGTCTGCGATTGGTTCTTTCCTGCCGCCACAACTCGCGGTTATGAGCTGACCACCATTACTGAAATCTGGGATGTCCTTCGCGCCTTTGCATCCTTTGGTTTCTGCAAAGCACATGCGGCAGCTTTTGCACTTCCGACGTATCAATCTGCTTATTTAAAGACGCATTACCCGGCAGCATTTATCGCAGGTGTCTTAACTCATGATCCGGGCATGTACCCCAAACGTTTAATGATCGATGAAGCCCGTCAATTAGGCGTTGGTTTAGCGCCGCTAGATATCAATTTTTCAGGCGGTCAATACACGGTAGAAAGAGATGAGACCGGGAGAGACAGTGTACGAATCGCACTTACCTCAGTCGCAGGAATTAGCGATAAAGAAGTAACTTCAATAATCGCAGGTCGGCCCTACATCGATCTAGCTGATTTCTATCGCAGATCAGGTGCATCACATCCAGTTATTGAAACTTTAATTATGACTGGTGCATTCGACCAAGTACATTCGCTAAAGGATGGTGCTATAAACCACCGCGATTTATTACTGCACTTATCTGATTTGACTCGCTCACCAGTTGCCACAGTCGCGGGATCACAAATGGTCTTTGGTTTTGCACCTCCTGATATAGCCGCAAGTGGCCTTCCTGCAATGGGCTCTGCTGAAAAGGTGCGTAACGAAGTTGAACGTCTAGGTATGGATATCACCCACCATATGCTCGAGTTCTACGCACCATTTCTAAATGCAATTGGTGCCGTTAAATCATCGGATCTACTTTCAATGCGATCACAAAGTGAAGTCTTGGTAGCCGGAATTAAAGTTGCGATGCAGACCCCACCAGTGCGTTCGGGGCGACGCGTTATCTTCTTAACTCTCGATGATGGTTATGGTTGTACCGATTCCACATTTTTCTCTGACGCCCAAGAGGGTTTTGCTTCCACTCTCTACAGTTCATCCATATTGTTAGTCCGTGGCAAAACTCGCAGAACCGGTGATCGCGGCATCTCTATCAACGCCAACGGCGCTTGGGATCTACGTGCGGCATATGAAAAATGGTCACGCCAATTAGTACAGCAAGCGATTCAGAGATGACGCAAGCCACGATTTTGCATGTAGATATGGATGCTTTCTATGCCTCTGTTGCAGAACTTGACCACCCTGAACTACGCGGTAAAGCAGTCGTCGTTGGCGCAGGTGCACGAGGTGTTGTCTTATCTGCAAATTACGCCGCCCGTAAATTTGGAATTCGCGCTGCGATGCCAGTTGGTCGCGCACAACGCATGGCGCCACAAGCGATCTTTATTGCACCTGATCATCACCGATATTCTGAAATATCAGAACGCGTCATGCAGATCTTTTCCGCTTACACACCGCTAGTTGAACCAATTTCACTTGATGAAGCATTCCTTGATGTAACAGGTGCTCGCAAGCTACTTGGTACAGGTCGCGAAATCGCAACAGCTATTCGTGCCCGGGTTGAGAAAGAGGAAGGTATTACCTGTTCTGTCGGTATTGCGCCCTCTAAATTTATCGCCAAGCTAGCCTCGCAACATTGCAAACCAAATGGGATGCTTGAGATAACTGCCGATCGCATACTTACCTTCTTGCATCCGCTTCCAGTTGGCGCGATCTGGGGAGTCGGTCCAAAGACGGCAGAACAGCTGGAAAGGCTCGGTCTTCATACCGTTGCCGATATCGCAAATACTCCGCGCGCAACTTTAATTCGCGCACTCGGTGAAGCAGCAGGAGCATCGCTATATGAACTTGCTTGGGGGCGAGATTATCGCGATGTCACACCAGAGGAACCGGATAAAAGCATTTCTGCAGCTGAAACCTTTCCTAATGATTTAGATGATCCAACTGAAATCTTGCAAGAATTTTTGCGTATGACCGAAAGGTCAACGGCGCGACTTCGCGAGAAAGGTTTATTCGCCAAGACGATTTCAATAAAGGTGCGCTTTGCAGATTTCTCAACTATCAACCGCTCTAAAACTTTGCCACTGCCAATTGATAGCACTCACGAAGTTTATGAAGTTGTGAAGTCACTTTATCTAGCGTTAAAGATTGATCGCGCTCGGCTGCGTTTGGTCGGAGTCTCACTTGAGAATTTGCAGGAAGATTCCCCTGAACAACTTGTGCTGGGTGCGCGCGAAAAAGGTTGGCGCGATGCTGAAAGCGCCATCGACCAGGCAAAAGCGCGCTTTGGACGCGGCAGTGTGCGTCCCGGACGACTAATTAAGCCAGGGGATGAGCCAGAACACCACGGTGACTAACGTGGGGCTAGCTATCAACTAGCCCAATCTCCAAAGTTGTTCTATTGTGGGGATATGGCTCTATCTGATCGTGAACAACGCCTATTAGCTGAGATGGAAGAGGCGCTCTCTGCCGATGACCCACGTCTGGTCTCGACTTTAAACGGGACGGCAACTCGCTTCAGCGCATCAATCGGTATCGCCATCGCTGCCATCGTCGGTGGCTTCTCAGTTCTCTTCGCCGGACTCATCTCTCAGCTGACCCTGGTCGGTGTAGGTGGCTTTCTGATCGCCCTAGTAGGCGTGATTCTCTTGATAAATGGAGTAAGTAAGCGCAAATCCAACTTTGGGCAAGGTGGCTCGCCCAAGCGCGCTCGCCGTTCATTTACCCAAGGCTTTGCCAAAGGGATGGAAGATCGCTGGGATCAACGCAATAACGGCTAGCCAGACCGCTCTGTAAGAGCCCTCGCCTTTGGCGGGGGCTTTTTTCTTGCCCAAAAACTGGTGGGGAGCTCTGGGGTGTAAGCGGGAGATTAGTGGCGAAAGGTGGTTGAAAAAGGAGGAAAGTGGAGTAAAGTGGGGGATTAAGCGGGTTTTCCGCGCTGGAACCTGGGGAAGGGGGCCAGAAAAATGTTCCTCGGCACCCACGAGCCACGCCTTGATGAAAAGGGCCGCCTCATCCTTCCTGCGAAATTTCGCGAAGAGCTCTCTGCTGGTTTGGTAATTACCAAAGGACAAGAACGTTGTTTATATGTCTTTCCATCTTCTGAATTTGCAACGATCACTGAAACTCTGCGCCAAGCACCAGTTACATCTAAGAATGCGCGCGATTACATGCGCGTGATGTTCGCTGGTGCGCACGATGAAATTCCAGATCGCCAAGGTCGCGTAACTATTCCTGCAGGCCTTCGTACATATGCCGGCCTTGAAAAAGATTGCGTTGTTATCGGTGCAAATACTCGCGTTGAAATTTGGGATAACGCCGCTTGGAACACATATCTAACCGATCGTGAAAAAGGTTTCTCTGATGTATCTGAGGAGATCTTCCCCGGCCTCTTTTAAAAGGTAATACAACTTAATAACAACTTAATAACAAGTTAAAAAAATTTCATAGCGCTCTCATTTGTGGCCACCGCCGACCTAAAGCCGGCAGTGACACCCCTTCCCCGGTGTCACTTTCGTTAGATCCGTCGGCCGGCGGTGACCAGAGATGAGAGATGAAGTAGAAGACAACAACTAAGAAAAGGGGGAGTAGATGAACGATGCAAGTACACAACATATATCTGTAATGCTAAATCGCTGTATTGAACTACTTGCCCCAACTATTTTATTAAATGAAAAGCCAGTAATTGTCGATTGCACACTTGGACTTGGCGGACATACAGAAGCTCTACTGGAAAAGTTTCCAACGCTTACAGTAATTGGAATTGATCGAGATCAAATCGCCCTAGAACGTGCTGGTGCACGTCTTGCTAGATTTGGCGATCGCTTTAAGAGCGCTCACGCCGTCTTTGATGAGATTGGTGAAGTTGTCTCGGCTCTTGGCCTAAACGAAGTTAATGGTGTCTTATTTGATTTAGGTGTTTCTTCAATTCAACTTGATGAGGCAGATCGTGGATTTTCATATTCCCAAGATGCGCCACTTGATATGCGGATGGATCGCAGCCGAGGGATAACCGCATCAGAGATAGTAAATACTTATGCACCTGGAGCGCTGGTAAAGATTCTGCGCACCTTTGGCGAGGAAAAGTTTGCAACTCGGATAGTTGAAAATATCGTTAAAGCCCGCGCTAAGGCTCCACTTAATTCAACACAAGAGCTTGCCGCTCTCGTAAAAGAAAGCATTCCAGCAGCTACCCGTCGCACTGGAGGCAATCCCGCCAAGCGCACCTTCCAGGCGCTGCGCATTGAAGCCAACGATGAACTTGGCGCGATAACACGAGCACTTCCAATCGCCCTCGATCTGATTTCTGTCGGGGGACGGGTAGTGGTTCTCTCATTCCAATCCTTAGAAGATCGCATCGTTAAAGAGATTTTTGTAGATCGTTCAACATCTAAGAGTCCCCGAAAGTTGCCAGTAGATCTTCCCGAATTCGCCGCCAAGTTTGCACTTGTTTCAAAGTCTGGTGAAACACCTACGGATGAAGAGTTAGCAAATAATCCGCGTGCAGCGTCAGTACGCCTGCGTGCAATTGAAAAGGTGGCGGCATAAATGGCTCTTTTAAATGCGATAACTACCAAATCAGACCGAGCTCCTCGTCAAAAGTTAACTGAGAAATCAGCTGAAGTATTTCTTAAGTTGGTACCAAACGTTTCAGAAGGTGCACAAGCAACTCATCGCTTCTTCGCAATATTTTTATCAGCAGTTGCCGGCGCTGGATTACTTATTCTGCTTGCAGTAAATATTCTTTTAGCGCAAGATGCCTTCACTCTATCGGGCCTTAAAGCCGAGGCCAAGATGGTCGCAGATCAACGTGAAGCTATTAATCGCCAGATCGAAGCTGTCTCATCACCTGAGGCGCTGGCAGCGCAAGCGGCAGCGCTAGGAATGCGCCCATCTGATTCGCCAGTGTTTCTCAATCTTGATGCACAAGCGCAGGCCTTAGCTAATGGAGAGGTAAAACGTGGGTAATTTAAACCTATCGGCCTCTCGAATCCGCAAGCTAATCGTCTTCATATTAGTTTTCTTCTTGTTATTTACCTTCCGCCTAATCCAGATCCAAGGTATCCAAGCCAATGAATATCGCAATAAGGCTGCCAACGAGATGGAGTCAACCCGGGCAATTCCAGCCGCTCGTGGTGAGATCACAGATATAAATGGCGTTGATTTTGCGCGGAGCGTCTCGGCCATCAATATCGTCGTGGATCAAACCTTAATAACCAACGCACCTGCGACCGCAAACTTCGTAGCGCCATATCTTGGAATGACAGTTGCACAAGTCCAAAGCGCTATATCCGGTACAAAGCGTTATGCAATGGTGGCAAAGAACGCAAAGCCAGCGGTTTGGCGCGATTTAAGCGATGCCATGGATACTTTCAATACATCGTTAACGAAAGAGAATTTTGATAAACGTATCGTTGGCTTCTTCGCAGAGAGAAACTACATCCGCGAATACCCATCGGGTTCATTAGTTTCATCACTTGTGGGCTTTGTGCGTCAAGATGGAATCGGTGCAACAGGTATTGAATCAAGCCTCAACTCCACAATAGCTGGTACAGCTGGCCGATATTCTTATGCGCGCGGGTTAGGTGCAGAAATTCCTGGCTCCCAGAATGAAATTATTGCAGCGAAAAAAGGAACAAGTATTCGGTTAACCATCGATCGTGATGTGCAATGGGTTGCGGCAAAAGCGATTCAAGAAGCGGTTGCAACTGCACATGCGACAAGCGGAACAGTAATTGTTATGGATCCTAAGACGGGACAGATCTTGGCACATGCAACCGCGCCAACTTTTGATCCAAATAACACTAAGAACGTTTCACAAGCACTTATGCGCAATCCATCGGTTCAAGATATCTATGAACCTGGGTCCACAGGAAAAATAATGACAATGGCGGCAGCGTTGGAAGAGAAGAAAGTAACGCCGGAGACGCTATTTACTGTGCCAGATTCTATTAAGCGCGGCGGTGATACCTTCCATGATCACGATCACCATGCTGTTAAACACCTTACAACTTCTGGAATTTTAGCTGTCTCTTCGAATACCGGAACTATTCAAGTTGGCGAACTCTTATCAAAAAATACTTTGCATGACTATCTAGTTAAATTTGGAATTGGACAGTCAACTGGTTCTGGACTCCCTGGTGAATCAGCCGGGCTATTTCGTCCAGTAAGTAATTGGTCGGGCACTACCGCACCTACCGTTGCATTTGGTCAGGGTTATTCAGTAACAGCGATGCAGGCGACAAGTATCTATGCAACTATTGCAAATAATGGAGTCCGTGTAGCACCAACTGTTATAGCGGGAACTACAGATGCTTCAGGAAAATTCACAGCATCTGCTACTCGCAAAAGCGAGAGAGTCGTAAGCGCTGAAACTGCGCAACAAATACGTATCATGTTGGAATCAGTAGTTTCGGCTGGAGGCACAGCACCAAATGCTGCCATACCTGGCTATCGCGTAGCAGGTAAGACCGGAACGGCTAATCGTTATAACAACGCTTGTTCTTGTTATAGCGGATACACCGCATCATTTATTGGCTTTGCTCCAGCAGATGCACCACGGTATGTAATTAGCGTGACGATTCAAGATCCGAAGGGTATTCACTATGGTGGTTTACTTGGCGGACCGGTATTCAAAAAGGTAATGACATTTGTTTTGCAATCTGAACATGTTGCGCCAACTGGAACCAAAGTTATACCAGTTGCGCTAACTCAGGCTGATTTAATTAAGAGAGAGCGCCAAACTAGCCTTACCCAAGCAGTTCCTGCGAGCGTAAAGAAACCATAATGCGTCCCTTCAATTCGCCATCGATATCACTTGCAGAGATTGCGCAAAGTTGTGGCGCAGAGAGTTTGCTGACGGCCAGTGAGTTGGCGAAGATCTTTATTTCAGGTGTAACCCATACCGATGGTGATGTTCAGGCTGGCGACTTGTTTATTGCCCTCCCCGGCGCTCATCGCCATGGCGCAGAGTTCGCAGAAAGTGCACGCAAGCACGGAGCGATCGCAGTCTTAACCGATGGTGCGGGTGCAAAGTTGATCAAAGATCTGCCTTGCTTAACTGTAAAAAACCCTCGCTTAAGCGCGGGACGAGTCGCGGCTCTCTTACATAGCGAACCCATGAAAGATCTCAACTGTATTGCAATTACAGGAACGAATGGAAAGACAACGGTTACTACCCTGCTCCATCAAATCTTCGAAGCAGCTCATCGTGATTGTGGGCTAATTGGTACCGTTGAAACTCGAATCGGCTCAGAGGTAATCGCTAGTAAACACACAACTCCTGAAGCGACCGATCTTCAGGCACTTGCTGCAGTAATGAGGGAGCGCCATATGCGCCACCTAGTAATTGAAGCTTCTAGCCATGCTTTAGCTTTGCACCGCCTGGAAGGTTCACACTTTGCCATCGCGGGATTTACAAATCTGACGCAAGATCACTTAGATTTTCATGGAGATATGGAGAGTTATTTTGCTGCCAAAGCTTCGCTCTTCAAATTTGGAATGGCAGATTTGGCTTGTATAAATATCGATGATCCTTTTGGAGTTCGATTAGCGGCGTTAACCGAACTTCCAATTATTACAATTTCAAGATCTAATCAGAGCGCAAATTGGCACTTCATAGAGATTGACTCGGAATCAAAGACAGCAAATCTGAAGATTCGTGGGTCTGGTGGAATCTTGATTGAAACTAGCACCACAATGCGAGGTAGCTATAACTTTGATAACTTATTGATGGCGATCGCAATTGCTGTCGAATCTGGCGTAGACCCCATTGATATCGCAGCCATCATCCCGCACATTTCTGGAGCAGCCGGTCGCTTAGAAGAAATTGCAGTTGGACAGAGCTTTAATGCAGTCGTTGATTATGCCCACACCCCAGATGCGGTAACTAACGTGCTTAAATCAATTCGCTCATTTACATCTGGCAGAGTTATTGCGGTATTAGGTTGTGGCGGAGATCGTGACTCCACAAAGCGACCAATGATGGGAAGTGCATTGAGCGATAACTCTGATATTGCGATATTTACAAGCGATAATCCTCGATCTGAAGATCCAGAAATGATTCTGCAAGCGATGACCAATGGGTTAGAAATCGCAGAACCATCCAAGATCATTAGTGATCGCGCTGCCGCAATTGCTTATGCAGTCTCTCTCGCAAGTGATGGAGATACCGTTGCAGTTCTTGGTAAAGGCCACGAGCTCGGTCAAGAGATTAGCGGCAAAAAGTTAGAATTCGATGATCGTTTAGTTCTCGCTCATGCAATAGAGGCGAAGCGATGATTTCATTAAAGGCTTCCGAGATTGCTCAGATAATTGGCGGGCAACTGCATGGCTCTGATGTAGTAATTACCGCGCCACCAGTATTTGATTCGACCCAAGCAACGGCAGGTTCAATCTTTCTCGCGCTAAAGGGGGAGAAAGCTGATGGGCATCAATATATTTCTGGCGCCTTTGCGCAAGGCGCGGTCTTGGCAATTGTTACTTCCGCCTCACCTGAGAGATGCGTAGTTGTTGAAGATGTGGTTTTGGCACTCAATAAATTGGCGACTTACGTACGAGATCAACTCAAGGATCTACAGGTAATTGCGCTAACTGGTTCGCAAGGAAAGACGACAACTAAAGATCTGCTGCGTCATATTTTGGAATCTGTTGGCACAACCGTTGCTCCACAAGGCAATTTCAATAATGAATTAGGCACGCCAATAACACTTCTGCAATGTGATGAAAAGACGAAGTTTTGCATCTTAGAGATGGGGGCACGGCACCTAGGAGACATTGCTCGCTTATGTGAAATGGCGAAACCAAATATTGGAATGGTTTTGCGGGTTGGAACGGCACACATTGGGGAATTTGGATCGGCAGAAGCAGTGGCGAAAACAAAGTCCGAGATGATTTCATCTCTACAGCCGGATGCGATCGCCATTCTTGGCCAGTACGACGAATTTACTCCTGCGATGAAGCCTCTCCATTCTGGACGAGTAATTTTCTTTGGCGAAAGCACGACCGCAGATATTCGTGCCACAGATATAGAGATCCGAGAAGGACGCCCACACTTTGATTTGGTAACTCCTGCCGGCAGAGCCGCCGTTGGTCTGCGGATAGTTGGCATACATCAAGTAGCCAATGCGTTGGCCGCAGCAGCAGCCGCTACTTCAGTCGGTGCCTCGATTGACCAAATCGCAGTTGCTCTCTCTACCGCAGAATTACAGAGCAAGTGGCGCATGGAAATTCATGAGATCGGAAATATCGTATTAATCAATGATGCCTACAACTCAAGCCCAGAGTCTGCGCAAGCTGCGCTTCGAACGCTGGTCCTCTTCGCCCAAGAACGTGGCGGGCAATCATGGGCATTTCTCGGAAAGATGCATGAACTCGGCGCGTCATCGATTACAAGCCACGCAGATATTGGCACCCTTGCCTCAGAGTTAGGGATCGATCATTTGATCTGTGTTGCATCGCCGGAGTACTCCGCCAATTTAGGTGCGAACAGCGCGACCGTCGTCCATCTCTTTGAGACGAAGGAAGCGGCCTTGCAACTGGTGGAAGAGATGGTTCAGGGTGATGTGGTTTTAGTTAAAGCTTCACGAGCTGAAAAATTTGAAGAACTTGCCAACGGAATTGAAGCCAGAATTAAGGTCCGTGTTGGCCAAAGTTTAGAGCAGAGCACAGATGGGGGAGTTGGAGAATGAGAGGAATTCTAGTTGCTGGAGCTATCGCGCTCTTTATCTCTCTCTTTGGTACCCCTTTACTAATTCGCCTTTTAGCAAGACGTGGTTATGGTCAAATCATTCGTGATGACGGCCCAACATCGCATCACACCAAACGCGGTACTCCGACTATGGGTGGACTTATAATTATTCTGGCAGCACTTGCTGGTTATCTCCTTACTCATCTATTAATGCAGAGCGCGATGAGTTCATCTGCACTTTTGGTACTCGGATTGATGTCAGCTTTGGGCTTTGTTGGATTCTTGGATGATTGGTTAAAAGTCTCGCGCCAAAAATCTTTAGGTTTAAATGCTAAACAGAAGATCTTTGGACAAGTTCTTTTTGCAGCAATCTTTGGCTATCTCGGAATTCATTTTCCAGATGCGGATGGACTAACACCGATCTCGCAAAATCTTTCTACCGTCCGCGATACCTCAATAGCTCTCGGTGGCATCTTGGTAATCATCTGGGTCGTACTTATGGTCACCGCCACAAGTAATGGCGTAAACCTCACGGATGGTCTTGATGGATTAGCAACTGGCTCCGCTGTAATGACCTTTATTGCCTTTATCCTGATTGGCGTTTGGGAGTTTGGGCAGAGATGTGCGATCACTACGAGCAGCAACTGTTACATCGTGCGCGATCCCTTGGACTTAGCGGTCTTATCGGCTGCACTTGCTGGCGCATGTGCCGGTTTTCTTTGGTGGAATGCATCTCCTGCCAAAATATTTATGGGAGATACCGGTTCGCTCGCACTGGGTGGAGCGCTGGCGGGAATTGCGACTTCACTTCGCATTGAACTATTGCTGATTCCGCTAGGTGGACTCTTTGTAATTATCAGCGCTTCAGTAATCTTGCAGGTGCTCTACTTTAAAGCCACTGGGGGAAAGCGCATCTTTAAGATGGCGCCTTTACAACATCACTTTGAACTTATGGGTTGGGGCGAGGTCACCATTGTGATGCGTTTCTGGATTATCTCTGGCCTCTGCGTTGCAGCTGGGCTCGGACTTTTCTACGCCCAATGGGTAAGTAATTAATTTAGGCGCGTTATGGCAATTAACTTCTACGGTAAGAAAGTCTTAATACTTGGTGCAGGCGTAACTGGCCTTGCCGTTGCTAATTCAATCGCCAAGCGCGGTGCCGAAATTTCACTTGCCGATGATCAGGTTAGCCAAGTTGCAGGCTTTAGCGTTGCGCCATCTAAGTCATATAAAGCAGCCAATTTTGATCTAATTGTTGTCTCACCAGGTTGGAAAGCAGATCACCCGCTAATAGTTGAAGCACAAAGTTGCGGAATTGAATTACTTAATGAAGTTGATTTAGCTTGGCAATTGCGTGGGGAGTTAGTGCCAAACCAGCGCTGGATTGCGCTAACCGGGACAAATGGAAAGACAACAACTGTAGAGATGACTGCAGCCATGTTAAGAGAAGGAGGCATCTCTGCAATTGCTTGCGGAAATGTTGGCACGACGGTTATTGAGAGCGTGGAAAGTCCTGAAAAATATGATGTCCTAGTTTTAGAACTCTCATCGTTTCAGCTGCACTGGATGCGCGAGGCGAGCTTTGTTGCAACGGCCATATTAAATATTGCCCAAGACCATGTGGATTGGCATGGCGGCTTTGAAGAGTATGCACAAGCGAAAATGTCTATCTTGGATCGCGCTAGTACCGGAATATTTAACGCAGGTGACACGGAAGTTCTTACCCGCGCCGCACATTGGCAGGGAAGAAAGATATTTTTCTCTTTGGATACCCCCGGCCCTGGAGAAATTGGCGTTGTAGAAGAACTTTTAGTCGATCGCGCCTTTGTTAGCGATCCACAGGAAGCGGCGATGATTGCCGAGATATCTGATGTTATTCCTACCGTCCCTCATAACGTGGCGAATGCACTCGCTGCTGCTGCATTGGCGCGAGCGGTCGGCGTTAAGCATGAAGCGATTCAGTTAGCTCTAAAAGATTTTAAACCGGGCCGCCATCGAATTGAAAATGTATTCTCTAAAGCCGATATCAATTGGGTAGATGATTCCAAGGCGACCAATCCGCATGCGGCCGCAGCATCTTTACTGGCGACTCTTTCTGCGATCTGGATCGCCGGCGGCCTAGCCAAGGGCGCACAAATGGAGGAGCTGATTGCACGTTGCAAGTCACGGATCAAAGTTGCGATATTGATTGGCACAGATCGCGAGTTAATCGCTGAGCAACTTCGCACCCAAGCTCCACATATTGAAATCGTTTTAATTGATCCTCCAGCTTCATACACCAGGGGAGGCGACGACAACTCCTTGATGGAGCTAGTTGTTAAAGCGGCTAAGGACCGTGCCATTGCTGGCGATACGGTACTTCTGGCTCCAGCTTGCGCATCGATGGATCAATTCCTCTCATACGCCGACCGTGGTGATCGCTTTGCAAAAGCCGTACTAAAGGAGAATGCATGAACGCAACAAGTCAGAAATTTCTGACCAAACCAGTAAGTAACTTCTACATCTTGGCGATAAGCGCGCTCTCCTTGTCGGTAATTGGTCTGGTTATGGTCTTTTCGGCATCGTCTATCCATTCTTTGGATACTAAGGGCAACGCGGTAGCAATCGTCTTGCGCCAGTTAGCCTTTTTTGTGATTTCAATTCCTTTGGCCTTCTACTTATCTCAACGTACCTTGGTGCAATGGCGTTTATTGGCACGCTTTGGATTGCTTTTTTCAGTGGTGATCTTGCTAGTGCTGCAGATTCCAGGAGTTGGTAAAACGGTAAATGGAAACACCAACTGGATTGCCCTTCCGTTCGTTGATATCCAACCCAGCGAGTTGGCGAAGTTCCTTTTAATTCTTTGGGCCAGCTATATGTTGGCTAACCAAGAACGCACTGGAAAAAATCGGGTAAATGTCTTTCTATTGATCGGTCCAGGTTTTGTAGTCGTAATGGCGCTAGTAATGCTGGGACATGATTTAGGTACAACATTTGTAATAGCTGCAATTCTGGGCGGCCTCCTCTTCGTCTCGGGAATTGAGTTACGAATATTAGGTACCTTGGTCGCCGTCGGAGCCGTTGGATTAGCGGTTTCCATCGTTACTGCAAGTTATCGTGCGCATCGCTTTCTAGTTGTGCTTGATCCCTTCGCAGCCGCCGACTATAAAAATGCTGGATGGCAACCAGCACATAGTTTGCTGGGATTAGCTAGCGGTGGAATTTTTGGAGTTGGACTTGGCGGTAGCCGCCAAAAGTGGGGAAACCTCGCCGAGGCGCATACGGATTTTATCTTCGCTGTTATCGGCGAAGAACTTGGATTACTTGGAACACTCTTGGTTTTATTTCTTTTAGCAGCTTTAATCTTCGCAATTTTTAAGATTGCCTTGCGCTGTAACGATCCGATGTCTCGATATGTTGGATCAGGAATTGGTTGTTGGATTGCAATTCAAACTGTTCTAAATGTTGGGTCTGCGACGAGCGTTCTTCCGGTTGTAGGCGTAACCCTTCCCTTCGTTTCATATGGTGGATCCGCCCTAATAGCGCTCTACATTGGATTGGGATATGTATTCGGTTGTGCATTACGTGACCCCGAAGTTAAGGGAGAATTACAAAAAGTGATGGAACGGCGTAGATTACGCGCATCATGAAGATTATCTTTGCTGGCGGCGGAACTGCAGGACACGTGGAACCAGCCCTGGCAGTTGCTCGCTGTTGGCGAGAGCAGAATCCAGAAGATCTGATCGAATTTATTGGCACCAATAAAGGTCTGGAAAATCAATTGGTACCTGCAGCATCTTTTAAATTGCACCATATCCCAAAAGTGGTGCTTCCCCGAAAGATTAGCCCAGCGCTATTTACCTCGCCACTTACTCTCTTCAAATCATTTAAGTCCACCTGCCAGATTGCCAATGGCGCTGATCTATTAATCGGGTTCGGTGGATATGTTTCGGCGCCTGCTTACTTGGCGGCTAAATACTTGCGCATTCCATTTGTGGTTCATGAGGCAAACGCTAAGGCTGGCTTTGCCAATCGACTTGGCGCAAGCCTTACGCCCTATGTTGCAGTTGCGCAGACAACACGAACCAAATCTCTGGCTAAGGCTTTAATCACCGGGATCCCGCTTCGTCCTGACGTTGCCATGGCGCTCACCAATTCTGACTCAGACTGGCTGGCTGCACGCGCTAAGGCAAAATCTGCCCTAGGTTTTTCACCAACCGCACCACTTATCCTCGCCTTTTTTGGTTCACAGGGATCGGTGGCGTTAAATGCAGTAATTGAAAAATCATTACCGACCTTACTTTCGCAAGGCAACCAACTTATGCATGCCGTAGGAAAGTTAAATAAGCTGCCCGTTCAACAAGATCGCTATAAATCAGTGGCCTATATTGAAGATATGGCGACTGCGTACCTCGCAGCTGATTTGATCATAAGTCGTAGCGGTGCAATCTCCTGTTCAGAAATAAACGCACTTGGTAGATATGCGCTATTTATTCCGCTACCAATTGGCAATGGAGAACAAAGATTTAATTCTAGCCATGTGATTGATCAAGGTCGCGGTGAGTTAATTGAACAGAGCCAATTCTCACCTGCCTGGTTAGCCACTAACTTAACTAGACTCCTTACTCGTGCGGCAGATGCGCCGGTAGCCGGATCCGATAGCGATCTACAGGCAACGCAGAAGATAGTTAATTTTATGGATTACGCCTTAAAGGCAGGGAAAATTTAATGGCGAGACAATTAAGCCAATGGTCTGGCAAGAGACTGCACTTTATTGGAATAGGTGGAGCTGGAATGAGTGGGTTGGCGCGGATCGCGCTTTCTCATGGCATTACGGTTTCTGGTTCAGATGCCAAAGATTCGACAGTACTGAGCGCACTTGGTGCACTTGGTGCACAAGTTCATCCAGCGCATCTGGCAGAGCAAGTAGATGGAGCAGATTTTGTAATTTACTCAACTGCTATCAGCCCAGCAAATGTTGAGTTAGTTAGGGCACGTGAATTAAATCTTCCAATTTTAACTCGCGCACAAGCTCTGGCAACACTGATGTCTGATTCCAAGAGCATTGCCGTCGCTGGTACGCACGGTAAAACTACTACCTCATCGATGCTTACAGTTGCGCTTCAAGCCTGTGGCCTTGATCCATCTTTTGCAATTGGTGGCACTTTAACTTCATCAGGTTCAAATGCCCACCGTGGAACAGGTAAAATTTTCGTCGCCGAAGCTGATGAATCAGATGGCTCATTTATCGAATATCGCCCCTTTGCAGCGATTGTCACCAATATCGAACATGACCACGTCGACTATTTTGCAACGGGCGCAGATGTGACAAAAGCTTTTGCAGATTTTGCAGAAACGATCGACCCAGCCGGCTATCTAATTTATTGTGCAGATGACCAAGGATCAACAAATCTGGCAAAGAGCCTTACTGATCTGAATGTGATTTCTTACGGTACAAATGATGGAGCAGATCTCTTTATAGACTCCGTGAATTTGCTACCGATGGGATCTACGGCGCGCGTTCTATGGAAGGGTCGCAAAATCGGTAGCCTTTCGCTGCAGGTTCCGGGGATGCACAATGTTCTAAATGCCGGTGCCGCCCTTGCCATGGCGCTGGTGCTAGGTGCTCCAGCTGCAGATGCGTTAAATGGATTGGCGAGTTTTCAAGGCACGGGCCGCCGATTTGAGTTGAAAGCAACCGTTCATGGAATCCGGGTTATTGATGATTACGGACACCACCCAACTGAAATCGATGTAACCCTGACTGCCGCGAAAAGGTATGCGGGGGATGGGCGAGTTATCGTAGTTTTCCAACCACATCGATATTCACGCACTCAAGCATTTATGAATGATTTTGCGAAGTCGTTGAGCATTGGTGATGAAGTAGTACTACTCGAAATCTATGCGGCGAGCGAGAAGCCGATACCAGGTCTAACGTCGGCAAGTATCGCCTCGCAAATGCCTAATGGCCATTTCATTCCCAACTTCTTAGAGGCGACTGAATGGGTAATCGCGCAAGCCAAACCAGGTGATGTCATCGTTACCCTTGGCGCCGGAGATGTAAATTCTTTAGCTCCCATTATTAGCGATGGCTTAGCGCGGCGATTTAATTAAATGCTACTGACGCCCAAATTCAAGTCATCAAGAACTGTTGGCGTGATTGCAACGATAGTCATTCTCTTTGGCGGCGGGTCATATCTACTTGGATGGTCTTCACTGCTCACGGTTAAGCAAATAGAGATAACGGGCGCCCCTACTCCGGCATCACAACAAGAGATATCTCAGAAATTGAATTTAGCGATTGGTCAGAAACTTGCCCGCGTCGACTCTAGAGCCCTCTCGCTTAGACTCAAATCCGCTCCTTGGATTGCATCTACTGATATCTCACGAAATTGGATTAGCGGGAAAGTTGTAATCGCTCTACATCCCAGAACTCCAGTTGCGATTTATAACGAGCCAGGCAAACCTCAAGTGGCCCTTGATGCTTCGGGTGAGATATTCAGGGCACCTGGTGAACTACCTGTTGGACTTCCTAGCGTTGAAGCAAGATCTGTTGAAAGTGGACTGGCGGCCATCAAAGTATTTACTGAAATGCCAAAGGAATTCAGCAGCGGAATTGCTCGAATTAGCGCCGCACGTGCCACTAACTTACTTATCTACGGGGTTTTTGGTGGCCATTCTCTGCGAGTTATTTGGGGCGATGGTGAAAATACAACGTTAAAAATAAAAGTTATAAATGCGCTACTTGATCAGCCAGAAAATAAATCTATTCGGATGATTGATGTAACTGCGCCACATGCCCCCATCGTTAAATAGCGAAATTTCTAACTCAAAGAGTTAAAAAATAAATCTATAAATACTTTGAGTCGGTCTTTGCTTCCAAGCTCATAACGCCTTAAGTTCACCCACATCGAAGATGAGTAGAAATGTAATTCTCAACTTGAGGTTTACAGTTCTAAAGGAGGAACTTGTGGCTGCACCACAGAATTATTTAGCTGTCATCAAAGTTGTTGGAATTGGTGGCGGTGGAGTTAACGCAATCAATCGCATGATTGATGTTGGTTTAAAAGGCGTTGAGTTCATTGCAATTAATACCGATGCACAACATCTATTGATGAGTGATGCCGATGTTAAGTTAGATATTGGACGTGCATCTACAAAAGGACTCGGTGCAGGTGCTGCACCTGAGAAAGGTCGCCAAGCAGCGATCGATCACACAGAAGATATTGAAGAAATTTTACGCGGCGCAGATATGGTCTTTGTCACCGCAGGTGAAGGCGGCGGAACCGGAACAGGTGGAGCGCCGATCGTTGCAAAAATTGCACGTGATCTTGGTGCGTTAACAATCGGCGTTGTTACGCGTCCATTCTCATTTGAAGGAAAGATTCGTTCAGCACAAGCAGATGAAGGAATTGAATTACTGCGCGCCGAAGTTGATACCTTAATTGTTATTCCAAATGATCGACTACTTGCGATCTCAGATCGCAACATAACTGCAGTCGATGCATTTAAAAGCGCTGATCAAGTTTTGCTATCTGGTGTGCAAGGTATAACCGAAATAATTACTCAGCCTGGTCTAATCAATCTAGATTTTGCTGATGTTAAGACTGTTATGACTGATGCAGGTTCAGCGTTGATGGGAATTGGTTCAGCTCGTGGTGAGAACCGCGCGACTCGCGCAGCAGAATTAGCTATCTCGAGCCCGCTCCTTGAAGCATCAATAGATGGTGCAATGGGAGTTCTTCTATCAGTCGCAGGTGGCTCTGATCTTGGTCTCTTCGAAATAAATGAGGCTTGCGAACTCGTTCAGTCAGCTGCTCATCCAGATGCCCGCATCATCTTTGGAACAACAATCGATGATGCTCTCGGTGATGAAGTTCGCGTAACGGTAATTGCCGCAGGCTTTGATGGGGGAGAACCTAAGAAGGTTTCGATGCCAGTAATTGATAAATCAACGCTCTCAGGAGTAGCAGATCCAATTCCATCAAATGATCCGATTTCGGTTGCGCTAGATCTAGATGGCGCTGCTCCTCGCAAGCGGGTAACTTTCGAAGAGCTCATTGCAGAAGATGAGATCGACGTTCCTGATTTTATGAAGTAGTAGTGGCCCACTCCATTTGCGAGTGAGTATCAATGACTTCTATATTCACAAATCGTTCAGGCGGGGTAAGCGTTGGCGCTTTTTCCTCATTTAATCTCGGTGACCATGTTGGCGATCAACCTGATGCGGTCCACGCAAATCGCCAGGCGCTAGAAAAACTTTATGGCCCAGTTCAATTTATGAACCAGGTACATGGCAGCCGTATTGTGATTATTGAGAGCGTTACTGATGAGCAACCAACCGCCGATGCTTTAGTTACCGGAATACCAGGAGTTACCTTGGCGGTCATGGTCGCCGATTGCATCCCACTTCTCTTAACTTCACCTCAAGTTGTCGCCGCGGTACATGTTGGCAGACGTGGATTACAAAATGAGATTGCCTCAAAGACTTTGGAACTTATGCGCGAGATGGGAGCAGAAGATATTTCGGCAACGCTCGGCCCTGCCATCTGTGGAACTTGTTATGAAGTATCTACTGAGATACACGATGAGGTAGTTGCGCAATTTCCCTTGGCATCTTCTAAGACCAGTTCAGGAAGTTATGCGCTAGATCTTCCGCGGGCGCTTACTGCGACGCTAATCAGCGCTGGCGTTGAATCAGTAATTGATCAAAAACTTTGCACAGCTGAAAACAAAGATTTATTCTCATACCGCCGCGATGGAGTAACTGGACGACAAGTTGGGTTGGTTAGCTTATGAGCGCACGCGAGATAGAGATTGCACAAGCGCTAAAAAGCGTGGAAGACCGTATTGGCGAAGCTGCGACCAAGGCGGGGCGAGCCCGAAACGAGATCACATTGATCGCCGTCACTAAGACTTATCCAGCAAGTGATGTTGAGATTTTGCGAAATCTTGGAGTGCAAAACTTTGGAGAAAACCGGAATGAAGAGGGCGTTGCAAAGTCAGCGCTAGTTTCTGGCACTTGGCACTTTCAGGGACAGGTGCAGAGCCGAAAGCTTCGCGACATTGCCAGTTGGGCTACTTATATTCACTCACTGGACTCTGCCGATCACATTGAAAAACTCTCCCGAATCGCAACCGAAATAGGTAAAGAGATCTCAATATTTCTTCAGTTATCTCTCGATGGCGCACCAGGCCGAGGCGGAGTAGTCGCATCAGAGCTAAGGGCTTTGGCAGATTCGGTAGCAAATTTGCCGCAGATAAAATTGGTCGGGCTGATGTGCGTTCCTCCAGTTGAATTAGAGCATGAGCGAGCATTCTCTGAGATTGCTGATATTCATCAAGGCTTTTTAGCTAACTTTCCAACAGCAACTTTCCTATCTGCTGGAATGAGTTCAGATTACGAAGTAGCGATAACCCATGGCGCGACACATCTGCGGGTAGGTAGCCAAATCCTCGGTTCGCGCCCGTATCACCCCTAACCTTTACCTATGTCAGCACTTAATAAAATGATGGGCTATCTCGGGCTAGTAGATACCGATGAAGAAGCTCAAGGCGAAGCAACTCCAGTCCGCGCAACCGAACGCCCTGCACGTGAGCTATCACGTCCGGTGCGCGATCGCGCCGGCGTAACCGTTGTTGGTTCAACTGTTGCAGTCGCACCATCTACTCAACCAGATGTTAACTACCACATCATCACATTGCAGCCACGTTCATATAGCGAAGCGCGCAAGATGGGTGAGCATTACCGCGAAGGAAATCCTGTAATTATTAATCTCGACGATATGGAAGAGTCAGAGCGTAAGCGCTTAGTCGACTTCGCCAGCGGTTTGGTATTTGGTTTACACGGTCGCATCGAACGCGTCAGCCACAAGGTATTTCTTCTCTCACCCGCCAATGTAAATGTGAGTAGCGAAGATAAAACTGCGGCTGCGCAAGCTAGCTTTTTCAACCAGTCATAGCTCTTAACAAGTTACATGGCTTGCGATGATCTCTAACATACTTCTTACGATCCTTGATCTTTTCAAGTATGCGCTCTTTATCCGTTTGATTATTGACTATGTCCGTATCTTTGCCCGTAACTGGCGTCCTAACTCTTTCTTGATCGCCTTCTTCGAGATGATTTACTCAATCACCGATCCACCTATGAAATTCGTTGGCAGATTTGTTCCACCGCTGCGACTAGGTGGAGTCTCGTTAGATCTATCTTTTATCGTATTGCTTATCGCGATCAGCCTAGCTAAAGGCATCGTCATAGTTCTGCTTTAAGCTTTCTCTAACGCCGCGTTAATCTGCAATTCGTTATCACCGGCTTGCAAGCTGTCATCGAAAGTAAATTCCAGAGCCAATACTTCATCGCTAATGTGAGATGCAGCAGCTGTGATTGCTGCAACGATTGCGCTATCTGCGCTCCAGCGCACCTTGATGCGATCGGAGATATCGAAGCCATCTCCTTTACGGCGCTCTTGGATATAGCGAATTACTTCGCGAACATTTCCAGCATCAATTAGAGATTGGCTAAGGGCAAGATCTAGCGCTACTGATTCACCTTCGTGGCTAGCTACCATCCAGCCGCTCTTAGGTACTTCTGTAATTACTAGATCATCTAGATCGATCTCCCAAGCAGCAACTTTTGTGCTGCCAGAAGTACGTAGCGTCTTAACCAGGGTTGTGGCATCAGTTGCAGCGATCGCCTTGGAAATCTCTTGCACCTCTTTACCAAACTTGGCACCGAGTGATTTGAAATTTGCTTTAACTGAAATGTTTACCAAATCCCCGTCAGCATCTGCGATATCCGCAAGATCGAGCACATTTAATTCGTCGGCAATCTGATCCTTCATATCTATTGGCAATTTTGCCCAGCCAGTGGCGGAGATAAGAGCGCGCTGTAAAGGTTGGCGGATCTTGATCGCGGATTCTGCGCGAGCGGCACGACCTAGTTCGACAACGCGGCGCGTCATCGCCACTTGGGTATTTAGTTCGAGGTTGATCAGAGTCTTATCTGCAACCGGAAAGTCTGTCAGGTGAACTGAATGTGCAGCAGATGTATCTGCAACCCGAACAACTTCTTGCCACACGTGTTCGGTAATAAATGGCACCATCGGCGAAAGCAGTTGAGTAAGAGTGACTAAACATTCATGCAGCGTGCCAAGGGCTGCCACATCGCCATCCCAGAAACGGCGGCGGGATCTGCGCACATACCAATTTGAGAGATCATCGATAAAGCGGGCAAGTGATTTGCCAGCGGCCTGCGAATCAAAATCAGCGTAAGCGGTATCTACCTCTTCGATCAAAGTATTTAACTCACTCAAGATCCAGTGATCCATCATCGAGCGATCTTTTACCGCAGGTATTTGCGAGATATCGAAGTTAGAAGATTGCGCATACAAAGTATGGAAAGAGATGGTGTTCCAGTAGGTAAGCAGCGTCTTGCGCACCACATCGCTAATAGCATCATGTCCAACGCGACGAGCCGACCATGGCGATCCTGCAGCCAACATGTACCAACGCACTGCATCTGCGCCATGTTGATCCATCAGAGCAATTGGCTCTAGAACATTTCCGACATGCTTACTCATCTTGCGCCCATCTTTATCCAAGATATGTCCAAGGCAGAGCACGCTCTTATAAGAAGATTTATCAAAGACCAAAGTGCCGATAGTCATCAAGGTGTAGAACCAACCGCGGGTTTGATCGATCGCTTCACATATAAAGTCGGCCGGATAAGAGGTTTTAAACTTTTCAACTGAGCCAGGCTTATGCGGGTAGCCCCACTGCGCAAATGGCATGGCACCAGAGTCATACCAACAATCGATAACTTCTGGAACGCGTGCCATCTCTTTGCTACAAGTTGGGCACGGGAAATGTATGTCATCGACGAACGGGCGATGCGGATCTAGGTTCGATAACTCTTGACCGGCCAGTGCACCAAGTTCAGCTAATGAATCAACGCAGACTTCATGCTTATCTTCACAACGCCAGATCGGCAGGGGAGTTCCCCAGTAACGATTACGTGAGAGCGCCCAATCAATATTATTGTTTAACCAATCTCCATAACGCCCTGTCTTAATCGTCTCAGGGTGCCAATCGGTCCGGTTATTCTCACGAATCAATGCGTCTTTGATAGATGTTGTGCGGATATACCAAGATGGTTGTGCGTAATAAATAAGCGCAGTATGGCAACGCCAGCAATGCGGATATGGGTGCTCGTACGGTTGGTGTTTGTAGAGCACGCCACGTGATTTGAGCTCTTTCACCAAAACTTTATCGGAATCTTTAAAGAAGAGTCCTCCCACTAGTGGAACATCACTCAAGAAAGTTCCATTTGGGGCGATTGGATTAACAACCGGTAATCCGTATGAACGGCAAACTGCTAAGTCATCTGCGCCGAAAGCGGGGGATTGATGGACTAAACCAGTGCCATCTTCAGTGGTCACATAGCTTGCTAGGACCACAAAGTGCGAATCTGGTATTTCAATTAGATCAAGAGGGCGCTTATAAGTGATGCGCTCGAGATCTTTACCCTTTACGACCTTTAAGATTTTAACTTCGCCAGATAGCGCCGAAATTAGCGGCTCGGCAACGACTAATACTTCGCGCACATCTTCCACGGTAACTTCGGCGACCACATAATCAACCTCAGGATTTACCGCAATTGCCGTATTGGAAACTAGTGTCCAAGGAGTTGTGGTCCAAACCAATAAAGCCGCACCTAGGTCTGCGAGCTCACCAGAGGTAACTGGAAAACGTACATAGACAGAAGGATCAGTTACCGTCTCATACCCTTGCGCCAGTTCGTGATCGGACAAGCCCGTGCCGCACCGCGGACAGTATGGAGCAACGCGATGATCTTGAACTAAGAGACCTTTCTTCCAGATCTCTTTTAAACTCCACCACACGCTTTCTACATATTCTGGCGCCATCGTCCAATATGCCTTATCGAAGTCAACCCAAAATCCCATTCGATTGGTCATAGTTGTAAAGGCATCCACGTGGCGCGTTACTGAATCGCGACATTTATCGTTGAAGGCGGCGATGCCAAATTTTTCAATATCGCCCTTGCCGGAAAAACCTAACTCTTTCTCAACTGCGATCTCAACTGGAAGGCCGTGGCAATCCCACCCAGCTTTACGAGTTACATACTTACCCTTCATCGTTTGATAGCGAGGAAAGACATCCTTAAATACGCGCGCTTCAATATGGTGAGTACCGGGCATTCCATTTGCAGTAGGTGGGCCTTCGTAGAAAGTCCATGGCTGACCACTTTCGCGGGCCGTGGTGCTGGCTTCAAAGATTGAGTTTTCGCGCCAGAAATCCATGATCGATCGCTCCATTGCAGGGAGGTCGATCTGAGCTGGAACTGGACGGATTGTCATTAGGGGGAGAGTCTAACGCCCGCAGGTCTTGGCGATAGCGCAGGCAAGTTATCTAAGAATTCGCACTTGAGTTGAGTGGCAAAGTTGGACTACGCGGTAAAAGAGCATAGGGTGCGCGGCGTGCCAACAAAAAAGAAAGCCGTTGCCAAGAAGAGCCCTGCAAAAAAGGTTGCCAAGAAAGCGCCTGCTAAAAAGGTAGCAGCCAAAAAGGTTGCTAAGAAAGCTCCAGCTAAGAAGGTTGCCAAGAAGGCCCCTGCCAAGAAAGTTGCCAAGAAGGCCCCTGCTAAAAAAGCGCTCGCGAAGAAAGCACCGGGACGACCATTTCCTTCAAAAGTTGGTAAGACCACTCTTACAGTCGACGAAAAATCTCAGACAGTTATCGTCGCAACAGTTATGGCTCCAGTTGCAACGCCGCTGGTTGAAGAACGTCGCCTAGTAATGCCCCCACCTGCGCGACCAATTAAGAGCGGAAAGAAAGCTGCGCCCCTAAAGCCAATTAAAGCTGCACCGACTCCAGTAACTGCAAGTGATTCTGAAGCCCCTTGGACCGCTGCGGAATTAAAAGCAGTCCGTGCCGAAATTTCTAAAGATTTAGCACGACTCCTGCAAGAGCTTGCCTTGGTTGAGGCCGAGATGGATGAGTTAATTTCTGAATCTGGTGAAGGTGCCGGTGATGACCAAGCAGATTCAGGTACTAAGACTTTTGAGCGCGAACATGAAATGTCACTTGTAATAAATGCACGAGATATGGTTTTACAAACTGAACGCGCCTTAGATCGTATCGATAGTAAGAGCTACGGCAATTGTGAAGAATGCGGTAACGCAATCGGTAAGGCGCGTTTGCAAGTGTTCCCGCGGGCAACTCTCTGCATGATCTGTAAGCAGAAGGAAGAGCGGCGCTAAGGTGCGCCTTCCTACTACTCACTGGAAGAGTCTGTATGCAATCGCTTGGGCGATCTGGTTAATTGATTTAGCAACCAAGATCTGGGCGCTGAGCGCACTTGATCCGCGTAACCCCGTTAAATTAATTGGTAATTTTCTTCAACTTACACTACTTCGAAATTCGGGAGCTGCCTTTAGCTTTGCGCAAAGCGCCACCGCGATATTTACAATCTTTGCTGTGGTTGTCATCGCTGTAATCGCTTACTTTGCTCCAAAAATTACCTCTAAAGGATGGTCAATTGTCCTAGGTCTTGCCTTAGGTGGAATCCTCGGCAATCTGACTGACCGAATATTTCGTAGCCCTGGCTTCTTTACGGGACATGTAATCGATTGGATCCAACTCCCACATTGGCCGGTATTTAACTTGGCAGATAGCGCTATTGTGGTCGCAGCAGCAATTGCAGTAATTCTGTCGATTCGTAATATCTCACCAATGGAGGCTTAAATGTCACGCGAAGCGCGCACATTGAGTGTTCCTGAAGGCGTAGCCGGAGAACGAATCGATAGCGCGCTCACTCGCGTTCTAGGTTTATCACGCACCACAATTGTTCGCTTACTTGAAGATGGCGATATCCGCACAGGCGGGCGCCCCATGGCTAAATCAGAGCGAGTAACTAACGGCCAAGTTATAGATGTATTAATGCCGGAGCCTCTAAATCAAGATCCAATTCCGCTAACCCCTTTAGATGGTCTGCGCGTTGTGTATGACGATGAAGATATCGTCGTAGTTGATAAGCCAGTTGGATGTGCCGCTCATCCGAGTCCTGGATGGATGGGCCCAACTGTTGTTGGTGCGTTAACTGCAGCGGGCTACACCATTTCAACTTCCGGACCGGCCGAACGCGCAGGCATCGTGCATCGCCTGGATGTTGGAACAAGTGGTTTGATGATCGTTGCCAAAACAGATCGCGCCTATACCGTTTTAAAAGATGCCTTTCGTAACCATGAAGTTGAAAAGACTTATCACGCACTAGTCCAAGGTCATATGGATCCGGTTAGCGGAACCATTGATGCGCCGATTGATCGCCATCCAAAAGAAGATCATCGCTTTGCCGTTATCGCCGAAGGTAAAGAGAGCATTACTCATTACGAAGTCATTGAATTCTATAGATCTGTATCTCTTGTAAAAGTCGAACTAGAAACTGGGCGCACCCATCAGATCCGCGTCCATTTCTCGGCGCTAAATCATCCACTGGTTGGCGACACAACTTATGGAGCAGATCCAGTTCTTGGAAAATCGCTGAAGATGTCACGACCTTGGTTGCACGCGCTAGAACTTCGTTTTGCCCATCCCGTAACTAAGCAACCCTTGGTCTTTAACGCTCCCTATGCACCTGACCTTCAGGCTTGCTTGGCGTTGCTTTCCGATGCGGTCCTGCCTTAATCGATAACCAGCGACTAATATTGCCCAACTGTGACAACCGATAACCCAAATTCGTCTGCGAGCAAGCGCGACTCTTTCGTCCACCTGCACGTTCATACCGAGTATTCGATGCTCGATGGCGCAGCTCGCGTGGGTGATTTAGTAGAAGAAGTTGCTCGCCAAGAAATGCCGGCGATTGCCATGACCGATCACGGAAATGTCTTTGGCGCATTTGATTTTTATAAGCAAGCCACTAAAGCTGGCGTTAAACCGATTATTGGAATCGAAGCCTATGTTGCACCGGAATCGCGCCACGATAAGAAGCGCGTGCAATGGGCTAGTGGTGGCGATGATGATGTTTCAGGTGGTGGCGCATATACCCACATGACAATCCTTGCCGAAAATAACCATGGTTTAAAGAATCTCTTCCGGCTTTCATCGCTGGCATCTTTGGAAGGTTATTACTACAAGCCGCGCATGGATCGCGAACTACTTTCGCAATATGCAGATGGCTTAATCGCAACAACTGGATGCCCAGGCGGTGAGATACAAACTCGCTTGCGTATGGGAAATTACAAAGAGGCGCTGCGCGCAGCTAGCGATTTTCGCGACATCTTTGGTGCGCACAACTTCTTCCTTGAGTTAATGGATCACGGCATTGATGTCGAAACGCGGGTTAAGGATGACCTTCTTAAGCTAGGGCGTGAGTTAAAGCTGCCATTACTTGCCACAAATGATCTTCACTACACGCGCTACGAAGATGCACCCGCCCACGCTGCCCTGTTATGTGTGCAATCTGGTTCGACTCTGGCCGATCCAAAGCGTTTTAAATTCGATAATGATGAGTTCTATCTCAAGACACCTGCTCAAATGCGCGAGCTCTTTAAGGATCTCCCAGAAGCCTGCGATAACACTTTGCTAATCGCCGAACGTTGCAACGTTACGTTGCGCGAAGGTGAAAATTTGATGCCTGCATTCGCAGTTCCTGCTGGCGAGACCGAAGATAGTTGGCTGCGTAAAGAAGCGGAAATTGGTTTAGCCAATCGCTTTGGCGATCGCGTCACGGCTGAACATAAAGAGCGTTTAGATTACGAGCTAGGTGTAATGCTAAAGATGGGATTTCCTGGTTACTTCCTCGTTGTTGCAGATCTAGTTGCACATGCTAAGAAAGTTGGAATCCGTGTTGGTCCAGGTCGCGGTTCAGCTGCTGGTTCACTCGTTGCCTATTCACTTGGAATTACTGGACTCGATCCAATCGAACACGGCCTTTTATTTGAACGATTCCTAAACCCAGAACGTATTTCTATGCCTGATATCGATCTGGACTTTGATGAACGCCGCCGCAGCGAAATGATCAAGTACGCAACTGAAAAATATGGCGAAGATCGCGTGGCGCAGATCATCACCTACGGCACTATTAAATCTAAGCAATCCATTAAGGATGCAACTCGTGTGCTTGGCTATCCATATGTGATCGGTGAGAAGTTAACTAAGGCGCTGCCACCATCGGTGATGGGTAAAGATATTTCTTTAGCTGGCGTCTTTGATGCGAAAGATCCACGCTATGGCGAGGCCGGAGAATTTCGCGAGCTCTACAACACCGATCCTGATTCAATGAAAGTGGTGGACTTAGCTAAAGGCCTAGAAGGCTTAAAGCGCCAATGGGGAGTTCACGCAGCCGGTGTAATTCTCTCGCGTGAACCTTTGTTAAATGTAATTCCCATTCATCGCCGCGAAGCAGATGGCGCCATCATCACTCAATTTGATATGGGCGCTTGCGAATCTACTGGTCTACTTAAAATGGATTTCTTAGGGTTACGTAACCTTTCGGTATTAGATGACGCACTTTTAAATATCAAAGAGAATCAAGGCGTTGATATCGTTCTTGAAGATCTACCGCTCCATGATCAGAAAACTTTCGAGCTACTTTCCCGAGGCGATACCTTGGGCGTATTCCAACTCGATGGTGGACCAATGCGCGCCCTCTTACGCAGCATGGCTCCTGATTCATTTGCGGATATTTCTGCAGTTATCGCGCTCTATCGACCAGGACCAATGGGTGAGAACGCACACAATAACTATGCCGATCGTAAAAATGGTCGCAAGCCAGTTGAACCCATCCACTCCGAACTTTCGGATGTCTTGCAGGAAATTCTGGGAGACACTTACGGACTAATCGTTTATCAAGAACAGGTAATGGCGATTGCGCAGAAGGTGGCGGGTTTCTCATTAGGTCGCGCAGATTTATTGCGTAAGGCGATGGGTAAGAAGAATAAAGAGATCCTTGATAAAGAGTATGTGCCCTTTGAAGCAGGCATGAAAGAAAATGGTTTCTCAACATCTGCAATTAAGCGTCTCTGGGATGTTCTGATTCCATTCTCCGATTACGCCTTTAACCGCGCACATAGCGCCGGGTATGGCGTCGTCTCTTTCTGGACCGCCTACCTTAAAGCTAACTATCCAACTGAATATATGGCCGCACTCTTAACTAGCGTACGAGACGATAAAGATAAATCTGCTCTCTATCTTTCAGAGTGCCGCCGCATGGGAATTAAAGTTCTGCCACCGGATGTAAATGAATCAAATGCGGAATACACACCGCGCGGAAAAGATATTCGCTTTGGGCTGGCCGCAATTAGAAATGTCGGTGAAGGCGTAGTGGCATCAATCAAGGCTGCGCGCACCGCTAAGGGTGACTTCACATCATTCGGTGATTTTCTAGCGAAGGTTGATGCCCAAGTCTGCAATAAGAAGACCATCGAATCGTTAATCAAGGGTGGCGCATTTGATTCGTTAGAGCATCCGCGAAAGGGGCTAATGACCATTCACCTCGAAGCGATCGATTCGGTGATTGAAACCAAACGAGCTGAGGCAATTGGCCAATTTGATCTATTTGGTGGAGAATCAATGACCCAAGTTGCTGGTTTGGATATTGAGATTCCAAATTTTGAATGGGATAAATCAACGCTACTTACTTTTGAACGCGAAATGCTTGGGCTCTATGTATCTGACCACCCGCTTTTGGGAGTTGAACATATCTTGCGTTCCAATACCGATATGTCAATTAGCGCCTTGTTAGCAGATGAGAGCGCACCAGATGGCATGGTTACTTTGGGTGGGTTGATAACTGGCGTTCAGCGAAAAGTTTCGCGCCAAGGTTCATCCTGGGCAATAGTCACTTTGGAAGATCTAGAAGGTGCAGTCGAAGTTTTGTTCTTTGCCAATACTTACAATCAATACGCCTTAACCCTAATCGAGGATCGCGTTGTGACTGTGCATGGCCGTTTTGAACGACGCGATGATGTTGCACGCTTTACTGCAATGGAGATGAAATCTTTAGATATCTCTACTGGACCCGTTGGTCCTCTTCTGATCTCACTTCCAATTGCACAATGCACACCGCCAATCGTCGACCGCATGAAAGAGATTCTTCGCTCGCATCCTGGAAAGCGCGAAGTACATATGCAGATCGATGATCAAGGCGTCTTAACAACTATGAAAATTGATGCCTTGGTCACAGCATCGCCAAGTTTGAGCGCTGATTTGAAATCAATTCTCGGCCCAGATTGCTTGGTTCGCATTTAGGTAAGGCGCTACAAATTACAGGGCGGCCACAACGAGCAACCCATTAGACTTAAGCCATGATTCGCACGCTCGATCTTCGTGGCCAAGCCTTAAGTAAGGCTGGCTATCAGCGCGCAATCCCACGAGCTGTCTTGGATATTGCAACCGCTATGCGCACGATTGAACCAATTTTAGAGCGGGTAAAGAACGGCGATGAAGCAGAACTTATAAAACTTGCACAAGAGTTCGATGGTATTTCGCCAAAATCAATTCGTGTTTCACAAAGCGATTTGGATAGCGCACTGGCTGCCCTTAATCCTGCAGTTCGTACCGCGCTTGAGTTATCAATTGAACGTATCCGCAAAGTTCATGAAGATCAAAAAAGAACAGATAAGACCACCAAAGTTGTAGATGGCGGGATCGTTACCGAGCGTTGGATTCCGGTTGATCGTGTTGGTCTATATGTTCCTGGTGGACGCGCTGTTTACCCAAGTAGCGTCCTAATGAATGTGATTCCAGCGCAGATTGCCCAAGTTGCCAGCATTGCAGTTGCTTCACCGCCGCAGAAAGAGTTTGGTGGGCTACCGCACCCGACGATCTTGGCGGCGTGTGCACTGCTTGGAATTACCGAGGTCTATGCCATTGGTGGAGCTCAAGCAATTGCGCTCTTTGCATATGGCATGGATGGCCTCTCTGAGAAATGTGATCTGGTTACTGGACCAGGAAATATCTATGTCGCCGCGGCTAAACGTGCGCTACGTGGTGTCATCGGAATTGACTCAGAAGCGGGTCCTACCGAGATTGCGATCTTGGCAGATGACAGCGCCATAGCCGCAGATGTTGCGGCAGATTTAATTAGCCAAGCAGAACACGATGTAATTGCTGCCGCCGTATTAGTGACAACCTCGGCAGAACTTGCCAAGGCAGTTGAAAAAGAGCTAGAAGTTCGCGTTGGGGCAACTAAGCACAGCGCGAGAATTAAAGAGGCTTTATCTGGGATTCAATCGGCGATCGTCTTAGTAGATTCGATCGCACAAGGTTTAGATGTTGTAAATGCCTATGCGGCAGAGCATTTAGAAATCCAAACCGTTAACGCAGCATCTGATGCGCTCCAGATTCGTAACGCTGGCGCAGTATTTATCGGGCGCTTCTCACCTGTTTCATTAGGTGACTATTCGGCCGGTTCCAATCACGTATTACCAACTGGGGGATGTGCTTGCCACAGCAGCGGACTTTCTGTGCAGACATTTCTACGTGGACTTCACTACATCGAATATTCCAAAGATGCATTTGTTGATATCGCACCAACTGTTATTACTCTGGCAAATTCTGAGGATTTACCAGCGCACGGCGAAGCGATGTCGGCGCGTCTGGATAATTTATGAGCGCCAAAGATTGGCCAACCTGGATGCCCTTGCGCAAAGAGTTGCAAGAGCTCTCACCATATGGCGCGCCGCAAGTTCCGGCTGCGGCAACTTTAAATACCAATGAAAATCCGTATGCGCCATCTGCTGCACTGGCTAAGGCGATTGCAGATCGCACCTATCAAGTTGCCCTTAATTTAAATCGCTATCCAGATCGCGATGCACTTAAGCTGCGCAAAGGATTGGCAAACTTTATAAACGGTTTATCTAATACATCATTTACCGCAGATCACATATGGGCAGCCAATGGTAGTAACGAGATTATTCAGTCACTCTTTATGGCATTTGGCGATCGACCTGCCCTGGGATTTACACCTTCTTATTCGATGCACCCACTAATCGCCAAAGTCATTGGAGTTACCTGGCGCGATGGTGGACGTCGTAGCGATTTCTCATTAGACATTGCAAAAGCTAAGCGCGAAATCCTTGAGGTAAAGCCAGCGTTAACTTTTATTACTACTCCAAATAATCCAACTGGCACAACAGTCACCCTGGATGAAATAGCGCAATTAGCCCAGGCGGCAGCGAATGTAAGTGGCCTCTTAATTGTCGATGAGGCTTACGCTGAATTCTCAGAACTACAATCTGCGGTGACGCTAATTGACGAATATCCAAACTTGGTTGTGATTCGCACTATGAGTAAAGCCTTCGCCTTTGCGGGCGCACGTTTAGGTTATCTCGTTGCAAATCAAGAGTTGGTTAGCGCCATGTTCCTAGTTCGCCTGCCATATCACTTGAGTTCACTAACCCAGGCTGCTGCTGAAGTTGCGCTGGAATTTCAAGGTGAACTCTTGGGCAATGTCTCAACTCTTATCAACTCGCGTAAATCAGTTATTTCACAATTAGAGAAGATGGGGTTGCAAGTAGTACCCAGCCAAGCCAACTTCATCTTATTTACTGGATTTAGCCATGATCCAGCCCAACTCTGGCGCCAACTTCTAGATCGCGGAGTTCTCATTAGAGATGTGGGATTATTAGCCCACTTACGTATGACCATTGGCAATGAGGCCGAGAACCAGAAATTTATCGATGCCCTGCAAGAGATCTTGAATGGAGAAAGCCAATGAGAACAGCTCGCGTAGAACGCAAGACTAAAGAGTCACATGTAATCATCGAATTAAATCTAGACGGTGAAGGTGCGATCTCAGTCGATACTGGCGTTCCATTCTTCGATCACATGCTCTCGCAACTTGGCAAGCACTCCGGTTTTAATTTAACGGTTAAGACAACTGGCGATGTTGATGTTGATTCTCACCACACAGTTGAAGACACTTCCTTAGCCTTTGGCCAAGCCTTACGCGAAGCACTTGGTGACAAAGTTGGAATTCGCCGCTTTGGTGATGCGATGGTCCCACTTGATGAAGTTTTAGTTCAGGCAGCCGTTGATCTATCGGGCCGTCCTTATCTGGTGCACCGCCAACCAGAAATCGTTGAGTTAATCGGCACATTTGATACAACTCTTGGAAAACATATCTGGGAATCAATCGTTGCGGAAGCTCGTATCGCGCTGCATGTACGCGTGCTAGAAGGACGAAATGCCCACCACGTATTTGAAGCGCAATTTAAAGCGGTAGCTCGCGCACTTCGTGATGCGGTCTCACTCGATGGCGGAATCGCAGGAGTTCCTTCCACAAAAGGTTCGCTCTAATAGTGATCGCAATTCTTGACTACGGGTCAGGTAATTTACGTTCGGCACAACGCGCCTTTGAACGCAGTGGTTCCGAAGTTGTAGTTACCTCTGATCGCGACGTTGCCCTAAATGCATCAGGACTTGTTGTTCCAGGTGTTGGCGCCTTCGCCGCATGTATGCGTGGATTAGTTGCCATCGGGGGAGATGAGATCGTGCGCGCGCGCGTTGCGGCAAAACGTCCAACTATCGGGATATGCGTTGGTATGCAGATACTTTTTCGCGATGGTGATGAGTACGCAACCAACGAACTACATAAAGGTGTTGGAATCTGGCAAGAGAGTATTTCTAAACTAGAAGCTCCGATTTTGCCGCATATGGGATGGAATACGGTTGAAGTAACTGGAGGAACACATCTATTTAAAGGGATAGAGGATCAAGCTTTCTACTTCGTTCACTCATTCGCGGCCAAATCCAAAGTTGGTACTGCGCAAGCCTGGACCACTCACGGTGAGAAATTTTTGAGCGCTGTTGAAGATGGTGCGATCTGTGCCACGCAATTTCACCCAGAAAAATCTGGTGATGCTGGCCTTGCGCTAATTAAGAATTGGGTGGGGATGCTATGAGCCAAGTAAATTATCTAGAGCTGCTGCCTGCAGTAGATGTTAAAGATGGCCGTGCCGTGAGACTTGTGCAAGGAGAACTTTCACAAGAGAGCATCTATGGCCAGCCGCTTGAAGTAGCGCTGGAATTTCAAGCAGCAGGTGCGGAATGGCTCCACTTAGTTGATTTAGATGCTGCCTTTGGGCGAGGCGATAACAGCGAAATTCTCGCTGAGGTAGTTGGTCGCTTGGATATAAAAGTTGAGTTATCCGGTGGAATCCGCGATGACGAATCTTTAAAGCGCGCCCTTGCCACAGGATGTCGTCGAATCAATCTTGGCACTGCAGCTTTGGAGAATCCGGAATGGACTGCGCGAATAATTGCCGAACACGGTGATCGAATTGCCGTTGGCTTAGATGTACGTGGACATGTACTTGCCGCGCGTGGCTGGACCAAAGAAGGCGGAGATTTATTTGAAACTATGGCGCGTTTAGAAAGTGATGGATGCGCACGGTATGTAGTAACAGATGTGACTAAAGATGGAACGTTGCAGGGACCTAACTTGGAACTCTTGCGCGAAGTCTGCAACGCGACAAAGAAACCAGTGGTTGCAAGTGGTGGCATTTCTTCGCTGGCCGATATAGCAGCGCTCTCGGCGCTGCATGAGATTGGCGTGGAAGGTGCGATCGTTGGTAAAGCGCTATACGCCGGAGCCTTCACCTTGCAAGAGGCTCTAACTATTACCAAGGGCGCAAAATAAATGGCGCTATCGGTTCGCATAATTCCTTGCCTAGATGTCACTGATGGAAGAGTTGTCAAAGGCGTCAACTTCACCGATCTCGTAGATGCCGGTGATCCAGTTGAAATGGCAAATCTTTATAACCTAGAAGGTGCCGATGAGTTAACTTTTCTAGATATCTCTGCAAGTAGTTCTGATCGCCAGACAACGCTAGATGTTGTACGTAAAACTGCTGAACAAGTATTTATTCCACTAACGGTTGGCGGTGGAATACGAAGTGTGGAAGACGTTGATCGCTTGCTGCGAGCAGGAGCAGATAAAGTTTCGATAAATACATCAGCTATCGCACGCCCTGAATTAATCGCCGAAATCGCTGATCGTTTTGGTTCACAAGTATTAGTTATCTCAGTTGATGCACGGCGCGCACGTACCGAATCTGGATTCGAAGTAACCACCCATGGTGGTCGCCAGAGCGCAGGACTTGATGCACTTGCCTGGGTTGAGAAAGCATGTGCACTTGGTGCAGGAGAAATTCTTTTAAATTCGATGGATGCCGATGGCACAAGGGCTGGTTATGACATTGGAATGATTACCGCAGTGCGTGCCATTTCAAAGGTACCGTTAATTGCCAGCGGTGGTGCCGGGACCTTGGAAGATTTCGCTAGCGCCCTAGATGCTGGCGCGGATGCGCTACTGGCGGCGAGCGTATTTCACTTCGGAATACATCGAATTAGCGATGTTAAGAAGTACTTAAGCGCTCAAGGTTATTCCATTCGCAACAACCTCATCGCCTAAGGCAGAATGAGGCCATGAATTCGCAATTATCTCCGCAACTTCCTGAGGATATTGCAGGGCGCTTAAAATCAGATTTAGATCTAATTCCAGCCATAGCCCAAGATGTAAACACGGGCGAAGTTTTGATGCTCGCATACATGAGCCGTCAATCACTAGCCATAACTTTAAAGACCGGTAAAGCAACTTACTGGAGCCGCAGCCGTAACGAACTTTGGGAGAAAGGTGCGACCTCTGGCCATACCCAGAAAGTTCTAGCGATCTCATTAGATTGCGATGGCGATGCACTTTTACTCAAAGTTGAACAAACCGGTGCTGCTTGTCATACCGGGGATAAGAGTTGCTTCCATAACCCGCTTTCCCTTGATGCTTCAATCGGTGATTACTAATGCAGCGCTCTGAATTTCAGGAGTATGCCAAGAGCTTTAATGTCATCCCGGTCTATCGCAAACTTCTCGCCGATGGGGAAACTCCAATTGGTATCTATCGAAAGTTAGCCAAGAACGCTCCCTCTACATTCTTATTGGAATCTGCCGAACATGGAGGCGTCTGGTCACGTTACTCATTTATTGGAGCCAATAGTCAGGCAACTTTAAGTGAAAAAGATGGCAAAGCGATCTGGGTTGGAACAACTCCAGCTGGCGCGCCAGTTGGAATCGATCCACTTGCAGCGCTGCGACTTTCAGCAGCGCACTTGCGTTCACCAAAGATCGCAGGACTTCCACCACTTACCGGCGGCCTAGTTGGTTATATGGGTTATGACAGTGTTCGTCGCTTAGAAAAGCTACCAACTTTAAGCAAGAAAGATATCGATCTACCTGAATTAGCGTTTATGTTAACGAGTGATCTGGCAGTTATGGATCACGCTGAAGGCACAATTACCTTGATTGCAAATGCAATTAACTGGGATGGCACTGGTGATCGCGTCGATCAAGCCTTTGATGATGCGCAAGTTCGCTTAGATCGCATGCAGAATGATTTACAAGGTTCTCTTCTAGGATTTGTTGCAGAACTAGCTGATAAGGATTCACCTGACTTTTCACGGAATATCTCAGGCGATGACTACAAAGCGAAGATACTTAAGGCCAAAGATGAGATTGTGGCAGGTGAAGCCTTTCAGATCGTTCTCTCGCAAAGATTTGCAATGGAATGCCAGGCTGATGCACTAGATGTATATCGCATGCTACGTCTGCATAATCCAAGTCCGTATATGTATTTATTCCGCTTTACCGATGGAGTAGAAGTTGTAGGTTCCAGTCCAGAAGCTTTGGTAAAAGTAACCGGTAAAGAAGTTATGGTTCATCCCATCGCTGGCACACGTAAACGTTCAAGTTCTGCAGAAGAAGACCATCGCTTAGGCGAAGAGCTTTTAGCTGATCCAAAAGAACGTGCTGAGCATTTGATGCTGGTAGATCTCGGTCGAAATGATCTGGGACGTATCTGCGCTCCAGGCACAGTTGAAGTAATTGATTTCATGCATATCGAACGCTATTCACACGTGATGCATATCGTCTCGACTGTAATTGGAGAACTCGCTGAAAATTCATCACCTGTTGATGCGCTCTTCGCAGTCTTTCCAGCGGGCACCTTATCGGGAGCACCAAAGCCAAGAGCGATGGAGATTATTGAGGAGTTAGAGCCCACTCGCCGCGGGCTATATGGAGGTGCGATCGGTTACTTGGATTTCACCGGCAACATCGATACCTGTATTGCAATTCGCACTGCCCTAATTCATAAAGGAACGGCATATGTGCAGGCCGGGGCTGGCGTAGTTGCCGATTCCGATCCGGAATCAGAGAACCAAGAGTGCCTAAATAAGGCAGCTGCGGTCTTGGGTGCGATCAGCGCCGCTAATAAGTTGGCACGTAATGGGAAAGTTTCTTAGATGGCAGATTTTGCACCAGTCTTTTTCTCACTTGTAGTCATCATCGCAATCGTTTTTGCTATCTCGCGCCGTTTTAATATCTCATCTCGCTATGAGCGCAAGCCAAAAGTTCATACGCCTTGGAGCGCGTTAGATGAGGGAATTGATCCAACGCAAGAAGGTAGCGAAAAATGAGCGTACTTGATTCGATCGTCTCTGGAGTTCGCGAAGATTTAGCCAAGCGCCGTAAATCTTTAAACGAGTTAAATGAAGATATGGCTCAAGCTGCGCCACCATTAGATGCCCATTCTGTCTTCAATAGAGATGTCATATCAGTTATCGCTGAAGTAAAGCGTTCATCTCCTAGCAAGGGCGCGCTTTCAACTATTAGCGATCCGGCAGCACTTGCCGAACAATATGAAGCCGCTGGTGCTAGCGTGATTAGCGTCTTGACAGAAGAGCGCAGATTTAAAGGAACGTTGGCGGATTTAACTGCAGTGCGTTCCAGGGTTTCTATTCCAGTTTTACGCAAAGACTTTATGGTCGATGAATATCAATTCTTTGAGGCGCGCGCACACGGTGCAGATATGGTCCTACTAATTGTCGCGGCGCTAGCTAAGAGCCAACTTCACGACTTCTATGATCTGGCTACAGAACTGGGGATGGCTGCGTTGATTGAAGTTCATACCGCCGATGAATTAGAACGCGCTATGGAAATATCACCCCGAATCGTTGGAGTAAATTCTCGCAATTTAAAGACTTTAGATGTTGATCCTGCCGTATTTGCAGATCTGATTCCGCGGATTCCAGCTGATGTTATTCGAGTCGCCGAGTCTGGAATCTCACAACGTAGCGATGTGGAGTTTGCCCAGCGCCACGGCGCAAATGCGATCCTGGTTGGTGAAGCCCTAGTCACATCGGCTGACCCAAATTTGGCGATGCGCACCTTATTGGGCCAAGGGTAGACTTTTGCTATGTCTACTTCCTCGCGCGAAGATCTCTCTACAATCTTGGGCCACTTTGGTCCGTATGGTGGTCGCTTCGTTCCCGAAGCGCTTATCGGTGCGCTTGAAGAGTTAGAGGAAGCTCACCGCACTTCACAATTAGATCCAACTTTCTTAAGCGAACTTGCCGAACTACATCGCACTTACACCGGTCGCCCGAGCATCATTACAGAAGCAAAGCGATTTGCCGAACATGCAGGTGGCGCGCGCATTCTTTTAAAGCGCGAAGATTTAAACCACACCGGTAGCCACAAAATTAATAACGTTCTTGGGCAAGCTCTTCTTACCAAACGGATGGGAAAGAAGCGCATCATCGCTGAAACTGGGGCCGGCCAGCATGGTGTTGCATCAGCAACTGCAGCAGCGCTAATGGGTCTGGAATGCGTTGTATATATGGGCGAAGAAGATACCAAGCGCCAAGCTTTAAATGTTGCACGCATGAAGTTACTTGGAGCTGAAGTAGTTCCAGTTACCTCAGGATCGCGCACCTTGAAAGATGCCATCAACGAAGCGATGCGTGACTGGGTTACTAATGTTGAAGGAACGCATTACATGTTGGGAACAGTTGCCGGGCCACATCCTTTCCCAACCATGGTGAGAGATTTTCATAAGATCATCGGCGAAGAAACGCGTGAGCAAGTTCTCGAATTAACTGGTCGCCTACCCGATGCCGTTCTGGCATGTGTGGGCGGGGGATCAAATGCGATCGGAATTTTCCACCGCTTCATTTCAGATCCAAGTGTTCGCTTAATTGGCCTTGAGGCCGGGGGTGATGGCGTTGAAACTGGTCGCCATGCCGCAACTATCACCGGTGGTACACCCGGTGTGCTGCACGGAACTCGTTCTTATGTATTGCAAGATAAGAATGGTCAGACCGTTGAGTCACATTCAATTTCAGCCGGACTTGATTATCCAGGCGTTGGTCCTGAGCATGCTTACCTACATGACATTGGCCGTACCGAGTATCGTGCAATTACAGATGCACAAGCGATGCATGCCTTTGCATTACTTTCTAAGACCGAAGGAATTATCCCGGCGATTGAAACCGCACATGCGCTAGCCGGTGCCATGCAAGTCGGCAATGAACTCGGCAAAGATGCAATCATCGTTATCAACCTCTCTGGTCGCGGCGATAAAGATGTACAAACTGCAGCAAATTACTTTGGAATTCCCCTCGATTAATGACCGCTTTAGATCAGCTCTTTGTGAAGGTTCGCGCTGAAAATCGCGCAGCTCTAATTGCATACATTCCGGCTGGATTTCCTTCGCAAGCAGGTTGCCATCGCGTAATCGCCGCCTTTATCGCCGGGGGAGTAGATGCCATTGAAATTGGTTATCCCTATAGCGATCCTGTGATGGATGGCCCAACTATCCAAGCTGCTGCAGTTACTTCACTTGAAAATGGAACTGGCGCGCAAGAAGTACTTGCGGCGCTAAAGGTTGCTAGCGAATCAGTACCGGCAGTTGTGATGACTTACTGGAATCCGATTGAACGCTTTGGGGTCGCAGATTTCGCAGCAGCGATTGCTGAAAATGGCGGATCAGGCGTAATCACCCCAGATTTAACCATCGAAGAATCTAGCGGTTGGATTGATGCAACTAATAGCTCTGTAATTAATCCAATTTATGTAGTGGCGCCAAGTACAAAAGATGCACGACTGGCTCAAGTAACTTCTAAATGCGGTGGCTTTGTATATGCCGCAAGTTTGATGGGAGTAACTGGCGCTAGAGCAACTGTCTCTTCCGGTGCAGCCGAGCTCGTAGCCCGCGTTCGTAAAGTTACTGATCTACCAATCGCAGTTGGCCTTGGGGTATCAACTCGCGAACAAGCCAAAGGGGTAGCCGCCTACGCAGATGGAGTAATTGTTGGTTCTGCATTTATCAAGGCGATGCAGGATGCACCAAGTGAAGAGGCAGGGCTAGTCGCTGTAACTGAATTGGCGCGTGAGCTTGCTAAGGGAGTTCGTGAAGGGCGATGAAGGAAAAATTTGTAGCTGCACAACCTTGGATTGGACTTATATCTCGCCTGATTCTGGGCGGAGTCTTATTTGTGGCGGGCTACTTAAAAGCGATCGCGCCAGATAAATCTCAAATGGCAGTTCGCTCCTATGAGCTGCTTCCAATTTCAATTGCTAATTTGCTTGGCTTGATACTTCCATTTCTGGAAATTGCCATTGGCGCTCTGTTAGTTCTAGGGGCTTTAACAAAAGTTATGGCTGCTCTTGGTGGATTTACAATGATAATTTTTATTATCGCTATCGCACAGGCGTGGGCACGTGGCTTAAATATTGATTGCGGCTGCTTTGGTGGTGGGGGTGCGGTTGCTCCTGGAGAGACCAAGTATTTACAGGAAATTCTCCGAGACACAGGGCTGGCCCTTCTTGCCGGCTATTTAATTCGCTACCCTGTGACTAAGTTTGCAGTAGATAAGAGCCCGATCAAAAGCACTTCACAGAAGGATGTGGCATAACGATGGCGCAAGCAAAGAACCCAGCGGGCGGTAAGGATAACTTCACCCGCAATTTAGTGATTGCCGTAGTTGTCGGAGTCGTTTTGATCATGCTCGTGCCTACAGTTCTCTCGAAGAAGACAAATACCAATGCGGCTGTACCTTCGAGCGTTTCGGTAGAAGATCGATACGGCATGGTTTTTAACAAAGATGTAAAGGATGTACCTTTCATTGAAATCTATGAAGATTTCCAATGCCCTTCTTGCCAACGTTTTGAAACTATCAGCGGTGCCTATATCGAAGATTTGATCAATACCAAGCAGGCGAAAGTTGCCTTCCACATGCTTTCATTTCTTGGAGCTGAATCTCAACTTGCAGCAAATGCCGCTGGGTGCGCATCAGATCAAGGAAAGTTTTTGCAATTCCATAAGTTGCTATATGCCAATCAGCCACCTGAGAATTCCGGCGCATGGACCCCTTCTTATTTCTCTACCTTGAGTCTCGGACTTGGAATTTCCGATAAGGCCTATGACAAATGTATTGCCAACAACAGTTACAAAGACTGGGTGGTAAATGTTGCCAACGAAGGTGCCAAGCGAAACGTTAATTCAACTCCTACCGTCTTCATCAACGGAAAAGAGATCGATCGCAATAAGGCATATAACAACTTGGCAGAATTTATGCTCGCTGTTAAAAAAGCTTAAATAATGCATAGCTCGATACCGACTCCGACGCTGTCGCAGATCGCTATCGGTCCACTTACGGTTCATTTCTACGCGCTCTGCATAATCGCAGGCATAGTTGTGGCTATTTGGTTAGGCGATAAACGATTCACTCTCTATGGTGAAAGCGCTGGTCTGGAGTTAAAAGGCGTTGTCTCAGAAGTTTCCGTAATTGCCATACCTGCGGGAATTATTGGTGGTCGCATTTACCATGTATTAACTTCACCAGATGCTTACTTCGGTAAAGATGGAAACTTGCTTGCTATCTTTAAGATTTGGAAAGGTGGGCTAGGAATTTGGGGCGCGATCGCACTAGGTGTAGTAGGCGCTTACATCTCCTACCGGCGCCTAGCAAAAGAGATTGCGCTTCCCTCATTTAAAATTTTATTAGATGCCTTAGCTCCAGGGATTTTATTAGCGCAGGCAGTTGGTCGTTTTGGAAATTGGTTTAACGGAGAGCTCTTTGGTAGGCCGTTAGATACTTGGTGGGCGCTGGAAATTCCATATAAGTTTCGACCAAGTGGCTATGGTCTAGTTGCAACATTTCACCCGACATTTCTATACGAAGCAATCTGGTGCACATTGTTAGCGATGGCGCTACTTGGTTTCACCAGTCGATGGCAGGCAGGTTCAATCTTCTATATTTATATCGCAGGTTATTCATTTGCCCGCTTCTTCATTGAGGGTCTGCGGATCGACCCAGCTCACGATCTATTTGGGCTAAGAATTAATCAATGGATGAGCATGGTGATCCTCACCATCGGGCTAGCACTTTTTACACGAAATCAACGGGGCCAGAGTAAGCGCATCTCAACGGAAATTTAATCGAGATCAGGTAGGCTCAAGGTATGGCGCTAGAAGATGTACATCAACGAAATATGCAACATCGCACTCATCGTGCGGGCTGGCTACGCGCCGCTGTTCTTGGCGCAAATGATGGGCTAGTTTCAACTGCTTCGCTCATGATCGGTGTTACAGCTGCGAAAACTGGCGGCGCAGATGCGCAAACCTTCTTAATAACTGCAGGCGCTGCCGGAATTGTTGCAGGCGCGATGTCGATGGCAGTCGGTGAATACGTATCAGTGCGCTCACAGAACGATATTGAAGAGTCAGATCGCTTACTTGAAATTGAGCATTTAAAAATTGATCCAGAGTCAGAGTTACTTGAACTACAACATATTTATATTAAGAGAGGACTTACGCCAGAGCTTGCCTTGGAAGTAGCCAATGCGATGCATGCGCGCGATCCACTTGAGGCACATCTTCGTGATGAACTCGGTCAATTCCCTCACACCAAGGCGCGCCCAGTTCAGGCGGCGATTGCATCGGCTGCCGCATTTACAACTGGTGGCTTGATTCCGTTCTTAGGCGCCTTCGCACCCACAACCGGCAAAGTTGCGATGAGCATCGTTGGATTTACTGTGGCTGGATTGATAGTTACCGGAATCGTTAGCGCCAAGACTGCTGGATCAAAGGTTCTTGCTCCAACTCTTCGCGTCATCCTCGGTGGTTGCTTCGGTATGGCTATCACCGCTGGAATCGGTCAATTGCTCCATGTGAGCGGGATTTAAAGCTCCTTTTTACCCACGATTAGCAAAGCTTTGGGAGTGCCTATTTCGGCAACTTCTTGCTACCCTTTTGCTCCATCGCACCTTACGGTTCGACGGTTTCTACGGGCCAAAGTTGTCCCTCACGATTTTTTAAGTGTGGATAACAGGAGTGTGAACCTAGATGGCCCTTTCATCTAACTACCCAGCACGTCTTGGTCTATATGACCCAGCGAACGAGCACGATGCGTGTGGCGTTGCGATGGTGGCTACTCTAAATAAAGTAGCAACACATGAAATCGTTGAGAAGGCTTTAACCGCACTTCGCAATCTAGAACACCGCGGTGCATCTGGAGCAGAACCCGATAGCGGCGATGGCGCCGGAATTTTAATTCGCGTACCTGATGCTTTCTATCGTGCAATCGTAGATTTCGAACTTCCTAACGATGGTTCATATGCGACAGGTATCGCATTTGTTGCGCAAGGCGCCGAAGTTCGCGCAGAGATATCTAAGATTGCGCAAGAAGAAGGTTTAAATATTTTAGGTTGGCGCGAACTACCCATTAATGCTTCATCTCTGGGTAAGACTGCAGTCTCGGTTATGCCAAAGTTTGAGCAACTATTTATTTCAGGAAAAAATAGCGAGTCAGGTATTGCACTGGATCGCCTAGCCTTCTGCTTGCGCAAGCGCGCCGAACACTCGCTGGATCTCTACTTCCCATCACTTTCTTCGCAGACCATTGTTTACAAGGGAATGCTCACAACTGGCCAGCTCGAAGAATTCTTCCCAGATCTAAGCGATCAACGCGTGGTTTCACCAATGGCGCTAGTTCATTCACGTTTTTCAACAAACACCTTCCCATCTTGGCCCCTTGCACACCCATACCGTTTTATCGCACATAATGGTGAGATAAATACCGTTAAAGGCAATCGCAACTGGATGCGTGCGCGCGAATCGCTACTTGCTAGCGAGCTAATTCCAGGCGATTTAAGTCGCCTCTTCCCAATCGTTGAAATGTCAGGCAGTGATTCGGCATCATTTGATGAAGTTCTAGAACTTCTCTATCTAGGTGGTCGCTCACTTCCGCATTCAGTCTTAATGATGATTCCGGAAGCATGGGAGAACCATGCAACGATGTCGCAGAAGCGCCGTGATTTCTACGCCTTCCACGCCTCACTAATGGAGCCTTGGGACGGACCAGCATGTGTGACATTTACCGATGGACATCAAGTCGGCGCTGTTCTAGACCGCAACGGGCTACGTCCATCACGTTTCTGGGTTACCGATGATGGATTAGTAGTTCTAGCATCTGAAGTTGGAGTTTTAGATTTCCCAGCAGAAAAGATTGTTCGCAAGGGCCGCCTGCAACCAGGCAAGATGTTCTTGGTGGATATTGAAGCAGGGCGCATCATCGAAGATGATGAGATTAAAGATACGTTGGCGGATTCTGCACCATACGGTCAATGGCTCCGCACTGGGATGATGAAGTTAAGCGATCTTCCTTCACGCGAACACATTGTTTATCCTCACTCATCCGTAGTTCGTCGCCAACGCGCATTTGGTTATACCGAAGAAGAGATTCGTATCTTGCTTACACCTATGGCAAAGAATGGAATGGAAGCCCTCGGCTCAATGGGCACAGATACTCCAATAGCTGCGCTTTCAGAAAAGCCACGTCTGCTCTTTGATTACTTCTCGCAACTATTTGCCCAAGTTACAAATCCACCTCTTGATGCTATTCGCGAAGAGTTAGTAACTAGCCTCGGCGGATCTATTGGACCAGAGCACAATCTCCTCGACCCAGGACCTGAATCCTGTCGCCAAATTTCACTTGCCTTTCCAGTCATCGATAACGATGAGTTAGCCAAGATTATTCACGTCAACGCAGATGGTGACTATCCAGGGCTTGAAAGTTATGTGGTTCGTGGCTTATTCCCAGTAACCGGTGATGGCAATACTTTGCAAAAGCGTTTAGAAGAGATTAAACGTGAGGTCTCTGAGGCGATCGCCGCAGGCGCACACATCATTGTTTTATCTGATCGCAACGGCGATGCCGAAGATACGCCAATTCCTTCCCTCTTATTAACTGCTGCGGTCCACCACCATTTAATTCGTGAAAAAACTCGCACCAAGGTTGGGTTAGTTGTTGAAGCCGGTGATGTTCGCGAAGTTCATCACGTTGCGCTCCTTATAGGTTATGGCGCAGCTGCCGTAAACCCATATCTGGCTATGGAATCTGCTGAAGATTTGGTACTGCAAGGCGTGATTACCGGCATTACTCCGGAAAAGGCAGTTCGCAATGTTATTAAGAGCCTTGGTAAAGGCGTTCTTAAAGTTATGTCGAAGATGGGTATTTCAACGATCGCCTCATATACCGGCGCTCAAGTATTTGAAGCGATCGGTTTATCGCAAGAAGTTGTCGATGAATATTTCGTTGGCACTACTTCACGACTCGGTGGAATTAGCCTAGATGTAATTGCGGAAGAAACTATCGCCCGTCATCACATCGCTTACCCAGTCGGGGGAGAGATTCCTGGCACTAAGCGCCTGCCAATTGGTGGCGAATATCAATGGCGCCGCGATGGAGAACCGCATCTATTTAATCCTGAGACTGTATTTACTTTGCAGCATTCCACTCGTTCAAAGCGCTATGACATCTTTAAGCGTTACACCAGCAAAGTAGATACGCAGAGCAAAGAGTTAATGACTTTGCGTGGACTCTTCGCCTTTAAAGAGGGAGAACGTCCGGCCATTTCAATCGATGAAGTCGAACCGATCTCAGAGATCGTAAAACGATTCTCAACTGGCGCTATGTCTTATGGCTCAATTTCACAGGAAGCACATGAGACTTTAGCGATCGCAATGAACCGACTTGGTGGAAAGTCCAATACCGGTGAAGGTGGCGAAGACCCATCTCGTGCGACTCCCATGGCAAATGGCGATTCCAAGCGCAGCTCAATTAAACAAGTTGCCAGCGGTCGCTTCGGTGTTACAAGTGATTACCTAGTTAACGCCGATGATATTCAGATCAAGATTGCCCAGGGTGCAAAACCAGGCGAAGGCGGACAGCTTCCTGGAAATAAGGTGTATCCATGGATCGCCAAGGTTCGTTACTCAACTCCTGGCGTTGGATTGATTTCACCTCCACCTCACCACGATATTTATTCAATCGAAGATCTTGCCCAGTTAATTCACGATCTTAAGAATGCGAACAAGAACGCCCGCATTCACGTAAAGTTAGTCGCTGAAGTTGGCGTCGGTACCGTTGCAGCAGGAGTCTCTAAAGCGCATGCTGATGTGGTTTTGATCTCTGGCCACGACGGCGGCACTGGTGCATCACCACTTACATCACTTAAGCACGCGGGCGCTCCTTGGGAACTTGGCCTAGCTGAAACGCAACAGACGCTCCTTCTTAACGGTCTGCGCGATCGCATCGTTGTTCAAGCAGATGGCCAGTTAAAGACCGGTCGCGATGTTGTGATCGCAGCGCTACTTGGCGCAGAAGAGTATGGCTTTGCAACTGCGCCGCTAGTTGTCTCAGGGTGCGTCATGATGCGCGTCTGCCACTTAGATACTTGCCCAGTTGGCGTTGCAACACAGAATCCAGAACTTCGTAAGCGTTTTACCGGCAAGCCCGAATTCGTAGAGACATTCTTTGAATATATTGCTGAAGAAGTTCGCGAGATCTTGGCCAAACTTGGATTCCGCACTCTGCAAGAGGCGATCGGCCATGTCGAATATCTCGATACCCGTGATGCGGTAAATCATTGGAAAGCAAGCGGTCTTGATCTAGCACCATTATTAGTTCGTCCAGATGTTGCATCTGCTTTGCATCGCACAACTGTGCAAGATCATGGCTTAGCTGCAGCTCTTGATAATCAATTGATCTCACTTGCCGCCTCCGCCCTTGATAAAAAGGAAGCGGTACGTATCGATCTTCCGGTGCGTAACGTAAACCGCACTGTCGGCACGATGTTGGGCGCAGAAGTAACGCGTCGCTTCGGCGCCGAAGGACTTCCTGTTGGAACTATCGATGTCACTCTGCATGGTTCTGCTGGTCAGTCACTTGGGGCATTCTTACCGCGCGGAATCGCAATTCGCCTATACGGTGATAGCAATGACTATGTAGGTAAAGGTATTTCAGGCGGTCGCGTCATCGTTAGACCTGATGAGCGCGCTACCTTCCAATCTCAAGAGAATGTAATCGCCGGAAATGTCATTGGTTACGGTGCAACTTCAGGTGAAATATTTATTCGCGGGTTAGTGGGGGAGCGCTTCTGTGTTCGTAACTCTGGCGCAACCGCGGTAGTCGAAGGCGTTGGCGATCACGGTTGTGAATATATGACTGGTGGCACAGTTGTGATTTTAGGTCGCACCGGTCGCAATTTTGCTGCAGGTATGTCAGGCGGCCGCGCCTTTGTTATCGATTTAAATCCTGCACAAGTAAATACCGAGATGGTAGATATCTTGGCAGTTCCAGAAGATCAGAAAGAAAGTCTGAGATCAATTATCTCTAACTTCCACACGGAAACAGGATCAACAGTTGCAGCTGATCTACTCAAAGATTGGGAAGCATCAGTAAATCGCATATCGCTGGTAATGCCGCGTGATTATGCGCGCGTACTTGCCGCAATCGAGCGAGCAACTAAAGACGGACTTCCAGTCGACCAATATGTAATGGAGGTGGCAGCAAATGGCTGATCCCAAAGGTTTTCTAACTACACCGCGTGAGATGCCAAAGCGTCGCCCAATCGATATTCGTATTAAGGATTGGCATGAGGTCTATGAACCACAGAGCATGGAGCACCTGCAGAAACAAGCTGGGCGTTGCATGGATTGCGGTATTCCGTTCTGCCATGAAGGCTGTCCGCTCGGAAATTTAATTCCGGAATGGAATGATTTGATGTGGCGCGGCGATAAAGATGAGGCGATCGCTCGACTACATGCCACAAATAACTTCCCAGAATTTACTGGTCGCCTATGTCCTGCGCCATGTGAGACCGCATGCGTAATCGGAATCAATGCAGATGCAGTAACCATTAAACAGGTAGAACTTCGCACGATCGAAGAAGCCTTTGGTGCAGGCAACGTTAAGCCAACTCCACCTGATCGCTTAACCGGAAAGACAGTTGCAGTTATCGGTTCAGGTCCAGCAGGACTTGCTGCAGCGCAACAACTAACGCGTGCTGGCCACACAGTCGCCGTTTACGAGCGCGCCGATAAAATCGGTGGCCTGCTTCGTTATGGAATTCCAGAATTTAAGATGGAGAAGAGCGTTCTTGATCGCCGTTTAAACCAGATGGAGAAGGAAGGAACACGTTTTCGTCCAGGCGTTGATGTCGGTGTTGAGATTACCGGCGCTGATCTACGTAAGAAATACGATGCAATTGTTCTTGCAGTTGGCGCTACTCAATGGCGCGATCTTCCAATCAAGGGGCGTGAAAATAAAGGTATTTACCAAGCGATGGAATTTCTTCCTTGGGGAAATAAGCAAGCACTTGGTGAAGTCACCAATCCTGATATCAACGTCGCTGGAAAACACGTTGTAATTTTGGGTGGGGGAGATACTGGCGCAGATTGCCTAGGTACTTCTATCCGACAAGGCGCAGCAAGTGTCACGCAATTGGAGATCATGCCTCGTCCAACTGAAGAACGTCCTTCCGGACAACCTTGGCCAACTTATCCAATGATTTACCGCGTCTCATCTGCACATGAAGAGCTAGATAATCGCGTCTTTGCCGTTAGCACCGAAGAATTTATCGGTGATGGAAATGGCAATGTAATGGCGCTGAAATTGGTAGAGACCCAATTTGTTAACGGCAAATTTGAACCAGTTCCAGGCACTGAAAAAGAGATCCCAGCAGACTTCGTCTTCTTGGCGATGGGCTTTACCGGTCCTGAAAAATCAGCGATTCTTACTCAGCTCGAAGTAGATTTCGATGATCGTGGAAATATTAAGCGAGATGAAAATTATCAGAGCAGCGTTGAAGGAATCTTCGTTGCAGGAGATGCTGGACGTGGTCAATCACTGATTGTTTGGGCTATCGCCGAAGGCCGCAGCGCAGCAGCGGGCGTTGATAAGTATCTAGAAGGTGAAACCCAATTACCTGCACCGATTGCGCCAACAGCTCGCTCATTAATGGTTTAAGGTAGCTACATGCGTCGCGCCAAGATTGTTTGCACAATGGGTCCAGCAGTTGAATCTCCCGAAAAAGTTCGCGAGCTAATTGCTGCTGGCATGAATATGGCGCGCTTGAACCTTTCTCATGGTGGCTATCCAGAACATCAGGCGCGCCTTGATCGCGTCCGCGAAGCAGCGAAGGAAGCTGGCGTTCCAGTTGCAATCTTGGTCGATCTACAAGGGCCAAAGATTCGCTTAGCTCGCTTTAAGGCAGGGCCTCATGATTTAGCGCGCGGGGATATCTTCACAATTACAACTGATGAAGTAGAAGGAACGAAAGAGCGCGTTGGTACCACTTATAAAGGTCTACCAGGAGATTGCAAGCCCGGCGATCGCATCTTGATCGATGATGGCAAAGTAACTGTTGAAGTTGTTGAAGTAAAAGGTAATGACGTAGTAACCAAGGTAATTGAACCTGGCGCGGTCAGCAACAATAAGGGAATTAATTTGCCGGGCGTTGCCGTATCGGTTCCAGCGCTATCTGAGAAAGATATGGATGATCTGCGTTGGGGCCTCAAGGCGGGCGCTGATTTCATCGCTCTCTCATTCGTGCGCAGCGCCGATGACATTGTTGATGTCCATCGCATTATGGATGAAGTTGGAATTCGCATTCCAGTTATCGCCAAGATTGAAAAGCCCCAAGCAGTAGAAAATCTGCAAGGCATTGTTAACGCCTTCGATGGCATCATGGTTGCGCGCGGTGACCTGGGTGTTGAGCTTCCGATTGAGGAAGTGCCGCTAGTTCAAAAGCATTGCATCGAGTTAGCGCGTGAAGCGGCAAAGCCAGTAATCGTTGCTACCCAGATGTTGGATTCAATGATCACTAACTCTCGCCCAACTCGCGCCGAAGCAACAGATTGCGCAAATGCGGTACTAGATGGCGCAGATGCTTTGATGTTATCTGGCGAAACATCGGTTGGAGAATTTGCGATCGAAGCTGTTCAAACAATGGCGCGTATTATTACCCACACCGAACAAGGTGGAATGGACATGATCCGCCCAATGAAATCAACGCCTAAAACTAAAGGTGGCGCGATTACAAAGGCTGCTACTGAAGTTGGCGCAATTGTCGGAGCTAAATATTTAGTTACCTTTACCCAATCTGGTGATTCTGCACGTCGTACTGCGCGCCTACGTTCGCCAATTCCAATTTTGGCATTTACTCCAGAGCTCGGAACCTATAACCGAATGGCCCTTGATTGGGGAGTAGAACCTGAATTAACTCCGATGGTTAAGCACACCGATGAGATGGTGATGCAAGCAGATACCTTGTTACTTAAATCGGGACGATGTAAAGAAGGCGAGTTAGTTGTAATCGTCGCCGGATCACCTCCCGGAATTCCAGGCTCAACCAATGCGATGCGCGTTCACCGCGTAGGCGATGCTGTGGGTGGCGCAGCTCCTGCTTACCGTTAAGATTTGCCTTCTACCGCCTCGGTACTCCAACGGTAGAGAGGGCAGTCTCAAACACTGCATAGTGTCGGT
>JBAXFA010000004.1:0-97702 GCA_037140155.1 Actinomycetota bacterium
TTGCTTTGACAGATATCTTGGGTGCAGAAGATGCATTCGGAGATATGGACTTCAAAGTTGCCGGAACAAAAGACTTTGTGACAGCCCTTCAACTAGATACCAAGCTCGATGGAATTCCTGCATCAGTACTTGCCGGAGCACTTCATCAAGCAAAGGAAGCGCGTCTTGCAATCCTTGATGTTATGAATGAAGCGATCGACACACCAGATGAGATGAGCCCATTTGCTCCTCGCATTATTTCTGTGAAGATTCCAGTAGATCAGATTGGTGCAGTTATCGGGCCTAAGGGCAAGATAATCAATCAGATCCAAGATGAGACTGGCGCAGATATTTCTATCGAAGATGATGGCACGATCTATATCGGTGCAGTCGATGGTCCGTCAGCAGAAGCTGCACGCGCACAGATCAACGCGATCGCAAATCCACAAATGCCAGAAGTTGGAGAGCGCTACCTCGGTACTGTTGTAAAGCTTGCTGCCTTCGGTGCATTTATCTCACTTATGCCAGGTAAAGATGGCTTGCTCCACGTCTCGCAGATTCGCAAGATGCATGGTGGAAAGCGTATTGAAAACCTGGAAGAAGTTATGAAGGTTGGCGACAAGATTCAAGTAGAAATTGGCGAAATTGATCCTAAGGGCAAGCTTTCGTTGGTACCTGTACTCGAAGATGGAACTACACCGAGCGCTGAATAAGTAAAGAGCGCAAAAATGTCAGTTCGTCGCACAGTATTACCTAGCGGTCTGCGTATCGTCACGGAAGAAGTTCCGTCGGTACGCAGCGCCGCGATCGGTATCTGGGTAAATGTTGGTTCACGTGATGAAACCCCGGCCGTTGCTGGGGCTTCTCACTTTCTAGAGCATCTACTCTTTAAAGGAACCACGCGACGTACCGCCTTAGAAATTTCCGCAACCATCGAAGCTGTCGGTGGAGAGATGAACGCTTTCACCAGCAAGGAATATACCTGCTTTTATGCTCGGGTAATTGATACTGATTTACCAATGGCAATCGATGTTGTCTCAGATCTGATTACATCATCGATCGTTTCGGCGCTAGATGTTGATGCCGAACGTAAAGTTGTCCTGGAAGAAATTGCCATGCGCGATGATGATCCCAGTGATCTAGTGCATGATCTCTATGCTGAAACGTATTATGGGGATACCACTTTAGGTCGGCCGATCTTAGGCACGATTAAATCAATTAAAGAGATGTCGCGGGCTAGCGTCTTTAACTATTACAAGAAGAAGTACCTGCCGCAAGATTTGGTCGTTGCAGTTGCAGGAAACATTAAACATAAGCGCGTTGTCGCTATGGTGGAAGAAGCTCTTTCTCGCGATAACTTCTTAAATGTAAAGGGCGCGCCACAGATTCGCCCAAATACGCCAGTTAAAACTAAGCCGATGCAATCAGTTGGCCTATTAACTCGCAAGACTGAGCAAGCTCATATGTTCTACGGAATGGAAGGCGTTGCGCGCAGCGATGAACGCCGCTTTGCGATGGGAGTCCTCGCCTCAGCCCTAGGTGGTGGAATGTCATCACGTCTATTCCAGGAAATTCGCGAAAAGCGTGGCTTGGCTTACTCGGTCTATGCCTATGCACAACAATTTGCGGGTTCTGGTCAGATTGGTTTCTATGCCGGCTGTAATCCAACTAAAGCAATTGAAGTTGTTGAGATTATCCGCGAAGTTCTAGCCGATGTTGCTGAAAATGGAATGAGCCATGAAGAGATTGAACGTGCTAAGGGCGCAGTACGTGGCTCGCTTGTCTTAAGCCAAGAAGATTCAGCCTCGCGCATGAGTCGGATCGGCAAGAATGAAATTGTCTACGGGCAGGTAATGGGCTTTGACGATATTTTGAAGGAGATCGCCCGCGTAAACCCAACCGACGTGCGAGAAATTGCTAGCGAATATCTAACTAAATCACCTACCCTTGCACTTGTTGGGCCATTTAAAAACGAGGCTAAGTTTGAGAAGGTGTTGCGGTCATGATTAAAGTCGGCGTACTAGGTGCACGTGGACGCATGGGTGCAGAAGTCGTTAAGGCTGTTACTCAAGCTTCCGACCTAGATTTAGTCACTGCTTTAGATCTGGGTGATTCGCTAGATCAACTCGTATCTAGCGGTGCACAGGTAGTTGTTGATTTCACAACGCCAGATTCAGTAATGGCTAATCTCGAATTTCTAATTTCAAACGGTATTAACGCAGTTGTCGGCACCACCGGCTTTGACGATGCACGCGTAGCCCAGCTAAAGACTTTGGTTGCAGCCAATCCAAAAGTCGGAGTTTTAATCGCTCCTAACTTTGCCATCGGCGCAGTTTTAATGATGGAGTTTGCAACCAAGGCAGCAAAATACTTTGAATCTGCCGAAATTATTGAACTTCACCACCCCGATAAAGTTGATGCGCCGTCAGGAACTGCATCTCGCACAGCTGAGCTAATGTCGCAAGCTCGTAAAGATGCAAAGCTGCCTGCCGCCCCTGATGCCACGAATTCTGGTAATCCAGCTGCACGCGGTGGCAAGGTTAGCGATATTCCAGTGCACTCAATTCGCTTGCGTGGGCTAGTTGCTCACCAAGAGGTTTTACTTGGAGGACCTGGCGAGACGCTAACAATTCGCCATGATTCGTTAGATCGTGCCGGTTTTATGCCAGGTGTATTACTTGGTGTTCGTAAAGTTATTCATAACCCTGGGCTGACTTTCGGCCTAGAGAAATTTATGTAAGGGGATAAGCAAATGGCTAAAGCAGATATCACGATGTACGGCGCCGATTGGTGTGGAGATTGCCGCCGCTCAAAGCGTTTACTTGAAGAACTTGATGTACAGGTAACTCATATCGATGTAGAAGCTGATAAGTCAGCTGCGGCAAAGGTAATGGAGATCAACGGGGGAGCGCAATCAATCCCTGTGCTCGTCTTCTCTGATGGAACACATCTAACTGAGCCTTCCGATAATGATCTTAAGGCGAAGTTGCAAGCGCTAAATATTATTTAATTGCTCTCTTAATTACTGGATATGAAAGAGGGCAGCTGAAGTCGCTGCCGCCGAAAGTACAACCACCGGAAATGGCGCACGCAGTATGAGCGCCACAACGGCAACGGCTACCCCCGCCATGCGCTGATCGGCTATTAAGCGTGACTCCTTGGTAAAGGATTGAACTGCAACTAGCGCACTTAAAAGCGCGATTGGTACAAGCGAGTTAATTTTTAAAATCCGTGGATGCGATAGCCAGCTTTTGGGAACGCTCTGCCCTAGATATTTCAAGATAAAAGCGATGAGACTGGTGCCAATTACTGCCAGCCACAATGGATCAAAGGTAGTTATTTCCATAGGTTGGCTCGCAATCCAAAGATTAAAGCCAGTAGCGCAGTCGAAATAATTGGAACACCAGGAACAAAGTAAGGCGTCATAGCTAGCGCTAACGCGCAAGCAGCTACAGCAAGCAGCCGATCGGTCTTATTTATTAAACGTGGCCACAACAGCCCCAAGAATGCTGCCGGTACAGCAGCATCTAAGCCCCAAGCTGCAGGATTACCCATCGCTTGCGCACCGAGCGCACCGGCTAAGGTAAAGATGTTCCAGAAGATAAATACACCGATACCGGTCAACCAGAAACCTTGGCGCGCTGCTTTAACTCCCAGATGCTCTTGGGATAAGGCAACACCAGTTGATTCATCTATTGTTATTTGTGCAGCAAGTATTCGACGGAGCCCTTTTACTTGCAGAACTGGGGCCATTCGTAAGCCGTATAAAGTATTGCGAACTCCAAGTAAAGATGCAGTTGCAATTCCACTTAGCGCGCTACCACCTGCACCTAATACGCCAACGACTGCAAACTGTGATGCCCCCGTAAAAGTAAGAAGGGAGAGCAAGCAACTCTGTAAAACCGAGAATCCAGCGGCTACAGATGCTGCTCCAAAGGCAATTCCGTAGGCTCCAACTGTCAGGGAAACGCTTAAAGATTGGGCAGCGGTGGCGCGGTTCACTCTAGACACGGGGACATTCTGCCTTAGATATCCTCAAGGAGGTAGCGCCTTATATATAAGGTGACGCCCATGAGTGATGAAGTGATATTTCGCGATGATATGACTGTTGAACTAGTTAAAGCCAGTGCTAGCGATGCCGATGTTATTTGGGCAGCGCGCGTTTCGACAGCAGGAGAACAGTCGCTAGATGAGATCGGGGAAGATCCAGCTCGCTCAGCAGGGTTGATCAATTACTTAGCCCGCGAACGCCATGGTTCACCCTTTGAGCACACCTCAATGACATTTTTCATTAGCGCTCCAATTTTTGTCTTCCGCGAATTTATGCGCCATCGCATCGCTTCCTACAACGAAGAGTCAGGTCGCTATCGTGAACTCAAGCCCGTTTTCTATATTCCATCTAAAGAACGTAAGTTAATTCAAGTTGGAAAAACCGGCGCGTACACATTTGAAGATGGCACTAAAGAACAATTTGATATCTCAGTTTCGGCAATGAAAGAAGCTTATTTAGTTGCATACGAGAGCTACAAGAAAATGTTGGATGCTGGCGTCGCCCGTGAAGTAGCGCGCGTTGTTTTGCCGGTTGCAACTTATTCATCTATGTACGTTTCTATGAATGCACGTGCTCTTATGAACTTTCTTTCTCTTCGCACTGCGCGCGAAGGTTCACATTTTCCAAGCTATCCGCAACGGGAAATTGAGATGGTCGCCGAGAAAATGGAAGCCGAATTTGCAAAATTGATGCCGTTAACCTACGGAGCTTTTGAGAAATCTGGACGAATCGCACCCTAAAACGGTAGGTTTCACCCATGACAATCCAGGCGCCATTCGGACGTATGCTCACCGCAATGGTGACGCCATTTGATAAAGATGGCAAAATCGATTGGCCTGGCGTTGAAAAATTAGCAGCTCATTTAGTAGCTAATGGCCATGATGGAATTGCAGTAAATGGCACAACCGGTGAAGCGCCAACAACTAAATCTTCTGAAAAAGAGGAGATCATCCGCGTTGTAAAAGATGTGGTCGGTCCCAAGATATTTGTCGTATCGGGTGCGGGCGATAACGAAACTGAATATTCAATTAATCAAGCCAAGCGCACCGAAAAAGCTGGTGCAGATGGCTTGCTCGTTGTAGCCCCGTATTACAACAAACCTCCACAGGCAGGTGTTGCGGCGCACTTTAAAGCGATAGCTAGCGCTACCGACTTGCCTTTGATGATGTACGACATTCCAGGACGTTGTGGGATAGAGATCGAACCAGACACAATCGTTGAGCTCTATAACCACCCACAGATCGTTGCTTTAAAAGATGCCAAAGGAAATGTGGCATCAACTTCTTGGGTAATTAAACGCTGCGGTATTCCGGTTTACTCTGGTGATGACATTCTTAACTTGCCACTTCTCTCAGTCGGGGCAGTCGGAATGGTTTCGGTATGCGGCCATACGGTTGGTAAAGATCTTAAAGAGATGCTCGACTCATGGTTTGCTGGAAACGCTGCGCGCGCTTTGGAGATTCATCAGAAGTTACTTCCAGTCTTTACCGGCACCTTCCGCACGCAAGGTGCGATTCTGACCAAGGCTGCGCTAAATATGTTGGGCCTACCTGGCGGATACACCAGACTTCCTCTCGTCGATGCTACCGAAGAACAGATCGCGCAGTTGCGTAAAGATCTGATCGCCGGTGGCGTCGCAGTATAAAAACATTTTATGACCCATCCACATCCCGGCCTCGGCACACCTAGCAAATTAGTTGCAGGTGGCTTACGTATCGTGGCCCTTGGTGGGATAGCTGAAATCGGTCGCAATATGACCGTCTTTGAAACCAATGGCAAGTTATTAATCGTTGATTGCGGAGTCTTATTTCCCGAAGATAACCAGCCCGGTATTGATTTAATCTTGCCTGACTTTAGTTATATCCGCGATCGCCTAGATGATGTAGTCGGCTTAGTTTTGACCCACGGACATGAAGACCATATCGGCGCAACTCCTTATCTACTTCGCGAAAGGGGTGATATTGCGCTCTACGGTTCGGCCCTTACTTTGGCGTTAGTCACTGCAAAACTTAAAGAACATCGCATCTCTCCTCTGACTCGCGAAGTTAAAGAAGGAATGCGCGAAGATGTCGGCCCATTTGAAGTCGAATTCGTTGCAGTTAACCACTCGATTCCGGATGCGCTTGCGGTTGCGATTCACACCAAAGCCGGAACCGTATTGCACACAGGCGATTTCAAGATGGATCAACTGCCGCTAGATGGACGCATTACAGATTTAAGAACTTTTGCCCGGTTAGGCGATGAAGGTGTCGATCTATTTTTAGTTGATTCCACCAACGCCGATGTTCCAGGATTTACTCCATCTGAGCGAGAGATTATCCCTGCGTTAAATCGGGCAATTGCTGCGACCAAGAAGCGAGTTATCGTCGCCTCGTTTTCATCTCACGTACATCGCGTGCAACAAGTTATAGATACCGCCGCTTTACATGATCGCAAAGTGGTCTTTATCGGGCGATCTATGGTGCGTAATATGAAGATCGCTTCCGATATGGGTTATCTAAATATTCCAGCAGGAATTCTTATCGATGCTAAAGATTTAGATAGCTATGACGATCGCGTTGTTCTAATTTGTACCGGTTCACAAGGTGAACCAATGGCGGCGCTTTCTCGGATGGCAAATGGCGATCACCAGATCAGAGTCGGTGAAGGCGATACTGTAATTCTAGCTTCTTCACTGATTCCAGGTAATGAAAATTCTGTTTTCCGAGTAATTAATGAGTTAACCCGCTTTGGCGCAAAAGTTGTTCATAAAGCAAATGCCATGGTCCACGTCTCGGGCCATGCTGCAGCGGGTGAATTGTTGTATTGCTACAACATCGTTAAACCAAAATATGCGCTGCCGGTCCATGGTGAATGGCGCCACCTAAAGGCCAATGCGGAACTCGCAATCCAGGCAGGCGTTCCACGAGAAAACGCATTTATTATCGAAAATGGCATTGTTGTAGATTTGGTAGATCACCAGGCGGAAGTAGTGGGTTCTGTGCCATGCGGATTTGTCTATGTAGATGGTCAGAGCATTGGTGATATCACTGAATCTTCACTAAAAGATCGTCGAATCTTGGGAGAAGAAGGTTTTATCTCTGTAGTAGTTGTCATCGAATCACAGAGCGGCAAGATTGTTGCAGGCCCAGATATTCATGCACGTGGCTTTAATGAAGATGAAGCGCTCTTTGATGAAGTAAAAGGACAGATTGAGAAAGCGTTACAACGCGCTGTTGCCGATGGCGTAAATGGCACTCATCAACTTTCGCAAGTAGTTCGTCGCACAATAGGTAGCTGGGTCGGTGGAAAACATCGCCGCCGTCCAATGATCGTTCCCGTAGTTATTGAGGTCTAGCCAGTAAGATTAAAGGTGTGGGCAAGAAAAAACGCACAACATCGAGCAAGGCGAGTAAGTCAGCCTTCTCTGTTATTGGTCGTGGCCTAAGCGCTCTCTGGAGAGCTCTAGCGAAAGCACTTGGCTCAACAGTTCGCTTCCTAGCCCGCGGGGCTCGTGATTTAGATCCGGCCCACCATCGCGATGGCGTCGCTTTTCTATTACTTATCGTTGCGCTGGCATCGTTTGCCGGTACATGGTTTGCTGCAGATAACTTTGTTGGGCGCAATCTTTACGCAGTCATTTATGGCGCCTTTGGGCGTATCGGTTTCTTTGCACCTGTTGTAATTATCTACTTTGCCATTCGCTTATTCCGTGTACCAGATGATCACAAAGCAACCTCGCGAATGGTCGTTGGATTTGTGACGATGATCTTTAGCGCAGCCGGTTTAGCACATCTCTTTAACGGATCCCTTGGCGCCATTAATCCAACTGGCACTACTGCGATGCGCCATGGCGGTGGTTGGCTAGGTTATGCCGTTGCGATGCCGCTTGAGCGTTTGATGACCTCGATGTTGGCTTATCCATTTTTATTTATTCTCTTCATCTTTGGCGCCCTTGTTACCACCGCAACTCCGCTGTCATCAGTTGTAATCCGAATAAAAAATACCTTCGTTTGGGCTTGGTCAAAACGCCCACAACGCGAAGAATCTGAATTTGAGATTACCGATACTCCACCATTTGAAACACCGGTTGTTGCCTGGAATCATCAGGCGGATGAAGTAGCGGATGAAGATTTAGATGAAGAAGAATTTGATGAAGAGTTCACCGTTGAAGTCCCACGACATGTGCAGGCTCCCGCAGCTACTTCCACCACGCCAGCCACAGCCAAGCGTCCAGAACAACTTCTCTTAACCGCTGATTCGCATTACATCTTGCCGCCACAAGATTTGCTTCGCACAGGTCCTGCTGCAAAGGCTAAATCAAAGGCCAACGACACTGTTGTGGCTTCCCTTACCGAAGTCTTTGCACAGTTCGAAATCGATGCTCAAGTAACCGGCTTTATGCGCGGACCAACTGTTACACGTTATGAAGTTGAGTTAGGTAATGCGGTAAAGGTCGAGCGAATCACCGCATTAGCTAAGAATATTTCCTATGCAGTAGCCAGCAGCGATGTGCGAATTCTTTCGCCGATCCCAGGTAAATCCGCCGTAGGCATCGAAATTCCAAATGCGGATCGCGAAATCGTGGCTTTAGGTGATGTTATGCGCTCAAGTGTTGCCGGCCAAGATCACCACCCAATGCTTGTGGCCCTTGGTAAAGATGTGGAAGGTAACTTTGTTTGTGCAAACTTAGCGAAGATGCCTCACTTACTTGTGGCGGGCGCAACCGGCGCAGGTAAATCTTCCATGATCAACGCCATGATTACGTCGATTTTAATGCGCGCAACACCTGATGATGTGCGCCTTGTTCTGATTGATCCCAAGCGAGTAGAGCTCACTGCGTATGAAGGCATCCCGCATTTGATTACACCAATCATTACAAACCCCAAGAAAGCTGCCGATGCGCTAACTTGGGTAGTACGTGAAATGGATCTACGTTATGAAGATCTTTCAACCTTTGGCTTTAGGCATATCGATGATTTCAATAAGGCAGTTCGTGCCGGCAAGGTAATTCCACCTCCAGGAAGCGATCGAGTTGTAGAGCCTTACCCTTATTTATTAGTGATTATTGATGAGCTAGCAGATTTGATGATGGTTGCCGCGCGCGAGGTAGAAGAATCTGTTGTGCGAATTACACAGTTAGCGCGCTCTGCAGGTATTCACTTAGTTCTTGCAACCCAGCGTCCATCTGTAGATGTAGTTACTGGTCTTATCAAAGCCAACGTTCCTTCACGTCTGTCATTTGCCACAAGTTCGCTGGCAGATAGCCGTGTAATTTTAGATAGCCCAGGCGCTGAAAAACTTGTTGGCCAAGGTGATGGTTTATTTATTCCGATGGGTGCATCGCGCGCGATCCGTATCCAAGGCGCCTATGTTTCCGAACGCGAAATCGAAGCGGTAACAAACCATGTTAAAAAGCAGCTATCACCACGCTATCGCGATGATGTCACTGTTGCACCGCAATCAAATAAATTGGTTGATAAAGATATTGGTGATGATTTAGATCTGCTCTTGCAAGCAGTTGAACTTGTAGTTGGAACCCAATTTGGTTCAACATCCATGCTGCAACGTAAATTACGCGTTGGTTTTGCCAAGGCCGGACGCTTAATGGATCTAATGGAATCTCGCGGAATCGTTGGCCCTTCAGAAGGTTCCAAGGCGCGCACGGTAATGGTTAAGCCAGATGAACTCGATTCTGTGCTGGCAACTCTGCGCGATTACTAAATTTCATCGCTTGTTAACCATTTAGGGGACTAGTACGAAGGGTGATCTTAGGGGTTGACCACCTGCTGGGCTAGGCGTGGGGAGAACCCCGCCGTAGACTTTCCCTATTGAACTTCCTCTATTTTTAGAACGGCGAATTTAAATGTCTCTGGGTGATTTTCTGCGAGGTGCGCGCGAGAGCGCTGGACTTAGCGTTGATGACCTAGCAGAGCGCACAAGTATTCGCGCCGGATTAATTAGAGAGATGGAAAATAATAAATTTTTACATTGCGGGGGAGATACTTACGCGCGCGGGCATTTACGGAATATCGCACCACTAATTTCTGCTAACGCTCAAGTGTTGATTGATCTATATAACGAAGAACACTCAACTGATTCACGCAAAATTCACGATATGTTAGTTGAAAATAACGTTACTAAAATCCCAACTGAACGAAAAAGTGTTTCGTGGAAAGCTCTGGCGATTGCTTCAATCGTAGTTATTGCTGCCGTAGCAATTGGTCAGACTATTATCTCGAATTCAAAAAGTACGGTTACCCCTACGGATGTTGCGACTCCTACTGCAAGCGTTACGCCTTCAGCTCAACCCGCCGTTACTCCCACAGCATCACCTTCTGTCAGCAAGAGCAGCTCGGTTGCATCACCGGCAGTATCAGGTGAAGTTGCGCTATCAATCTCGGCGGCGCGTGGAAACGCAAAAATTGATGTAGTAGTAGATGGCAAGCATGAGTACAAAGGCCCAATCTTTCAGGGAGATGTGAAGAGCTTTACCGGAGTCACCGCAATAAGTATCTATTTAAGTAATGCCGGCGACCTTGATTTAACGTTAAATGGTCAAACTCTCGCACCTTTGGGCGCTCGTAACGAAGAGATTCGTAAGACTTTCAGATCTAAGTAGGCGCTGACGCTGTACCATCTGACAAATGAGTCGGACCGTTGCAATTGTTACCATGGGCTGCGCCCGTAATGAAGTCGACTCTGAAGAGTTAGCTGGTCGCTTAGCCGCAGATGGTTGGACGCTGGTCTCTGATGTTGAATCAGCTGAAGTTGCAGTCGTTAATACTTGTGGCTTTATTGAGTCCGCAAAGAAGGATTCAATTGATGCACTTCTTGAGGCGAATTCGCTCAAGGGCCATGGCACAACGCGAGCGGTAGTTGCAGTTGGGTGCATGGCCGAGCGATATGGGCAAGAGCTAGCAAAAGCCTTGCCGGAAGCAGATGGCATTTTAGGCTTTGATGATTACCAAGATATTTCTGCACGTTTGCAATCAATTGTCTCCGGTGAAAAACACACACCACATGTACCGCGCGATCGTCGTTCACTCTTGCCAATTGCACCTGCAGATCGTCCACAAGCTCGCCAAGATGCAATTGATGAGTCGTATGCATCTTCACTTGGCGCAGGTGGTTCACTCTTTCGCAAGCGCCTCGGCAACGCTCCGTGGGCGCCACTTAAGATCGCATCTGGTTGCGATCGCCGCTGTTCGTTCTGCGCTATCCCGTATTTCCGAGGTTCATTTATCTCGCGCAAGCCGACTGAAATTATTGAAGAAGGAAAGTGGCTTGCCCAAAATGGCGTTACTGAACTATTTTTAGTTAGCGAAAATACAACTTCATACGGCAAAGATCTGGGTGATCTCAAATTAATGGAGAAGATCCTTCCTGAATTTGCTGCGATTGAAGGCATCGAAAGAGTTCGCCTTTCTTACCTACAACCAGCAGAAATGCGCCCATCGCTAATTCAAGCGATGATCGAATCCGAGAAAATCGCTCCTTACTTTGATTTATCTTTCCAACACACCAGCCCAACTGTGTTACGCCGGATGCGACGTTTCGGTGATTCTGAAAAGTTCTTACACTTGATAACCCAGATCCGCGCCTTATCTCCAGAAGCCGGCATTCGCTCTAACTTTATTGTGGGCTTTCCCGGCGAAACCCAAGCCGACTTTGATGACTTGGCTGATTTCATAAGCGCCGCCAAATTAGATGCGATCGGAATCTTTGGGTATTCCGATGAAGATAACACTGAGGCGCTGGATTTAACTGACAAGGTAGATGAAGTTGTCATTCGCCAACGGGTTGAATCACTTTCTTCGCTGGCAGATGAGATGGTATCTCTACGTGCTACTGCGCGAATCGGCGAGAACGTGCGCGTACTTATTGAAGATAGCGAGTTACAAGAAGGTCGCGCCGCCCATCAAGGCCCCGAAGTTGATGGCACCACTTCCTTTATCGGTACTAATTATCAAGTTGGCCAATACGTTGATGCGGTAATCATCGATTCAATGGGAGCAGATTTGGTGGCTCGTCCGCTGTGAATGTACCCGCATTTATAACTCCTAACTCGCTTACGATTGCACGTTTAGTACTAATTCCATTTGGAGCGATCGCCTTATTTATGAATGGGGGAACCGATTACAACTGGCAGATCATTTCCTGGTGGATCTTTTTTATCCTTGGTTTGACCGATATCGTCGATGGCAAATTAGCGCGCAGCCGCCAACAAATTACTGAGCTAGGAAAATTTCTAGATCCAGTTGCTGATAAGGCAATGGTCGGAACAGCCATGATCTGCCTTTCGATTCTCGGCCGCATGCCGTGGTGGATCACCATAGTCATCCTGGCACGCGAAATTGGTATCACCATCTTCCGTTTAGCGATTGTAAAGCGCGGAGTAATTCCGGCAAATAAAGGGGGAAAGATAAAGGCAACCTTCCAAGGTTTTGGTACTGGCTTTTATGTTCTGCCGCTAAACCCAAATCTCTATTGGTTCCGAGATGGCTTTATGTATATCGCTATTGCGCTAACTATTGTTACTGGCGCTTACTATGTAAGATCTGCCTTTAAGACAAATGTGTGATTGGAAAATCTAGTGACGATTGCGAATGAGATTCTGGGGTTGGTTTCAGATATCCATGACTCGCTACGTGCCCGCGGTGAAACGCTATCTACTGCCGAATCACTAACTGCTGGCGGCTTAAGCAATGCGCTGACAATTGTTCCTGGTGCATCAGATGTTTTTCTGGGCTCGATTACCGCTTACCGACCAGATATTAAAGTTTCGCATCTGGGGGTTTTATCAGAAACAATTTCAGAACACACTGTTGTTAGCGAACAAGTCGCTATTGAGATGGGTATTGGTGCAAATAAATCTTTTGGTTCAACTTGGGCGATCGCAACAACTGGGGTGGCAGGTCCCGGTCCAGCCGATGGTTCAGATGCGGGGCGGGTCTTCGTCGCCTTCGTTGGCCCAGTAGTTCAGGTAATAGAGCTTTCGCTATCGGGTGATCGCGAAGTTGTACGAAACGCCACCACAGCAAGCGCGATCGCCTCATTTGCGCGTATCCTTAGACAACGAGATAAGCAGTAGAAGGGATGACCACCATGGCGCTACTACGCACCGCAGTTGGCCAGACACTTCGCGCTGCCCGCACCGAGCAATCCCGCACATTGCGCGATGTTGCCCGCGAAGCTCGCGTCTCACTTGGCTATCTCTCAGAAGTAGAACGCGGCCAGAAAGAAGCCTCGTCAGAACTTTTAAATGCAATCTGCGAAGCACTTGGCTTAACGCTTTCAACAGTAGTAGCCAACGTCTCGATTGAACTCAAGGTTCTCGAGAGCGCGAAGTTGTCCGTTGTCGACGCAGCCTAAGTACGCCACTCAAGGCGCAACCCATCGCCGCACCGAGAGCGCAATTCTCGAAGGTACCAAATCTTTAATTGCTAAGTTCGGTCTGGCTAACATTTCTATGATTGAAATCGCTGATGCATCTGAAGTATCGCGCGCAACTTTATATAACCATTACCGAGATAAGAACGCAGTCATATCTGCGCTAATTACTGCTGAAGTGGAATTGATGATCGAGCTCGCCGGAAAAGCTGGAACACCGGCTGATGCCCTAGAAAAAATCTCGCTCTATATCTCATCTGATCCAGCGCTTGCGGCGATGCGCCAACATGATCAGAGCGCGCTAACGCAAGCGCTATCTCATAGCGATCACCCACTTTATTTAGAGCTAGCTCGTAGTTTGTATGGTGCAACTAAATCAGAAGCCGGAACAGGGGTTGCCATGCGGTGGTTAATTGGTCAAGTAATGCAACCGCTAAACGCAAAACAATCTCGTGAACAAGCCGAATTGCTTGTAGATCGCACCCTCTTCTAAAAGATAAATGCGTATTTCAGATCTGCGCGAGCGCCTAACACTTTCCTTTGGCGAACAATGGGCGCCTTCATTTGCCCAAGATATAGCGATCAGCGAACTCGGCAGCCGTACCGTAGATGAAGCGTTAAAAGCTGGGCTGGAAGCAGCCGATATTTGGCGGGCCGTTTGTAAGCAATGCCCGACCGAGACAGCTAAATATAAATATTAATTAAACGGCAATTACTTCTAAGACCCATGGTTCGGCGCCATCACTTGGCGTTAGCGCACACGCATATTTCTCCGAAACGATCGCATATAGATCTTCCGGGGTCTTGGGCACTGATCGCGATTGCAGCAACCACCGGGTAATTTCCCCGCGCGTCTTCTTCGACATATGAGTAACCACAGTGCGAACGCCATTAACCACCGTTGATACGCGCACCTCAACTGTCTTTTCTACGGGGGAGTGCCAAACAGTTTTATAAGTTGATGAGCGGCAATCTACGATCAGATCGGTCTTGATCGCATCAAGCACTTTCGCAACCGGTTTACGCATCGCCTTGTTATCAATCTTCTCCTTGTAACTTTCAATTAGCTGATCTGGGCGAACCGCTCCGTATTTGGCGGAGATGATCACAACTGCGCTCGCCGCGCGCTTGCGGGCAGCAGCCGAAAGGCTCGCCCAATCCAGCGCCTGGTAGAGGACCCCGGTGTAGACGTTGATGGCAGGAGCTGGCTTGGTCGTCGCGTTCTTCTTCTCAGATGGCGGCAGCAGGATCAACACCTGCGCATCCTTCCCTTCTTACTTATAGCTAGAGGGCGACACGCCTAAAGGCGTTGTCGGTACCGCCTGCTACCTTTCGAACAGATGTTCGGATAAAGTTATCCCTGCACAACCAGAGCGGTTCCATCATCCGCCCACAGGCTCTCTATAAGCCTCGTAGGCCGTCGGTGGCCTTCCGTACCTTCTGGGCCGACTACCAACGAATATGCACACGCATAGACGTTCTTATCTAAAGGAGAAAAACGTGGCTGCTGAAAAAGCAAATAAAGCCGAAGAGAAAAATACATCCGATCGCCAAAAGGCGCTCGATACCGCGCTCGCCCAGATTGAACGTCAATTTGGAAAAGGCTCAGTAATGAAGATGTCAGATCGCCAAAACGCGATCATCGAAGTTATCCCAACTGGTTCAATCGCACTAGATATCGCACTCGGTATCGGCGGATTGCCACGTGGACGTATCGTAGAAATTTATGGACCAGAATCCTCAGGTAAGACAACTCTTACATTGCATGCGATTGCAAATGCTCAAAAGGCCGGCGGAATCTGCGCATTTATCGATGCTGAACATGCATTCGATGCCGAATATGCAAAGAAGCTCGGCGTTGATATTGATGCACTTCTTGTTTCACAACCAGATACAGGTGAACAAGCGCTAGAAATCATGGATATGTTGATCCGTTCTGGCGCACTCGATCTCGTTGTCGTTGACTCTGTTGCAGCACTTGTTCCTCGCGCAGAAATCGAAGGCGAGATGGGCGACTCACATATGGGCTTGCAAGCACGCCTTATGTCACAAGCGCTTCGCAAAATTACCGGCGCACTTCACCAATCAAAGACAACTGCGATCTTTATCAACCAGCTCCGCGAAAAGATCGGCGTATTCTTCGGCTCACCTGAGACAACAACTGGCGGTAAGGCACTTAAGTTCTACGCTTCAGTTCGCCTAGATATCCGTCGCATCGAAACCCTTAAAGATGGCACCGAATCTGTCGGTAACCGTACCCGCGTTAAGGTCGTCAAGAACAAGATGGCTCCGCCATTTAAGCAAGCCGAATTCGACATCATCTACGGCACAGGTATCTCACGTGAAGGATCCCTCATCGACCTTGGCGTTGAAGTCGGTATCGTTAAGAAAGCCGGCGCTTGGTATACCTACGAAGCAGATCAGCTAGGACAAGGCAAAGAAAATTCTCGCGCCTTCCTCCTAGATAACCCAGATCTAGCTAATGAGATCGAGACCAAGATCCGCGCTCACTTTGTGCCGATCGAGGTAGATGCTGAACTCGTTGCTGCTATCGATGAAGCAGCAGCAGAGGTTGATTTCTAATCAGCCTGGAATTTGCAAAGGTTTCAAGAGGCGAAGGCTCCGACCCTTACGAAGTAGCACATACCATCGCGTTAAATGCCTTGGTCACACGTGCGAAAAGTAAGGGCGAGCTTCTCGCTCACCTTAAGACCCGGGGCGTAGAAGATGATGTTGCGCAAGCGATCATCTTCCGGTTGCAAGAAGCCGGCCTCGTTAACGATGAAGAGTTTGCCAAAGCCTGGGCTCAGTCACGCCATAACCATAAGAAGATCTCCAAGCGAATCATTGCGGGGGAGCTTCGTCAAAAGGGCGTTATGCAGAGCGCAATCGATGAGGCCCTCGATGAGATCGATGACGATTCTGAATACCGCAGCGCCTTTGATCTAGCCTTTAAAAAATATAACACCATGTCTCGTCTTGAACCTGAAGTTCAGGTCCGCAGAATTCAATCGCTGCTACAACGTAAAGGCTTTGGCTTTGGCGTTATCTCTCAAGTATTAAAAGAACTTGATTTACTAAATAGTTAATTCTTTGCAATATGTTCGGTTAAGCGAGCAGCGGTAGCAACTACGGCTGCGGCATGAACACGACCTGGCTGGCGACCTAAGCGTTCAATTGGTCCAGAGATTGAGACAGCGGCTATAACTTTTCCATTTGGACCTTTAACAGGTGCGCTAACAGATGCAACGCCGGCTTCACGTTCTCCAACCGATTGCGCCCAACCGCGGCGACGGTCAGCCGCCAAATGAGCTGCGGTAAAACGCGCGTTCTTGACGCCGCGATGAATTTTTTCTGAATCTTCCCAAGCCAATAAAATTTGCGCAGCAGAACCTGCCTGCATAGTTAGCGATGCGCCAACTGGCACAGAATCACGTAAACCAGATAAGCGTTCAGCAACTGCCACACAGATGCGGATATCGCCTTGGCGGCGATATAACTGAGCAGATTCACCTGTGGCATCGCGCAGCGCAGCAAGAGCCGGAGCAGCAGCGGCTAATAGACGATCTTCACCAGCGGCAGCGGCTAATTCACCAGAGCGCACACCTAATACGAATCGACCTTGTAAGTCACGTGTGACCAAGCGGTGGTGTTCTAGGGCTACGGCTAGGCGGTGCGCTGTAGGACGGGCAATTCCGGTTGCGGCAACGAGCTCGGCAAGTGAATGCGGGCCAGATTCAAGGGTGCCCAAGATGGTCACCGCTTTATCTAATACGCCAACTCCGCTATTCTTCTTATCCACACAGCGAGATTAGCATCCCATCTAATGAGATGCAAGATTTACAGAAATGGATCAGGCAATTATGGGTAAGACACTGGCAGAGAAGATTTGGGATGACCATATCGTTCGCTCCGCAGCAGGTGAACCAGATCTGCTCTACATCGATCTGCAACTTGTTCACGAGGTGACTAGCGCACAAGCATTTGATGGTCTGCGTTTAGCCGGTCGTAAGGTGCGCCGCCCTGATCTAACAATTGCCACTGAAGATCACAACACTCCAACTTTAGATATTTTAAAACCAATCGCCGATTCAGTTTCAAAGCTGCAGATCGATACCTTGCGTAATAATGCAAGAGAATTTGGTATCCGCATTCACTCACTGGGTGATGCCGATCAAGGCGTTGTACACGTAGTAGGACCGCAGCTTGGAATCACCCAGCCAGGTATGACAATTGTTTGTGGTGATTCACATACTTCAACGCATGGTGCATTCGGTGCAATTGCATTTGGTATCGGAACTTCCGAAGTCGAACATGTACTTGCAACTCAAACTTTGCCATCTACGCGCCCCAAGATGATGGCGATAAATGTGGAAGGCAAGTTAAAGCCTGGCGTTACAGCTAAAGATATTATCCTGGCGATCATCGCTCAGATCGGAACTGGTGGGGGACAGGGCTACATCATCGAATATCGCGGTTCTGCAATTCGCGAACTTTCGATGGAGGGCCGCATGACCGTCTGCAATATGTCTATCGAAGCTGGTGCACGCGCAGGGCTTATTGCGCCAGATCAAAAGACCTTTGATTACATCAAAGGCAAGCCACACGCGCCCGAAGATTTCGCCGCTGCGCAAAGCTATTGGGAGACGCTATTTTCAGATAGCGATGCCAAATTTGATCTTGAGATAACTCTCGATGCCGATAATTTAGAGCCATTTGTTACATGGGGAACTAACCCAGGACAAGGCCTGCCGCTTAATGCTTCAGTGCCAAACCCAGCCGATATCAAAGATTCCGAAGAACGAGGAGCAGCAGAACGCGCTCTGGAATATATGGGCTTAACTGCTGGCACACCGCTTAAAAAGATAGCTATCGACACTGTTTTCTTAGGCTCTTGCACCAATGGCCGAATTGAAGATTTACGCGCTGCAGCATCTGTTTTAGAAGGCAAGAAGATCGCGCCAAAACTTCGCATGCTAGTTGTGCCAGGTTCTGAACGCGTTCGTCAGCAAGCGATGAAGGAAGGCTTAGATAAAGTCTTCCTTGATGCAGGAGCCGAATGGCGTAACGCAGGTTGCTCGATGTGTCTTGGAATGAATCCAGATCAGCTTGCAGTGGGCGAGCGTTCAGCGTCGACATCCAACCGAAACTTTGAAGGGCGCCAAGGAAAAGGCGGCCGCACTCACTTAGTAAGCCCACTAGTTGCAGCAGCTACCGCAATTCGCGGCACGCTCTCTTCACCGGCGGATTTGTAGAAAGGCGCGCACAATGGAGAAATTTATTTCACATACCGGCACCGGAGTTCCACTTCGCCGCAGCAACGTTGATACTGATCAAATCATCCCTGCTGTTTATCTAAAGCGCGTTACACGTAGCGGTTTTGAAGACGGCCTATTTGCAGCTTGGCGCAACGATCCTGAATTTGTTCTAAATCAGCCGCAATATAAGGCTGGCACTGTTTTAGTTGCAGGGCCAGAATTCGGAACCGGCTCATCGCGTGAACACGCTGTTTGGGCGCTACAGAACTATGGTTTTAAAGTAGTTATCTCGAGCCGATTTGCCGACATCTTCCGCGGTAACTCGCTAAAAGGTGGCTTGCTAACCGTAATCTTGCCGCAGGAAGCCGTGGAAGCTCTCTGGGTAGCCATAGAAACAGATCCGACCACGCAGATCAAAGTTGACCTTGACTCACGAACCGTTTCCTACGGAGCAACGACAATTGCATTTGAATTAGATGATTACACCCGTTGGCGTTTGATGGAAGGCCTTGATGACATTGGGTTGACGTTGAAGCAGACTGATTCGATCGATGCTTTCGAAGCAAAGCGCCCAAGTTATAAGCCTAAAACACTGCCAATTCGAATTTAAAAAGGAAATCTTGCGACGAAAATTCGCAAATCGCTTCAGAAACCAGCGTAAAACGCTAACTTCTTAGATGGGGTGAGTTAATTCTGCGTAACTCTCAACTTCTAAATGAGAGTTTTTTACGCATAAAAAGTGCGATTTCTTAGAAATATTAAATTGCGACACGCCCGCTTTAATATCGCTCTCACCCTATAAAAAGGTTTAAGTTTTAGCCACAAGTTAAGCAAAGGCTTAATTTACGCGTAAATCTAAGGGGATTTAGATGAATAAGGCACAATTTATTGCCGCGTTGGCCCCGCACTTCAACGACAGCAAGAAAGAAGCAGCACACGCTGTAGAAATCGTATTCGACACAATTACACGCACCATGTCAAAGGGTGAAGATGTAATGATCAACGATTTCGGTAAGTTCAAGAAGGTCGATCGCAAGGCACGTATGGGCCGTAACCCATTCACCGGCGAGACCATCAAGATCAAGGCTTCAAAGAAGGCTCGCTTCTTGCCTGCAAAGGGTCTGAAGGATGTCATCTCAGGTGAGCGCAAGCTAGGTCCTGCTCCAAAGCCAGAACCAAAGCCAGTTGCAAAGCCAGTAGCTAAGAAGGCTGCGCCAAAGAAGGCTGCTAAGAAGAAGCCAGCAGCTAAGAAGGCTGTTAAGAAGGTTGCAAAGCGCAAGCCAGCAGCTAAGAAAGTTGTAAAGAAAGCCGCTAAGAAGCGTTAATTACTTCTTAGAACTTTTCCAAAACTGGGGTCAGCGTTTGCTGGCCCCAGTTTTTCTTTCCCCACTAGCATTGAGTTATGGCCCAGATGCGTGTGTCTTATGCGCCTCCTACAGGCAAACCGTTAGGCACAAACCTCACTTTTAAAATTGGCACAAAAATTGCGATCCCATTTATTAAAGCAATTACCAAACGCAAATGGATCGGTGCTGAAAATATTCCTCAAACTGGCGCAGTTATTGTGGCCAACAATCATCTCTCTTACTTTGATGTCTTAAATTTCGCACATTTTCTTTACTCAAATGGTCGCGCCCCTAGATTCCTGGGAAAAGTAGAAGTATTTAGAGTTCCAATTATCGGACGGATAATTCTCGCTGCAGGCCAAGTTCCAGTTGAGAGAGAGACACCAAATGCTGGCAAAGCGGTAGACCATGCCAAGAAACTTTTAGAGGCTGGTCATTTACTTGGCGTCTATCCCGAAGGCACTCTTTCTCGCGATGCCAATCACTGGCCGATGGTTGCGAAAACAGGTTTAGCTCGCTTGGCGCTTACGACAAATACGCCAGTGATTCCAGTTGCGCAGTGGGGTTCACAAATCATGATGCCGACTTATTCCAAGAAGTTAAAGTTATTTCCACGAACTCAGATCACAATGGTTGCGGGTAAACCAGTTGATCTTTCTCTCTGGTACGGCAAAGGCGAAGATCCCCAAGCTTTAATCGAGGCGACAGCGAAAATTATGCTTGAAATCACGATCTTGCTTGAGCAAATTCGTGGTGAGAAGCGCCCTGAAGTAATCTTTGATCCTCATACTTCTGATCTGCCGCGAACCGGCAATTTTAAGAAGAAGCGTTAACGAGCAAGAAAAGGATTGCGATGAGCAAGGTATCGGTATTTGGAGCGGGCGCTTGGGGTTCAACCCTTGCGCAAGTTCTATGTGATGCCGGAAATGAAGTTCTGCTCTGGGGCCGTAACGCAGATGTTGTCAATGAGATCAACGCCAAGCACACCAACTCTAAATATATTGGCGCCAATATCTTGCCCTCTGAAATTCGTGCGACTACAGATCTAGCAGAAACCTTCGCCTTCAGTAGCACCTACGTCTTGGCAATTCCCTCACAACAGCTGCGCTCAACGCTTCAGCTTTGGAAACCGCATTTCTCAAATGACTGTCTAATCATAAGTACGTTAAAAGGTATTGAGATCAGCACCCAGATGCGTATGACTGAAGTAATGGAAGATGTCATTGGAAAGCACCGGTTGGCGCTAATTACTGGGCCAAACTTGGCGGATGAATTAATTTTGCGTCAACCAGCAGGAGCAGTTGCTGCTGCGACTAGCCAAGCTACATCAGAGGAAGTTCGTGCGCTATTTCGCACTCCTTACTATCGCGTTTATACCTCGGTTGACTTACTCGGTTGTGAAATGGCTGGAGCGATTAAAAACGTTATCGCCCTCGCCGTTGGAATCTCAATCGGTATGGGTTATGGCGAAAATACTCAAGCGATGTTGATTACTCGCGGATTAAATGAAGTTGCCCGCTTATGTGCCGCCCACGGCGCAGATCCACTCAGCGCTGCGGGTCTTGCCGGTATGGGCGATCTAGTTGCTACATGTGGCTCACCGCTTTCCCGCAACCGAACATTTGGCGAACTACTAGGTCGCACCGGTTCTATGGAGTCGGCGCTTGGCCAATGGGCGAAAACTGTTGAAGGCGTTGCATCTTCCGGTGCGATTGTAGAAATCGCCCATCGCGTTGGCGTAGAAGTTCCGGTTATTGAATCTGTCGCGGATATCGTCAATGGTGCTTTGAGTCCGGAAGCTGCGCTGCAACGCTTAATGGAGATAACCACTAAAGCTGAGAACTTCATCCGATGACACAGCGCGTTGCAATCATCTGCGGTGGGCGCTCCAGCGAGCACGAAATCTCCTGCATTTCTGCCGGGGGAGTCCTATCGGCGATCGATCGCAGCAAATACGAACCTGTTTTAATTGGTATCAGCAAGAGCGGAAAGTGGTTCTTGCTTCCTGAAAACCATTCTCTTGCACTCACAAATGGGGTACTACCGACGATTCCAGAAAATGGAATTTCGGTTGCTTTGAACGTAGATGGATTCACTGCAGACGGTAAGAATTTAAGTATCGATATCGTCTTTCCGCTACTTCACGGGCCTTACGGAGAAGATGGCACTATCCAAGGTTTACTTGAAATCGCCGACATTCCATACGTTGGTTCTGGAGTTTTAGCATCAGCGGTTGCGATGGATAAATCATTTGCTAAACCGATCTTTGCCTCGCACGGCATAAAGACTGCTGCTGGATTTGTTGCTCGGCAAAGTGACTGGAATTCAGGGCAGGCGGCGATACAGAAAGCAGCAGATCAACTTGGTTATCCGGTATTTGTTAAGCCTGCTCGTGGTGGATCTTCCCGCGGAACAACCAAAGTTAAATCAGCTGCCGAATTTGCGGATGCGATCATTGAGGCTTTCAAATTTGATACTAAGGCGTTGGTAGAACAAGAAATTAAAGGCGCAGAGATTGAATGTGCAGTTTTAGAAATTGATGGTGTAGCAAAAGCCTCGATCGTAGGTCAGATAAAGATTGACCCGAAATACGATTTCTATGATTTTGAAGCTAAGTACCTAGATGGTGCAACCACCATTGAACTTCCCGCTCCAATTGATCAAAAGATAAGCGATGAAATTCGTTCCAAGGCAGTTGAAGCATTTATCTCACTTGGCTGTTCAGGACTCGCGCGCGTAGATTTCTTCTTAACGCCCAATAAAGAGGTAATTATCAACGAGTTAAATACGATGCCTGGATTTACTGCCACATCGGTCTTCCCAAAGATGTGGGCGGCCACTAACGTTACTTATACGGAAGTGGTGACCCATCTCCTTAAAACAGCGCTAACTCGCTCTAATGGAGTGCTAGGGAATTAGATGAAGGAAAAAACAATCAAATTTGCTGCGATAGCAAACCTAATAATTTTGACGCTTTTTTCTATCGCCCCAACCACGCCAGCGCAGGCAGCTGATTCATTTGTTTACACAGATTTTGCTGCAAATGATTTTGGGCTCTGGAGCCAGTCATCGCTTTACGGTCAAGACCGATTAGGAAGCACCAAATTAGAGGATTGGAAACAGTTGTGGTGCTCAGGCTGGGATGATCCAACCTGCAAAGTTTACGACAATCTATTTTCAGACCTGATTCTTAGCCCATGTGTTAATGACGCTGATCGGGCATGTTTAGAGAGCGTTGAGGCAAAAAATTCCACAGGCGCTTTAGAGAAGTTAACTTTGTACGGGGAGGCGACCTCACAAAAAATTTCCGCATATAAGTTTAAGAGCGGTGCAACTGTTACAGATCTCCCGGCAGGAGGTGGCTTATCCGTTTGGAAGAGCTCGGAGAAGAATAGCGATGGCTCAGACAAGTTCTACGCAGCCCATATCCTGTTGCGCTACATAGCAACTTCAAAGAAGAGCGGTTTAGTTGCTGAAGATCAGATTGTGCTCTCAGATTTCAAAGGCCAGGTTTATCCAGTCACCTTGAAGCCTGGTGGGATCTGCAAAGAATTTGCGATCGCGACACAGTGCGTTAATTCAGCCAATTTTTCAGGTAGCGAGAATCTCGCAGTCACTTTGAGGATGAATAAGTCGTTAACTGGATGGATCTTTGGGCGAATGCAGAATGCGGAATTCTCTGTTGCTCCGCTGGATGACTCATATAACAAAATCCGTATCGGTGGAGATGTCACCTTAGTTCCAGAGTTAAAGGCGTTAGTTGCAAAGTCCGATATTTCAAAAGATTCAAAGTTAGAGAAATATCTCAAGGATTTGTTCACAGTGGGGCCTGTTGGTCTGTCGGTACCAAACCCTGGCTTAGGGTCTTGGAATGATGGAAACATCGGCGGTCGACAATCGACTACTTATGATGGTTTCCTGAGCGCGCAAACAACTACCCGGCTTTTTTCAGTTAACTTTGAAAAATTTGCGCTATTTGCAGCATTTGAAGATCAACTGAAACCGTTTTCACCCCCTGCTAGTAATAACGGCAGGAATATCCTCCGCGAGACGAATTCAATTTTTTGGAACTTTGGCGCAAACTCTTATATAGGAAATAATAAATGTTCTGCGGATAAGACTAAATTGCATGGAATGGTCGTTACAAATGCGCCAATCTATGAGAATGGCCCGCCAGAATTTAAAGATGGATCGCTTAATTATCGAGTCGCCGGAATCCACAACAATGTCGATGGATCCGAATTCAAAGGTAGATATACCTACATCGTTCGATCTGACACAGCTCGTTGTTATTACGGATTTTCAAACGCACCGATTGAAGCCAGGGTCGAAGTTGTATCTGCAAATTCTTCCAATCAGGTGGCCTCTGTATTGGTCTCAGAAAAGGATGGCTTTCTTAAACTACAAGCCGATAACTTCACTTTTTCTTCCCCGACTATCAAAATGAAGTTTTTGCAAACGGCTGAAACCAAGCCAGCAACACCTGCGATAGCGACTCCCGTCGAGATTCCTGCAAAAAAGATTTTGTCGATTACTTGTATCAAGGGCAAAGTTACTAAGAAGGTTTCAGGCGTCAGCCCCAAGTGTCCTAGCGGCTATAAGAAGAAGTAACTTCTAGTAAGTAACTGGGCAAGTCAAAGTGCGCGTAATACCGGCAACTGCCTGAACTTTGGACAGGATGTTTCGGCCGAACTCCTCCATGGAAGGTGCTTCAGCGCGCATAATCACATCGTATGGACCTGTTACGCCCTCGGCGAGAGTTACGCCTGCGATCGCAGAAACAGATTTGGCAACACTGGAAGCTTTACCGACTTCAGTTTGAATCAAAATAAATGCTTGAACTGACATTGTGGTCATACCTTTCTCGTGAAAGCTTCGCCGTTGAAGATAACCGTAAAGGTACTCCTACTTGCTTTGATGTTCTAGTCTTGGCGCTATGGCAGATCGTTCGGGAACGTACTCAGAAGCGCAGGTAATTGCGCTACTGCGTGAGATTTTCGCCAGTCCTGATCCGCGAATTGAAGTTGGAATTGGCGATGATGCTGCCGTTGTTGCCGGTAACAAGCGGCAAGTTATGACAACAGATATGGCCGTGGAAGGCGTGCACTTTCGCAAGGATTGGTCTTCCGGATTTGAAATAGGTCGCAAAGTTACATCGGCAAATGCTGCAGACATTTTGGCGATGGGCGCTACTCCCGATTATCTACTGGTGGCCGTGGCGCTCACCGGTACTGAAAGTATGGAATGGATTAGCGAACTAGCTCGTGGAATCAAATTTGAAGCAGAACTTGCGGGTATGCATGTAATAGGTGGAGATATTTCCCGAAGTGAGAATGTAGTTATCTCAATGACCGCAGTTGGACATTGTGACAACGCAATCACACGTGCTGGCGCGCAGGTCGGTGATGGTATCTATCTGTCTTCGTTGACGGGTTGGTCAGCGGCAGGTTTGGCTATATTGCAAAGCGCAAATGGTGCCAAGAGCGAAGCAGGAAAGTTAGCGGTTCAAGAGTTTAGATCACCGACCATTGATTACCAATTTGATTCTGCTAGGGCTACAGCTATGTGTGATGTAAGCGATTGCGTCATTGAACAAGGCTCTCAAATTGCTGATGCATCAGGTGTTGAACTAGCTTTTGATGTAAATCTAATTGCAGAGTCCGCAGAGTTCATCCAATTGCAATTAATCGCAAAAGAATTAGATGTATCTATCTGGCAATGGATTTTCGCTGGGGGAGAAGACCACGTATTACTCGCTACTGGCAAAGATCTGCCAGGTTTGCGAATTGGCGATGTCGTTAGGGGCTCTGGGGTATCCGGCGTTCCGTCAGGCATAGAAACCAGCGTATGGAAACACTTTAAATAGAGGTTGCGATTTTTATGCACCAAAGTCCATTTTTTATTTATTTTTAATTGGTCGTGGTGCTATTGCCTAGCCATTGAACAAGCGATAATTTTGCCGTATGAAAAGATCTTCGCTTATAGCATCAATTACGACTGCTGCGCTTTCTCTCTCTGCAATATTAGTTGGCGTTACCTCAGCTAACGCGAGCATCACACTTCCTAAGGGAGCCTTTCTTCCATGTGCTGCAGGCGGTGGTACATACTGCATCGAGTCAGTAAGCGTTACACCAAGTGGTGGTAAAGCGATTGCACTCACTTGGGTTGCAACTGGATCGCAAGGTGCGGCAGCAGGAAATTCAAATGGAGTTGCAGCTGGTAAAGAGCTCCCTGGACGCTGGAGCGCAGACGGAGCTTTTGCAAATGAGAATTACGATGGTTTATACGTCGAAGCACAAGCGGCCAATGAATTTGTCCCATGGATTATGTTGGATGCCAAGCCAACATATTCACCTGGCAATAAAGTCTCACTTGCAGCGACTACAACTAGTGCAACGACCCCAGTCAATTTGAATTCGGATGCGCTTATTTCGGTAAAGATGAGAATTTCTGACTTTAAGCTAGGCGTCACCTACGGAATCGCCACTGAAGCAACGGTAGATGTCCAAGGTGCAGTCTTTGAAATTGCAGGATATCCCGTCAAAGTTCCGCAGGCTAAGAGCACAAAAGATTGCAGTGGAGATGCTGGGGTTTCATCTGCACTCGTCACTCAATTCCAATCGATATTAGTTCCATCTAATGATCCACTTGGTTTCTCATTCGAAGGTGGCTCCGGCAAGATTTATGTGGGATCAAATGGACTATGCAAGCTGTCAACGCCAGTCTGGAATTCTGAGAAGAAATCACTTAGCTATAAGGCATCCGCGCCGCGACTTGCTCCAGATGGCAAGACTGTCAACACCGGTTTCTACTACGCGACTATCTCAGCAGCTGATGCACTTGCACTTTGGGGGCTCAAGCGCCCCGAAGATGCTGCATCCGCGTTAATGGTTTCAGTTCGCACAACCGATGGTGGTTCAACTGCTGCAACTAAGACGGTAGCGGTCAAGAATGGGCGCATCATTATTCAAGTATTTGGTTTTGAATTTCCAGACCCAATGCTAGATATTTCACTTAACCCAAGCTATGACGCGATGTCATCTTCAGCACCTGCCGCTAGCAACATGTCCGCGCAGGGAACTGTTCAAAAGACTCCGACTCCAAAGCCAACTGTTGCGCCAAAAACCACAACAATTTCGTGTCTAAAGGGAAATCAATTAAAGAAGGTAACTGGCGTTAAGCCAACCTGCCCAACTGGTTACAAGAAGAAGTAATTCCTTCTAGTAATTTAATTAACGAGTAACTTTGCCGGCTTTAAGGCAAGAGGTGCACACGTTCTGGCGCTTGGTGCTTCCGCCAACGAGGGTCTTGATGCGCTGAATATTTGGATTCCAGCGACGACGCGTCTTTACCTGTGAGTGGGAAACGTTATTTCCGAAGCTAGGCCCTTTGCCACAGATATCGCATGTTGATGCCACAGCAGTACTCCTTTTAATTTCAAATCTCTAAAGCCAGATCCCCAGTTGCGGCCCGGCGGGTTAACAGGTCGTAAGGGTAGCAAGAAGTTGGTCGTGGTGGCTAATCGCAAGGAAAGGAGTGCTGACCCTCAAGGTTTTACGCGTAAAAAATTGGGAGTGGCCTTTGCCACATCTTTTTTTGCAATATCAGATAGTAGGCAGGCGCAAGATAAGAAATGAGTAAGTACACCTACTCAGAAATGGAGAGTTGAGTTCGATGAATTCACTCGATCTTGCAAGATGGCAATTCGCCATCACAACTGTTTATCACTTCCTGTTTGTACCGATCACGATAGGAATGGGTTTCCTCGTAGCAGGTCTACAAACTGCTTGGTATAGAACCAACAAAGTAAAGTACTTACGAGCAACTAAATTTTTCGGAAAACTCTTTTTAATAAACTTCGCTATCGGCGTTGTGACCGGAATTGTTCAAGAGTTCCAATTTGGAATGAACTGGTCATCATATAGCCGCTTTGTCGGTGACATCTTCGGTGCACCACTGGCCATGGAAGGTCTGCTCGCCTTCTTTCTTGAGAGCACCTTCCTTGGACTTTGGATCTTTGGTTGGGATCGACTTCCTAAGAAAATACACCTTGCAACTATTTGGTTGGCCTCACTTGGAACTTTGTTATCCGCTTACTTCATCCTTGCTGCGAATGCTTGGATGCAGCACCCAGTCGGTTACACCATGAATCTTGAAAAAGGGCGCGCTGAGTTAACCAGCATTGTTTCCGTGCTAACTCAGAAAACTGCACTTGCAACTTTCTTTCATACCATTCCTTCTGCCGCTTTTACTGCAGGAGCATTCATCGCAGGAATATCCGCGTGGCTATTAATAAAGAAAATGGACGTTGAGATGTCACGCACGACTCTCAAATTAGGTTTGATTACAATGATGACATCATTTGTCTTAGTATTTGTATCCGGTGACTTCACCTCTAAAATTATGACTGAACAACAGCCAATGAAGATGGCAGCGGCGGAAGCGCTTTATCAAACTACTGATTCAGCTCCATTCTCCCTATTGACGATCGGTACTCTCGATGGATCACGCTCTGTTTTTCAAATTGACGTTCCTTCAGTCCTATCATTTTTGGCAACTGGAGACTTTAAAGGAACTGTAAAAGGTGTCAACGATATTCAGGCGGAGTACGAAAAGACTTACGGCCCCGGTGATTATTCGCCAAATATTCCACTGGCATATTGGTCGTTTCGATTAATGATTGGTTTTGGCGCCTTAGGGTTCCTCTTCGCCTTACTTACACTCTTTAAAATGCGCCGCGGAGGCACACCAAAAGGTAAGTGGTTCTTGCCGGCGATGATTTTTCTTCCATTTACTCCTCTGTTAGCGAACTCTTTCGGGTGGATATTTACTGAATCCGGACGCCAACCATGGGCGGTATTCGGATTGATCCGAACTTCAGATGGAGTAAGCGCGGTTGTATCTGCAGGAAGTGTCCTATTTACGATGATTGTCTTCACGCTGCTCTACGGCGTTCTGGCATTTATAGAAGTGGGCATCACTCTAAAGGTAATTAAAAACGGACCGCAGACTGAGTTGGATTATGCAGATCCCAAACTCGGTGGATCCGATAAGCAAACTCTCGTGATGGCCTATTAGGAGGTATCGAACATGTCACTTGAAACCACTTGGTTCTTACTCATCGCCGTCTTGTGGATCGGGTACTTCATCCTAGAAGGATTCGATTTCGGGGTGGGCATACTTCTTCCCTTTGTTTCACGAAACGAAGCCGACCGGCGCGCGGTTTTAACGACGCTTGGTCCCGTCTGGGATGGCAACGAGGTTTGGTTGTTAGTCGCTGGCGGTGCAACATTTGCAGCCTTTCCAGAGTGGTACGCAACTCTCTTTAGCGGCTTCTATCTTCCACTCTTTCTTATTTTGGTTTCACTAATTGTTCGCGGCGTCTCATTTGAATATCGCAGCAAATATGGAAATGCAAAGTGGCGTCAACGTTGGGATATCGCAATTGTGATCAGCAGTGCTCTTCCAGCTTTATTGTGGGGAGTAGCGTTTGCAAATATCGTGCGCGGAGTTCCGCTCGAGAAATCGGCACAAGGACATATTGAATACGTAGGTGGATTTTTCAATCTGCTCAACCCTTATGCCCTTCTCGGTGGCGTGGTAACTCTTACAGTTTTCTTGACGCACGGGGCAATCTTTCTATCCTTGAAGACTGCTGGTGCTATTCGTGATCGTGCACATGAACTAGCGCTAAAGATCGGGATGGCCGCAGCGGTCGCAGCCGTCGCATTCTTGCTTTGGACCAACCTGGGACTCCCTGAATTTAATATCAAAGTTGCCCTCTTGTCCGCAGGAGTTGCACTTGCCTGGGTATCTGGACTGGTTGCAACCTTGAAGCGACGAGAAGGTTGGGCTTTCATATTCTCTGCCATGGCAATTCTCTTATTTGTCTCTGATCTTTTCTATGCGCTATATCCGCGAGTAATGCCAAGCTCACTCGGAGCGCAGTTTGATCTAACAATCCGTAACGCGTCAAGCACTGGCTATACCCTCAAGGTTATGACTGTTGTTGCGGTTGTAATGACCCCATTAGTTTTGATTTATCAAGGTTGGACTTATTGGGTGTTCCGAAAACGTGTCAGCGCTTCTCAGATTTCTCATCCAGAGCGAGGAATTTTAGATACTGCAACACATCTATTGCATCAATGAGATTAACTCAACTACGACTACTGCTCTCACGAAGCGGTAGTCGTAGCTATTTCCCAGTGATCGCCATTGCAACGGTCATTTCTACCTCAATTTTAATTAGCCTTGCTTTATTGATTTCCAAAGTGGTTGTTTCCTTAGTCCAACACACCGGCGATGTCAGGAAATCGATCTTTTTAATCTGTGTGATTTTAGTATTCCGTGCCATTTTTCAAGCGCAATACGAATATTTCACAACACTGCAAGCGCTAAAGATCAAGGCTCATTTACGTGGACTGGTGACTTCTGCGTTACCCACGTTCGGAGTAACTTCACCGGCTGCTTTAACAAATTTGCTAGTAAAAGGATTTAACTCACTCGATATCTACTTAGGTAGATTCTTTCCGCAAATAGTTTCGGCGTTGATTACACCATTAGCCGTAATTGCAATTATCACCCTTTTCGATCCCACTTCTTCATTGATCGCAATTATTACCCTTCCCTTAATACCCTTTTTCGGAGCTTTAATTGGGAAATACACGGCAGATTCAGTTGCCAAGAAGTGGTCAACTCTCGGAACGCTCTCCAAATATTTTGAGGATTCTCTGAGAGGTTTTGTAACTCTTCGCATTTTCGGGCGACACAAATCTCAGGGCAAGCGAATTCGTGAAATGGGAGATCAATATACGAAAGAGACGATGCAGGTCCTACGGATATCTTTTCTGTCCGCCTTTGCCTTGGAGCTCTGTGCAACGCTTTCAGTTGCCCTTATCGCTGTTGCAGTCGGGCTTCGTCTTGTCAACGGAGATATCTCATTTCTCTCGGGTCTGACAGTCTTGCTTTTAGCCCCAGAAGTTTATTTCCCCCTAAGAAATGCAGCATCCCTATTCCATGCATCCGCTGATGGAAAAGCTGCACTTGATGAAATTGGGAATCTCTTTGATCGCGCGTCTCTGCAAGTTATGCAGGAGTCAAAAGACTTCTCAGACTTTAAAGAGATTTCTTGGCCCGAATGGACGATTGATATTCCAGCTGTTGCAAAATCAATATTGCCTGCGGCAAGCGTTAAGCGAGGTGAAGTCCTATTTATTACTGGCGCATCAGGAATTGGTAAATCTACCTTCGCTAAGAATTTACTTTGCCTCTCAGAGTTTCAAGATATGAAATTGGATGGCCAGAGACGTATTACGCCAGAGTCAGCGCAGGCCTGGCGTAAAGCGATTGGTTGGATTCCGCAAACGCCTCATCTGGCAAATGGTTCTATTGCCGATCAATTTCGTAATTTAATTCCAGAGATTAGCGATCTCGAAATTTCTGAGAAATTGCGTCAAGTAGGTTTGGATTTAATCGAATTACCGCTTGGCTTACAGACTCAAGTAGGTGGGGTCGGTGAAAAAAGTGCAGAAATATCTGGTGGCCAACTCCGCAAAATAGCGATTGCTCGGGCTATAGCAGTCAACCCTTCTATGATCATCGCCGACGAGCCAAGCGCAGATTTAGATGAGGCCAGCACTAGAGTGATAATGAAAGAGTTGCGAAGAGTTGTTAAAGAAGGCGTTGCTCTTATCTGTATTACTCATGACACCGCCATGATTCACAACGATGATCGCGTAATCTCTTTTTTGCAGGAGTCAGTGAATGCCTAAATTTGAAATGCGAATGTGGGCAGCAGCCCTTGTTGGCGCTGTTGCATTTATTGCAGGTTCGGGTTTAACCATATCCAGTGGTTGGCTAATAACCATGGCATCTCAGCAACCACCGGTTTTGACGCTGTCAGTTGCTATCGTTTTGGTTCGATTATTTGGAATTTCTCGCTCGGTGGCACGATATTGCGAACGACTTATTAGCCATAGCGCGGTCTTTAAAAGACTTACATCACTTCGTGTTAACCTCTTTCAAAAGCTAAGCATGAGTAGCGTGGCACTAGCTCGGGATTTGAATTCCGGAGCAACGGTCAAGGCGATTGTTGATGACGTGGAACGTGCACAGGAATATCAGCTGCGAGTAACTCTGCCATACCGTTCCGCTGTTATGGCAATTATCGCGGGCTTAGGTTTTGGATATTGGATCCGCAACGAAACGATCATCTTCACTATACCGTCGGCGATTCTCGCTCTCTGGATAATTCCTGGCTATATCAAGCGGACTTGTCGCAGGAGCGCAGAAGATATTGAAGTCTTAGAGAGTGAATATGCGCAAGCCATTCTAGATTCAACTGAAGGCGTCGTCGAAGCCGAGATGTATGGATATCTTCAAAAGAGCGCCAATTTTGCCCATCAGACGGAGCGGCGTTTACTCAAGCGGGAGAAAAAACTGGCTCGCTCTAGCGCTTCGGCTCAATTTATTACCTTATTAATGATTGGCGTTGCGATCACATCTTCGCTTTGGTTAGCCAGAGATTTGCAAGCGAAGAATCAAATAGCCTTAGTTGGAATTACGATGCTAATTTTTCTTCCGCTTGTTTTCTTCGAGTCTATAATTGCCTGGTATCCAAATCTCTTTGCGGCCGGAAAACTAGTAACCGCTCAGAATCGAATAGACGCCTTATCTTCAAGTGAAAATGAGATCTCGCAGATTCAAGCAACTTTACTTGAGCGTCCCAAGAATATTTCTCTCCAAGAGATGAAAGTTTCCTGGGGGGAGGAGTTCATGGCTCCGGTTACCTTTAACGCCACTGCGGGAAGTGTCGTAGTTGTGCGTGGTCCTAGCGGAGTTGGCAAGTCCACTCTCGCCATGGGATTACTCGGAGCGCTGCCCTACAGAGGTAGTGCAAAAGTAAACGGCTGCGAAATCTCTGGGATTTCAAATTTAAGCGAAGTAATTTCTGGATCACTACAGCAAGGACATATCTTCAATACTTCGATACGCGAAAACTTGAAGATCGCCAATCAAACCGCTTCGGATGCCGCTCTCATCCGTGTGCTAGAAATTTTAGAGATGGCAGATTTAGATTTAGACACCGTAGTAGGTGATTTTGGGAGACCGCTTTCGGGGGGTGAAGCCAAGCGTTTGGGCTTAGCAAGAGCCCTTTTATCTCCAGCTGCGATTTTGATTTTGGATGAACCAACTGAACACCTTGACCATGAATTAGCAGAAAGAATTGAAAGCAGAGTCTTGGCAGAGTGCGCTGATCGCACTTTGATCATAATTACCCATTCGGGGTGGGGCAAAGCAGGAAGAACCATCGCTCTCGCGAGAGAATAGGCCTCATGGCCAGCCTCGACTCCAAATTAGTAAATGTCGTTGGCGACCGAACTGCGAAAGTACTGGATACCGTCTTTGGATATAAAACCCTTTCTGATTTGATTCATCATTATCCGCGAAGATATTTAGTGCGCGGCGAGCTAAGCGACATTGCAGAATTAAAAGAAGGCGATGAAGTCACAGTTCTTGCCGAAATATTTAGCTCAACTTCGCGCAAATTGCATGCTCGAAAAGGCAGCATCCTTGAGGTAATCGTTACCGATGGCAGCGCGAAGATGTCGCTTACCTTCTTTAACCAAGCCTGGCGCGAGAAGGAGTTACGCGTTGGCAGACAAGGACTATTCGCCGGCAAGGTCGGAGTATTTAACGGTAAGCGGCAATTAGCGCATCCAGATTACGAAATGATTCCAGATGGTGATGATGTGGATTCTGCGGTTGCTGGATTTGCAGGAAAGTTTCTGCCTATGTATCCAGCTAGCGCAAAGCTGCCGTCGTGGAAGATCGCCCAATGTATAAATTTGGCGATCGCTGGTTTGGATGAAATATCAGATTTTATCCCAGAGAGAATTTTAAATCAGCGCGGATATCCAACCCTGCAACAAGCGATCGTACAGATTCACAACCCAGCTGATTTGGACAGCGCAGAAAAATCTCGTGAGCGAATAACCTTTGATGAAGCGCTCTTAATGCAGTTACTACTTCTCGAGCGACGCGCACAATTGCGCGCGCTAAAGGCAACGTCTAGAAAAGCGAAAAGTTCGGGAATTCTCACCGCCTTTGATGCATCCCTGCCATGGCAGTTAACTGCAGGGCAACTCGAAGTAAGTAAAGAGATAGAAAGTGATTTAGCAGCGCCATATCCAATGCATCGCTTACTACAAGGTGAAGTAGGTTCTGGAAAAACTGTCGTTGCCTTGCGTGCGATGTTGGCAGTTATCGATAGCGGGGGGCAGGCGGCACTTCTTGCACCGACTGAAGTTTTGGCAGCACAACATCTGCGCACGATTGAAAAGTTATTGGGGCCTTTGGCGCAAGGCGGAATGTTGGGTGGGGTGGAGAATGCGACACAAGTAACTTTACTTACTGGTTCGCAGACCGCGGCTGCACGTAAAGATGCGTTGGCGCTTGCTGCTTCGGGGCAAGCCGGAATTGTTATTGGCACCCACGCTTTACTGAGTGAATCTGTGGTTTTTAACGATCTAGGGCTGATCGTTGTTGATGAACAACATCGCTTCGGAGTCGAACAACGCGATGCGTTAAAGGCAAAGGCGCTTAATCCGCCGCACTTATTGGTAATGACTGCAACGCCGATTCCGCGAACGGTAGCGATGACCGTTTTCGGTGACCTAGATGTTTCTACTCTGCGCGAACTTCCATTAGGGCGTCAACCAATCACTACTCACCTGGTTCCAACTTTAGAGAAGCCAAGCTTTTTAGATCGCGCATGGGAGCGAATCCGTGAAGAAGTTGCGTTGGGTCATCAGGCGTATGTAGTTGCACCGCGTATATCTGCGGGAACATCCGAAGACGCTGATTTAGATTTCCTTTATGGAGAAAGTTCACCGGATATTGCATCTGTGGAGGAACTAGGTCCAAAATTGCAATCAGGGCCGCTGAAAGGTTTAAGAATCGCTCCTTTACATGGGCGTCAGAGTAGCGATGTGAAGAGCGCGACTATGCAGGCTTTTGCGCAAGGTGAGATCGATGTTCTTATCTCAACAACAGTTATTGAGGTCGGTGTTGACGTTCCAAATGCCACGGTAATGGTCATCATGGATGCCGATCGTTTTGGCGTTTCGCAGTTACATCAATTACGCGGTCGCGTTGGCCGAGGAACATCACCAGGTCTTTGTTTATTGGTTACATCGGCGCCAACAGTTAGCACAGCGCGCGAGCGTTTAGATGCAGTTTGTAAAACTCAAGACGGCTTTGAACTATCGCGAATAGATTTAGAGCAGAGACGAGAAGGCGATGTACTTGGCGCCTCGCAATCTGGATCTCGCTCACATTTGCGGTTGCTTCGAGTATTGCGTGATGAGAAGTTGATTGAAAGCGCTCGTGATGTCGCGGCAGAACTTTTGGCTGAAGACGCTGATTTAATTGGTTACCCTTTGCTAAAGAATGAGCTTAAGAAATTGCAGGCAGATGCTGCCGCAGAATTTATAGATAAGGGTTAATCTCAATGCGCATAATCGCCGGCAATGCGAAAGGCCGAAATATTGCATCGGTTGCATCCGCTACCCGCCCAACTTCTGATCGTGCCCGTGAGGCGCTCTTCTCCACTTTAACTTCTGAATTTGGCGAGCTAACTGATCTAAATGTGCTCGATCTCTATGCTGGTACCGGCGCGATAGCGCTGGAATCACTTTCACGAGGTGCGGCGATTGTGCATGCCGTTGAAAAAGATGAACAAGCGCAGAAAGCAATTGTGGAAAATTTCGAAGGGCTAAAGACAGCCAATTGCCCTGGAACTTTTCGCTTATTCGGGCAGAGCGTTCATAGATTCCTGCAGGATCCCGCACCCTTTAAATATCACTTTATTTATATTGATCCACCGTATGAAGTTGAAGATATTGATGTAATTGAAACTTTAATTCAATTGCACGATGGTGGATTCTTAGATCCGCAGGCGCTGATTGCAATCGAGAGAAATTCACGGGTCAAGGAAGTTTCTTGGCCACATGGGTATGTAGCTGTTCGTGAAAAGAATTATGGTCAGGCGACCATTTTCTATGGCGCTCTGGCCTAAATTGAGCCTGAGAATGGATAAGGCTCCCAATCGTTGCTAGCGTTTACTCTATGAAGCGCGCCGTTTGCCCAGGATCTTTTGATCCGATCACCTTTGGTCACTTAGACATCATCGAACGCGCTAGCGAACAATTTGATGAGGTTGTTGTGGCGGTTTTGGCTAACCGTACCAAAGCCAGCCTTTTTACAGTTGAAGAACGCATGGAAATGATTCGTCAAACAACGGCAAAATATAAGAACGTAAAAGTAGATTCATGGCACGGATTGTTAGTTGATTACTGTAAAGCCAATTCCATCCAAGCCATTGTTAAAGGTTTGCGCGCTGTTACAGATTTCGATTATGAGCTGCAAATGGCGCAAATAAATTTACAGGGTACAGGAGTCGAAACTATGTTTATGGCAACCGCACCTGCCCACTCATTCCTTTCATCATCTATTGTGAAAGAGCTGGCCCACTTCGGTGGCGATGTTTCTTCCATGGTTCCAGGCATCGTCAATGATGCGCTCAAAGCACGAGTAGCGGGGAAGTAAAAATGGACTCAATCGAAAAGTTAAATACCGCAATTACCCTGGTTGAAGAAGCTCGCGGAGTTCCGCTATCGGCATCATGCGTCGTGCACCGCAGCGAGATGTTAGAAATTTTAGATTCCGCCCGCGAGAGCCTGCCACATGATCTCTTTCAGGCTGAAGAAATTCTGTCCAAGAAAGATTCTTTAATTGATGAAGGCAGATCAAGTTCTGAACAGATGATCGCAACTGCGCGCGAAGAAGTAGCACGCATGATTGAGCAGACTGCCATCGTTCAGGCGGCGCGTGATGAAGCGCAGCGAATTCTCGACGATGCGAGAACGCAAGCTGCCGATGAGCGCGCCGAAGTCGAAAGTTATATAGATGGCCGTTTAGCGACTTTGGAAGTAATCCTAAATAAGACTATGGATGCAGTAGCACGTGGGCGCGATCGCTTAGCTGGTGCCAATGATAAGGATGTCCTGTCGCAATTAGCTGACGACAAGTAATTTAAGTAAAGCGAAAGCGCCATGAGCCGAGCCTCCCAAGTATTTCAATTTAATACCCATGAACTGCCCCGTCGTGCGGGGGAGATGAAGGAGTACCAGCTCGATCTGGAAATCCTGGAGCCAGTTGGTGTGGCGCTGGTAGCAGTTCCGGCTGGCGACATCATCGAAATTGATATGCGTCTGGAATCGGTAACTGAAGGGGTGCTACTTAGCGCGGATTTGTATGCCGTCGCTAAGGGTGAATGTATTCGCTGCCTAGATCCCGTTGAAATTATCGTTGAGCGAAAGATTCAAGAGCTCTATCGCTATGAACCAACTGCCGATAAAGGCGGAAAGAGGAAGAAGCACTCATCTCGCAATGATGGCTCCGATGAAATTGATCTCGATGCCGTTGATGAGTTATGGCTAGAAGGAAATGAAATGAATCTAGAAGTGCCAATTCGCGATGCGATAGTTCTAGATTTACCGGTTAACCCGCTCTGCTCAGAAGATTGCCTAGGGCTATGCCCTGAATGCGGTGAGAAATGGGCGAAGCTGCCAGATGGCCATTTCCACGAGGCGGTAGACGCTCGGTGGGCGGGGTTGGCGGGCTTGGATTTTAAGAATTCGGATGAATAAGGGATACTTCTCCCAGTAAGCCTTGAGCGCGATCTGCTCGGGGTAAATTGAGATTAAGGACGATTACCGTGCCAGTACCAAAGCGAAAGATGTCGCGTTCTAAGACGCGCTCCCGCCGCGCTATGTGGAAGACAACTGCAGCATCACTTGCCGCTTGCCCACAATGCCAGCAACCAAAGTTGACCCATACTGCCTGCCCAACTTGCGGAACATATAACCGCCGCCAAGTCCTAGAGGTTTGATCTGTACTCATCTTTAACTTCGCAACTTGGGATTTCACTTTCTCCCGAATTGCTTGAGTTAGCTTTTACCCACCGTTCTTTCGCATATGAAAGCGGTGCAAAAGAGACAAACGAACGCCTAGAATTTTTAGGTGATTCTGTTCTGGGTTTGATTGTTACAGAAGAACTTTATCTACGTTATCCAGATTTAGATGAATCACGTTTATCACCGCTGCGCTCTGGCATAGTAAATATGCGCGCGCTCGCCGATATTGCGCGCACTCTAGATCTTGGAAAATATATTCGCCTCGGCAAAGGTGAAGAAGTAACCGGTGGGCGAGATAAGAATTCGCTTTTGGCAGATGCGCTAGAGGCCTTGATCGGTGCTATTTATTTAGAGTTGGGTTTTGCAAGCACCACAAATGTCGTACGCGAATTAATTAAAGAGACCCTTGAAAGTGCGATGGCCAAAGGTGCAGGTCTTGATGGAAAGACTGCACTACAAGAATTGGTCTCATCACTTGGCAAGGGCACCTTGGAATATCAAGTCACCGAAACTGGCCCAGATCACGATAAGAGTTTTACCGCTGTAGCGATGGTTGCCGGCGAGGCAATTGCAGAAGGTATTGGTAAGAGCAAACGTGAAGCCGAACAACATGCCGCCCGATTGGCATATGAAATTCTCGCAACCCTCAAGTAGTACTTCACTTGCGCCTTGTATATAAAGACGCCACCTAAACGGTAGGTTTACGCCGTGTATTTAAAGAGTATGACGCTTAAGGGCTTCAAGTCCTTTGCATCGGCAACCACTCTGCGCCTAGAACCTGGCATCACCTGCGTGGTCGGACCTAACGGCTCAGGTAAATCAAATGTGGTCGATGCGCTTACTTGGGTTATGGGTGAGCAAGGCGCTAAATCTTTACGCGGCGGAAAGATGGAAGATGTCATCTTCGCCGGCACAAGCGGCAGAGCACCACTTGGCCGCGCTGAAGTTTCACTAACAATTGATAACACCGATGGCGCACTTCCCATCGAATATGCAGAAGTAACTATTTCCCGCATACTCTTCCGTAACGGACAGAGTGAATATCAAATCAACGGTGAAGCATCCCGCCTATTAGATATCCAAGAACTCCTTAGCGACTCTGGAATCGGTCGCGAAATGCACGTCATTGTTGGACAGGGCCAACTAGATGCAATTTTGATGGCAACACCTGAAGAACGTCGCGGCTTTATCGAAGAAGCTGCCGGAGTTCTAAAGCATCGCAAGCGTAAAGAGAAGGCGCTTCGCAAATTAGATTCGATGCAAGCAAATCTTGCGCGCGTGCAGGATTTAACCGTTGAACTTCGTCGCCAGCTGCGCCCATTGGGTAAGCAAGCTGAAGTTGCCAAGAAAGCGGCAACGATTCAGGCCGATCTGCGCGATGCTAAGTTGCGTTTGCTGGCAGATGATTATATTTCTCTCTCGAAGACTCTAGATGCTGAAGTTGCTGATGAAACTGCGTTGCGTGAAAGACGGTCCCTTGTTGAAGCCGAAGTTGAAAAAGTTCGACTACGTGAAGAATCACTCGATGCGCAAGCCGCTTTTGAAAGTCCGCTATTAATCGCAGCGCAGGAGAATTTCTACGCACTTAGCGCCCTACGTGAAAAATTCCGCGGTACACAATCACTTGCGCAAGAGCGCTCTCGTTTCTTAGCTGAAGAAGCAGAAGAAGCGCGCAGTGCAGGGCGCGATCCTCAAGCACTTGAAGAAGAAGCCGCTGCACTGCGTTTAGAGGAAGCTCAACTTCGCGCCGGTGTTGAAAGCTCTCGTAATTCACTAGCTGCATCTACTCAAGAGTTAGCAAATGCGGAAGCGTTATTAAAAGCTGAGGAAGATAAGATCGCAGCCGCCATGCGTGCAATCGCTGATCAGCGTGAAGGCACCGCTCGCCAAGAGGGCCATATTAAATCTTTAGCAGCGCGCTTAGATGCGATTGCTGAAGAAATTGCTCGCTTAGTTAAAGCCCGCGATGAAGCAGCTGCACGTGCAGCGAGTGCGCAACGTGAATATTCGACCTTTGAGATGGATATTGCAGGCGCAGATGCTGGAGAACTTGGGCTCGACTCCGAGTTCGAGGTAGCTAAGCAATTACTTGATTCTTCAAAATTGAGTTTAGCTAACTTGATTGAAGCAGAACGCGCCGCTGATCGTGAACGTAATGCGACAGAATCAAAGTTGGAAGCGATGCAATTAACCTCGCAAACGCGAGATGGGGGAGCAGCGCTCATCCGTGACTCTCGTGGACTATCGCTTCTTGGAAGCGTTGCCTCACTCATAAAGGTCGATAACGGCTGGGAGGCAGCCACTGCCGCCGCACTCGGCACCTATTCGGATGCAATTGTTGTTCGCGACTTAAATTCTGCAGTTAGCGCACTAACAACCTTGCGCAGCGAAAATTTAGGTCAAGCTGATGTCTTGGTTTATGAACCCGGTTTGCATTCATCGCCAGCTATTCCAGCCGGTCTGACACCGCTTGCTAACTATGTTAGATCTTCTGAAATAGGTGATTTACTCTCCACGCTTCTTGGATCAACTGTTGTTGTTGAAAGTGCGCGTGAAGCTGAAGCAATTTTGCGATCAAATCCAGGGCTAACCGTTGTTACTCGAGATGGTGATGTCATCACCGCCAAGCGAGCTCGTGGTGGATCAGCTTCTTCCACATCTCTGATTGAAATAAATGCCCTGATCCAGGATTTAACCAAGAAATTGGAAACCCTTAGCCATAATTGTGATCGCCTTAAATTTGAAATTGTCACGGCGCAGAGCGATGTAGATTCCAAGCAAGGCGCCTTCGATGTTGCTCTTTCTAAATTAAATGAATCAGATGCTCGTATCGCAGCGTTAACTGAACAGTTAGCGGTCTCTGGCCAGAATATGAAATCTGCTAGCGCTGAGGTCGAGCGACTTAATTTGGCAATCGCTGAGGCAACATCTGCCAAGGGGCGCGATGAGAATGAACTCTCCATTGCATCTGCGCAGTTACACACACGGGGTGAGACTGCAGAACCAGATCACAGCAACGCTGATAATTTGCGTAATCAAGTATCACTAGCACGTACCGCCGAAGTTGAAGCCCGACTTGCAGTACGAACTAGTGAAGAGCGCGTTGGATCAACTGCCGCTCGCGCGAAAGCTTTGGAAGATTCCGCACGCGCTGAACGCGAAGCATCCGAACGCGCCGTTTCTCGTCGTGGCGCACGGGCGCGTGGTGCGCTTATCTCATCCGCGATCGCTGAAGCTGCATATGAAGCGTTAATTCATATTGAGCGTTCTATCGCTAAGGCTGCAACAGAACGTGCGCGCTTGGAGGCTTCACGCTCTGATCGTGAAGGCGAAACTCTCACAGTCCGTGCCCGCAGTCGCGAGCTAGCTGGCGAACTCGAACAACTAACTTCTTCAGTTCACAAAGATGAAATTGCTAGAGCCGAACAACGGATGCGCATTGAGGCCCTTGAAACAAAGTGCGTGGAAGAACTCGGCGTAGACACCACAACTTTGGTCAATGAGTATGGACCACAAAATGACGTTCCCACCTTTATGGAGACCGAAGATGGCGAGATCATCGCCACCGAACTAATTCCATATCGTCGCGATCAACAGGAAAAGCGTTTAGCTGCAACTGAACGTTCTTTAACCCTGCTTGGAAAGATCAACCCACTTGCTTTAGAAGAATATAACGCGTTAGAAGAGCGCTTGAAGTTCTTGGCAGAACAGTTGGAAGATCTAAAGCGCACCAAGAAAGATCTGCTGGATATCATCAAAGAAGTCGATGATCGAGTTCAAAGTATCTTCATGGAAGCATACGAAGAAACCGCTAAACACTTTGAAGATATCTTCGCACGTTTATTCCCAGGCGGAGATGGCCGATTAATTCTTACCAATCCGGAAGATCCGCTAAATACTGGCGTTGATGTGGAAGCGCGTCCACCAGGCAAGCGCATTAAGCGCCTCTCGCTGCTATCAGGTGGTGAAAAGTCGCTAACTGCAGTTGCCATGTTGGTAGCGATCTTTAAAGCGCGCCCAAGTCCGTTCTATGTTCTCGATGAAGTTGAAGCAGCGCTAGATGATGTAAATCTAGGTCGCTTGTTGGTAATTCTGGAAGAGCTTCGTGAGAGTTCTCAGTTAATTATCATTACCCACCAGAAGCGCACTATGGAGATTGCCGATGCTCTCTACGGTGTAACTATGCGTGGTGATGGTGTTACCGAAGTTATCTCACAGCGCTTGCGCGACTCTGAATCCGCCTAACCACTTTGGTTTGCCATGGGAATATTTAGTAAATTTGTCGCTAAGTTAAAGGGCCAATCGACTGCAGATCCGCTTGATTGGAAAGAACTTGAAGCAGAACTCCTAGCTGCAGATCTAGGGCCAAGCCTTACTGCAGAGATTTTAAAGAAGGCGCAAGACTTAAAAGGCGATGATGCCGCCACATCACTTACTCAAATTCTTAACTCTCATCTCTCAGCTAAGCCACGTGCGCTATCTGAGGCAAATCCAGTAAACGTTGTACTCGTAGTCGGCGTGAACGGAACTGGCAAAACTACTTCGGTTGCAAAATTGGCAAACCACTTGAAAACTTCTGGAAATTCAGTGGCGATGGCAGCAGCGGATACTTTTCGCGCCGCCGCTGTAGATCAACTTCAGACTTGGGGCCAGCGAATCGGTATCACTGTAATCGCGGGCAAGGATGGGGCAGAGCCGGCATCGGTTGCGTTCGATGCCGCAATTTCTGCAAAAGATTCTGGCGTTAATTATTTATTAATTGATACTGCTGGGCGTTTACATAATAAGAGCGATTTAATGGCTGAGCTTGGCAAGGTAGGGCGCGTGGTTGCGAAGACTCTGCCAATTTCTGAAGTTCTATTAGTTATTGATGCAACAACCGGCCAGAACGGGATTGCTCAAGCCAAGATCTTCACAGAAGCAGTTGAGGTTACTGGGTTAATCGTTACAAAATTAGATGGCAGCGCCCGTGGTGGGGTCGCCCTAGCGATCGAAAGCGCGCTTGATATTCCAATTAAATTTGTCGGAACCGGCGAAGGCGAGCGGGATTTCGCGCCATTTGATGCCAGCGCCTACTTGGCAGGGTTAACCAGCGATTAATTCGGGCTGCGCTGTAACAAAGTTGTAACACAAGCCACCCTTTTGTGACCCCGTCTTAACCTAAAAAACGAGCGCCCGTAACCCGCTCTGGGCATCTTTACCCCATCTCAACGGCGAGGTTTCACGAAGTTGGCTCTCTCGTAAGAAGTCAGCGCATACTTGAAAGAAGAAACTAATGGAAGAGATTGTTTTAAATTCGGGCGATACCGCTTGGGTATTGGCAAGTACGGCTCTCGTTCTCTTGATGACTCCAGGTTTAGCATTTTTCTACGGGGGAATGGTTCGCGCTAAAAGCGTTCTGAATATGATGATGATGTCGATGGTTACCATCGGAATTGTCAGCGTTCTTTGGGTAATTTACGGTTTCGAACTTGCCTTCGGCTATAAAGCCAATTCTGCTTGGTATGGAAATATTTCATTCTCGGGTCTTGGTGGAATGGTCAATGATTTAACTAATAACGGTGGAATTTATCCAATTCCAGTCTTAGTCTTCGCTGCCTTTCAATTGATGTTTGCGATCATCACTCCTGCACTAATTTCTGGTGCGATTGCCGATCGCACTAAGTTCACCGCATGGGCAGTGTTTGTCGCCATTTGGTCAACTATCGTTTACTTCCCAGTTGCACACTGGGTATTTGCATTTGGAAATAAAGTCGGCGATACCGTCACCGGAACTGGTTTCCTTGCAGGTAAAGGTTTGGAAGATTTTGCAGGTGGCACTGCAGTTCATATCAACGCTGGTGCGGCAGGACTTGCGCTTGCGATTGTTTTGGGTAAGCGCGTTGGCTGGCGCAAAGAAGCTATGCGGCCACACTCATTGCCATTGGTAATGCTTGGCGCAGGTTTGCTCTGGTTCGGTTGGTTTGGCTTTAACGCAGGTTCTGCACTTGCTGCTAATGGAACAGCGGGACTTGCCTTTATGAATACACAAGTTGCAACTGCTGGCGCACTACTTGGTTGGTTGCTAGTTGAGAAGGTTCGTAACGGACATGCCACCTCCCTTGGCGCTGCATCTGGCGCAGTTGCCGGTTTGGTAGCGATAACACCGGCTTGCGCATTCGTTGCACCTTGGGCCGCTGTTGTTATTGGTCTGATTGCTGGAATCCTCTGCTCGCTTGCAGTTGGAATCAAATACGCACTGGGCTTTGATGATTCTCTAGATGTGGTGGCAGTTCACCTCGTCGGTGGAATTTGGGGCTCGCTTTCAATTGGACTCTTCGGAACACACGTCGTAAATAGCATCGGAATCGATGGAATCTTTTACGGTGGAGGAACAGCGCTACTAGTCAAGCAAGCAGTTGGTGTTGGCCTAGTTCTCGCTTATTCATTTATCGTCACCTTAATTCTCGGTTTCATTATTGAGAAGACAATAGGTTTCCGAGTAAAGAAGGATGCCGAAGTCGAAGGCATCGACCTCAGCGAACATGCTGAAACTGCTTATGAAATGACTAGCTCATCACGTGGAGGTTCACTGCTATGAAGTTAATTACAGCAATCCTAAAACCATTTAAGTTAGATGAAGTAAAAGATGCGCTGCAAGCAGCAGGTGTAACCGGCATGACTGTCTCTGAAGCCAGTGGTTTCGGGCGTCAACGCGGCCACACTGAGGTTTATCGCGGGGCTGAATACACCGTTGATCTTGTACCGAAGGTTCGCCTTGAGGTATTAGTCGACGACAATGACGCTGCTGCGATCGTAGATGTAATTGTTAAGGCTGCATCTACCGGATCTATTGGCGATGGAAAGGTTTGGACAACACCAGTTGATTCAATCGTCCGCGTCCGTACCGGTGAACGTGGAACGGATGCGATCTAACCTCCGAGGGTCGCAACCAAGCAACGTCACCTGCTGTAAATCAAGTAAGTAAGATAGTTACATGGGTACACGTGAGCGGCGAGAGAGATCGAACGAGAGCGATCGTCTCTTAAACTCACTCTTTACCGGTGTAGCAGGGGTAGCACTCGCCGCGGTCGGTGGTTACGGCCGCGGCGAGCTAGCTCCCGGTTCAGATTTAGATATTCTTTTTTTGCACAATGGTCGAGTTGAAGAAAAGCCTTTATCTGAACTCGTAAATAAAATTCTCTATCCGCTCTGGGATAAGTCATTCAAAGTTGATCACGCAGTTCGTACCCGCGCAGAAACCCGTGAGGCTGCTAATTCGGATTTAAAAGTCGCCTTAGGGTTACTCGATATTCGCTTTATTTGTGGTGATGCTGATTTAGTTACCGCCGTTCAGCACGATGCCATCGATGATTGGCGCAGTAGATCGCGAGATCGATTGCCACAACTGCGTCAATCCCTTTCAGAACGCCACCTGCGCGCTGGTGAACTCGCCTACCTTCTCGAACCAGATTTAAAGGAGGCCCGTGGAGGACTGCGCGATATAACCGCGCTTCGTGCGATCTCGCAAAGTGGGGCAGTAAGCGTCTCGCTCGGACAGGTAAGCGCCGCGGAATCAATCTTGATGAACGCGCGCGAAGCACTTCATGAGGTAACCGGACGCGATAAAGATCGACTGCTTTTTCAGGAGCAAGATAAAGTCGCAGAAGAATTGAATTATCGGGACGCCGATGAGCTAATGAGCGCAATAGCGCAAGCTGCACGCTCTGTAGATTATTTACTGGAATCGACTTGGCATCGCTTAGATCATCGCGGCAAAGATGGGTTGAGTCGCTTTCTCAAGCGGCCGCGAAGCGCACAAGTCGCGCCTGGAATAACTATCGCTCATCAAGAAGTATCAATTACAGATGGTTTTGATTTAGCGGCCGATCCAGTAATTGGAATTCGTGCTGCAGCTATTGCTGCACAAGCTGGACTTCCAATTGCACCAGCAACCCTGCAGCGTTTAATGAGCGCATATCAAGATGGAATCGGCGAAATGCCAAACCCTTGGCCCCGTGCTGCGCGCGAGAATTTAATTGCCTTAATTGGTGCAGGCCAACCCATGGTGCGAATCTGGGAAGGACTTGATCAAGAAGAGATTCTCTTTAAATGGCTTCCGGAATGGCGAGCCGTTCGCTCGCTGCCACAACGCAATGTCTTACATCGCCATACCGTTGACCGGCATATGGTCGAAACCGCGGTCTATGCCGCTGCGTTAACTCGACGCGTTCACCGTCCCGATTTACTCTTATTCGCAGCGCTTTTCCACGATATCGGGAAAGGCACACAAGAAGATCACAGCGAACGCGGTGAAAAGTTAATTGCACCGTTAGCTGCTCGAATTGGGTTTTCGCAAGGCGATATTTCAACTCTAAAACTATTGGTTAAACATCATCTCTTATTGAGCGCTACTGCAACTCGTCGTGACCTAGATGATCCGGCAACTATTGCCTCGGTAACTTCGGTAATCCCTGATCTACAAACTTTAGAACTATTACATGCGTTAAGTATCGCCGATGGCCAAGCCACGGGCCGCGCGGCATGGAGTGATTGGAAAGAGAGCCTATTAAGCGAATTAGTCTCGCGCGTAACTAGCGCTTTGACTGATAACACAATTGCAACACAGCCGGTATTTACGGATGAGCAATTGCAATTTGCCCGTACCGGAGAACTTCGTGTAATTATTGAAGATCGCGATCCTGATTTTGCAATCGAGATCATCGCCCCTGATAAGCCTGGCCTGTTGTCGGTAGTTGCAGGCGTACTCAATCTCGCCAGATTTGATGTTCGTTCGGCCCGGACGCAGACCGTGGAAAAGAGCGCAGTGATGAAATGGTTAGTTACGCCAAACCAATACGCGCCAACGGTAGATAGCGCAGCAATTCATCAAATGATCGCCGAAGCCATAGATGATGCCAGCGAGTTAAGTGCGAAGATTTCACAACGTATTGCTGATTATGCAAATCTGCCATCGATTCCTGTGCCTTCCCCAGTTGTTGAAACTTTTTTGGATGCCGCAACTGATGCCACGATTATTGAAGTTCGTAGCCATGATCGTCCAGCGCTGCTCTTTGGCATAGGCGAGGCAATTACCAAGTGTCAGATCGATATTAAATCAGCAATCGTCACAACTCTTGGCGCCGAAGCTATCGATACTTTATATGTAACAGAAATCGGTGGTGGCGGGCTAACGCAGTCACGCGCGCAGGAAGTAGCCGATAGATTATCGGCAGCTCTGGCGTAAGATCACCTTCTATGTTTGATTCGCTATCGGCCAAGTTAACTGGGGCTTTCTCGTCGCTACGTTCGCGCGGCAAGATATCAACTTCAGATATTGAAAATACCTGCGCAGATATTAGATCGGCGCTACTTGAATCCGATGTCGCACTTTCAGTTGTTGACTCCTTTATAGACGTTATTCGCGAAAAGTCACTCGCTGCACTGCCCAACATTCAATCTGGCACCAACCAAGCACAAGCGATATTTGAAATCGTAAATACCGAGCTCATTGAAATTCTTGGGGGAGCGGCTCGCCGAATTCGCTTTGCTAAGAATCCACCGACTGTAATTATGTTGGCAGGATTGCAAGGCGCTGGTAAGACAACGCTGGCGGGTAAGTTAGCGAAGTTTTATTTAGATCAGGGCAATACGCCACTCTTGGTTGCATCAGATTTACAACGCCCAAATGCCGTGACGCAATTACAAGTAGTTGGTGAGAGTGTTGGCGTTCCGGTCTTTGCGCCCGAGCCAGGTAATGGCGTTGGTGACCCAGTCAAAGTTGCCGAACAAGCATTGGTCTTTGCAAAATCAAAACTTTATAACATGGTTATTGTCGACACGGCTGGTCGCTTAGGTGTCGATGAAGAGCTGATGAAGCAGGCGATCAATATTCGTGATGCGGTAAAACCGGATGAAATTTTATTTGTAGTAGATGCCATGATCGGCCAAGATGCTGTACGAACTGCTAAATCGTTCCAAGATGGCGTTGGCTTCGATGGTGTTGTACTAACCAAGTTAGATGGTGATGCACGAGGCGGTGCCGCGCTATCTATAGCCAAATTAACTGGCCAACCAATTATGTTTTCATCGAATGGTGAAAAGTTAATTGATTTCGATATCTTCTATCCAGAACGTATGGCCTCTCGCATCCTTGGCATGGGAGATGTGGCAACGTTGGCAGAGCAAGCCAAGAAGGCGCTCGATGGCCAATCGACTGCGAAGTTAGAGGAAAAATTTGCACGCGGAGATGACTTCACTCTGGAAGATTTCTTAGAGCAGTTAGAAGCCATGTCCAAGATGGGCTCGATGTCGAAGTTACTGGGCATGTTGCCGGGTGCGGGTGCGATGAAGAAACAGATTGAAAATTTTGATGAATCAGAGATTGTGCGTACCAAATCGATCGTTCAATCAATGACACCGCAAGAAAGGCGCGATCCCAAGGTATTAAATGGTTCGCGCCGGGCCCGCATCGCAATTGGCGCAGGCCGTAAAGTTCAAGATGTTAATTCGTTAGTTGATAAATTTTCTGCAGCGCAGAAGATGATGCGACAGATGCGTAAAGGCGGCGGTATGCCACCTGCGATGGCCCAAAGCATGGGTATGCCACCTGGAATTGGATCTGGATTAGGAGCTGGCCAAATGGCTCCGCAAAAGGCGCAGCAGCCAGCGAAGAAGAAGTCCAAATCAGGAAACCCTGCGAAAAGGGCGGCTGAAGAACGCGGATAGGGGCTCAATTTCGTATCTGCCCGCGTTAATGGCAAGATTAGCCTCCTGTTGAAGGGCCCTCTACCCCTACAACATCCATATCCAAAGTTGTATCAAGCAAGTGCGCACCCCGCTGCACAAGCAATAGATATGACACACTTTTTAGGAGCACTACTTCTTTGTCTACAAAAATTCGCTTAATGCGCATGGGAAAGATCCGCACACCATTTTTCCGCATCGTCGTAACAGATTCACGTAAAGCTCGTAACGGACTATCAATTGAAGAAATTGGTCGTTACGTTCCGGGGCAAGAGCCATCAATCATGGAAGTTAACTCTGATCGCGCGCAGTACTGGCTCGGTGTCGGAGCACAACCAACTGCCGCTGTAGAGGCGATCTTTAAAGTCACCGGCGATTGGCAGAAGTTCAAGGGCCTTCCAGGAACTGAAGGAACACTTAAATTTGCAACACCAAAGCCAGCTAAGAGCATCGCTTACGAAGCAGCTGTTAAGCAGGCAATGGATGAGCCTAAAGAAGGCGCAACAACTATGAAGAAGAAGGCGCAAGAGAAGTTAGCTGCAAAGGCTAACCCAGCTCCTGTTGTAGAAGAAGCTCCAATTGAAGCAGCGACTACAGAAGCTGTGGTTGAAACCGAAGTTGTTGCTGAAACTCCAGCGGTGGAAGCGGTTGCTGAAGAAGCACCTGCAGCAGAAGCGGCTGCCGAATAACAATGATGGACGAAGCTCTCGAGCACCTCGTTAAAGGAATCGTTGATAATCCTGAAGATGTCATCGTCAAGGAGAAGACTCACCGTCGCGGCACAACTCTGGAAGTTCGTGTCAATCCTGAAGATATCGGCAAGGTAATTGGCCGCAATGGTCGCACCGCAAAGGCGCTACGCACTGTCGTAAGCGCTATTGCAGGTCGCACCGTGCGCGTTGATCTCATCGATACCGATGAGGCTCGCTAACTCTAAAGAAGTTAAAGCCACTAGCCATGCGCCTTAATGTAGGACGCATCGGTCGCGCTCACGGAATTCTCGGTGAGGCGACTATTGAAGTTCGCACCGATTTAGCAGAAGAACGTTTTGCTATAGGTGCGCAATTAGAGACAGATAGCCATGGAGTTTTAACTGTCGAATCTGCGCGCGTACATAACGGCATATTGCTACTGGGATTTAGTGGAATATCTGATCGCAATTCTGTTGAGAAGCTGCGAGATGTGCTGCTTTATTCAGAAGTAGATATCGATGAGCCCGGCTTTGAAGAAGATGATTATCACGTCCTGCAGCTTATTGGATGTAAGGCATACCTTGTCGATGGTGATTTGCTCGGGGAAGTAACCGAAGTCTTAAATCTGCCCGGCCAAGATGTCCTTTCAATCAAATCTGAGAACGGTGAAGTCTTAATTCCCTTTGTCCATCAGCTAGTGCCGATCGTTGATATTAAAGCCAAGCGCATGACGGTTATCCCACCTGACTTCTACAGCAACGAGGCAAAGTAATGAAGATTGATGCAGTAACTATCTTCCCTGAGTACTTTGCGCCTGCTCAACTCTCATTACTGGGAAAGGCTCAAGATAAGGGAATACTTGATTTAGTTGTTCACGATTTGCGTACATTTACATCCGATAACCACAACACAGTAGATGACACTCCATATGGCGGTGGTGCCGGCATGGTTATGCTGCCTGAGATTTGGGGCAAGGCTCTTGATCCGCTTCTCATTTCAGATGTAGAGCTAATTATTCTGACGCCAGCCGGAAAACGTTTTAACCAAACGATGGCTGAGAACTTTGCAAAGGTTAACCACTTGGTATTTGCCTGCGGTCGCTATGAAGGAATTGATGATCGAGTTCGCCAATATTATTCGCAGCCTGAATTTATAACGGCTGGAGTTCGCGTACATGAGATCTCGATAGGTGATTATGTACTCGGTGGGGGAGAAGTGGCCTCGCTGGTAATGATTGAAGCGATCACTCGCTTAATTCCAGGTGTTCTTGGTAATCCCGAATCCCTTGCGGAAGAATCACATAATTCTGAGGGGTATCTGGAATATCCAAACTTTACAAAGCCACAAGAATGGCGTGGGATTGCCGTTCCAGAGATTTTATTAAGTGGAAATCATGGCGAAATTGCCAAGTGGCGCGAATTACAGGCTCAAGAACGCGCCAAAAAAGCCTTTTAACTCGTCAGTAACGCCTATCTCGCGTAGCGTTCACCTATGAGCGAAGAGTCCCAACAGATCCAGTCACGTTTGATTCGCGATCTGGAACCAGTTGTTGCAGTTGAACTCGAGCGCCATTTATCGGTACAGAAGAATTGGTACCCACACGAGTATGTCCCTTGGTCAGAAGGTCGCGATTATGCAGGGCCTTTAAATGGAGATGCTTGGGAAGCAAAAGATTCACGGCTAACTCCAGTTGCCCAAGATTCTTTAATTCTTAACTTACTTACTGAAGATAATCTGCCGAGCTATCACACCGAGATTGCAATCTCTATGGGGCGCGATGGCGCATGGGGCAATTGGATTGAACGTTGGACCGCTGAAGAAGCGCGACATGCCATCGTTATTCGTGATTATTTGATGGCAACACGTGGCGTGGATCCTTACGTACTTGAAGATTTACGTATGGCACATATGTCACTTGGTTATCAAACGCCATATGAAAACGATATGTTGCACACCATCGCCTATGTTTCATTCCAAGAGCTAGCTACTCGTATTTCACATCGAAATACCGGCAAAATTTCAGATGATCCGATCGCCGAAGGCATGATGCAACGCGTGGCCTTAGACGAGAATCTTCATATGCTCTTTTACCGCAACACCTTATCTGCAGCCCTAGATATGGAACCGAATGCTGCAATGCGGGCTATCGCAGATGTTGTAACTAACTTTGATATGCCAGGTGCGAATATGCCGGGATTTGGTCGCAAGGCTGTACAGATTGCTCTTGCTGGAATTTATGATCTGCAACAACACCTCGATGAAGTTGTCTCTCCGGTCTTACGTGCTTGGAATGTCTTTGAGCGTAATGATCTAAGTGGCGATGGTTTGATCGCGCGAGATGAGATCAGTGCGTTTATGGCCAAATCAGGTAAAGAAGCGGCAACCTTTAACGATAAGCGCGAAGTTTACTTCGATCGCCTTATCGCCCGCGGCCAAGAACCAATTCGCATCAAAAAGTAGCCCTTAGTAGAGTCTGCCTATGTCTAAGCGCGTGCTATTTATCGAACATGACCATGCTTCAGAGGCTGGTCCAATTTCACAACGATTTGCTGAACTTGGCTATGAAATAAACCGCTTTCTAATTGTTGATGAAGCTAATTACTTAACTCCTAATGTCAGCGTTACTTGGCCAGATTTATTGCAATTTGATGTCTTAGTTGTTCTTGGAGCGCCCTGGGGTGCGTGGGAAGATGAGCGAATCGGTAATTGGTTAACTCCCGAAAGAGCGAAGGTTTTAGAAGCGCACAATGCAGGTATTCCGATTCTGGGAATTTGTTTTGGTGGTCAATTGATGGCTCGAGTTCTAGGCGGATCTGTCGCTCGCGCACCAAAGGCCGAACTTGGATGGTATGAAATAAAGAGCGATGACATTTCTCTAATTGAAACCGGACCTTGGTTTCAATATCACTGGGATCGTTGGCAGTTACCACCTGGCGCAGTCGAAATCGCGCGAACTGAAATTGCGTCACAAGCCTTTACCTATGGACGTACTCTGGGTCTGCAATTCCACCCTGAAATAGATTCACATGTATTGGATTTATGGCTGGCCATGGAAGGCGGCTGCGTTGAAGTGGAGTCTGAAGGCGTGGTGGTCGAAGAACTTCGCGCTCAGACTAAGGCAATTGAAGCTGAAACGAATAAGCGAGGCTACGAACTTGTTGATCGTTTCTTATCTAGAATAGCAACATCCGAGATCAAGACTTTTAACGTTTAACTATATTTTCTTTGGGGAGATTTAATGAATACTTTTGGCGCCTTTAATAACCACCTTCCTGTAAAGGTTCGCTTTGGCGAAGGTATCTCTAACTCACTCCCAGTTGTAATTGATGAACTCGGCGCCAGCAAAGTCTTCCTGATGGTAGATGCTGGAATCGAAAAATTTAATCCAGCGGCCAAGGCGCTTATAGATCGTCTGACGACGATCTCGCATTTAACTGTTACCGTCTTTGAAAAACCAGCGGGCGAACCAACTATTGAAATGGTTGACGATGCAACTGCTGCCTTTAAGAGTTCAAACTCTGAGGTAGTCGTTGCACTTGGTGGTGGATCTGTCATCGATACCGCAAAAGCAGCGCGCTTATGTGCCGAGCTAAATTGCACCTTCCGCGAATTCCAAGCGCAAACACCAAATTATCCAGCCCCAAAGGCGGCCCTAATCGCAATCCCAACATCGGCCGGAACTGGCTCTGAAGTATCAGGCGGATCAGTAATTTCAGATAACCAATCAGGGATTAAAGCCGGAATCGCTAATGGAAATCTGCGGGCACAAGTTGCACTCGTAGATCCAGTTCTTACTTACAGCATGCCTCCAACCATGACGGCAAACACTGGTATCGACGCTTTGGCACAAGCTATTGCCGGAATTATCGCCAAATGCTCAACACCGATCGGTGATGCGATTGGATATGAAGCAGTACGCATGATGTCTGGCGCACTTGTTGCCGCTTACAAGAACGGTGAAGATAAAGAAGCGCGTGCTGCTATGTCTGCTGGCAGCATGATGGCTGGCTTAACTATGAATATCTCAGATTGCACAGCTGAGCACTCACTTGGTCAGGCAATTGGTGGCTTAAAGCATGTGCCGCATGGTTTAACTATTGGATTAGTTCTAGTTGAGACACTTACACGTGAGGCAAAAGTTGTTCCTGAAAAGATGGAGCGCGTTGCCGATGCGCTAGGTGCTCCGCAAGATGAGACCCGTAATGGCTCACGTGCAGTAAATGCAGTACGTAAAATCCTGGCGGATCTAAATTTCCCAGTACTTTCGAGTATCGGTGTAACCGCAGATGACATTGAATTGCTATCTGATAACGCGTTAGACGATTACTTCATCACCCAATCGCCACGTCCTTGGACAAAGGCAGAGGTTGTTGAAGCATTTACAGCTGCCCTTAATCTCGAGAGCAGAAGCGCTTAAATCATTCAGTTGCGAAGAATACGTTCTTCGTTTCAGTGTAAGCATCCAGTGCGTCAGGGCCAAGAGCGCGACCCAAACCTGATTGCTTAAAGCCACCAAATGGTGTCCAGAAGCGAACTGATGAATGCGAATTAACTGAGAGATTTCCACTTTCAATGGCGCGCGATACACGCATCGCACGACCTAAATCATTAGTCCAAATAGAACCGGATAAGCCGTAATCAGATGCGTTAGCTAGCGAGATAGCTTCAGCTTCATCCTCGAAGGTCACCACTGATACAACTGGTCCAAAAATTTCTTCCTGCCAGGTGCGGGCGTTGACAGTCTTTGGCATCAAAACAGTTGGAGGCATCCAATATCCAGGTCCGCTTGGGGCAGTTCCGGTAAAGGCAACTGTGTCATCTTTATCATTTAGGAAAGATTGAACTGTTTCTAACTGCTTCTTTGAAATTAGCGGCCCCATTTGCGACGAGTCAAGGTTTGGATCTTCCACGCGATAGGCCTTAACGCTCTTTTCAAAGCCTTCCATGAAGCGATCAAAGGCGCTCTTTTGAACCAAGATTCGAGAACGTGCACAACAATCTTGACCAGAGTTATCAAAGACTGCTCCAGGTGCGGCCGCTGCGGCGCGATCGATATCAGAGTCAGCAAAGATCACGTTTGCGCTCTTGCCACCGAGTTCTAGCGTCACGCGCTTTACTTGATCGGCGCAACCGGCCATGATCGATTTACCAACTGCAGTCGATCCGGTAAATGAAATCTTACGAACTGTTGGATTGGTGACAAAGCGAGCACCAACAACACTTCCTTTGCCAACGATGACATTGAATACGCCTTCTGGAATACCAGCATCTAGAGCTAACTCGGCAAGTCGTACTGCAGTCATCGGAGTTAACTCCGCAGGCTTTAAAACAACGGTATTTCCAGCAGCTAGGGCTGCGGCAAATCCCCAGCCAGCAATTGGCATTGGAAAGTTCCAAGGAACAATGATGCCGACTACACCGATTGGCTCTTTAAAGGTTATATCTACGCCACCAGCAACTGGAATCTGCTTTCCAAATAAACGTTCAGGGGCACCTGCGTAATAATTTAAAACATTGGCTACGTTATCGGCCTCCCACAAGGCGTTACCGCGAGTATGGCCAGAGTTAGTTATTTCAAGTTGTGCCAGTTCTTCACGATGTGATGTAACCAGAGCTGAGAAACGGCGGAGTAAGTTAGCGCGATCTCCGGGGGAGACCTTCTTCCAGCTTTCAAAGGCTTTGGCCGCTTTGGCAATTACCGCATCAGTTTGGGCAATATCTGCTTCTTGCAGCGATACAACAAGAGTCTCGGTGGCAGGGTTGATGACATCAAAAGTTGTAGACAATTTAAGCCTTTCTTAGAAGCGTTCGAAGTTGCGGAAGAGTTCCCAATCAGTTACAGCTTTTCCATAAGCGGCAATTTCTACACGTGCCATATTTGCATAATGGGCTTGTACCTCGGCGCCAAATGTCTCTTTGACCCAAGCGCTATTTTCCCAAAGATCGAGCGCCTCTTGCATTGAAGCAGGTACCCGCGAAGAATCTGAATCGTAGGCATTGCCGGTAAAAGCTGGCTCTAATTTAAGTTTATTTTTCACTCCATCAAGACCAGCTGCGATGATGCCAGCGACAGCTAGGTATGGATTTACATCTCCACCCGGAACACGATTTTCTAAACGTAACCCAGCACCGTGACCTACCAAGCGCAGCGCACATGTGCGGTTATCGCGACCCCATCGAATAGCAGTCGGCGCAAATGATCCTGGTACGTAACGCTTATAAGAGTTGATATTTGGCGCAAATAGTAAGGAAAGCTCGCGCAGATGGGCGATCTGCCCGGCGATAAATTGACGACCGATATCGCTCATGCCGTGTTCCTTATCGGCCTCATCAGCCATAACTAATTCGCCATTAAGACCACGGAAAGAAAGGTGGATATGGGATGAGTTACCTTCCTTCTCATTTGGTTTAGCCATAAAGGTAAGGGCATATCCCTGTTGTGAGGCGATCTCTTTTGCGCCATTCTTATAAATGACATGGTTATCGCAATTAGATAGCGCATCTGAATATTTGAAAGCGATCTCATGCTGGCCGAAGTTACATTCACCTTTTACAGATTCCACAGTCATTCCTGCAGCGGACATTCCCAAACGGATATCGCGAAGTAGCGGTTCGATCCGAGATCCTCCAAGGATCGAGTAATCCACGTTGTATTGATTTACGGGAATCAGGTTTTTATAACCTTTATTCCAGGCTTCTTCGTAGGTATCTTTAAAGACAACAAATTCAAGTTCAGTGCCGCACATCGCGACCATGCCCGCTTTTTCAAGTTCGGCTATTTGTTTGCGTAATACCTGGCGCGGTGATGCCACAACATCTGTGTGATCGAGCCAAGCAACATCGGCGAGCACCAAGACCGCACCTGGTTGCCAAGGGATTAGACGCATAGTGTTTAAATCTGGAATTAGGGCAAAGTCGCTATAGCCGCGCTCCCACGATGACATCTCATAACCCTCGACGGTATTCATATCGACATCGACTGCAAGTAGGTAGTTACAACCTTCGGTGCCGTGCTTTACAACTTCATCTAAGAAGTATTGGCCATGGATACGTTTGCCAGTTAAACGACCTTGCATATCTGTCATCGCTACTACGACGGTATCGATGGTGCCATCGGCAACAAGTGCCTTTAACTTCTCTAGGGTTAGCGCGCTCATATCCGTACTATCTCAGTTACTGCGCAGTCATGCCACCATCGGCTGAAACGATCGAACCAGTCATAAATGAACTCTCATCTGAGGCCAGAAAGAGGACCACGTTGGCGATTTCACGGCTAGTTCCGGGGCGGCCGATTGGCTGGAAAGAATCGATTGTCTTATAAACATGATCGAGACCACCCAGCATCTTGGCATGTGCATGATTTATCGGAGTATCGACCCAGCCTGGACATATCGCGTTACAGCGAATTCCGGTCTTGGCATAATCCAAAGCGATGCCGCGCGTGAACATGACAATCGCACCTTTAGAGGCCGAGTAAACGCTTAGGTAGGGCTCAGAGACCAAACCATTAACGCTCGACATATTTATAATCGAACCACGTGAGTTTTTAAGCATGTGAGGCAAGGCAGCGCGAGTTAGATACATCGCACCTTTAACATTTACATTTAGCGTGCGGTCAATAGTTTCATTACTGACTTCATGGAAAACACCTGGCAGGTTAACCCCTGCGTTATTTACCAAGATATCGATAGCTCCAAATTTAGTGACAGTATGATCAACTAGCGCGGTACAAGCTTGGCTATCTGAAATATCTAGGGCGTAACCTTCAGCGATAAATCCCGCATCTCTTATTTGTTGTGCCGTATCAGTTGCCGATTCAAGATTGATATCGGCGCAGATAACTTTGGCGCCTTCTTCGGCTAAACGGATAGCGCTAGCTTGCCCAATTCCAGATCCCGCGCCAGTAACGATGGCAATTCGGTCCTTGACGCGATCAGACATTTAGCGCTCCTTAAAATAATCAGCCCGCCTAACAGTTGCTAGGCGGGCTAATTATATGTGAATTAGGAATTAATTAACGTTACGAACAATTCCCTTGAAGTGCTTATGAGCAGATGCCCACCACCAGATCATGGCGCCACCAAGGACAACCAAGAAGGCTACAGGTGTGTAGTTAGCAGAGAGAATCTTAAAGTCTGCAGACCACCATACCCCTGCTGGTGTTGTTGGGAGGCAGAAGTAAACCGACAAGATTGCAATTTCGAGAACCGCAACCGGTGCCATCCACTTCCACTTATTTCCCAGGTTCCAATCTCCTTGCTTAAAGGCATCGCCTTTGCGCCAACGTAGCCAGATTGGAATTGCGAAGGAACCGAAGAGTCCGATAACTGCCATCGATGTAACAGCAAAGAAGGCAACTGCAGACCAGATAGCTGGAAGTGCAATGACAAGTGCTGCTGCACCAAGTGCGAAAGCGGAATTTGATGGGTTGTGGTTCTTATCTAGCTTTGTCCAGTTCTTATGACCTGGAACAGCGCGGTCACGCGAGAAGGCGAACAACATACGAGATCCTGCAGTTACGCAAGACATGCCGCAGAAGAATTGTCCGACACAAGTAATTATCAAAATAATCTTCGCCCAGCCCATTGATAATGCGGTTACGAAGATAGCTTGTGAAGCGCCACCAGCTTTTGTGATGCCAGCCTCATCAGTTGCTGCGTATAGGAAGGCAAGAAGCATTAACCAACCTGCAACAGCGGAGTAGGCAATTGATTTCCACAGCCCTTGAGCAGCGGCCTTAGTTGCTTGTCCGGTCTCCTCAGATACGTGAGCAGATGCATCGAATCCGGTAATTGTGTATTGAGTAAGCAAGAAGCCAACTGGAAGTACATAGAACCAGTAGTTGGTGAATCCGCTGTTATTGATCTGGTGGGTGAAGACCCATGAAGTTGATTGGTGCTTGGCAGGGACTAACACCAAAATCAAAATTACAGCTGCAACTCCACCAACGTGCCACCAAACATTTATACCTTGCAGTTTATGGATGATCTTGGCTCCATATATATTCATCGCGATATGAATTAATAGCGTTGCGGCGAATACTGCAAAGACAAGCTTCAAGTTCGTTGGATCTATCGAGTTGTTAAATAGGTTTGCTGTGTATACGAAGAAGTTAGCGAATCCATAATCAACACCTGCGGTTACAGCGATTAAACCCATGAGGTTTAGCCAACCGGTTGCCCAACCATGAACTGGCTTACCTAGGTTTAGCGCCCAGTAGTAAATACCACCGGCGGTAGGCATCGCAGAAAGAAGTTCTGCCATAACCAAACCAACGATCATGATCAAGCTAGCGATGATTGGCCAGCCGACTGAAATTGCTACCGGCCCACCGTTATTCCAAGCCTGCGCAAAAGTAGTAAAACATCCTGAAAGAATTGAAATGATTGAGAATGAGATAGCGAAGTTGTGAAAACCACTCCACTTTCGATCAAATTCCTGTTTGTAACCAAGTTCGGCTAACTTCGCCGCGTCTGCATCGTGTGTATTAACCAATTGCATTCCTCCTATAAGCCGCTTTAACTACAGAACGCCATGCTCTGAAGTCGTTGGTGCTGGATCGGTGAGGGGCACCGAGGTAACCTTTCTACTTCAAAGTGTCCTCTAAGCGGAAGAGGTTTGTCAGAAAATGTGCCGACTTATGGGGTTCGTGTCCTCCCAGCCCGAGTCTTTTGCGCAGGCGGTGGGTGAGAATTTAAATGAATTTATTCATCTCTCTACCGTCCATTGCGATGGATGGGGTATAGCGACCTTGGATCACAGCTCATCTCAGACACACTTATCACGAGCGCCTGAGTTAGCCGAAACTAGTAGTGAATTTGCGCAGACTCTAGCTAACACTGAAAGTGATGGCGCTTTGCTTCATCTGCGATGGGCAACATCCGGGATTCCAGTTAGTGAAAATAACACTCATCCATTTGCTTATAAGGGCTTCACCTTTATCCATAACGGTGCAATTTATCCGCCAAGCGCTCTCGAGGGTCTAATCGCTCCAAAATATAAGGGTGCAATAATTGGCCAGACAGATAGTGAAAGATATTTCTATTTACTACTAACAGAAATTGATAGTTTAGGTTTAGTAGAAGGTGTTACTAGCGCGGTTCGCAAAATAAAAGAGCATTACGACTTTTCAAGTATTAATGCCATGCTCATGACTGATCAGTTTTTTATCACGATCTGCGAACATGATCCCGCCCGTAAACCTGATTGGGCGGTAGCTGGCTATTACGAACTATTTTATAAATCAGAGCAAGGTCAAGTTGTCGTCGCCTCTAGTGGTTGGGATCAGGCAGGTTGGGCCAATTTGCCAAACCACCACATGCTAGTTGTTGATAGATCCACCCTTAAATCGCAGGTGCTAGCTCTCTAATCCACCGATAGTCTTGGGCAATGGCCCGTACATATACAGTCGAAACTTATGGCTGCCAGATGAACGTGCATGACTCTGAACGTATTTCAGGACTTTTGGATGAAGCAGGCTATCTGCCGGTTACTTCAGGCGAGCAAGCCGACATTGTTGTCTTTAATACGTGCGCGGTGCGTGAGAATGCCGATAACAAGCTATATGGAAATTTAAGTTTCTTAGCACCGATAAAGAAAGCTAATCCCAATATGCAGATCGCCGTTGGCGGTTGCTTGGCACAAAAGGACCAATCGATAATTTTAAAGAAGGCTCCGTATGTAGATGTGGTCTTTGGTACGCACAATGTTGGTTCTCTACCTGTCTTACTTGAACGTGCGCGAATTGAAGAAGAGTCGCAAATTGAAATACTCGAGTCCCTAGAACACTTCCCATCCACTCTTCCCGCCCGACGCTTATCGGCCTTCACATCATGGGTTTCGGTATCAGTTGGGTGCAATAACACCTGCACTTTCTGCATCGTCCCAACTTTGCGAGGTATTGAGAAAGATCGACCTGCTGTAGATATCTTGAAGGAGATTCGGGCGCTAGTTGCGCAGGGAGTTATTGAAATTACGCTACTTGGCCAAAATGTAAATGCCTATGGTGTTGATTTTGCAGATCGGGGAGCCTTCGCTAACTTGCTGCGTGAGTGCGGAGAAATCGAAGGGCTAGAACGTGTGCGTTTTATGTCTCCACATCCGCGAGATTTTACTGACGATGTAATTGAAGTCATGGCCACCACTAAGAATGTGATGCCTCATCTACATATGCCTTTGCAATCTGGTTCAGATCGAATTCTGCAAGAAATGCGCCGCTCCTATAGAACTAGCCGTTACTTAGGAATTTTGGATCGAGTGCGCAAAGCGATGCCGCATGCGATGATCACTACCGACATAATCGTTGGCTTCCCTGGAGAGACCGAGGAAGATTTTCAAGCCACAATGGATTTGGCTACGCAGGCACAGTTTGCTGCCGCATATACGTATAAATATTCGATTCGCCCAGGTACGCCTGCTGGCGTAATGCCTAATCAAGTACCTGCAGATGTTGTTGGCGAGCGGTATACGCGTTTACATGAACACCAACAGGCAATTTCCCTCGGTGTAAATCAACGTTCTATTGGAAGTAAGCACCGCGCACTTGTTTCTGAAGCTGAAGGACGTCGCGATGCCGCACAATCGCGACTTACCGGCAAAACTGAGGATTTCCGATTGGTGCACTTTGATGCAACCAGTGGCGCACGTCCCGGAGATTTTGTAGATCTGACAATTACCGATGCTTCAGCGCACTATTTAATTGGTAGAGAAGATTCACATATCAAAACGCGCGGGGGAGATGCCTATTCTGCGCGCCAGGGACAGGCTGGACCGCAACCTACGATGCTCGGCATTCCTACAGTGAAATGAAGACAATAGTAATTTGCGGTGCCACCGCAACCGGCAAGAGCGATTTAGCAGTATCTCTGGCGAAAGAAATAGGTGCTGAGATAGTTAACGCTGACTCAATGCAGATTTATAAAGGTATGGATATTGGCACCGCCAAACTCAGCCAAGATGAACGCGGTGGAATTACACACCACCTATTAGATGCTTTGAATGTAACTCAAGATGCAACAGTTGCCTGGTATCAAGAATTGGCTCGAGCAGCGGTAGCTGATATTCATAGCCGTGGCAACGATGCGATTATCGTTGGCGGGACAGGTCTCTATATCAAATCCATATTAGATGACCTTAACTTTCCAGATACCGATGCGGTGATACGACAGAAACTAACCGAAGAGGCGAAAGAATTTGGAATGGTGCAACTCTTTCAAAGGTTGGAGCAGTTAGATCCGGCTGCGGCTGCTGCTATAGATCGCCAAAATGAGCGCCGGGTTATCCGAGCTCTAGAAGTTATAGAAATTACCGGTAAACCATTTACTGCAAATCTTCCTCGCGAAGATAGTTCGCTATATCCAGATGCGTTGCAGTTTGGTCTTGTGATGGATCGAACTGAACTTGGCACAAGAGTGGAGGCTCGAGTTGATCAAATGTGGCAGAAGGGTTTTGTCGCAGAGGTAGATCGCCTAATTGAAGATGGCATAACAAGGGCAACTACTGCGCGGCGTGCTCTGGGGTATGCGCAGATCATTGCGATGCGAAATGGTGAAATCACCGAAAGCGTCGCGATTGAGGAGACAAAGCGCGCAACACGTCAGTATGTAAGACGACAAGAGACCTGGTTCTCTCGAGATGCACGAATCAATTGGATATCACCAGTGCAGCCCCGCTTGGAAACGGTTTTGAACAAGATAAACTCATCTTCATCATGAGTGAAACTGTAATTGAGCAAGTAATCGGGACTTACGGCCATGGGACCGAGAACGACTTTGTTCTCGTCTTTGATCCCACCGATGAAATCTCTATAACGACTGCCCAAACTGCCGCGATCTGTAACCGCGAAACTGGTATTGGTGCCGATGGTTTAATCCGCATTACCAAGCGCGATGAAAAATGGTTTATGGATTACCGCAACGCTGATGGATCTTTAGCGGAAATGTGTGGAAATGGGATCCGCGTCATGGCCCGCTACCTAGTAGAACGTGGACATCAAAACGAGGGTATTTTTGCAATCAATACTCGAGATGGCGCTAAGCACCTTCGAGTTCCGCTCGTCGATGACATCTCAGTAAATATGGGCAAGGTCAGCGATGAGAATGAAGAGATAACTGCCTCAGTTGAAGGAAAAATTTGGAATGGCTACAACATAAATACCGGAAATCCTCATGCAGTTGTCTTTGTCGAAAAGATGGAAGATGTTGGATCCCTGAAAGATGCACCGATTGTTCGGCCGAAAGATGTGTATCCAGAAGGCGTGAATGTGGAATTTGTGGAGATCATGCCCAACCACGAAGCCAAGATGCGGGTTCACGAACGCGGAAGCGGCGAAACTAAATCTTGTGGCACTGGCACATGTGCGGTGGCACTTGCCGCAACCATGCATTTGAAAGAGAACCTTCCCGCGCGGTGGGTTATCTACCCACCTGGCGGCAGGCTCGTTGTAGATATCGATCCACATTCCAATGCCACTTTGACTGGACCTGCGCTACTAATTTCTGATCATGATTTAACAAAATATTTGCAGGATGCATGAGCGAAGATTTTCCACGCGATAACGATCTATTTGAAGAGTTGCTGCGCGAAAGTGCGCGAGTTGCAGCAGATTTCGATGCAGATGAGAACGATTTTGAAGTTTCATCTCAACCAGATCTAGCTGATCGCCATGCGCTGCGGCGCGTAAAGGGTTTTTCAACTGAACTCCAGGATATTTCCGATGCCGAATATCGTCAGCTGCAACTAGAGCGAGTCGTACTAATCGGAGTCTGGACAGAAGGTAGCGCTGAGACGGCCGAAAATTCTTTAGCTGAATTAAAAGCCCTTGCCGAAACCGCAGGTTCAGAAGTTTTGGATGGCTTAATTCAGCGGCGCGATAAACCAGATCCGGCAACCTATATAGGTTCTGGAAAGGTGATAGAACTTCGACAGATTGTTGTTGCAACCGGCGCAGATACCGTTATCTGCGATGGTGAACTTTCGCCTTCGCAGCTACGCCAATTAGAAGATAAGTTAAAAGTTAAGGTTGTCGATCGCACGGCGCTTATTCTCGATATCTTCGCCCAGCATGCCAAAAGTAAAGAAGGTAAGGCGCAAGTTGAGTTAGCCCAGATTGCGTATCTATTACCCAGATTGCGCGGTTGGGGTGATTCACTTTCGCGCCAAGTTGGTGGACGCGCTGCAGGTGGCGCCGGTATTGGTGGACGTGGTCCAGGTGAGACCAAGATCGAAACAGATCGCCGTCGTATCCGGGACAAGATGGCCAAGCTGCGTCGAGAAATTGCCGAAATGAAGGTCTCTCGCGATACCAAACGGCAAGAACGTAAACGTTTTAACATTCCTTCGGTTGCGATTGCTGGTTACACAAATGCAGGTAAATCCTCGCTTTTAAATAAATTAACCGATGCCGGAGTGCTAGTGGAAAATGCGCTCTTTGCAACCTTGGATCCAACTGTCCGTAAATCTCAGACTGCAGAAGGCCGGGTTTATACCCTCTCAGATACCGTTGGTTTCGTTCGACACTTACCTCACCAGTTGATTGATGCCTTTAAATCAACTCTAGAAGAGGTATCGGAATCAGATTTGATTGTGCACGTAGTAGATGGATCACACCCAGATCCTTTCGAGCAGATTCGCGCCGTGCGCGAAGTTATTACCGAAATTGGTGGCGGGGATATCCCAGAAATTATTGCGATCAATAAGGTAGATGCGGCTGATCCTGAAGTTGTTATGGAGATTTTAAGAAAGGAGAAGAATAGTTTTGCATTCTCAGCGCGCACAGGGTTTGGAATAGAAGGGTTAGTTCGTGCAATTGAAAAATCTCTGCCACATCCAAATGTGGAGATAAATGCGATCATTCCTTACGATCGTGGTGATTTAGTTAGCGCAGTTCATGAGCATGGTGAAATAATTAGTGAAGAATATGTCGAGTCCGGCACGCAGCTACGCGCCTTTGTTGATGGAGGCCTTGCCAAGGCGATAGAGGCAGCCCTCCTTTAAAGCGCGTTATGTGCGAAATCACCTTAAATTATGGGGAATATATGCGACACGCCGTTGGTTGTAGGGGGTAATACCTGGTAAATACGCGAGTATGCGCCCGTATACGAACTAGCTTAAATAGAGTCAGTCGTTTTAGTTTATAGAAGGTAGGTGAGAGCAGTGGCAACAGATTACGACACCCCCCGAAAGACCGACGAGGAACTCCATGAGGAGTCGCTAGAAGAACTCAAGGCCAAACGTGTCGATGCTCAATCCGGACAGATTGATGTCGATGAAGCAGAAGCAGCCGAGAATCTTGAGCTGCCCGGCGCAGATTTATCAGGTGAAGAGCTAGCAGTACGCGTAGTTCCAAAGCAGGTTGATGAATTTACTTGCTCACGTTGCTTCTTGGTTCATCACATTACCCAGCTTGCTAAGGGCGAGGGAGCTAAAGCAGTTTGTAAAGAGTGCAACTAGCTAGAGTTTAAGGTTTTGAAAGCAGCGCGGCGATCTCTTCGCCGCGTTTGCTCGTTACAAGCCAATATGGGGTTGGATCGCGCGGATCTTTAACTTCAATCTTCACGCCAATCGGTATCCAAAATTTTATTGCCAGGTAAGCAGCCGGATCTGCGTCACGGGTGCGAAGTAAGCGCATTGACTGTGCATCGAGCACTTCAACCGATCCCAGGTATTTGATTTCGATATGTGCACTATCAATTCGCAACTCGTCATTAGTTATAGAAATCGTTGAACGCATCCGGAAAGCGATGAAAACAATCGCGGCTGTTGCGACGAAAAGCGCATAGGTAGTTGCAAGGCCGTCGAAGGCTGCCCAAATGGCAATAACTAGTGAGAGCAAGAGAAAGTAAATGAAGGCGAGTACCCAAATAGGCGGGCGCAAGACTTCTTTGAAGATCACCATTGCAGTCTAGATGAAGTAAAGTAAGGCTATGAGTCGCGTTGCCAGCACAACTCCACCAGATGGGGCGAGCATTCCAGAGCGCCATTCCAAAGCACCGGGTATCGGTACCAAGATCCCTTCACATTTTGGGCACTGTTTTGGTTGTGGTGAGTTACATCCAACTGGTCTTCATTTAGTTGCTCACGCCGGAGCAGGTGCAGATTTAACAGCAGAATTTACTGTCACCGAGAATCATCAAGGGGCACCTGGGTTGGCACACGGTGGATTGCTATCGCTGGCCTTTGATGAAGCCCTAGGAAAGTTGATGTGGTTGATTCGCTCTCCTGCGGTAACGGCGCGCTTAGAGACAGATTTTTTAAAGCCAGTTCCGATGGGCACAACGCTTCACATAACTGCTCGCATCACTGGGCAAGTTAACCGAAAGGTTTACACGGCGGCCGAAGGTCGCTTGGGCGGTCCAGATGGCGAAATCGCAGTCAAGGCAGCCGCGTTATTTGTAATTGTCCCAATGTCACATTTTCTCGACAACGCTCCGAAGGAATATCTCGAACATATTGCCAAGAGCCCAGAAATCTTGGCCTTTGTCGATCCCGAATTTGAGATAAATCCATAATGGGCGTCAAGGTTTTAGTTACACGTTTGGATAAAGATCTTCCACTGCCGAATTACGCCAAAGGCGGCGATGCTGGAGCTGATCTAGTTTCACGCGTTGATCTCACTCTGGCACCGGGGGAGCGCCAGCTAGTTCCGACGGGAATTTCGATTGCACTTCCCGATGGTTATGTTGCGCTGGTTCATCCGAGATCTGGTTTAGCGATAAAACATGGCGTCACCATGGTTAATTCACCCGGAACCGTCGACGCTGGTTACCGTGGTGAGTTACAAATAATTTTGATCAATCATGATCCTAGCGAGAGTATCTCCTTTAGACGTGGGGATCGCATTGCACAACTAGTTATACAACAAGTCGAACGCGCAGAATTTATTGAAGTAGAAAGTCTTCCCGGTTCAGGCCGCGGCACGGGTGGATTTGGATCTACTGGTGTTTAATGAATAATTTTCCAAGTAATGCTGATAATTCAGATAAAGATAAAGTCTTAGCTGCTTTCGGTGGCAAGAAAGGTCTAATCGACTCTGGAATTCCTTCAATTATCTTCCTGGTGACATTTAATCTCGCTGATGATCTCCGAAAAGCTCTCATTGCATCTCTAATTGTTTCTGCAGTTCTAACCATCGCTCGCTTGGCCAAGAAAGACACGATCCAGCATGCAATTTCGGGGCTAGTTGGATCGTTAATTTGTGCATGGTTTGCCAACCGCAGCGGTAATGCGAGCGATCTTTATATTCCAAAGCTATTAACGAATTTAGGTTATGGCAGCGTTTATCTCATCGCTAACTTGGCAGGTTGGCCTGTTCTGGGGCTACTGCTCGGGCCGATCCTTGGGGAAAATTTAACTTGGCGCAAAGACCTGGCGCGCTCTCGCGCCTACAAGCGAGCGAGCTGGCTCTGGGTCTTGATGTTCTTTACTCGAATTGCGGTGCAATATCCGATCTACCGCAGCGGAAATGTTAATTTGCTCGGAACGGTAAATCTGGCGATGGGTTATCCGCTATTTCTAGCTACCGCTTATGGTTCTTGGATGATTTTAAGGAGCGTACCTACAACAAAGGTTTCCAATAATTAATTAGCAATAAAGCAGGATTTAATTAAGCCTTCTGCAGTCGCCGATGCCACAAAGAGAAGTTCATCACCGGCGCTAAAAACATCAGTTGGTGTTGGGGTAATTACACGGCCATCGCGGACAATTGCGGCCAATGAAGCATCATCCGGTAACGAGATTTCTTCAACGGTCTTACCGATACAGCTAGATGAATCGGGCAAGGTTAGTTCAACGAGATTTGCTTGGCCTTTACGGAATGAGAATAAGCGAACTACATCGCCAACGCTTACCGCTTCTTCTACTAGTGCGGAGATGATGCGCGGGGTTGATACTGCAACATCGACGCCCCAAGATGAATCAAATAGCCATTCATTCTTTGGATGGTTAATACGGGCAACAACGCGAGGAACACCATATTCGGTCTTGGCAAGAAGTGAGGCAACTAAATTAACCTTGTCATCACCTGTCGCTGCGACTAAAACCTGACAATTATTTAAAACCGCTTTATCTAATGAGGTAATTTCACACGCATCCGCCATCAACCATTCGGCATCCGGCACTGATTCAAGCTTGAGCGCCTTAGGATCGCGATCGATCAGTAGGACTTGGTGGCCATTATCTAGAAGTTCACGCGCGATAGCGCGACCAACATTTCCGGCTCCTGCAATAGCAATTCTCATGAATGATCCTCTGGAGAGCGAGAGAAGATATTTTCTACCTTACCGATTTCAGAATCGCGCACGGTAACGTGCAGCAAATCGCCTTCTTGTAGAACGGTATGTGAATCAGGGATTAGACCTTCGCCTAAACGAGTAATAAATGCGACGCGCGCGCCAGTTGCATCTTCGAGTTCGGTAATTGCCATTCCGAACCAAGCTTTGTGAGGATGCATCTCGCAGAGCTGGATCGCTCCACTGGCATCGCGCCATTCTGATCGTGAGCCTTCGGGAACCAAGCGGCGCAGAATCTGATCAGTTGCCCAAATAACTGTTGCAACGGTTGGGATTCCCAGGCGCTGATAAATTTCTGCGCGACCTGGATCGTAAATTCGAGCTACAACATTTGCCACGCCATAAGTTTCGCGAGCAACGCGCGCTGCCAAAATATTGGAGTTATCGCCATTACTTACTGCAGCAAAGGCATCGGCAGTTTCAATTCCAGCTTCAAGCAAAGTATCGCGATCAAACCCAACGCCTGAAACGGTGCGACCTTTGAAATCCGGGCCGAGGCGACGAAACGCTTCGCGAGATTGATCGATTATTGCTACTGAATGACCAGCTGCTTCAAGTTCGGTGGCTAAAGAGGAGCCAACTCGACCGCATCCCATAATGACGACGTGCACAAGGTTTAACTTACACCCTTATTCTTATCTATATGACGCCAAATGGGCAGAACCCGCAAAATTCACCAGATCGCGTTTCATTGGCAGTAGGGGATCGCTTCATCACCACCATTGAAAAAGTCGCTCACGGTGGCCATTTCATCGCACGCCATCTAGGCGCAGTCATCTTTGTAAGACATGCAATTGCCGGCGAAGAGGTGGAAATTGAAATAACCGGCACGGGTAGTTCATTTAATCGCGCAGATGTAGTCAAAGTGATTACCGCATCTAGCGATCGCGTTAGTGCGCCGTGCCAATTTGCGCATCGCGCTGGTTGCGGCGGCTGCGATTTTCAACATATAGCTTTACCACGTCAACGCCAATTAAAATCTGAAGTTATAACTGAGCAATTTTCCCGAATCGCCAAGCGCGAATTAAAAGTTGTAGTTGAAGAAGTTGGCGCACCTCTGGGCTATCGCACCCGATTTAACGCCGTTACAACTAACAATGGGGATCTGGGATTTAAGCAGGCGAGAAGCAACAAGGTGGTGCCGGTCAGTGATTGCCGGATCTTGCAACCAGAGATCAAATATCAAGAGCTAAGTTCTCGAAAATGGAAGGGCAATTTGCGCGTTGAAGTCTCACTATCTTCAACCGGGGAGCGCACCATTGCAACTGGATATGCCAACGACGAATCCGCTGTACGCACCAGTGAAGGCCCGGATGTAGCTGAATACGCAGTGAATGGATTTAAATTAGAAGTTGCGCAACGCTCTTTCTGGCAGAGCCATAAATTAGCTCCAACGGTTCTGACCCAAGTAGTAAATGAATTCGCGAATTTACAAGCCGGTGATCAGGTATTGGATCTCTACGGTGGGGTTGGTTTATTCACCTCTCAATTTTTGGATGTTATAGGTGAGAGTGGAAGCGTAGATATTGTCGAGGGAAGTAAAAGCGCTACTGCCGATGCGATGCGTAACTTTGCGGGATATAGCAATGTGAAGGTGCACACCGGAGATGTCGCAAAGCTATTGCCGCGTTTTACTAAAGTAGATGTAATTGTTTTGGATCCACCGCGCGAGGGCGCTGGCAGAGAAGTGGTAGCGGCTATGGTCGCGCTAAAGCCGCGTTCGATTATCTATGTCGCTTGCGATCCGGCGGCGCTGGCGCGAGATACAACCTATTTAAGCGCGGTCGGTTTTGAGATCGCAAAGATCCGCGCCTTTGACCTGTTTCCTATGACTCACCACATCGAAACGGTTGCCTTATTTACTCAAGATAAGGTATCTTGATATCAAGATAAATTGAGTAAGGGAATGAAATGAGTAAGAATTCGCTAGGCGCCAAGAAGAATTTAAACGTTGCCGGTAAAGACTTTGAAATCTTTGACATTTCAAAGATCGAGGGCGCGGCCGACCTTCCTTTCTCACTTAAGATTCTTTTAGAAAATCTCCTGCGCACCGAAGATGGTGCCAACATCACCGCTGATCACATCAAAGCGCTAGCGCAATGGGATCCAGCCGTTGAACCTGATACCGAAATCCAATTCACTCCAGCACGTGTAGTTATGCAGGATTTCACCGGCGTGCCTTGCATCGTGGATTTAGCAACGATGCGTGAGGCAATCGTTGATCTTGGGGGAGATCCCGCAAAGGTAAATCCATTGGCTCCAGCTGAGCTGGTAATCGACCACTCAGTTATCGCAGATGTCTTTGGCACTAAGGACTCTTTTGAGAAGAACACAGATATTGAATATGAGCGCAATCGCGAGCGTTATCGCTTCTTGCGCTGGGGACAAGGCGCATTTGATGAATTTAAAGTTGTGCCACCTGGTACAGGCATCGTCCACCAAGTAAATATCGAATTTCTTGCTCGAGTAATTATGACCCGCACGGTAAATGGAGTGCTTCGTGCATATCCAGATACCGTCGTTGGTACAGATTCACACACAACCATGGTTAACGGCTTGGGCGTCCTCGGATGGGGAGTTGGCGGCATTGAGGCAGAAGCAGCGCTCTTGGGCCAACCAGTTTCAATGTTAATCCCGCGCGTAGTTGGATTTAAATTAAGCGGCGCACTGCCAGTTGGAACAACGGCTACTGATATGGCACTAACTATTACCGAGATGCTTCGCAAGCATGGCGTGGTTGGAAAGTTCGTAGAATTTTATGGCCCAGGAGTTGTAGCTGTACCGATGGCAAACCGAACAACTATTGGCAATATGAGCCCAGAATACGGTTCTACCTGTGCGATCTTCCCGATTGATGAAGAAACCTTGCGTTACCTGCGTTTAACTGGTCGCAGCGATGATCAAGTTGCCTTGGTTGAGCAATATGCCAAGGCACAAGGCATGTGGCATGACCCAGCGATCAGCCCACGTTTTTCTGAGCATATTGAATTAGATCTATCGACTGTTGTTCCATCAATCTCCGGTCCAAAGCGTCCGCAAGATCGTATTTCACTTAGCGCATCGAAGAGTTCATTTGAAAAGATTCTTCCAACTTACTTAACGGACAAGACCGGTAAAGAGGCCTATCCCGTTAAAGTTGGCGCCAAAGATACAACTATCAAAAATGGCGATGTAGTTATCGCATCGATTACTTCTTGCACAAATACATCTAATCCATCAGTCATGATCGGAGCTGCGCTCCTTGCCAAGAAAGCGGTAGAACGCGGCCTGACTTCAAAGCCTTGGGTTAAAACTACTTTGGCGCCTGGTTCAAAAGTTGTCACCGATTATTACGATCGAGCAGATTTAACTAAATATATGGAAGCACTTGGCTTCAACTTAGTTGGATATGGCTGCGTAACTTGTATCGGTAATTCAGGTCCGCTACCGATTGAAATCAGTAAGTCTGTTAACGAACATGATTTAGCGGTAACTGCAGTGCTTTCTGGAAACCGCAACTTCGAAGGTCGTATCAGCCCAGATGTGAAGATGAATTACCTGGCTTCACCTCCATTGGTTGTTGCCTACGCGCTAGCTGGCACCATGGACCATGATTTCGAGAAGGATTCACTTGGCAAAGATAAAGACGGCAAAGATGTCTTGCTAGCAGAGATCTGGCCGAGCGCGAAAGAAATTCAAGATGTTATTGACTCATCAATATCTTCTGAGATGTTCAAGAAAGATTATGCGACCGTCTTTGATGGCGACCACCGTTGGAAATCACTAGATACTCCGACTGGTAAAACCTTTGAATGGGATGCGCAATCAACATATGTTCGCAAGCCTCCTTACTTTGATGGCATGCCGGCTAACCCAACTCCAGTAACCGATATCGCTGGAGCACGCGTTCTGGCAATTCTGGGAGATTCCGTGACAACAGATCACATCTCACCTGCCGGAAATATTAAAGTTGATTCCCCTGCTGGAAAGTATTTAGAAGCACATGGCGTAGCGCGAGCAGATTTCAACTCGTATGGGTCACGTCGCGGTAACCATGAAGTGATGATCCGTGGAACTTTCGCAAATATTCGCTTAAAGAATATGTTGCTAGATGGTGTTGAAGGTGGCTTTACTCGTAACTTCCTTAACGGTGGAGATCAGAGCACTATTTACGATGCATCTATTGCCTATCAAAGCGCAGGAGTTCCATTGGTTATTCTTGCTGGCAAAGAATATGGATCGGGCTCATCGCGTGACTGGGCGGCCAAGGGCACTGCTCTGCTCGGCGTGCGCGCTGTTATCGCAGAAAGCTTTGAACGAATCCATCGCTCGAATTTGATTGGAATGGGAGTTCTTCCTTTGCAATTTAAAGATGGCGACACTGCGCAATCACTTGGTTTAACGGGTAGTGAAGTTTTTGCGATCTCAGGAATTACTGCTCTAAATAGCGGTGGGATTCCTAAAGAGGTGCAAGTGACTGCGGGGGATAAGTCATTTGCCGCAAAGGTGCGAATCGATACACCTGGCGAAGGTGATTATTATCGCCATGGCGGGATTATGCAGTACGTTTTAAGGTCGCTTTTGAACTAAATATCGCGAATTTGCTTGCTGCAAACTAGACTATTGGAATGCTTGAGCAAATTAAGTCGCCCGCCGACGTTAAAAAGTTGGACCTTGCTCAGCTAAACCTGCTCAGCGATGAGATTCGCCAATTTCTGATTACCAAAGTATCTAAGACCGGTGGCCATTTGGGGCCGAACCTAGGTGTAGTTGAGTTAACTCTGGCAATTCACCGCACCTTTGATTCACCGCGCGATGTTGTCTTATTTGATACCGGACACCAATCCTATGTTCATAAAATTATTACCGGACGCGCTGATAGTTTTGATGGCCTTCGCCAACGCGGTGGAATTGCAGGTTACCCAAATCGCAGCGAGAGCGAGCACGATGTAATCGAAAATTCACATGCCTCAACTGCACTTTCATGGGGAGATGGAATCTCGTTTGGTTTTTCACAAACTGGGCAGTCTGATCGCCATGTCGTCGTTGTTGTTGGTGACGGTGCACTAACTGGAGGAATGTCCTGGGAAGCGCTAAATAATATTGCCGCAACCGAAAAGCGCAATTTAGTAATCGTAGTAAACGACAATGAACGCTCGTATTCACCGACGATTGGCGGTCTGGCGACATATCTAGCGACGCTGCGCGTGACTAAGGGGTACGAACGTTTCCTTGATTGGGGTAAGGAAGTTCTTCACAAGACCCCGGTTGTTGGTGCTCCGATTTATGAAACTTTGCACGGCATGAAGAAGGGCATCAAAGATATCGTCGCCCCACAAGGCATGTTCGAAGATCTGGGCTTGAAATATGTGGGTCCAATCGATGGTCATGACATTGCAGCTTTGGAGAGAGCGCTACTTAAAGCGAAAGAATTTGGTGAACCAGTACTTGTTCATGCCATAACCGAAAAAGGTCGGGGCCATAAGCCTGCCATGGATGATGAAGCGGAGAAATTCCACGCCGTCGGCATAGTCGATCCTGAAACAGGTGCGCCACTTTCTAAGAGTTCAACTAGTTGGACCAAGGTATTTTCGCAAGAGCTAATTGAGATCGCGCGCGAACGCGAAGATATCGTTGCGATTACCGCGGCGATGCTGGGGCCAACTGGGCTAGATGCCTTTGAGAAAGTCTTCCCTGATCGCACAATCGATGTTGGTATCGCCGAACAACATGCTGTTACGAGCGCAGCCGGAATGGCATATGCCGGTTTGCATCCTGTTGTTGCGGTTTATTCAACTTTCTTAAATCGCGCCTTTGACCAACTGCTTCTCGACGTTGCTCTTCACAAGGCGGGCGTAACTTTTGTACTGGATCGCGCCGGCGTAACGGGTGATGATGGCCCATCGCATCATGGAATTTGGGATTTAGCGCTAACCGGAATTGTTCCAACTATGCATGTAGCTGCGCCGCGCGATGCCGCGCGCTTGCGTGAGACGCTACGTGAAGCGGTCACAATCTCTGATGCGCCTTCAATGGTGCGATATCCAAAAGGCGCTGTGCAAAGTGATATTCCAGCCTTTGAGCGGCGCGATGGAATTGATGTTCTCTACCGTGGCGAAAGTGCAGATGTCTTATTGGTAAGTATCGGCGCGATGGCAGCGATCGCAGTTGAAGCCGCTTCAATGGCATATCGCGAAGGCGTTGGCGTAACAGTGATTGATCCCCGTTGGGTCAAACCGCTTCCGTTATCTCTGACCACAATTGCGCAAAGGTATAAGAGCGTTGTAGTTCTCGAAGATGGAATTAAACATGGAGGAATTGCTAGCGCAATCTCTGAGATGTTTCGCGAGGCAGGGCTTGTTACACCAATTCATTCGATCGGTGTTCCGCTGGAATTTATCGAACACTCAAAGCGCAGCGAGATCCTAGGAGACCTCGGAATCACTGCTCAGAATATCGCGCGCAGCATCGTTGAATGGAATAGCTCTAACGGTTCTGCCAACGAGAGTTCAATTATGGAAGAGATGCAATCCCCGGCGCGTGAAAACGTTGACCGCAAACCGCTTCGCTAATTCCTTCGCGATCTAAGTACGGCAAAATTCCGCCTAAGTGCATCGGCCAACCTGAACCCATCAACATACAAAGGTCAATTTCGGCAGCGGTTGCAACGACGCCTTCATCGAGCATCATCCGCGCTTCTACAGCCAACGCCTTCAGTGCGCGATCGCGAACTTGTTCAGCCGTCGATGCACTTGTGCCTTGCTTAATTAACGCTAGCGCTTCTGGGTTTGCAATGACTTTGCCATCGCTGCCCTTGATATAGAAGTTGCGAACCTTTGCCGCAACCATCGCTTGCATAGTGGGAGAGATGCGATAACGATCTCCGAGATTTGCGTGCAAGGTTTCCGAGACATGCAGGGCAACTCCGGGGCCAACTAAGTCCAAGAGTTCAAAGGGAGACATTGGAAAACCAATACTGCGCATTGCGCTATCGGCGACATCGGGAGCGGTGCCCTCATCGACTGCATCGGTAACTTCACCCATAAAGCGAGTCAGTAGGCGGTTTACGACAAAGCCAGGCGCATCTTTACAGATGATCATCGTCTTCTTAAGTTCTTTACCAACGCTAACTGCGGTAGAAGTCGTGGCATCGTCAGTCTTGGAAGTACGTGCAATCTCTAGCAAAGGCATAACTGCAACTGGGTTAAAGAAGTGGAAGCCAACAACACGCTCTGGATTAGCGAGTCCTTCGCTCATCCGTTCAACCGATAGAGATGAGGTATTCGTTGCTAGTACGCATTCCGGAGAAATTATCGTCTCTAGCTTCTTAAAGAGCTCCTGCTTAAGTGAGAGCTCTTCGAAGATCGCTTCAATAATAAAATCACAACCGGCAAAGGTTGCCTGATCAGCCGAACCGCTAATTAGAAGTGAGAGGCGGCGGGCAGATTCTTCACTCATCCGCTTCTTCTCAACTAATTTACTTAGTTCATTCTTTACCCAGGCCACACCTTTATCGGCGCGCTCTTGATCGATATCTGTCATTACAACAGGACATTTCAAATTGCGAAGTAGCAGCAACGCCAGTTGCGAAGCCATCAAACCGGCACCGACAACCCCGACCTTCGTTACTTTGCGAGCAAGGGCTGGCTTAGGAGCACCTTCTACTTTCTTACGCTTCTTCTGAATTAAGTTAAATGCATAAAGAGATGCGCGTAGTGGATCAGACATAGTCAGATCAGCAAGTGTCTGATCCTCAGCATCAAAACCAGCACCGCGTGTATTTGTACGTGCAGCTGCAATTAATTCAAGGGCGCGCATAGGAGATGCAATCTCGGCTCCACCATATTTCTTTAGCGCAGCAGCCTTACCAGTTGCAAGTGCGGTATCCCAAGCAGGGTCGTTTGAATAATCTTTCCGCTCGATCTTATTTTTTCCAGATAGAACGCTCGCTGCGAAGGCAACAGAGCGTTCTAAGAAATCGGCAGGTTCGTAAACGGCGTCAACAACACCGAGTGCCAAAGCATCCTTAGCTTTCATCATCGTGTTGTTATTTAGCGCATTAAGCATGATTACCTGCACGGCACGTTCTGGACCAATTAGTTTCGGCAAAATTGTCGCTCCACCCCAACCTGGAACAAGTCCAAGGAAGACTTCTGGCAGCCCAGTAAAGGCGGTAGATGCCAAAGTTCGGTAATTACAATGCAGACCAACTTCGAGTCCGCCACCAAGAGCCAGACCATTTATAAATGCGAAAGTTGGAATTCCACATTCATCTAAACGGCGAAATACATCGTGGCCAAGTTTTCCAATCGCAAGGGATTGTTCGCGCTTGGTTAAAAAGGATAGGGCTGATAAATCGGCACCAGCGGCGAAGATAAAGGGCTTGCCGGTAATTGCAATGGCAGCAGGTGCGCGACCGATTGCATCTGTTATCGCGCTATCTAGCGCAGCAAGTGATTGGGGACCGAAGGTGTTGGGACGGTTGTGGTCTAAACCGTTATCTAATGTGATCAGCGCGAGCGAACCTTTGTGGCCAAATGGAGTTAGGTCGACATCGCGTACTAGCGCGTTGGTGATTACTTCTTCAGGTGCGCCCTCGGGCAAAGCCATTTCGGTAGCCATTACTTCTTACCTCCTGTGAAGTGCGGGTTCTCCCAGATAACGCTGCCGCCCATGCCAAGTCCGATACACATAGTGGTCAAGCCATAACGAACATCGGTGCGTTCTTCAAAGGTGCGCGCCAAATTAAGCATCAAGCGAATTCCAGATGAAGCTAGGGGATGGCCAACCGCAATTGCGCCACCGTATGGATTGACTCGCGGATCATCATCGGCGATTCCAAAATGATCTAAGAATGCGATTACTTGTACTGCAAATGCCTCATTTACTTCAAAGGCGCCGATATCTGATATTTGTAGTCCTGCTTTTGCCAGCGCCTTAATAGTTGAAGGAACTGGTCCGTAACCCATAACTTCTGGCTCAACGCCAGCGAAGGCAAATGAAATTAACTTCGCTTTAATAGTTAGCCCAAGTTCTTTCGCTTTATCTTCACTGGCAAGAAGTGCGGCAGTTGCCCCGTCGTTAAGTCCAGATGAATTGCCGGGCGTTACGCGACCGGCGGGACGAAATGGGGTCTTAAGAGTTGCCAGGCCTTCCATCGTTGTTGTTGGACGAGGCGGTTCATCGACAGTTGCAATACCCCAACCGATTTCAGCAATACGGGCAGCAGTTGGAATCAAGTCACGCTGAATCTTTCCAGCTGCATATGCCGCAGCAGTTTTCATCTGTGAGTTATATGCAAAACGATCGGCGCGTTCTTTAGTTAATTGCGGAAAGCGATCATGTAAACGTTCAGCAGTTGCTCCCATAGCGAGCGCATCTTGCTCCACAATCTTCTCTGCTAGAAATCTTGGATTGGGATCTATACCTTCACCAATTGGGTGATTTCCCATATGTTCTACGCCACCTGCGATGGCTAGATCAATAGATCCAATCGCAATTGCGCCAGCTAAGGAAGTAGTTGCAGTCATTGCGCCCGCACACCAACGATCAACGGAATACCCCGGAACTGTGTTTGGCAAACCCGCTAGCAAGGAAGCGCTTCTGCCGATATTCATTCCTTGATCGCCAGTTTGTGTCGCAGCTGCGATCGCAACATCTTCGATATCACTTGGCTTCACATTGGGATTGCGTTCTAGCAGGCCGCGCATCGCACGCACCATCAGATCATCGGCGCGAGTGCCGGAGTACATGCTGCCGGCCTTTCCAAATGGAGTACGGACAGCATCGACTAGGACAACGGTGCGAGACATCTGGGCTACTTTCTACAGCTTTTCTAGAGGCTTTTCGGACATAGCAACTTCTAGGGATAGGTTACTCGCCAGTAGTAGAAAGCGGAACAGGCAGAACTAGACGGCGGCAGGAACGCGTACGGGCGCTGGGCTCTTTTTAGATAGGTATGGCGCCAAGGTGGCGATGAGATATCCCGCCCAAGCAAAGAATTGAAGGAAAGATGTGGTGGTATCAAAACCAACGGTGCCACCCAGGATTGATCCGAGGATCGACTCTTTAGCAATCCATGGGGTCACATCCCAGATAAAGGTATCTGCACCTGGCAGCCAACCAAGCTCTTGGAATTCGTGGACACCGTAAGAGAGAACGCCGGCGGCAACAACTATTAGCGCCACGCCAGTTACCGTGAAGAACTTTGAAAGATTTAATTTCACAGATCGGTTGTAAATTAAATAACCGAGTGCGATAGCAAGTGTTAATCCGAGAACTAATCCAACTGTGGCAGAAGATGCGGCGCCGACAGTTTTAAAGTTGGCATAGATAAAGAGCGCAGTTTCTAAACCTTCGCGAACAACAGCGAAAAAAGCCACTAGGGCAAGGCTTATTGGGCCTCCCATAATTGCGCTATCGACTTTGCCGTGTAGGTCATTACGCAAAGTACGAGCGGTGCGCTTCATCCAGAAGACCATCCATGTAACGAGACCGACTGCGATAAATGAAGTCGACCCCGCAAAGAGTTTTTCACCGTTAGGTGTTAACTCAGTAGATGTGAAAGAGAGAATCGCTCCAAAGCCAAGGCTGGCGGCGATAGCTATGGCCACACCAGTCCAAAGTGGCTTTAGGAGATGGCGGCGCTCGCTGCGGACTAGGTAGGCGACCAAGATGCCGACAATGAGGGCGGCTTCTAGCCCCTCACGAAGGGCGATCACGAAGGTGCTGAGCATGGGTTAAATCTAGAACTGGTCGGCGAATTACGCAACTTAAGTGTTGCGTAATTCATCACATCTACTCGGCCGCTTCTTCAGTGCCTGCCGACTCGGGGATGGCCAGCGGAATAGTCTCCAAAAGAGCTGATTCGAGAATGGGGGCGGTGATCTCAACCTGCCAGTTACGCGCGCCTAGCGCGGTCAGAGCCTGGGCTACTGCGCCCTTGGGCGCGTTCCAGCAGATACGCCTGACATATTCCGGGGTGATCATATTTTCTAATTGAATAGAGAGCTCCTCGGCCTTGGCGCTAAGGCGCGCCTTGGCATGAGAAAGCGGGGCATATTTTTCGGGGAAGCGCTCGCGCCAAATCTTCAGCGGTGGCAGCGAGTCAGAATCGGTACGAACTTGCGGCCACTGGTCTTCGCTAAGTGCGAGTGCATCTGAGATTGCGCTGATCCACGATGCAACATTTTCCATCCATCGCGCTCGCAAACCAATTGGCCTTAAAACACGTTCTAAATCCTTCTTTGTCTTAATCGCTTTAGTGTGGGCCACCATTGCGATTTCAACGATTGCTGCATCAGATAGTAAACGACCTTGCGAAATATCGACTTCTTGCGCAATCTCATTTCTCACCGTCCATAGCTCGCGAACTACGGCTAATTGATTTCGCTTTTTTATTTTATGCATTCCCGAAGTTCGTCGCCAAGGGTCAACTCGGGGAGGTGCTGGGGGAGCATCTAAAATCGATTGAAATTCTTCTCGGGCCCATTCCCATTTATTTGCAGCAACCAAGAGTCCATAGACTTTATCTCTGAGCTCAATCAATAACTCAACATCTAGAGCTGCATAATTTAGCCACTCTTTAGGAAGTGGGCGCTGCGACCAATCTGCAGCCGAATGTTCTTTGGCAAGTGATACTTCCATTAAAGATTCTAGTAACGGACCCAGCCCGACTCGTGGCAAGCCGGCGATACGTCCGCCGAGTTCGGTATCAAATAAACGCTGCGGATTAATCCCTAGTTCACGCAAACAAGGTAAATCTTGTGTACTGGCATGCAGAATTACTTCATCGCTGTTTAGTAATGTATTTAACCTGTTAAAGAGTTGATGGCCTGGGCCGAAGGGGATGGGGTCGATTAGATGCAGGCCACCGCCGTGGCGTTTAATCTGGATCAGATATGCACGCGCGCTAAATTTAAAACCGGATGCGCGTTCGGCATCTACGGCAAATGGACCCGAACCGTTAGCCAACTCTTCCAAGGCGTTTTCAAAAAGCGACTCGTTATCAATAATGACTGGAACGCCTCCAGCCGGCGCCAAGAGGGGAACTGCAGTTGGGTCCGGGGCAACTTCGGCAGACAGAACTTCTGCTGCACTTTCCAGATTATTTTCCATAATTTATGGCCAAATTAGCTACCCAGTTAAAAAATCGCAACAGTTTAATTACGCCTTACGACGCGCTGCAGAAATAGGCGCAACCCCTTCAACAATTGGTGGCAGCCCAGCAACTTCGCCCAAGAGGTTGCACCACGCTAGGACGTGAGAAATCATCTCGTCACCATCTTTGATTATTGGGCTCCAGGATGCGCGAATCTCAATCTCTGACTCATCATTGCGAGGTGATAACTTTCCAAATGATGCGCTGGAGACGCGGGTAACAGTTCCGCTCGGAGCAGTAAATTCACAACCTCCAGCAGCAAGTGAATCAAGGAGCCAAGTCCAACCAACTTCTGGGAGCAGTGGATCATCTTGCATCGCTTCATCTACATCTGCACTTAAAAATGTTACGCAGCGATATTCGCCTTCCCAAGTATCTTGTCCACCGGGTTCGTGCAGAAGAACAAAACGCCCCGATGCAATCTCATCCTCCGCATCGCCAAGTAAGCCATTGGAAACATCGGCGGTGAAGGCAAAAGAGTAGGTCGCTAATTTTTGCGGTGCAGGAACTTCTTCGAGAATAATTTCAGGTCTTGGAGTAACAGTGCGCAGATGATCGATCATGCGATTGAATTGGGCTACATCCACTAGTTAATTCTAAAGATGGCGCGCCTTTTTAAGTGGGAGGCGGGGCGCAGCGCTGTGTAACCTTGCTGCTATGGCCACGTTTTTAGCGCTCTTTTCAAGTCTGCTCTGGGGAACCGCCGACTATCATGGTGGAAAGCTGAGTAAGAAATATCCGGCGATCGCAGTTCTCGGCGTAACACAAGCGATCGGATTGGTCTTTGGCATCATCTTGGCTGTAGTTGGTGGAGATTTTTCAGCGAACGCCTTTGGCAAAGGCGGTTATTTTATTCCTGGTGCGTGCGCTGGAATCCTTGGTTACTTGGGTTTAATTTGTTTATATGCAGGACTATCAACGGGTCGTATGGGAGTTGTATCTCCGATTAGCGGATTATCTGCCTTGATTCCAGTGGGTTACGCATTTTTTATTAAAGGTGATCGCTTATCGCTAATTCTCTCTATAGGTGCAGCTTTAGCGATCGTCGGTGCATTCTTAGCAAGCGGACCTGAACTTGCGAAAGATTTGCCGATTAAGCCGCTGATCTTGGCACTTGGCGCTGCAGGAGGGTTTGGAACCGCGTTGGTATTTATGGCGATCGGTTCGCAAGGTAGTGCGCTTATGACAATGGTGATGATGCGTGCGACTACATTTTTTGTCTCACTCGGAATTCTTGCGAAATATCGCACCATAGGCGGGCTAACCTGGAAATTGTCTCCAGTTCTAATTTTTGTTGGTTGCGCTGATTTCTTAGCTAACTTACTTTTAGGAGTTGCCACCACAAAAGGCAATTTAACTTTGTCAATGGTGCTGGGAGCGCTGTATCCAATCTTCACCGCTGTCCTGGCATATCAATTCTTACACGAGCGGCTGCACCGAGTTCAATACGTTGGTGTCCTAGCAGCTGTTGCTGGAGTTGCAATTATTTCAGCGTTTTAGCCGTTATAAAAGTTGTACCGTCAATTACATCGCGATGTACTTCTTGGAAATTTGCCAATAGCTCCTCAATATTTATTCGATTTTCACCGCCAGCAATCGCTGTGACGCTCAAATAGATTCCATCTAAAACCTTATTTTCAATTAACTCATTTATTAGCGCTGGCCCTGACTCCACCAATACATTGGAGCCAAATTCTTTTATCCCCTTCGCTAAAGCTGCAGTCGGCGCGAGATTCCACCAATGAGCCAAACGGTTATCGGCTAAGGCGTTGATCATGGAGCGAGAAGCGATTACGACCGGAACTGGGCTGCGGTGGTACGGCTCGCAGCGAGCGGTTTCACCGCCGATAAGAAGGAAATCTGCACTTCGTCGCCGTTCTAGAAAAGCGGTGCGATCTACCCCGCTTGCGATACCCCTTGAGCTACCTGCCTTTGTGGTCGACCCATCGCTTCCAACGACAAGGGTTGCATAGACCGACATTTCTAAAGGCTATCGCCACCAGAGGCCATGTCAGTGCAGGCCGTTATATTTTTTTCATGATCATTTCATGCGATACATGTGCGGTTCGAGATATTGGTTGCGAAGATTGCATCCTCACATTTTTCATCTCAAAGAAGAGCGAGCCTGCTCGATGTGAGATCCCTGATTCCACTGCCGATGCCATAGATCTACTCTCATCACGTGGAATTGTGAGGCCGCTACGCTTTAACACCGCCTGAAAGGGTGAAAAAAGTATAAATTCACAGCCTTGCCACGCTTACCTTGAGTTGAGTATGCGCAATAACGCCCATTAGCCTTGAACTCTTATGTCATCAATTAACTTCACTCTGCGTGCGCGATCTGCAGGTGTAATTTTAATTGCCGCCATCGCTCTCGCGGCGCCGATTTTTATCGCACCGCCGGTGCAAGCTGCCCAAACACTCGAGCAAGTTCAAGCGCGAGTACGCCAATTGCAAGATGAGGCTGCCTCGGCTGCCGAAGGAGCACAGGAAGCGAAAGTTAAATTAGCTTCGCTAAATCGCACGCTATCTGGAATTCAAGCAAAGGCAGCGGTTCAAAGTCAGAGCGTTAGTGCGCTTTCAAAGAATTTAAGTGCGATAGCAATTGAGCAATATAAAACTGGTGGATTAAGTCAGAGCCTAGAACTTCTCTTCTCCTCCGATCCCGCCTTGTATCTGTCTGCAGCTGGTTCCTTAGAGGCGATTACCCGAAAAAAATCGGTAGAACTACGAAAATTCCAAGCTGCAAAACAGAAACTCACTGCAACTTCACTAACCGTTAATGACAAATTAGCGTTAGTTAAAGCGGCGCAGAAGAAGTTGGCGGCACAGAGCGCGCAAGCGACGGCAAAGCTGGCGGAGGCAGAAGCGCTTCTGGCAAATTTGAAGCAGGCAGATCGTGAAAGGCTCGCTCGACTTGCGCTAGAAGAAGAAGATGCGGATCAAGCATCATCACTTGCGGCTGCCAAGTTAGCTTCAGGAGTTTCCGGTCGCGCCGGTAAGGCGTTGCAATTTGCCCTGAAACAAATTGGTGACAGATATGTCTTTGGCGCTGCGGGTATGACTTACTGGGATTGTTCGGGGCTAACCATGAAAGCCTTCCAAGATGCTGGAGTATCGCTGCCACATTCGGCGCGGGCGCAATATGGATATGGAAAGTCAGTAAAGCGCGCCAATCTGCTTCCCGGGGATTTAATCTTCTTTGGTCGGCCAATATCGCATGTGGGAATTTATCTCGGTGGCGGAAAGATGGTCCATGCGCCTCGACCAGGTTCGCGCGTAAAAGTTGCTGATGCCTTTAATCTCGGGCGCAAAGCATATATAGGCGCTCGTCGCCTCTAACTACTGAATTAATTTAGAGATACCTACATGACAGAAAAAATCCTTTGCATTACCAATGACTTCGGACCTCGCGCCGGGGGAATCGAAACCTTTGTAATGGGGCTCGTTGAACGCTTACCTATTGGTTCAGTAATTGTTTACACATCAGCGCAAGGCGATACCGATGAATACGATAAAACATGGTCAGATCAATTTGGAGTGCGTGTCATCCGAGATCGCACAAAGATTCTTCTGCCTACGCCACGTGTTTCTCGCGCAGTACAAAAAATTGTAATAGCAGAAGAGATAAAGGTGGCGCTTTTCGGCGCGGCTGCACCACTGGCTGTTATGGCAGGCGGACTTCGCAAATCTGGTGTTAAGAAAATTATCGCGATAACGCATGGCCATGAAGTCTGGTGGGCCAAACTCTGGCCATTTAAATGGGCGATTGGATATATCGGAGAAAAGGTCGATCATCTAACGTACTTAGGAGAGTTTACCCGTCGCGAAATTTCGCGCGCCCTTTCCGAAACCGCCAAAGCTGCCATGGTGAAAATTGCGCCAGGTATTGATACGAAACACTTTTCTCCGCAGCCATCGGCTCTGCAATTGCGATCAGCACTTGGCTTGAAAGATAAAAAAGTTATCGTCAGCGTCGGACGTTTAGTTCATCGTAAAGGCCAAGATTCGCTAATTTCTTCGATGCCTGAGATTTTGCGGCGCCATCCAGATGCTCATATATTGATGGTCGGAGCAGGACCTTACCGAGAGCATCTAGAGCAATTAGTTACAGATCTGAAGTTAGAAAGCGCCATAACTTTTATCGGCCGTATCCAACACGACGAGTTGCCGCGATATATATGCGTTGGAGATATCTTCGCGATGCCATCCCGTTCGCGCTTGGCTGGCCTGGAAGTTGAAGGCCTGGGAATCGTTTACTTAGAAGCTAGCGCGTGTGAACTTCCGGTTATCGCTGGCAAATCTGGGGGAGCCCCCGATGCAGTATTAGAAGGCGAAACTGGAATCACGGTAGATGGAAGAAACTCGAGTGAGATAGCACAAGCTGCCATCTACTTATTTGATAACCCGGCACAAGCTGTTGCGATGGGAAGGCGAGGCCGAGAATGGATTTATTCAACTTGGCGATGGGAGATTTGGTCAAGCAAGTTCGCTGACCTACTTAAAGTAAATTAAGGCCTCTAGCTTTGGCTACCGCAGCAAATCTATTCTTGACTTCCAACTTTCGATAAATCGCCGCAAGGTGTGTCTTAAAAGTCGACTCCGAAATAAATAATTTATCTGCTAGCTCTTTATTGGTACCAGGTTGGGATAGCGCCTGCAGAACGGTAATTTCACGTGGAGTCAGCAGTTTTATTGCTTGCGAGTTTTTGAGCGCAGCCGCAATTCCTTGTGCACTGAAATTTTTTGGAAGTTCAAGTGAACTTTTTAGAGCAGTTATTACCTCGCTGACCGGGGCGCTCTTCTTAACAAATGAGCTAGCGCCGGCTTGCATCGCGGCGATTAATTGGTTCTCCTCATCGCTCATAGTCAAGATAACAATCGCCATATCCTGTGAGTTTTTGCGAATCCAATGCACTACATCGAGTCCAGAGCCATCGGGCAGATTTAGATCGAGAATTACCGCATCAGGTGATTTGTGAGCTATCTGCGCGAAAGCCTCAGCGCGCGTAGCTGCTTCACCACAACAATTTATCCCTGCGTCATCAAGGGCGCGCTTGATTCCGGCTCTTACCGTTGGATGATCATCTATTAGCAAAACCTTTGCCTGCGCATTAGCCTTCAAAGCGTTATTGCGACACGTGTTCCAAAACTATCCGAGTGGTAAGAAAAGACGCCGCCGAGGAGTTCGGTACGTTCTTTGATCCCGATCAAACCTAAACGTGAACTATCCAAGGTCGCACCTCCTACTCCGTTATCGCGCACTTCTAGGCAGGTGTGATTCTGAACATTGCTCAGTATCAATTCAATCTCGCTACCCCTAGAGTGGAGCGCACTATTGCGCAAAAGCTCGGTAGCGATTGCTGTAATTTCTATCCCAGCAGCGGTAGGAATATCGAACTCTGCCAATTCCAGCCGCTTAAGTAGAGGCCCACAGATCTCCGATGCAGCTCTTGTGATCTTTTCTTGAACAGAGTCTTCTCCGCCTTGGCGAAGTCGATACATCTCACGCCGCGTCTTTGTAATCAAATCATCTACCTGAAAACGTAGCGAGCGGATTCCTTTGCGAATAGGTTCTTGCGAATCTGTGTCAGCAAGAAGAAGATCGAGTTGGTAACCCAGAGCTACCAAATCTTGCGCGATTCCATCATGAATTTCGCGCGCGAGCTCAAATCTTTGTGGAGTGCTCACTTGGCAAAGAGGTCGCTGATTTCTTTAGCAAATTCCTGAGCAACAACATGGCGTTTGATCGAGAGTTTGGCGGTGAGTTGGCCGCCGGCGATCGTGAAATCAGTTGGGAGAATCGTGAATTTGCGAATTGATTCGGCTTTGCTTACCGCCTTATTGGCTTCATCAACTGCAGTTTGAACAACTGCGATTAAATCGGGATCCTGGGTAAGGGTTGCAATCGTCGCGCCATCTTTCTTATTAGCAACAATCCAGCTTTTTAGCGCATCGGCATCGATCGTGATCAGAGCTGCAATAAATGGTTGGTTATCTCCAACGACCACACATTGGCTAACTAATGGATGAGCACGTAAGCGATCTTCTAAAACAGCAGGCGCAACGTTTTTACCTCCCGCTGTAACGATGAGTTCCTTCTTGCGTCCCACGATAGAGAGGAATCCATCTTCATCGATCTTTCCAAGGTCGCCAGATTTGAACCAGCGATCTTCGGTGAATACTTCGGCATTTGCCGCATCGTTCTGCCAGTATCCACGCATGACGATTGGTCCTTTGATCAAAACTTCACCATCATCTGCGATTTTTATACTTGTTCCAGGAATTGGTTTTCCGACTGAACCAACCTTTATCGAACCTGTGATATTTAAAGTGGCTCCTGCAGTGGTTTCAGTTAAACCGTAACCTTCATAGATAGTCACTCCGGCTCCACGATAGAAATGTCCGAGTCGCGCACCAAGTGGAGCACCTCCTGAGATAGCTCCTTCAACGTTTCCACCTAAGGCGGCACGGATCTTTGAGTAAACCAACTTGTCGAATAAGGCGTGCTTTAGCGTCAGTAGCGGGTTGAAGCTGCGTTTATCCATCGCTTCACTATAAGCAACGGCAACTTCTGCAGCCTTGCGGAATATCTTTCCCTTACCCGCAGCATCTGCTCGTGCTTCAGCGCCGTTGTAAACCTTTTCAAAGATACGGGGTACAGCAAGAACGAAGGTCGGCTTAAATGATGCAAGGTCAGGTTGCAAGCGGCCGACAGGATCGCTGCAATGTGCCAAGTGCAAACCGGCGCGTATTGCACCAATTTGAACCATGCGGCCGAAGACGTGAGCTACGGGTAAGAAGAGCAGCGTTGAACCACCAGCTTTTAAAAAGAGATCGCTGGCGCCCTCAACCACATTTCCACATTCTGATAAAAAGTTTCCGTGGGTTAATTGGACGCCCTTTGGCTTGCCGGTTGTTCCAGATGTGTAGATCAAAGTTGCCAAAGTATCCGGTAGTAGCGCGCTGCGTCGACGGTCGATCTCATCATCGCCGATATGTGCGCCTGCTTTCGCAAGGACCGATAGAACATCATCAGTCATAGTCCAAATATTTTTAGTGTGTGAAGGCAAAATTGAATTTACCAATTCGCGATGGCTAGGAGTTTCTACGATCAATCCGACCGCGCCGGAATCGCTCAAGATCCAATCAACCTGCTCGGCAGAAGATGTTTCATAAATGGGAACTACGCATCCACCCGCAAACCAAATTGCAAAATCTAGAATCGTCCATTCATATCTGGTTCGAGCCATGATCGCCACACGATCACCAATCTGAATACCGGCGGCGACAAGTCCTTTAGCGGTTGCTCGAACTTCAGCATCTAACTCTTGTGCCGAAACTTTCTGCCAACCATCACCAAGTGGGCGCGACATCATCACGCGATTTGGTTCAAACCAAGCTCGCTCAGTGATCAGATTTGTGAGGTTTCCAGTGGAGGCGGTCGGGACAAGGGCTGGGACTGTGATCTCGTTCATGGCGCTAACGCTAGCGCCCGAGTCAGAAAAAGGGGAGAGGTTGGAAAGTTATTTTTACAGGTAACCTTTACACATGAGCGATTTCAGCAGTTCAACAATTACTATCGATGCCCCCATCGCCGAAGTCGGCGCCACTTTATTTGCCGTTGCTTCATACCCGGAATGGTCGGGCGCCTTTAAGAAGGTTGATGTTCTTGCAACAGATGCAGAAGGCCGCGCAACTAAGGCTAAGTTAACGGTCGATGCTGGCGCAGTAAAGGATGTGGTAACTCTTGATTTTGATTGGAGTCAGGCGCCTAGCAAGGTGACCTTCTCACTAGATGATGCCAACATACTTACCAAGATGGAGGGCGCATACTTGTTGAAGAGTTTAGATGCAGATTCCACGGCGGTAACTTATGAGCTCTCAGTTGGTTTATCCATGCCGATTCCCGCGATGATGATTGCTAAGCAAGAAAAATCCACGATAGATAACGCCCTTAAGCAACTCAAAGAACATCTAGAGGGTTAAATTAATGGCGACAAACACCATCGGTATTGATGTCGGTGGTACCAAAGTATTAGGTGGAGTCGTTTCTGAAAACGGTGAAATTTTAACTACCGCTCGCCGCGATACGCCGCGAGAAGGTGGCCGCGCACTTACTCAAGCAATTGCTGATGTGGCAAATGAGTTATCGCAGGAATACCCAGTGGAATCAATCGGCGTGTCAGCGGCTGGATTTATCTCATCTGATCGAGAAACAATTTTAGCCACGCCAAATATTGCAGGATGGAATGGCGTTAATTTAGATAGAGAATTAAATGAAATTCTGGGTAAGCAGATAGTTCTAGAAAATGATGCCAATGCTGCAGCCTGGGGAGAGTTTAGATTCGGCGCAGGACGTGGTCGTAGCGACCTAATGCTGTTAACTCTTGGAACAGGCGTCGGTGGAGGTTTAATTCTTAATGGCGCGCTCTTCAGAGGCGCTTTTGGAATCGGTGCTGAACTAGGTCATATCCGTATTGTTCCTGACGGACATTTGTGTGGCTGCGGGATTCGCGGTTGTCTTGAGCAATATTCATCTGGTTCTGCACTTTTGCGCCATGCCCGTGAGGCCATAAGTGCAAGTCCTGATATTGCGCGCAATTTGTTGGCGCGCGGCGATGGAACACTTGAAGGCCTAAAAGGTCAACATATAACTGAAGCTGCCCGCGAAGGCGATCCAGTAGCGATGGCAGCCTTTAACACCATGGCGAGTTATCTTGGAGCAGGAATCGCATCGTTGTGTGCTGTGATCGATCCATCTTGCATAGTTTTAGGTGGGGGAGTAATTGATGCTGGTGAGATATTCCTTGGTCCAACTCGCGAAGCTGCCTTAAGGCTTATCCCGTTTAGCGGAAAACATCCTTACCCAGAAATTGTTGCGGCAGAACTTGGTAACCATGCCGGTTTAGTTGGCGTAGCTGACTTATCGCGAATCTAAAGTTCGACTCCATCGTCATCACGGTAACCATTTCCATTTTTCCATTTCTTAAATGAAAGAACCGCTGCTTTTATAGTCTCTTTAATACTTTTACGTGGTGGGTTTGGGGCCCTAAATCTATTTTGATCTACAAAATTATCTAACTCATCTAAATAAGAAGTTGGCGCAGATTCATCCAGCGATAACCCTTCCACCATGGATTGGAATTCCATGTCGATTAACTCACGTTCAGTGGCATCATCTGGACCATCGGCGTGCTTATCTTTGTCGCTCATCACCGCTGCTCCATGGTTCATATTCGCACATTCCAACCTTTTGGCGCTAAATTAGCCTCATGAACAACCTGCCTTACGGCATCTTGCGCGCTTTCCTTACGCCATTTTTGATGATCCTCTTTCGCCCAAAGGTAAAGGGTCTACGAAACGTTCCAGGTACGGGTCCAATAATCATCGCTTCCAACCATCTCTCTTTTAGCGACTCAATTTTTATGCCGCTGGTTGTTCCGCGCAAAGTGACCTTTCTTGCAAAGAGTGAGTACTTCACATCTCCTGGACCTAAAGGGTTATTAAAGAAATTGACTTTCATTGCTCTCGGTCAGGTACCGGTAGATCGTTCCGGCGGTCGTCGCAGCGAGGCTGCGTTAATTACTGGACTAAAAGTTTTAGCAGAAGGTAAATGTCTTGGTATTTACCCAGAAGGTACTCGTTCACCAGATGGACGTTTATATAAGGGGCGTACAGGTATCGCAAGATTAGCTATCGAATCTGGTGCGCCAATTGTTCCTGTAGCTATGTTCAATACTGAGAAAATTCAACCGACTGGCACGGTTATGCCAAAGGTTATGCGCGTTGAGATGATCTTTGGCGAGCCTATGTATTTTGAAGGCGATTCAACAGATTTGCTTCATTTGCGCGATGTTACCGACAAGATCATGTCGACGATTCAAGCACTTTCGGGGCAAGAGTATGTTGATACTTATGCGACTAAAGCGAAGAAGAGCACAGAAGAGGATTAAAGTTAATTACTTTCAATCGCTAAACGCTTAACCAAGTAATTACACGTATCGCAATCAGCTCCCGCAGCTGGTAAATCGCCTTCAATCACATCGATTAAATCTGAAATTAGCGAGTTAAATTGTGCTTGGTCCCGCGTTACATGTAGGTAGTGCTGTGTAACCCCAAAACCATGTGCGCCATCGGCGGTTTCTGTGATGCCGGCCAGCTTCCATACTAAGAGACCCATGCTAGAGACAGGAAAGGGTTTACCTTTATCGGGATTTTCTAGCGCATACGCATACGCTTCAAGTTGTGGTGCATAAAACTGGGCGTTATCACGTTCTGAGTCAGATACTTTGCAATCGATAATTCCAACTGAACCATCATCGTAATGTGCCAACAAGTCATAAATTCCGAGAATTCGCCAGCGGGTGGCCTTGCCATCAACTTCGATTGGAGCGCTCTTTACCCATTGTCCCCATTGCTTAACAACACCTGGTGAAAGCGAGGGATCAAGATCAGGCATTGCAGCGCGACGAAAATGTTCTTCTTGTGCAGCAGATAGCGGTTTAACTAATGGAAATTGGCCGGGCATCGTAATTTTAAACCAATACTTAATCCAAAGGCAGCGCTTGCAAGTGGAAAGCCCAAAAGTTAAATCTGATGGCGCAATAGTGTCGCGGGCAGGTGCTGGTGGCTTTGTGATCTTTAAATTCATGAAGTGATTAAATCACGCACAGCTGACGCAATGACCAATAGACCCAAGGTAACCATCACAATTCCACCGGTTGCACGTAATTTTTCCAAACGCTTTTCATCGCTTGCTAACCAGATGCGCGCAGTTCCGGCTAAGAGCCCCCAAGAGCCATCTGAGATAAATGCCAGGATGGAGAAGAGCGCACCTAGAAGTACAAGTTGTGAAGTCACATGTCCGCGATCGATATCGATAAATTGGGGCAGCACCGCGGCGTAGAAGACCAGACCTTTCGGGTTTAGTGCGCCAACCCAGAAGCCATCTCGCATAGAACGCCAGAAAGTTGGAACGATCGGTCCTTGGTTACGCATGTCAGCGGCATGAATTTTCCGGGCGCGAATTGCTGTCACTCCGAGATAAACCAAATATGCACCGCCACCCCATTGCACAGCAGAGTAAGCAAGATGGGATCGAGAAAGAATTGGACCTAAACCAAAAGCGACAAGCGATGAAAGCGCAAAAGCTCCGGTGACATTGCCAGCAACTGTAAAGATGGCGACCTTTCGCCCCCAGGCGATCGCGCGAGCTATAACAAATAAAACACTGGGACCGGGCGCCAAGATAATGACCATTGCGGCAATTATGTATTCAAATATGCGGCTTGGGACGATCACTTGCAGAGTCTAATTTAAAATCCTGCCGCTGATACAAGGTGAGCATCAGCGGCAGGGGCCCTCACGGAGAGTTGAGGGTTAAATCGTCGCATCCTCAGGGACGCGACGAATCTGAAATAACCCAAGTATTGAAAGTAGCAACATAACAAGCGCACCACCCAGCGATACCAGAGCGGAGATTCCCGCAATGGAACCCAAAGTTCCGAATGCATAAGCTGTTAGCAAAGTGCCTCGAAGTACAGTTCCTTTGAATACGGTGTCAACCATAGTTAATTTGGAAGCTGCATCTGCTTTAAGAGCTGCATCGGCGGGGTTGGTTGCCATCGCTGCATTCGCCGCACGACTTGCTGCAGTTGCCGCCGCGTACGTTGGCATCTTTGATAAATGGAATCCTAAGTAGTGATCGGCATACATTTGAGCTTGCTTAGCATCACCTAAAATCTTGTTGCCATTATCAACGAAGAATTTTGTAACGTCTGCTGATTCATCAGGGTTACCGGTTACTGCGGGGATGGTGATTTCTTGCGCCTTTAATTGTGAGCTAACCGCATCTGATGCAAATCCCGCACCCCAGTTGAGTAGACCTGCCGCTATCAATAAGAAAACCGCAAGCCCAAAACCAATTGCTGTAACAATTCTGTCAAAACTCTTTCTCTTCATTTTAATCTCTCCCTTTAAATCGCCTAACCTTTAGGCGCAGGTCAATTAATACTCCTAATCAAAACCCATAAGCAGAAAAAGGTTAGGGCTAGCCCTCTACCCAAATAGGTGAGTGCTAGCCCCGAAAAAATTGTGATCTAGTTAATGTATATCGCGGTTACAAAGTGATCTGCCATCTGCTCCGATTTCCAGGTGCGAACAATTAACTCCGATTCGATCGAAAGCCGCGTCACCATAATGCGTACGAAAAGCCAACGCCAATAAAACTCTAATGTTTGTATCTGCATCAGATCTAATATTGAACGCCTTGGCAGATCGGCCAATAGTATTTTCAATTACCTTCTCGGTATGTGAAGTTTCACGCGCAATTGCCGAATTAGTCTTGCCTTCGCAAAGCAGTCCGAGGACTAATTGTTCAAATGGATTGAGCTCTCGTGCGAGTATAGATATATCCGTTGCCATTTTGACCTCTCCGTCGCTTCAATTGTGCTCCTTTATTCCTTGGTTTGCCAACCAGTAGGATGGGCAAATGTCCGACATCAGCAGTCGCCGCGAGGGCGATATCCAAGTTTTAACCTTCAATCGCCCGAGCAAGATGAATGCACTCACTCGCGAGATGTATGCGGGACTTGCCGCTGGATTAAATGAAGCTGCAGGAGATTTCGGCGTGCGCGCGGTTGTCTTAACCAGCGAAGGCGATCACTTCACCGCCGGCAACGACATTTCAGATTTCTTAGCTAACCCACCTACTAGCCAGGATAGCGATGTCGGAAAATTTTTAGGCTCACTTCTAGAATTTCCGAAACCATTGATTGCCGCCGTTAAGGGAAATGCAGTTGGTGTTGGCACGACGATGCTCTTGCATTGTGATGTTGTAATTGCATCTCCATCTACGAAGTTTTCGATGCCTTTTGCATCCCTTGGCTTAGTACCAGAAGCCGGTTCTAGTTATCTCTTCCCACTGTTAGTTGGTTACCAAAGAGCCGCGCGAATCTTCTTTACTGGCGAAAGTTTCGATGCCGAAAGCGCACAAGAGATGGGGCTAGTCGCATCAATTGCAACAGATCCGATTAATGAGGCCATAGAACTTGCTAAGCAAATTGCCAAGAATCCGCCACAAGCGATGATTAACACCAAGGCGCTTTTGAAGGCAAGCAAACATGATGCGGTAGCAGCTGTCATGAAAGCAGAATTTGAACTCTTCTCACTTGCGCTGCAATCTGAAGAAGCGATGGAAGCATTTATGAACTTTATGGCGAAGAAAGGAAAGTAATGACAATTACCGGAGATTTATCAGGAAAGAAGATCTTTATAACTGGAGGATCTCGCGGTATCGGACTTGCGATAGCGCTACGCGCGGCCCGTGATGGCGCATCGGTTGCTATCGCTGCAAAAACAACCGAACCCAACCCAAAGCTGCCAGGTACTATTCACACTGCAGCTGAAGAAATTCGTGCAGCCGGTGGCACAGCACTTGCTATCCAATGCGACTTACGTGATGAAAACCAGATCACTGATGCTATTGCACAAACTGCAGAAGCTTTCGGCGGAATAGATATCCTGATCAATAACGCCAGCGCTATTAATTTAACGCCAACCGAGGCAACTCCGGCGAAGCGATTTGACCTGATGTTTGATGTAAACGTGCGCGGCACATTCTTGACTTCACAAGCAGCTATTCCGCATCTTCGTGCATCTGCTGAAGCTGGTCGTAACCCACACATCTTGACGCTTTCTCCACCGCTATCTATGAAGGCAAAGTGGTTCCAACATCATGTGGCCTACACGATGGCCAAATACGGGATGTCGATGTGCGTACTTGGCATGTCAGAGGAATTCCGTAAGACCGGAATCGCCGTAAACGCTTTATGGCCACGCACTGCAATCGATACCGCGGCGTTGCAGATGATTCCTGGCATTGATACCGCTGCGTGTCGCACTCCAGAGATACTGGCAGATGCGGCCTATGTAATTTTGAATCGCGTCTCTAAAGAGACCACCGGAAACTTCTTCGTAGATGATGAAGTCTTGGCATCAGTTGGCATTACCGATTTAGACGGATATTCAGTAGTCCCAGGAACGAAAGATTTTCTCCTTGACTTCTTCCTCGATTAAAGATTATGCAACGGTAGTCAACCTTTTAAATGATCGAAAGAACGATTTAGAAACCTTTACTACTTATGCGCCAAGCCACCGATTTATCGAAGCCTTTGTATCTACAACCAGTCTGAGCTTTGCAGTAAAAGATGAGGATGGCTCCATTTTCGCTATGGCGCTGGGGAACAATCCTGTAATTCTCAAATGTGATCGCTTAGCCACATCACGTGAATTAATCGTGGATGCCAAAGGCTTTGAGCATCGTGCAGATTGGGATTTTTACTCAATTGATACCGATGCATTCGCAGCCCTTGAAAGCGCCGACACCGGCAACGATAGCGAAGAAATCAGCGCCTTTTTAAATACGCATGCTCCAGATTCATCAGTTTGGCCCGATGATCCAGAGATTTTATTTTGGGGGCAGAAACGTATTGCAGGTGAATTGGTTGCACTCGGGGCGCTAGTGCAATGGCGAACCGGGCATGTGATGTTTGCCTCGATCGGCACGCATTCAGATCATCGAAATAAAGGTCTAGCGCGGCAACTGGTGAGAGAAATGTTGGCACGTGTTGCCAAACTAGGGGTCGCTCATGTTGGTTTAGGTGTCTTTGCAGGAAATATCAGCGCAAAACGCGCTTACGAAAAAGTTGGCTTCCAACTTGTAAATGAGTTTTCGTCTTACCAAAGTTTATAAAGAAACTTATTCGCATATAAGGTTTGATCCTTAGAGACATAGATTGAGAAGGCGAAAACTTTGAACTTAGAACTAAATGGGACCAATGTAATTTCTGAATCCGAACGTTCAGGAAAAGCCTCATCGCTCTTCTGGCCTTGGTGTGGTGCCAACGTCTCACTGTTGGCTCTTTCCTACGGATCATTCTTCTTAGGCTTTGGGATTTCATTCTGGCAGGCAACTGCTGCAGCAATTGTCGGCACTAGTCTCTCCTTTTTATTGGTTGGCTTCAGCTCTCTTGCAGGTAAGCGATCAAATGCACCAACCATGGTTTTATCTCGAGCCGCCTTTGGAATCAAAGGTAATCTTGTTCCAGGGCTGCTCTCATATTTAATTTTTGTGGGTTGGGAGACAGTTTTAGTATCGCTGGCAACCCTCGCCACCGGGACAATTTTTGTACGACTTGGCCACATCAACCATGATCTTGCGATGGTGATCGGATTTATGATTGCAGTGGGCTTAACTATCTATGGCGGAGTACTTGGCCACGGCGTGATTATGCGCCTACAAAAGTATCTAACGCTTATTACAGTTGTTGCTACGGTTTTGTATATCGCATTGACTTTGGGCAAAGTCGATTGGCAAACAGTTTCCAAAATTCCTAATGGAAATGCGCAAGGTTTCATTGGCGCTCTTATATTTGGTGTTACTGGTATCGGCCTAGGATGGGTAAATTCGGCAGCAGATTATTCACGGTACCTGCCCCGTAAAACATCTAGTGGCGCAGTAGTTGGCTGGACTGTTTTGGGCGCCTCGATTGTTCCGATCGCCTTAGTAATTTACGGCGCGCTACTTGCTGGAAGTGATCCAAAGTTAGGCAAAGCAATTGCGATGGATCCAATTGGTGCGCTAACAACGCTGCTTCCTACTTGGTATCTCGGAGTATTTGCACTTATTGCGATTTTAGGTCTGGTCGGGGGAGCAATTCTCGATCTTTACTCATCGGGTCTAACGCTGATATCAATAGGACTGCCAATTAAGCGCCATATTGCCGCCTCCATTGATGCGGTAATTATGCTGGCGGGAACTATCTATATCGTTTGGATCGCAGATAATTTCTTCTATCCATTTCAAGGTTTCCTAATCACCTTGGGAGTTCCTATTGCTACCTGGTCTGCAATTTTTGTAACTGACGTCTTACTTAGAAACCGCGCTTACGATGAAGTTGATCTGTATAGCGTTTCTGGGCGGTATGGAATTTGGAACGCTAAATCTTTGGCGCTAATGGCCTTAGGTTCAGCCATCGGCTGGGGTTTTGTGACAAATACTTTTGCTAGTTGGCTTTCTTGGCAGGGGTATTTTCTCTTTTTAATTGGTGGAAAAACTGGGGGATGGGCCTTTGCCAATATTGGTGTGCTACTGGCGCTAGCCATTGGTGCGATCGGTCATTACAACTTGGCTAAGGGAACTATTGCGCGACAGGAATCCTTCTAAGCCAGAGATATCCAAGTGCGCCAGAAATTAGCGCCGAGATAATAAGGCCAGCTTTCACATCCCCTTGAATGGTTTTGTTTTCGACAGCGACTTCGGAGATAACTAGGGCAACGGTTAAACCCATTCCGGCCAATGCCCCAACTCCGGCGATCTCGGAAATCTTAAGTCCACTTGGGAGTTGAACCAGTTTAAAACGCACTATCAACCATGCAAAGAGAGTGATGCCAAGTATCTTGCCAACGACTCGAGCCATAGTCAGAGTCATCGCTATTCTGGAAGTAATTGAATCAAGTGAGATGCTCTGACTCAATTTAGCAATCACATAGACAGGTATTACAAAATATGTGCAGAGTGGCGAGAGTATGGCAACGGTTTTCTTAACCGGAAATTTTGGAATGATCGCCAGTACTGCACCAAGGGCGGCAGCGCCTAAAGTGGAAGCGCTATGAGCAATATCTAGCTGATCGCCGTAGAAGAGCGCTAGAACTATTAGTGAGAAGAGATCATCTGCAACTGCCAAAGTTAAGAGAAAAATGCGCACCGCAGGGTTTGCGCGTTTTCCCAGCAGTGCAAAGACTCCCAGCGCCAGTGCTAAATCAGTTGGCATTGCAGTAGCCCAAGCTTGGCTGCCGGGGTTTAGAACTAGAAAGATGCCAGCCGGAAAGATCATTCCGCCGAGTGCGGCAATTGCGGGCAGAACGATTTGTTTCGGGTGGCTAAGCGTGGCCGTAATCTCGATGCCTATAAAGAGGAAGAAGATCGCAATTAGTACATCAAGTGCCATGTGTTGATATTACAAGGAAAGGCAAAAGCCCCGCCGAATAATCGACGGGGCTTTTGCGGTAATTCGATTTAGATGTCGTAATACAGTTCGAATTCAGCTGGATGTGGACGCAAGCGCACGTAATCAACTTCGTTCTTACGCTTCCATTCGATCCATGTATCGATGAGATCTTTGCTAAAGACGCCGCCCTTAGTTAAGAAGTCATGATCTTTCTCGAGGTTATTAAGAACTGCTTCCAATGATCCCGGAACCTGTGGAATCGCGGCAGCTTCTTCGCCTTCGAGTTCATAGAGATCCTTATCAACTGGGGCAGGTGGCTCGATCTTGTTGATGATTCCATCAATACCAGCCATCAACATCGCAGCGAATGCGAGGTATGGATTCGATGATGGATCTGGGCAACGGAATTCAACGCGCTTTGCCTTTGGTGATGAACCAGTAATTGGAATACGAATACATGCTGAACGGTTACGTGCTGAGTAAACAAGATTTACCGGCGCTTCATATCCTGGAACCAAACGACGGTATGAGTTTACGGTTGGGTTGGTGAAGGCAAGAAGTGATGGTGCGTGCTTTAGCAGACCGCCGATATACCAACGCGCCATATCTGAAAGATCGCCATATGTTCCTGCTTCGAAGAATAGTGGCTTGCCATCTTTCCAAAGTGATTGGTGGACGTGCATACCTGAACCGTTATCTCCGAAGAGTGGCTTTGGCATAAAGGTCGCAGTCTTGCCACCTTCCCAAGCAACGTTACGAATGATGTATTTAAACTTCATCAATTCATCGCCGGCGCTAAGGATGTCGGTGAAGCGATAGTTAATTTCCATCTGACCAGCAGTACCAACTTCGTGGTGTGAACG
>JBAXFA010000005.1:0-82387 GCA_037140155.1 Actinomycetota bacterium
GGGTGACCTTGTGGGAGAGTAGAACGTCGCCGGACTTCTTTTATAAAAAGGGGCACTTTCACGAGTGCCCCTTTTTTATTTCCCCAACAAAGTACAATTGCATCAACGAGTTTTTGAAGAGTTGAATTTATTAAATCTAAATAGAGGAGTACGAAATGGATGATCGGCAGCGCCCCTCAAATTCGGCGCGCGATAACTCATCGCGTCCATCGTCTCGTCCTTCCACTGGTCGTCCCTCATCATCTTCTTCACGACCATCAACGGGTCGTCCCTCATCATCGCGCCCGGCAACGGGACCAAATAAAGATCGCCGCCGTGAGGATTTACCGGCACGTGGTGGTTCAAGTGATCGTCGCGGGGCAACTCGAAACGTTAGCGATGGTCGTGAAGTCAGCGATCCACGCGGGTTTCGCGCTACTCCGCAAGATCGTGATCAATCGCGTATTCGACCACGAATCTTTGAACCCGATATTCCAGAAGATGTAACGGGTGAAGAGTTAGAGAAGAGCGTTCGCGCAGAGTTATTAAGTTTGTCCGCAGAAAATGCGAAGGTTGTTGCGCGCCATTTAGTTTGTATCAATATTCATATGGATTCTGATCCAGAGCTTGCGCACAAGCACGGTATTGCTGCTGCACATCACGCAGGTCGCCTAGCGGTTGTTCGTGAGAGCGCAGGGTATGCCGCATATCGCGCAGGACATTACGAAATTGCCTTAAAAGAGTTACGCGCTGCCCATCGAATTTCTGGTGATGTTTCAATGTGGCCGGTTATGGCAGATTGCGAACGCGGCATGAATAGACCGCTAAAAGCCTTGAATTTGGCTGGTTCTGATGAGGTCAAGCGCCTTGCTAAACCAGAAGAGATTGAGATGCGTATCGTTGCATCAGGTGCTCGTCGCGACTTAGGTGAACTCGATGCTGCAGTTATTACTCTTACATGTAAAGAGCTCAAGACTGAGAATGAAGAATGGGCAGTTCGCTTGCGTTATGCCTATGCCGATGCGTTGGATGCTGCAGGTCGCAAGGATGAGGCGCGAGAATGGTTCGCCAAATGCGCGGCAATTGACCATGATGAAGCCACAGATGCGGCAGATCGCGCCTAACTGTAATTCTCCACAGCTTTAAAATTTCTCTCTCTGGTTTGTCAGTCCAGGTAGTAAATATCTCCTCCTTATACGCGGTCACTTGACTGCAGCTATCTATGAGGAGAAGTTATGACAACCAAGAGCGCATCAGTTAAAGTAAAAGAGAAGGCGCAAGATCAGGTCGATCTCTCACTAAATGATCTATTACTTCGCGGCAGAGTCTCAGCACCTGCAACGGTTAAAGAGTTACCGAGCGGGGATAAGGTTGTTGAATTTCGTTTGATAATTACGCGCACCGATCGCGAAGGGGTAGATACCCTCGATATCGCAGCCTGGAGCGCGAAATCGCGCAAGTCCGCGCTCTCACTCAAGGCAGATGAGTGGATTGAAATCAGCGGCTCCGTGCACCGCAGATTTTGGCAGGCGCCCACCGGGCTTGCCTCGCGCTGGCAGGTTGAAGCCGTTGAGATCTCGCGACTTTAAGGCTCAAAGCGGCCGCTTTCGATATTTTGGATAGGCTAGCGCCATGGCTAAAGCATCGAATGATCTCTTCTCAACGCTACGCACCTACCTCAGCAAAGTAACTGAAGGTGAGCGATCACCTGCCGAAGTCGCCGCCGCAGTTAACTCATGGGCGCGCGAGAGCGCAGAAGCGTTAAAGGCGAAGATCCATGAAGAAGTCGAAGCGAGCGTTGCAAAGATGGGCTTTATCAAACGCGAGGAGTTTGATCGCCTGGCCGCACAAGTTGCAGCACTTAGCGGCAAGAAGTCTTCGGCAAAGAAGGCAACGGCCAAGAAAGCGCCAGCGAAGAAGTCGGTTAAAAAAACAGCTGTTAAGAAGAGCGCTAAGAAAGCGGCGAAGAAATGAACGAGTTCACACAAAGTGATAGTTCTGAAGTAAATTCAGAAGTTAATTTAGTCGAAGAAGTAAAAGTTGAACTTGGCGATATAGATAACTCTGATTTAACTGAGCATGCTGCTCGCTTTGAAGCTCTTCATGGCAAGTTGCAAGAGGCGCTAAATACAATTGATGGACTCTAGAGAAAGTTGCGTAGAGCAAAGTAATGAAGACTCGTTTAGATGCAGAGCTGGTGCGCCGCGAACTTGCGCGCTCTCGTGAACATGCCGCAGATCTAATCGAATCTCGCTCAGTTCTAGTCTCAGGAATTCCAGCAACTAAGCCTGCGACACAGGTTGATGCCGAAACATCAATTACCTTGCAAGGTGATCGCGATGATTTTGTTTCGCGCGGCGGCCATAAGTTAGCCGGAGCTCTTGATGTATTTAGAGATGTGCAGGTTGCTGGACGTAATTGTTTGGATGCCGGTGCTTCAACCGGTGGTTTTACCGATGTTTTGCTGCGCCGTGAGGCAAAGTTAGTTGTTGCAGTCGATGTTGGTTATGGCCAACTCGCCTGGGAGCTACGCCAAGATCCACGAGTCAAGATTTTAGATCGCACAAATATCCGACATCTAACTGGCGATATGGTCGGTGAAGAAATTGATTTGGTCGTTGCCGATCTCTCTTTTATTTCGCTCTCTCTAGTTCTGCCGGCACTCGCCGCCGTCTCTAAACCAAACGCAGATTTTGTTTTAATGGTTAAGCCGCAATTTGAGGTCGGGCGCGAAAAGTTAGGTGCTGGGGGAGTCGTTCGCGATCCCGCCCTGCGCCGGACTGCCGTCTTAGATGTTGCCGAATCTGCTTACGATGTTGGCCTTGGCACGATGGGAATCGCCGCGTCACCACTTCCGGGACCTGCGGGTAATGTTGAATATTTCTTATGGTTGCGTCGCGGTGCGCCAGCTATTGATGGTGCAGCTGTTGATCAAGCGATAGCGATGGGACCGGCCTAATGTCACGCCATGCGATCTTTGTAATAAATCCATCTCGTATAGAGGCGGTGAGCGCTGCCAAAGAGATTTCGCAGATTCTCTTGAAAGAGAAATTCACACTTTCTACACCATCTGATGTAAACGTTCTAGGTATTGCTCAAGTTAGTTCAGAAGCTTTAGCGGAAGCTGAGATCGTTATCGTTCTCGGCGGTGATGGCACAATTCTGCGCGGAGCAGAAATTGCGCGTACTCAAAATATTCCGATCCTTGGAATCAATCTTGGCCATGTTGGCTTTTTAGCTGAAGTTGAAAAACCTGCGTTAACTGAAATCGCCACAAGTATTATCGCAAAGAACTTTGTAACGGAAAATCGTATGGTTCTGCAGTATTCGGTTCTGCGCGATGGAGCCGCTATCGCAACTGGTTGGGCGTTAAATGAAGTAACCGTGGAACGTAACGGAACAACTATGGTTGAACTCTTCGTGCAAATTGATAATCGGCCGCTCTCGCGCTGGGGTTGCGATGGACTGATTTGTTCTACCCCAACTGGTTCAACGGCCTATGCCTTTAGCGCAGGTGGGCCAGTTCTATGGCCGGAAATTGACGCCTTAGTTTTACTGCCAATTTCGGCGCATGCACTCTTTGCTCGCCCGATGGTGGTCGCACCAACATCGCAAATTGTGGTTGAGATCGAATCATCTGATGCCTTGTTATCTGCCGATGCTTTACGTAAATTGGCTTTGCGTTCTGGTGATCGCGTACAGATAACGAAAGATTCATCCGTTATCAAACTCTCGCATATCAATCCAACGCTCTTTACTGATCGTTTGGTTGCAAAATTTAAACTCCCGGTAGAAGGCTGGCGCGGTGAGTGAACGCACTTATCTAGAAGAGATCTCAATCCGTAATCTCGGCATCATTGATCAATCAACTCTGGAGTTCGGCGGCGGCTTGAATGTATTAACAGGTGAGACCGGTGCGGGCAAGACCATGATTCTTACCGCACTTTCACTTGTTCTAGGTGGCAAGAGCGATAGCGATTTAGTCAGAACTGGTTCAGAACGGCTAACTGCATCGGCACAATTCGCGTTAAGCAACGTTAGCGGTGCCCTAAGTGAAATCGCAGAAAGTTCCGGAGCCGACATCTCCGAAGGCTCCTTGATATTAACCAGAACCGTAAATAGTGATGGAAAGAGCAAAGCAGTTGCGGGTGGAACAACAGTGCCTGCGGCTACATTGGCAAACTTTGCCGATAACTTAGTTGAAATCCATGGCCAAGCAGCCAATCATCAGATCGTAAAACCGGCCAGGCAGCGCGAGCTACTTGATCGCTATGCGGGACCCAAATTTCTAACTGCGTTAACTAATTATCAAGAAATCTTTGCCAGCTATAACGAGTTGAAAGCCCGCATCAAGGCGGCCCAAGAAAGTGCCAGCAAACGTGACCGCGAAGTTGCAGACCTTGAAGAGTTCTTAAACGCTTGGACCAAGCTCAAACCTGTTCGCGGCGAGTATGCCGAAGTCAGCAATCAAATAGCACGCTTATCCAGCGTTGAAGATCTGCGAGCGGCAAGTTCAGGTGCAAATTCTGCACTATCTGATGAAACATCTGGTGCACTTACCGCACTTGGCGCAGCTCGTAGATTCTTAGATGTGGCAAAAGGTAAAGACTCTAAATTAGATGAGATTAGCTCTGCTTTGGCCGAAGGCTTCTTCTTGATCGATGATGCGGCGCGCGAGATTAGTTCTTACTTGACTGCGCTGGAAGCAGATCCGGCAAAGTTGGATTCGTTGCAGAGCCGAAAAGCAGAGATAAATTCTTTTCTGAAGAAATATGGCAGTGCACTTGAAGCAGATGAGGATTTGGCTGCGCTATCAGTCCGTGCGAAAGGCGCCAAGGAAGCTATTGCTGATCTTAATGGTGGTGAAGACCGAATTAGGCAGCTTCAGGCAGATCTTGGAGAAATAAAAGTCAAATTGCTGCAGAGCGCGAAAGAGTTAACTAAATTACGAACCGAATCCGCCGTAGCACTTTCTAAATCTGTTACATCTGAGATAAACGCTCTCGCTATGCCACACACCAAATTTTCGATTGCAATTTCCACACCGGACTATGCAGGGTCATTAAAGGAATCTGATTTCACTTCCCTTGGCTGCGATGAAGTACTGATGCAGATTCAAGGCCATACCGACGGTCCACTTATTGCACTTGGTAAAGGCGCTAGTGGTGGTGAGATGTCGCGCATCATGTTGGCGCTAGAAGTTGTCTTAGCGCAGACCCATCCAGTCGGAACATATATTTTTGATGAGGTCGATGCGGGTGTCGGCGGAAAGGCGGCGATTGAAGTTGGTCGTCGTTTGGCCGCACTTGCAAAGCACACCCAAGTAATCGTCGTTACACACTTGCCACAGGTTGCAGCATGGGCTGATACACATTTCGTCGTTAAGAAGAGTGGAGATGGCTCAGTTTCACAATCTGGGGTGGCTAAGTTAGATGAGAAATCAAGGGTGGAAGAGATCGCCCGTATGCTCGCTGGCTTAGAAGGTTCAGCGAGTGCGCAAGAACATGCCGCCGAACTACTAGCGATGCGCGAGTCAGTTTCTTAATAGCTTCATCTAGATGATAGGTTTGTCTTCCATGGGCCAAGCGCATGTGACTAAACATATTTTCGTAACTGGCGGAGTCGCCTCAAGTCTTGGCAAGGGATTAACCGCCTCAAGTCTTGGCAGATTACTTGTGGCTCGCGGAATCCGCGTCACAATGCAGAAACTCGATCCTTATCTCAATGTAGATCCTGGCACCATGAATCCTTTTCAACACGGTGAAGTCTTTGTAACCGATGATGGCGCTGAGACAGATCTAGATATCGGCCATTACGAGAGATTCTTGGATCGCAATCTTGAGGGCTCAGCCAATGTGACCACTGGTCAGATTTATTCGAAAGTGATCGCGCGCGAGCGTCGCGGTGAATATCTAGGTGAGACAGTCCAGGTAATCCCGCACATTACAAATGAGATTAAAGAGCGCATGAATGCGATGTCAGCTCCGGATGTTGATGTGATCATTACCGAAATTGGCGGAACCGTTGGCGATATTGAGTCACAACCTTTCCTAGAAGCTGCGCGACAGATGCGCCAAGAAGTCGGTCGCGACAATGTCTTCTACCTTCATATTTCGCTCGTTCCATATATCGGCCCATCTGGTGAGTTAAAGACAAAGCCAACACAGCACTCAGTAGCAGCGTTGCGCAGCATTGGTATCGCACCTGATGCCGTCGTGCTGCGATCTGACCGCGATATTCCGATAGGTATTAAGAAGAAAATTTCCCTAATGTGTGACGTTGATGTTGAAGCTGTTGTGGCTGCCGTTGATGCGCCATCGATCTATGACATACCCAAGGTTTTATTTGCTGAAGGTTTAGATGCCTATGTTGTCCGCCGTTTATCTCTGGGCGGTCACGAAGTTAAATGGGGAGAATGGGATGAGCTCCTAGAGAAAGTCCATCATCCAAAACACCAAGTTAAAGTTGCCTTGGTAGGAAAATATATTGATTTACCCGATGCATATCTGTCGGTATCGGAGGCTTTGCGAGCCGGGGGCTTTGCCAATAACGCAAAGGTCTCAATCGTCTGGGTTCCAAGTGATGACTGTGCAACACCAGAAGGCGCCAAGAAAGCACTGGCGGATGTAGATGCAATCTGTGTGCCAGGTGGATTTGGTGTCCGCGGAATTGAGGGCAAGTTAGGTGCGTTAACTTATGCACGCACTAATAAGATCCCAACTCTGGGGTTATGTTTAGGTTTGCAATGTATGGTCATTGAAGCAGCGCGCAATATGGCTGGTATTAAGGATGCAAACTCTGCAGAATTCTCACCAGAATCTGGCACACATGTGATTGCAACTATGGATGATCAGAAAGCGATTGTCTCTGGCCAAGCCGATATGGGCGGCACGATGCGCTTGGGTTTATATAAAGCAACGCTGACACCTGGTTCGATCGTTGCCAACACTTACGGTTCAAATGAGATTTCTGAGCGCCATCGCCATCGCTACGAGGTCAATAACCAATATCGGGAGCAGATTGCAAGTGCTGGCCTTACTTTCTCAGGGCTCTTTCAAGAACGCGATCTCGTAGAGTTTGTAGAACTACCCCCAGAGGTACATCCTTACTACGTGGGAACGCAGGCACATCCTGAGCTTCGTTCGCGTCCAACGCGACCACACCCGCTTTTTGTGGGTCTGATTTCGGCGGCTATAGCTGCGAAAGGTTAAAAATGTTAGTTGGTGTTCCGAAAGAGATTAAGGTTCACGAGGCAAGAGTTGCACTTACCCCAGAAGGCGTATTTGAGTTCGTTCGCTTTGGCCATGAAGTAGTAGTCGAAGCGGGGGCGGGTCTTGGCTCGGCGATTAGCGACTCAGATTTCATCGCGGCTGGAGCAAGAATTGAAGGCGATGTCGCAAAGATTTGGGAATCCGCCGATTTAATTTTGAAGGTAAAAGAACCAATTGAAAGTGAATACCCAAGACTTCGCGCTGGGCAAATTCTCTTCACCTACCTACATTTAGCGGCATCAAAGGCTTGCACAGATGCGCTTTTAAAAAGTGGGACAACTGCGATTGCATATGAAACGGTTGAAGTAAATGGAACCTTGCCGCTGCTTGCACCTATGAGCGAAGTTGCTGGCCGTTTGGCTGTACAAGTTGGAGCGCTTGCACTGCAAAAACCAAATGGTGGACGTGGTGTTTTGCTCGCTGGAGTTCCCGGAGTCGCTCCAGGCAAAGTTGTCGTAATTGGTGGGGGAGTTGCCGGACTTAACGCTGCGGTAATTGCCATGGGTATGGGGGCAGATGTGACGGTGCTGGATCGTTCTCTGCCACGTCTTGCGTATATCGATTCACTTTATAACGGCAGAATTAAAACACTGGCTTCGACTATGCATGCAATAGACCGCGAGATCAAGCAAGCAGATTTAGTAATCGGGGCAGTTCTTGTACATGGGGCAAAAGCTCCTAAATTGGTCAGCAATGCTCAAGTGGCGCAGATGAAACCTGGCTCCGTGCTAGTTGATATTGCAATTGATCAAGGTGGATGCTTCGAAGATTCAAAGCCGACTACTCATTCTGAACCCACATTTGCGGTTCATAACTCAATTTTCTACTGCGTGGCAAATATGCCAGGCGCCGTACCCGTTGCTTCAACTTATGCGTTGACTAATGCGACCTTGCCCTATGCGATCGCTATTGCAAATAAGGGCTGGGAACGAGCAATTGACGAGGATCCAGCGCTTGATCGCGGGTTAAATGTTCATGCTGGGAAGATTAGATATAACGCCGTTGCGGTGGCCCACGGTTATGCAATTTGAAAAAGCGCAGAAGAGCTTTATAGACCACCTACAGATCGAACGGGGTTTATCACCGAACTCAATCGCAGCCTATGGGCGAGATCTCGATCGCTTTGCAGGGTATCTCACAAAAAAAGATTTAGATTTTCAAGCTCTTAATACAGAAAATTTAACGGAGTATGAGATTGCCTTAAAGCAGGAAGGTTTAGCGCTTTCTTCGATTAATCGAGGAGTTTCGGCGCTTAAAACTTTCTATAAGTATCTATCTCGTGAATATGCAATCGCAGATCCAACAACGGAGCTAACCGCCAATCGTCTGCCGCGCAAATTGCCGAAAGCACTGACAATTAGCGAAATTGAATCGCTTTTGAGGTCGACCGAACGTGTAGGGGAGTTAACGGCGCTACGAGATCGTGCAATTCTGGAGGTTCTCTATGGAACTGGTGCGCGAGTTAGCGAAGTTGTTGGTCTAAATCTCGGTGATCTCGGTAAGTCGATGCTGACTGGTGATGAAGTGACAACCCTGAAGCTGCGGGGGAAAGGATCGAAAGAACGGATCGTGCCTTTAGGAAGCTTTGCCAAAGAGGCGATCGAAAATTATATGGTGCGATTGCGCCCGATGTATGTCGAGAAATCTAAATCAAGTAAGGCTGCAACGGCGCTCTTTCTAAATTCGCGCGGCGGACGCCTCTCTCGTACTAGCGCCTGGCAGATTGTTACCGATGCAGCAGAGGCCACCGGTCTTAGCGGAAAAGTTTCTCCGCATGTATTTAGGCATTCATATGCAACACACCTGTTAGATGGGGGAGCCGATATCCGAGTGGTTCAGGAATTACTGGGACATTCTTCGGTCACAACAACCCAGATTTACACGCTGATCACGATCGATAAAGTGCGTCAGGCTTATGCCAGCGCGCACCCGCGAGCTATTTAAATCCCGCGCAATCTGCGCGCCAGAATACTTTGATCGCCCTTTGCTTCAAGATCTGCAACGATCACAGCAATTGATTCGCGAACAATGCGACCGCGATCAACAGCTAAACCTAGATCTCCGCGAAGCGTTAAGCGTGCTTGATCAATATCAAAGAGTTCATCAGGAGATAAGTAGACGGTAATTTTCTCATCGTGCTTTTCGCGACCAGATGGTGAGCGATCAACTGAAGTAACACGACGACGAGGAGTTGAACGAACGCCCTTCTTTGTCTTGGCAGTAGCTGATACTCCAATTGGCTTGGTAACTTCAGGAACTTCTTCAACAACTTGGCGTACTGCACTTAACGCTGGAGTATTGGCGCGGAATAATTCATCGGCACCTGGCAAGCTAGCTCTACGGGTCATCGTGCGCCTCCTCTGGCAATTAATTCACGAGCAAGTCTGCGATAAGAAGCAGCCCCGCCTGAAGATGATGCGTAACTGGTGATTGGTTCACCAGCAACAGTTGTCTCTGAGAACCTAATAGTTTTAGCGATAATAGTTTCGAAGACATCTTCTGGGTATTTCTCAAGTATCGCTGTTAAAACTTCACGGTTATGCAGCGTCTTTTTCTCATACATGGTTGCTAAAATCCCGATCAAGTTAAGTTCCGGATTAAGGAAGTTCTTAACCTTTTCGATATTTCCCTTTAGTTCAATGAAGCCGTGCAGGGCAAAGTATTCACATTGCAAAGGCACGATTACTTCATTCGATGCAACGAGTGCGTTAATGGTTAGCTGTCCCATAGTTGGTTGGCAATCGATCAAGATAACGTCGTAGCGATCTTTCAATCGGGCGAGCGCGCGCTTTAGGTATTGCTGTCCGCCAATTTCGGCTCCAAGTGTTGTCTCAGCTGTTCCGAGGTCTCGGTTAGCGGGAAGAAAGTCTAAATTTGCAACCGATGATTTCAAGACGATCTCATCGATATTTGCATCCGGTGTCATCAACGCGTAATAAACAGTGTTCTCTAGCGGCAGTGCGTGAGCGTTAACGCCGAGGCCAAGTGAGAGTCCGCCTTGTGGGTCAAAGTCAACGAGCAATACGCGACGACCAAGTTCAGCAATGGCTGCACCTAAGTTGATGGTGGTAGTGGTCTTACCTACGCCACCTTTCTGGTTAAAGATTGAGATAACTTTTGCGTCTAACCCTTCAACGGGTGCGGGAGGGATGCGGAAATTTTTAGGTTCGCGCCCAAGGAGATTGGCGGTAGTGGCCACATCATCATCAAATGTCGATTTAGCGTTCAAGCGAGAAACCTCTTTTCGTTGGCGCGACTCTACGCTCCGTGCATAACTTTGAGCAAGTAAGCAAGTATGGTTCGCAGGTGAATATCGAATCAGAGGGAGCACTCGCCGTAAGCGCGGCTGCGCCCGACGATGTCGAAATCGGCGCTGGCTTTAGCGTCCACCTCGATAACTTTGATGGCCCCTTTGATCTCCTGCTCCAACTGATCTCTCGCCACAAGATGGATATCACCGAAGTCTCCCTGAGCATGGTTACCGATGAGTTCATCGCCTTTATCCGCGCCTTAGAAGCCTCCGGTGAAGGCTGGCGCCTAGATCAAGCCACAGAATTCTTAGTTATCGCCGCAACCTTGCTAGATCTAAAGGCTGCTCGCTTGCTTCCGAGCGGTGAGATCGAAGATGAGGAAGATCTGGCGCTACTTGAGGCGCGCGATATCCTCTTTGCCCGCCTGCTTCAATATCGAGCCTTCAAGGAGATCGCGGCGACCTTTGCCTTGCAGATCGAGGCGGCCGATAAATCCTTTGCTCGTGTGGTCGCATTAGATCCTGCGCTCTCAGCGCTACTGCCTGAGGTCTTGATCGGGGTCGGCGCTGCGCGCTTTGCAGCCATCGCCGAACGTTGCCTGACGCCTAAGACCGCTCCAGTAGTTGCCGTAGCGCACCTTCATACCAGTATGGTGAGCGTGGCTGATGAGTCCAAGCGCGTGGTTGAGGCCCTCCGGGCTGGACGCACCGTTAGTTTCCGCAATCTAATCTCCGATGCGGATTCGACCTTGGTCGTTGTGGCTAGATTCCTGGCTCTGCTCGACCTTTACCGCCAAGGCGTATTGCGCTTTGATCAGGTAATGGCTCTTGGGGAGCTACAGATTAGTTGGACCGGCTCAGATTCCGGTGAAGTTGAGATCACCAATGAGTTTGATATCCCAGTAATTGCGACAGAAGAGGGCGAAAATGTCTAATCCCGAAGTTGAACGTTCGATCGAAGCGATCTTGATGGTGGTGGATGAGCCGGTCACCGAACTCACCTTAGCCTCGGTTCTCTCGGTTACCGTTGATGAGGTCGTGGCCGCTCTTGAGATCTTGGCCAATTCCTATGATGGGCGTGGTTTCTGCCTTAAGGCGATCAATGGCGGCTGGCGCTTCTACAGCAACCCCGATTGCGCAGCTGTTGTCGAAAAGTTCGTGCTCGATGGCCAGCAAAATCGCCTGACCCAGGCTGCCCTTGAGACCCTTGCGGTAATTGCCTACCGTCAGCCCGTCTCGCGCGCCCGCGTATCAGCGATCAGAGGCGTAAATGTGGAAGCAGTTATGAAGACTCTGGTTACTCGAGGGCTGGTCGAAGAGTTCGGCCTTGAGCCTGAGACCGGGGCGATCCTCTATAAGACCACCAGTTACTTCCTTGAGCGCTTAGGCCTTAACTCACTCGATGATCTTCCAGCTCTGGCTCCATATCTGCCAGATCTAGATCGCCTTGATGAAGTTCTCGAATCGCTTACTGATTAGCCCACTAGGCCCTACCTAACCCTCCATTTGGCCCCGCCAGATCCCTGGCGTAGACTGCTCCCATCAAGCTCTCCGTCGACCGATTTTGCGGGGGAGAGCGCCTGACTGTCGAGAATGGATAGCCAAAAATGTCTGAGATGCGCCTTAATAAGATTATCGCCGAGGCTGGAATCACCAGCCGCCGCGGCGCCGACGAATTGATTATCGATGGCCGAGTGAGCGTCGACGGATTCATTGTTCGAGAACTTGGGGCTAAATATGACCCCGAAACAGTCAAAGTCATGGTTGATGGTGAGACAATTACGCGCTCTTTGTCTAAGAATTATGTAGTACTTCATAAACCTAAAGGTGTTTTGTCTACCATGTTCGACCCAGAAGGCCGCCCCTCTCTCGCCGACTTTATAGACCTGCGCACCGAGCGCCTCTTCCATGTCGGACGTCTCGATAAGGATTCTGAAGGGTTAATTCTCCTCACAAACGACGGCGATTTAACCTTCCGAGCCACCCACCCATCCTTTGGCCTAGAGAAGACCTACATAATCGAGTTCGATGGCAGCCTGCCCACCGGTGTGGATAAGGTCCTTTTGAAGGGGATAGAACTCGAAGATGGCATGGGACGAGTCCTGACTTTCAAACAGCTATCTCCACAATGGATTGAAGTCAGTATCCATGAAGGTCGCTATCACATCATCCGCCGGCTCATGGAGGCAGTTGATGTCCACGTTCTTCGATTGATCAGAACAAAGTTTGGACCGATCTCGCTGGGAGATACTCCTGAGGGAAGATGGCGAGATCTCAATAGCGGCGAATTGGTTAGCCTACAAAGAGCTTTAGACTTATAAATATTTATCGCTTCTGCATAGTTTAATATATTTATATATTTATCTATATTACTTTTGAGAGCGTGCGAATTGCCAATTTATCGATATTTGAAGGTTCTTTTGTGCGCAAAGATTAAAGAGAATAGCGTTTTATCGATATTTGCTTTGGGGTGTAAAGAAGTTGCCAGATTAAGACTCTCATTGCTGACCTTGGCTAGAAAAGTTTTATAGATATATTGCTAAGTTGGCAAAACGAGTTGTAAATATCATCGAGAAGTTGGGCGAAGGGGTACGATTTGCAAATGTCTAGCGTCCGAGCGATCAGAGGAGCAACCCAAGCTTCTGCCAATACTGCCGAGGCGATAGCTGCTGCGACCAAGGAACTTCTCTTGGAAATTTTGAAAGCAAATGGCCTTTCGACTGATGATTTCATCTCTGTCATATTCACAGCCAGTCCAGATCTAACTGCTGCATTTCCGGCTGGCTCAGCTCGCGAAGTTGGTTTCACCGATACCCCGCTGATCTGCGGAGTTGAGATCGATGTGCCAGGCGCCTTGGAACGAACTATTCGGGTTATGGCGCACGTTCAATCCTCGCTCAGCAAGGGCGAAATTGCGCATATCTACCTAGGGGCAGCTAAATCCTTACGTAGAGATATCGCTCAATAGGCGAAATTAGAAGAAAATGGCAGATTTTTCGCAGGTAGAGCCCCCTTTCACTTCGATAAAAATAGTCGGATCAGGCTTAATTGGCACCTCGATCGGCCTAGGGTTGGTCAGCCGAGGAATATCAATCGAGATGGAAGATATCGACCCCCGAGCACAGCAATTGGCGCAGGATCTGGTCAAATCGCAGAAACTGGTCAATCCGGAGATAGTTCTCTTTGCACTGCCCAGCAGCGCCCTTCCAGAGGCTCTTAGAGGCGAGTTGGCCATAAACCCAGGATCTAAATTTATAGATATTGGTAGTGTCAAAACTAAACCTCTACTAGATGTATCAAGATCCTTACCTTCACCTTCTAATTTTCTCGCGACCCATCCGATGGCGGGGCGAGAAGTAGGTGGGGCAGAGTCAGCCCGAGCCGACCTCTTTCAAGGAAGGACTTGGGTGTATGTGCCGGCCGATCTCCAAGGCAGTCCAGTTGACCCAAAATTGCTAACGGCAGGGCTTTGGATCATCGAAGCTCTGGGTGCGACACCGGTTGCGATGAGCGCCCAAGCGCACGATCGAGCAGTTGCCTTAGTGTCACACCTCCCACAAGTTGTCTCATCGCTCTTGGCTGGACAACTTGTAGCGGGAGAGCGCTCGGACCTAGAACTCGCCGGAGCTGGACTTCGCGATACCACGCGGATTGCAGCCTCGAAGGCTGATTTATGGGATGAGATCTTGGCTTCAAATTCCGAGCACCTGCTGCCGTTATTGATAAATCTACAAAGTGACCTAGGCGATGTAATTCATGCGCTACAGGACTCTCAATCAGTGGCGAGCTTTATAAAAAAGGGAAATACGGGGCGAGCGTTGATTCCTGGCAAGCACGGGGGAGTAGCGCGCGAGTACACATACTTGCCGGTCGTGATTGAGGATAAGCCAGGACAATTGGCTGCGCTCTTTGATGAATGCGCCAGCGCCAAAGTCAATATCGAAGATCTGACGATCGAACACTCGCCTGGCCAATTTACGGGCCTTATTACCCTTTCTCTCTCACACAGTGATGCGCAGATTTTAAGTGATCACCTGATCGGAACGGGTTGGAAGGTTCACGCGCCAAGATAGAATGGCCCCTGCGTTAATTAATTTTGATCTACGCACCTAAAGTGCGCAATGACGGGAAGTAATTTAAATGATCGTCGTGGCCATTGATGGACCAAGCGGAGCAGGAAAATCGAGCACCGCTAAAGCGATCGCCAAGCGCGCTGGTTGGAGCTACTTAGATACCGGCGCTCTGTATCGCGCAGTTACCTGGCTAGCTCTTCGTGAAAATTTAGAAGCGAGCGAAGATATTTTGGCAGCGCTCAAGCGCTTCCCGTTGCGTTTTGTTGCAAATCCAAATAGCCCGGAAATCTTCGTAGGCGATGTATCTGTTACAACTGAAATTCGCAGCGAAGAAGTAACTAGCGCGGTTAGTAAATTTAGCGCTGTTGCTGAAATTCGCGCTGAACTGCTGCTGACTCAGAGAAAATTTATTGCTAACGCCGAACGCGGAATCGTAGTTGAAGGTCGAGATATCGGAACTGTCGTCGTTCCAGATGCTGCGTTAAAGATTTATCTACAAGCAGATATTGCCGCCCGAGCTGCACGACGTTCTGCTGAAACAGATTCACCCTCTACAGCGGTAGGACAATCGTTAGCATCGCGCGATGAGATGGATTCTACTCGGGCAGTATCTCCTCTTGCCAAAGCCATGGATGCCGTCTTAATAGATTCAACTGATTTAACCTTAGAAGAAACCGCGGACTGGATTTGGGAGCTGCTGAAAGAGCGCTCTTTATTAGGGCTACCGATCGTTGCGATATTAGGTCGTCCCAACGTTGGAAAATCAACGTTAATAAATCGTTTCATCGGACGACGTGAAGCAATCGTTGAAGATACACCTGGCGTTACACGTGATCGCGTGCAATATGAATGCGAATGGGGCGGGCGCAGATTTATAATTATGGATACAGGTGGTTGGGAATCTAAACCAGATGGCATTTCAGTTCAGGTAAGTGCATCAGCGGAACTTGCGATGCAAGAGGCAGATGTACTTGCCTTTGTCGTTGACGCGCATGTTGGTGCGCTAGATGAAGATGACATTTTGGTGCAAGAACTGCGCAAGGCTAAGAAACCCATGGTTTTAGTCGCAAATAAGGTCGATAGCGATGTCGATGAGGCAGATGCTCACGCTTTGTGGAATTTAGGGCTAGGTGAGCCTAGATTCGTATCGGCACTTCATGGTCGTGGCAGCGGCGACTTGCTTGATTACATTGTTTCTGAAATGCCAGAAGTCGGCGGTGCTGCGACCCAAGATGGTTATCGCAAGATCGCACTGATTGGTCGTCCTAATGTTGGAAAATCAAGTTTGTTAAACGCGCTAGCAGGAGAAAACCGTTCCATCGTTGATGATGTTGCCGGAACTACTCGCGATCCAGTTGATGAGTTAATTGAATTTGGTGGATCGATCTGGCGTTTTATCGACACCGCGGGTCTGCGCAAACGGGCTAACCAAGCAAGCGGCACAGATTATTACGCAACTCTTCGCACCCAAGCAGCGCTTGAACGATGTGAGTGCGCCGTCGTTGTATTAGATGCATCAGAGCCAATTTCAGAACAAGATTTGCGCGTGATCACAATGGTAGAAGAAGCTGGCAAGGCGATGGTTATCGTGATGAACAAATGGGATCTAGTCGATGAAGATCGTCGTGATCAGTTAGATCGTGAGATCGATCGCCACTTAGATCAAGTTGAATGGGCCCAGCGCGTTAACGTCGCCGCCAAAACTGGTTGGCACCGCGATCGCTTAGCACCGGCGCTGCGCACCGCAATCGATAGCTGGGAACGTCGAGTGCCAACTGCCAAACTCAACTCATTCCTTGGCGCTCTTATCGGTGCGACGCCACCTCCAGTTCGTGGTGGAAAACAACCGAAGATTTACTACGCCACCCAAGCCGGCATTGCCCCGCCGAAATTTGTTGTCTTCTCGAGCGGTTGGATCGAAGCCTCTTACCGCCGCTTTATTGAACGTCGCTTACGTGAAGAGTTTGGTTTCCCTGGAACCCCCGTACAAGTTGCGATCCGAGTCAAAGAGCGCGATTAATGAAGAGAGCGCCTCTACTGACTATTCCAAATGCCTTAACAGGTTTGCGGGCTTTAGGGATTCCGTTATTTATCTATCTAGCGCTGGTTCAAAAGGCTGATGGTTGGGCGATCCTCACCTTGGCCATTGGTGGAGCAACTGATTATTTCGATGGGAAGTTAGCTCGTGCTTGGGGTCAGGAGTCTCGCTTTGGTGAATTAGCCGACCCGGCAATCGATCGCCTTTATATTGTTGCGACGCTAATAGTTCTCTATTTGCGCGATGCAATCCCGCTATGGGTGATAGCGGTATTGCTTATTCGCGATCTAGCGTTGGGCGCAGTGACCATAGGGCTGACCGTTAAATCTCTTCCGCCACTTAAGGTTACTTATCTCGGCAAAGCGGCGACCTTCAACCTGCTTTATGCATTTCCATTCTTACTACTGGCCCTACACCCAGGATGGCCAGGGACGATCGCCTTCATTTTGGGTTGGAGCTTTACCTGGTGGGGAGTCGGCCTCTACCTCTATACAGGCGTTTCCTATTTCACAACTGCGTTAGCGGCCATTAGAGTGGCGCGGTAGATTTCATCGCTATTCAAAATAGCAAAACGCGTAAGACTGAGAATGCCAAGGAGGCGTTGTGTCGCTAATACCTGAAGGTCTGCAATACACCAAAGAGCACGAATGGGTAAGCGAAACTTCTGCTGGCATTTATCGCATGGGTATTACCGATTACGCACAAGGTGCACTTGGCGATATCGTCTATGTGCAACTACCGAAAGTTGGCGAATCAATCACAGCGGATAAGGTTTGTGGTGAAGTTGAATCAACTAAGAGCGTCTCAGAAATCTTCGCTCCAGTTACCGGAAAAGTTGTCGCCATTAATGAATCACTTGGACAAACGCCAGAGACGATTAACTCTGATCCGTATGGGGCAGGCTGGTTGGCAGAGATAGAAGTATCAGGCGCGGTCGCCGGCTTACTGTCGCCAGAGCAGTACCGTCAAATTACCGCGTAATTTTCCGCTTTAATCTCCTTCTTTTTCCGCTTGATTTCTCCGCGCACTATCTCTAATGTCAGCCTCAGGTAGAAGTTGAACCTGTCCCAGATATCGAGAGCTAAGGAGGTTCGTTATGGAGAAGGCGCCAGATAAGAGCGAACTCACCAGCACTCTTCATCTCGGATTGAGATCGGTAGTTGATGTTTCCCCAGATAGCGCGTTAAACGCCTTTCTCACATCACTTCCAACATCTGAAAGAACTGCAGTCGATGAAGTCCTAAATGGTGGCCCTGAGAAGGCGATGTTTGTTATTCATCGCGGAGCAAGCAAAGGTGCACGTTTTCTTATCGCGCAGGATCGTTCGGCAATCGGTCGATCACCAGAGAATGAGATCTTCTTAGACGATGTCACAGTCTCTCGTGCTCATGCGGTCATCGAACGAAACGGGCAAGGTTTTACTTTGACTGATCTAGGCAGCCTCAACGGTACCTATATCAACAACCAATCTCTCAAATCGAGCGCGCTCGTGTGCGGCGATGAGATTCAGATTGGCAAGTTTCATCTGATTTTTATCGCAGCAAAAAAATAATTTAAGTAAATCAATTTCTAATTAGGGGAGTAGTAAATGAGCGTTCCAGCCCGCGCGTATTTGAGCATCGGTGAAGTTCTTACTAAGTTGCGAGGAGATTTTTCAGATATCACCATCTCAAAGATCCGATTCCTCGAATCTGAAGGTTTGATCGAACCGCAACGTACGCCCTCTGGATATCGCAAATTTACGGCTGCTGATTTAGAGCGACTTCGTTATGTATTGCTCTTACAGCGTGATCAGTACCTGCCTCTTCGCGTAATTAAGGAAAATCTTGAGGCGCTAGATCGTGGATTAGAGCCAGCCGCCAACGGGGGAGTAGCGACTCCTCGTCCTACGTTGGCAACTATCGATACAGACTCGTCACCAGAATCATTTGGAGCAAGTTCTGATCTGCGTCTATCACGCGAGGAGCTATTGAAGGCAAGTGGTTTAAAAGAGGCCCAGTTGGTAGAACTTGAGTCATACGGTTTTATCGCACTTCGCGGTCGTCATTACGATAACGATGCCTTGGCAGTTGCCACAGCGGTTGCAGAGATGGCGAGTTTTGGAATTGAAGCCCGACACCTGCGCTCCTTTAAATCTGCCGCAGATCGAGAGATCGGTCTTATCGAACAAGTAATCACACCGATAAATCGCCAGAAGAGTTCAGATTCCAAGGCGCGCGCTGAAGAAGTTCAGAAGCAGATCGCATCACTATCTGTCCGACTTCATGCCTCACTGGTTCGCGCCGGCCTAAATCGTGCCCGCTAATTTCTAAACTCTCGGACTCTGGTTTGAATTAAATGATGGTCAATATGGAGCTAGTTGGCGTTCGTATCGAGATGCCATCTAATCAACCGATCGTCCTTTTGAAAGAAGTAGATGGCTCTCGTTTCTTGCCGATCTGGGTCGGTGCGGTAGAAGCCACTGCCATCGCCTTTGCCCAACAAGGCCTGGCCTCGCAACGTCCACTGACCCACGACCTGATCGTAAATATTCTCGAGGTCGCAGATCTAACGATGACCTCGGTCCATATCACCCAATTAAAGGATGGCATCTTTTTTGCCGAGATCCAGATCCGCACTGAATCGGCAGCGGTTTTAAAGATCAGCGCCCGGCCATCAGATGCGATCGCGATTGCCCTACGTACCAAGAGCAATATCTTGGCCGATTCAGATTTGCTAGATCAGGTTGGCATCGATATCCCAGAACGTTTACTGGCAGATGGTGAAGAAGGCGATAGCCAAGGAGCCGACGGCGAAATGGAACGTTTCCGAGAATTTCTCGACCAGATCAACCCTGAGGACTTCGCCGGTTAGGCGCTCAGAAGTCTCACTCTCTACTTGAGGTTTGCCCCGTGTCGGTCGTTGTTTCAAGGCTCATCTGATCGTAGCCTTAGGCCACTCCACGAGAGTTCCCCAAGAGAAACGAGCAAACGTGACCTCCCCAGTTACGCCAGAGCAACAGAGTGAGATCGGCTATCGCGGTGCGACTGCATGTGCAGCTGCCGGAATTTCATATCGCCAATTAGATTATTGGGCGAGAACTGGTCTACTCGAACCAAGTGTGCGCACAGCAAGTGGTTCCGGAACTGCGCGACTATACGGGTTCCGTGACATCTTGGTTTTAAAGATTGTTAAGCGCTTACTGGACGCAGGAATTTCGCTTCAAAATATTCGCACTGCAGTCACTCATCTACGAGGCCGCGGTGTAACTGAATTAGAGAGCATCACCCTGATGAGTGATGGCGCATCAATCTATGAATGTGCCAGCCCCGATGAGATTATCGACTTGCTGCAAGGCGGCCAGGGAGTCTTCGGTATCGCTGTAGGTAAGGTTTGGCATGAGGTAGAGGGTTCACTGGCTACGCTGCAAGGCGAGTTCAATGGCGAGACTGTTCATCCCAGCGGTGTTGCAGATAACGATGAGCTCTCGCAACGTCGAAAGGCGAAAGGCGCTTAAACCCAATACTCTTCCCCTACAGATTTTCATTTGATGCATTTAGGTTGAAAACAGGGGAGCGGTAATGTCTTACAGCGGTGAGCGCTTTGAATCGCGCCATATAGGTCCGTCTCACTCTGACGAATCAGAGATGCTGCAGCTGCTTGGCTATAGCGATATCAAAACATTTATTGGCGATGTCGTGCCGGCAAATATCCAAATTACTAAGAATCTTGCCGAGGTTTTAGATTCAGCAAAGAGCGAAGTCGCCGTTATCGCCGAGCTGCGCGAGATCGCGGCGCAAAATCAGGTATTCACCTCGCTAATTGGTGGCGGTTACTACGGAACTATTACACCTGCGGTAATCAAGCGAAATGTTTTAGAAAATCCAGCTTGGTATACCGCATATACGCCATATCAACCAGAGATTTCTCAAGGCCGCTTAGAAGCGATCTTTGCTTTTCAAACAGTCATCTGCGATATGACAGCGCTATCGCTATCGAATGCTTCTATGTTGGATGAAGGAACTGCAGCGGCCGAGGCGATGACCGTTGCTCGCCGAACCTCCAAAACTAGCGACGATGCAGTCTTTCTGATTGAAGAGCACTTGCATCCACAGACTAAAGCGGTAGTAAAAACACGCGCTAAGCCGCTTGGAATTAAAGTTATTGAAGTAGATGCCGGCCACGTGGCTCGCGATGGATTTGATCAAGAGTTCTTCGGGCTTCTTGTGCAATATCCAGATACAACCGGTGAAATCTGCGATTACGAAAAGGTTACCGAGTACGCACATTCAAAGGGCGCACTTGTTATCGCCGCAACAGATCTCTTAGCGTTAACGGTAATTAAAGCGCCAGGGGAGTGGGGCGCAGATATTGCAGTTGGTTCTGCCCAACGATTCGGTGTTCCAATGGGATTTGGTGGACCACATGCTGGTTTTATGGCAGTGCGTGCAGGGCTCGAACGATCGCTACCCGGTCGCTTAGTTGGCCAGAGTATTGATGCACACGGTAATCCCGCTTTTCGCTTAGCTCTGCAAACACGCGAGCAACATATTCGCCGTGACAAAGCCACCAGCAATATCTGTACGGCGCAGGTACTACTTGCCAACATGAGCGCCTTTTATGCGATGTGGCATGGCCCAGTCGGTTTACGTGCAATCGCCGAGCGGGTCCACAACTATGCATCCCGTCTCCAGAGCGCTTCTAAATCGCGCAATCAAAATATCTTTGACACGGTAACTATCGATGTAAAGGATGCAAACGCGATCCATGCCTTAGCGGTTGCGAAGAAGTATAACTTCGGGCGCATCTCAGATACGCAGATCCGTATCTCCTTCGATGAGACAACAACTGATGCCTCGTTCAACGATGTATTAAATATCCTTGGCTTATCAGATGGTCAAGCCAGCGAGATTGCGCCGCAGTTTGCGCGTACCTCATCGTATTTATCGCATCCAGTCTTCAATACATACAAGTCGGAAACCTCGATGATGCGTTACTTGCGTTCTTTGGCAGACCGCGATCTCGCACTTGATCGCACCATGATTCCTCTTGGTTCTTGCACGATGAAGTTAAATTCAGCGACTGAAATGGAAGCCGTTACTTGGCCAGAGTTCTCATCCCTTCATCCATTTGCGCCCGCTGATCAGTCAAAAGGGTCAAGACTTTTAATCGAGCAGTTATCAAATTGGTTGGTCGAAATAACTGGTTATGACGCAGTTTCGTTGCAGCCGAATGCAGGCAGTCAGGGTGAATTTGCTGGGCTGTTGGCTATTCGCAATTACCACGATTCGCGTGGAGATTTCGGCCGTAATATCTGCTTAATTCCTTCAAGTGCCCACGGAACAAACGCGGCAAGTGCGGTAATGGCGGGAATGTCAGTTGTCGTCATCGAATGCGATGAAGAAGGCAATGTAAGTTTGGAAGATCTCAAGCTAAAGATCGCCTTAAATGCTGAATCACTTGCGGCGCTGATGGTGACTTACCCATCTACCCATGGCGTCTTTGAATCCGCGATTTCAGAGATTTGCGCGATGATCCACGATGCAGGCGGTCAAGTTTATGTAGATGGCGCAAATCTCAATGCGCTAGTTGGCACTGCGCAGCCTGGAAAATTTGGTGCCGATGTCTCGCATCTAAACTTGCATAAGACTTTCTGCATTCCGCATGGTGGTGGGGGACCGGGTGTTGGTCCAGTTATCGCTAAAGCTCATCTTGCACCGTTCTTGCCTAACCATCCGTTAGATGCAACTGCAGGACCTGCAACGGGCCCTGGACCGATCTCTGCAGCACCATTTGGCTCTGCAAGTATTTTGCCAATCTCTTGGGCGTACATACGTTTAATGGGGGGAGAAGGCCTTACCCATGCAACTGAGGTCGCGATTTTAAATGCGAATTACATGGCAGCTCGTTTAAAGAGCTCTTACCCAATTTTGTACACTGGCAACAAAGGCTTAATCGCTCACGAATGCATCTTGGATTTGCGCGAGATCACAAAGATTTCGGGTGTTACTGTCGATGACATCGCAAAGCGGTTGATGGATTTTGGATTCCACGCACCAACGATGTCATTTCCAGTTGCTGGCACTTTGATGATCGAACCAACTGAATCAGAAGATATCCTCGAGATGAACCGCTTTATCGATGCCATGATCGGTATCCGTGGCGAGATCCAAGAGATTATTGATGGCAAGCAGACCATTGAGGGCTCACCGCTGCGCAACGCTCCGCATACGATAGGAGCGATTGCCGCCACTAATTGGGAGCGTGATTACCCTCGTGAATCAGGCGCCTTCCCAGCAACGATTACAGGGCTGATTCCAGGCGAGTTGATCGGATCTCGAGGCAAGTACTGGCCAGTCGTTGGCCGGATTGATGGCGCATTCGGAGATCGCAATCTGGTCTGTTCGTGTGCACCGATAGAGGCTTACAGCTCATAATCGCGCTTGTTCTAGGCGGGGATGGGGCTACATTAAGTTACTTAACATAATGTAACTTATCGGCGTTTGGTCTAAGCCTACGAGCCAGCCCCCAACGGGTCGTCTGCGTGAGCGCCTCAACGACTATCGCCTTCGACATCTTAGAAACCCCATTGATACGTTCGACAAAGGTGATCGGAACTTCAGTTGCAACTGCACCAGCTAGATCTGCTGCCATTGCCATCTCAATTTGAAAACAATATCCAGTAGCTGTCATATCGTTAAGGCGTAACGCTTTTAATAGCTCAACGCTATATATTCGAAATCCACCAGTTAAATCATTTAAATTTATCCGGAGGGCCAACTTGGCATATTTAGTTCCGGCCTTAGAAAGTAATTGACGAGACTTTGGCCAGTTTACGACGCTGCCTCCAGGTATCCAACGAGTTCCGAGAGTTATCGATCTACCTGGCTTAATCGCCGCAAACATCGCCGGCAGATCAGCGACTCGGTGCGAACCATCGGCATCCATGGTTACCACATGTGTGTATTCGGTAGCTTGTAGAACCTGAGCAAATCCGGCGCGATAAGCCGCACCAAGGCCACCTTTTCCGGGGCGATGCACAATCGTCACCCAACTAATTGCCAAATTATCGACTATTGCCGCAGTTCCATCGGGTGAATTATCGTCAATTACTACGACATCAAAAGGGTATATTGAATCAGGACGATATTTAGCCAGATTATCTAAGAGTTCTACGATAGAAACTGCTTCGTTATATGTAGGAATCAATATTACTAATCTATTCATACGTATTGGCCATAACGTGATCTCCGAAAGGCCAAAATCGCAATAAATCCAAGCACGAAAATATCGGCTAAATAACCGAATCTATTGGCCCATGTTGAGTATGTGTTCAACTGCATTTCTGCCTTCAGATAGGCCTGCGTATCTTCTTTTGTTTGGCTAACCACTCGCCCATTATTATCGATTAAAGCCGAGATTCCAATCGTGGAAACACTTAAAATACTGCGTGAATTTTCAATCGCTCGGATTCTAGTTATTGCTAATTGTTGTCGACTTTCAGATGTGCCAGCAAAGGTTGCGCTATTGGTCTGAACAATTAGCCCAGTGGAATTTGCAGCCATTTCACGTACCAGTCGATCTTTGATAATTTCATAGCAAATGACCGGACCTATTGGATTTGCGCCAATTTTATGTACCTGTAAAAACTGGCCAGCGTTAAAATCTGTGACTGATTTTGCATAAGGAGAGATAAATTCTGCCAACCCGCGAAGGGGCATATATTCACCAAACGGAGTCAGCCCCCGCTTTATATAGGTACTTTCAACGTTACCGTCTTTGTCGTACATCACCGAAGCATTTTCCGGTGAACCGTTATGTTGTAGTACTACACCGGCAATTAGCGGTGTTTGCGTCTTAAAGTTTAACTTCGCAATATCTTGCGCAACTTCTGGATAGGCGCCCGGATCAATATCGATCGCATTCTCTGGCCAAATGATGGCGTCATATTTGGCTTTAGCAAAGCGATAAGTCGCATCGCGATGTAGCTCAAAGACTGCTTTTGCTCGCGAATTAAAATCTAAACCGATAGAAGGGGTGTTTCCCTGTATGGCCAGCAACTTTAACGAACCACTCCCCTGTGGATTAGATGGCAGGATCGCTAATCCAAAAATAATCAGAATCGCCCAAAGTAAATTCGCGAGTGAAATCCGAGTCAGTAAAGCGGCAAAGACGAGAGTCATAGCCGAAAGGGCTAGTACTCCCCCAAAAGAGACCACCTTTAGGGCGGGTGATTGGACCTGACTAAAGGCGATACGAGTCCAACCAAATCCTCCGAAGGGAAAGTTTGCTCGCAATAGCTCCATGGCCAACAGGGCAAAGATCATCCACCAAATATTACGAAATCGCTTGGCAACTATTCCGACTGGTATGTAAAAGAGTGATTGCAGTAAAGACAAAAGCAACCAAGGTAGCGCTCCCACGAATTTGCCCGACCAATTTAGGACTATCGCGTTATAGACCAAACCAAAAAGAAACGCTAACCAGATCGGTTGGCTAGTAGTAGATAACTTTCGTAGAAAGAGTGCGTAGCCCAAAACAGCTAAATACCAGATTCCGATCGGTGCAAATGCGGCGCTTGCCAGGAAGGCCGCTAAGAAAATGACTACCATTTCAAAGCTGCTATCAACCTATCTACGCTTGCCCCCAGACCGTAACGCTCTTTCATCTCATAAATCTTCGATAAATCTTGCGGTGCTTTAGGCATAGAAATATCTAACGACGGAAGTGCAACATCTTTTGCACAATGCACCAAAGTGGGGGCAATCTTGAGGTAATCCGCGCCAGCAATAATTTTCTTGGCTAGCGCCGGAGTAAGTGCCGGATGAGCATCTTTTGCCCCTTGTAGCGCCTGATCAACATCTACAAAGTGGTTAGCGATTACCGCTGCACCTTTCTCTCCGATGCCACGCACGCCGGGAAGTCCATCCGATGGATCGCCGCGGAACATGGCAAATAGTGCGTAACGATCGCCCGGAATCGCGTACTTACGAGCCACCCAAGCGATATCTACGAGTTCGTGTTGCGATAGACCCTTTGCTAAGTAAACAACTTTTACATCTCGTTTATCATCAACTAATTGAAAGAGATCACGATCGCCAGTGACAATTCGAATCGGCCCCTTCTCCTTAACGGCAAAGGTGGCCATCACATCGTCGGCCTCGTAATCATCTACACCAACCATTGGGATTGCGAATTCATCGAGTAAATCTAAGAGAATCGGAATCTGCGGAGTTAGTAAATCTGGCTCTTCTTCGCCTTCGCCATCTTCTTCTAAGCGATTAGCTTTGTAATCGGGCCAGAGTTCTACTCGCCAGGAAGGACGCCAATCCCCTTCAATACACGCAACGATGCGCTTCGGTGAATACATCGTGATTAGGCGAGCCGTCATATCGAGATAACCGCGAATCGCATTTACTGGGGTTCCATCTGGGGCCAACATCGTGTCAGGCATACCGTAATAAGCGCGATACCAAAGAGATGCGCTATCGAGAAGCATTAAAGTCATAGTTCATCCACCATATATGAGACCACGCCTCGATCTAAACGTTTAATTGCTTCTCGGCAAGCAGGACGTAGCGATTCGCTAGCTCCGCCAATCTGCACCATTAAATCCATCAACTGTTTAACAGAGCGCACAAAATCTCCCACTGACATGTCGCTTCCCTTTAAAACGTTGGTCAGCGAATTACCTTGTGCCCAACGATAGGAAATATAGGCAAATCCAAAGTCAGGTTCTTTCTGTGTCTTTACATCAAACTCATTTTCAATATCTTCTAGCTTGGCCCACAACTTCGTTATCTCAGCTAAAGCGTTCGCTACGTTCTGATGTGGCATTTTGGGTGCGTATTCATCACGAGATCTTGATTGGAAGATCATTGAAGAAACTGTTGAGAGCAGCTCTGGGGCGGTGAGGTTATCTAGGATTCCTGCTCTGATTGTTTCGGTCAGAAGTAGATCGGATTCGGCGTAGATTTTTGCCAAGATCTTTCCTTGTGCAAGTGGCTTTTCACCTTCGATATATCCAAGGTGCGTCAAGACATCACAGATTCGATCGAAAGTTTTTGCAATAACGTGGGTGCGATTTTCGACTCGCGCGCGTAATCCATCTGACTCTCGGACTAAACGCTCGGCTCTCTCAGCGAAGCGGGCATGGGTTTCACGATCATTACACGAGTGACATGCGTGGTTTCGCATGCTGCGACGTAAATTATCGATCTCACCTTCCATATGGCTCCTTTGGCGGTTATCAAATGTCTTTCGTCCATCGCGCTTAGAGAGAAGTTTTTCTAACTCCTTTATTTCAGCGCGCATCAAGGCATAGCTTTCAAAATCACCAAGATGGCATTTTGCGCTCTCCAGTAATTCATTCCGAGCAGCATCGTTCTTCTTTATCTGCCGAACTAAACCAACCACCGCGCGATCTGCTTGGAATTGTGCAAATGATGACTCCAGGCTGCCATGGGCGCGTTCGCGGCCGAAGCGGGCAATTAAATTAATCGCCATGTTGTATGTGGGCGTGAATGAAGATCGCAATGGATAAGTTCGCGTCGAAGCCAAACCTGCGGCAGTTGCCGAATCAACTGTGGGAGACCATTGCACAACAGCATTTCCCTCGATGTCGATACCGCGACGTCCAGCTCGACCGGTTAACTGGGTGTACTCCCCCGGCGTAATTGGAACATGGGCTTCGCCATTCCATTTAGTTAACTTTTCCAGTACAACGGTGCGCGCTGGCATATTGATACCTAACGCTAAAGTTTCAGTAGCAAATACCGCTTTCACCAATCCGCGTTGAAATAGATCTTCCACTGCGTTCTTAAAGCTAGGCAGAAGTCCCGCATGGTGGGCTGCGATTCCCCGCTCTAAAGCGGTTATCCATTCGCGATAACCCAAGACTTCCAGATCTTCTTCGGGCAGATTCGCGGTAAAACGTTCTGCAGTTGCCAGGATCTCGGCCCGTTCTTCGGTGTTGGTTAACTTAATTCCGGCGGAAAGACATTGTTTGACGGCAGCATCGCAACCCATGCGTGAGAAGATAAAGGTGATCGCGGGCAACATATCTTCGCGATTTAGTTTCTCAATTATCTCCGGACGCGATAATCGTGGATCTTGAGCTCCCCATTGTTCGCGGCGATTTCTCGGTATCCGCACTTTGCGAAGCGCTTCGCGCTCGAGCGCCAATATCTCCGGATTTATTTTTCCTGGTTGGCTAAAGAGATCGACTAGGTTGGAGTTAATCAAAACATGTTGGTAAAGCGGAATTGGTCGGTGCTCACTGAGGATTACTTCAGTCTGACCGCGTACCTCCCCTAACCATTCACCGAACTCCTCTGCATTAGAGACGGTTGCCGAAAGCGAGATAACTTGAACCGATTCCATTAGATGAATCAGCACTTCCTCCCAGACTGCCCCACGGAACTTATCTGCTAAATAATGAACCTCATCCATAACTACAGAACCAAGATTTACTAAAGTATTTGAATTTGCGTACAACATATTTCTGAGGACTTCCGTGGTCATAACCAAGATATCGGCCTCGGAATTTATGTTGGTATCGCCCGTCAACAAACCAACTCGCTCCTCACCAAAACGTGAAACAAACTCCTGAAACTTCTGATTAGAAAGCGCTTTGATAGGTGTTGTGTAGAAACACTTCTTACCTTTACTCAGAGCTAGATACGCGGCAAATTCACCGACCACGGTTTTACCAGCTCCGGTAGGTGCGGCTACCAATACGCCATGGCCGCCTTCCACAGCGTGACAGGCATCGATCTGAAATTGATCAAAGGGAAATTCAAACTGGGAGATAAACTCCTCGGTGACCGGGTGACCTTTTCGAGACTTCGCCGCAGCATATTTGGCAGCTGGGGTGGTCACGGGGTCCACGATAGTCCAGCCCCTGCCATACATTCAGCACGAACTGGTAGCCCGCCGATCCTTTCACCATCTGCATATGCAACTGCCTCGGCGGTGAGCGAAACCTTTGCTGCCCGATAGATATCGACTTGTGGGTGGTGGATGTGTTGGCCAGTAAAGACTTTTGGGAAGACTCGCAAGAACTCAAACTTACTAACTGGACGAAGCACCATCACATCAAATAGACCATCTGACATATCGGCATCTGGACAGACCATCATCCCGCCACCGTAGCTACTTCCGTTGCCGATAGCTATCAACATGGCTTCGGTTTCAATCACCTGGCCATCGATTTCTATCCGATAACCAAGTGGTCTGAATTTCGGTAGCTCCATGGCGATTGCCAAATTATATTTCATCGGCCCTTTCGGCCATCTTAAAGTATTAGCTTTCTCGTTTACGATCGAATCAAAGCCAGTAGATAGAATCGCACCGAACCATTCAGAATCAACTAAACCTAGATCTACTGGAGTTGGCTTACGTGAAGTAACCGCATCCAACTGCGCCGTTAAGCCATCTAACTGCCAACCCAAAGCGCGCAGAAAATCATTACCTGTCCCTGCTGCTACTACGGTAAATGGAACTTTATGCGGCACCACCAACTGTAGGACTAAATGAGCCAGGCCATCTCCCCCAACAGAGATAACGCCTTCGCAGTCATTGCCGTTAGTATCTAGATATTCCGATAAGTTCCGCCGTAATTTCTGCGCAGAAGTTGCGGTAATGATGCAGTAACTCAACTTCTTGCTTGCGAAATAGCCCGCGACTTCCCGACCCAGAACTGCGCCGCGACCGGATCCTGAGATTGGATTGATAACTATTGCCCACATCTAGCTAAATCTCTTCAGTTAAGGCGTTCTTTTTAGCGCGTCGCTTATCGTTGAATAGAGCAAAAAAACCAGCAAGTAAATAAAGTCCGATCAGAGGGAGCGCAAGTAAGACCATCGATAGCGGATCCGCGCTCGGTGTAAAACCTGCAACGAAGAGCGTTATGGCGAAGATCCAAATTCGCCAAGGTTTCAAAATCGCAACCCCGCTTAAGAAGCCAATTAAATTAAATGTCACGAGGAAGACTGGAAGCTCAAAGGCTATTCCAAAGAGCAATATCGCTCTCATCACGAAATCGAGATAGTCATCAAATTTCACCAGATTGTTTAGCGCATCTGGTGTGAATCCAAAGAGTACCCGGACAGCGACAGGCAAGATTGAATAGCCGAGGTAGGTGCCTGCTGCGAAGAATGGCGTTGCCGCAACTAGAAAGAGAACTGAATATCGTTTCTCTCTTCGGTGGAGAGCGGGTGCTATAAATGCCCAAAGTTGATAGAGCCAAATCGGGGCGCTCAAAATTACACCGGTAAGTATCGCGACCTTAATCTGTAGATTTAAGGGTCCCAGAACTCCATTTATATATAAGGCTCCGCAATTATTGGCACCACTTGCTTGCGCGGCCCTTAAGTCGCAGACCGGTTCGGCTAATTTGGTGATTATCTCGTTGTAGAAAAACCAGCCGACAATTGATCCAAGAGAGATAGCTACTGAGGAGCGAATTATGCGTTTGCGAAATTCACGCAGATGTTCGATGAGCGGCATACGACCGCCGACGGAGGTCGCCATGAATATTATTGACCGGCAGCGCCGTCAGTGCCATCTTTCTTTTCGTTACCGTCTTCTTTCATATCTTTCATCTCACTCTTAAAGATTCGTAGTGAGCGGCCAAGAGAACGTGCAGAATCCGGCAATCGCTTAGCGCCAAATAAAACAACTACCACTATAAGCAAAATCAGAATATGGCTAGGTTCGCGTAAGAAAGGCATGGCTAAACGGTAGCGCATCGCAGCGCCCGCACGCATCCTAAGACTTTGGCTACTTATAGAGTTCTAAGGCTGATTCACATGCTTTGGCCAGAGAAGAGCGAGCCTGCGGTGGCCCCAATACTTCTACCGAACCCAAGGTGCTCATCGCGCTCCGGAGGAGCCAATCTTGGCTAAAAGAATTTACGCTCACGCTGATCTCCTTGGCGCCTTCGCGGACGTTTGGGATTTGCCGGAAACGTTCTAGTGAAGTCCGTAGCCGTGCAGTGATGCGGAGCTGCCATTCGAAGCCATCTTGCCTAGTTTCGACCGGCGTCGCTGAAGTTAACTCACTAAGTTCAACAGATTTCATATTATCCAAGCGGAAAGTTCTAAATGCGCAGGCAGAGTGACAATAAGCGTTTAAAACTTCAAAACCCAAATCAACCGATATATCTATCGGCGTAATTCTTCGTTCGGTAACCGAATCTTTTATCGTTGAATGATATGAGATCACTAAATCCCGACGGCTTTGGATAGCTTGGGCGATTATCGCTCGCTGGCTAGAATTGACAATCGGCGCAGCCATTGCAATGTTTCCTACGATGGCCTTAATTTTCGCAACTAAGCTATCGACAGAATTACTTAAATCTGGTCGCGGTTGGTCGAAGGATTCACTCAATATATCTAATCCGAGCAGGATAATGACTAGCTCCTGCTTCGTTAAAAGGCGTACTCGTTGCAAAATCTCTGCGTTACGGATACTCACATAACCAGATTCGAACTCTAGATCTATCAATTCCAGTGGCGTATAGCCCGGTAGACCACACATCCAAAGAGTATTTAAATCGCTGAGTAATTCATTTTCGGTCAACTCAAACTCGTGAGCTAAATCTTTTACAGAGATCCCTTGATGGGTAGATATAAAGGGAACTAAATCAAGTAGACGAGCTGCCCTCTCAACCGGGGATGCTTGCGCTCTAGCCATATTGACTAACCCCCTTCTTCAGTAAATCGATTATTTGTGATCGCAAGGAAGACGGTTCAAGGACAATAACGTCGCTGCCATACCAAAGGATCTCTTCTATGAAGCGCTCACGATCTTTAAAAGCAATCTGGACCGCCTGCCAACCATCAGTTTGCTGGGCGTTGGTATCTGGATTACAGCGTGTTCGAAGCATTAGCGCTCGGCCGTCTCTGAGAAGCAGTGAAGCGGTCTCGGCGCTCTTTTCAACTCCAAATACCGTGTCAATATCTAACTCTTTAGGTATTTCATATCCCCCAGCCCTGCCTTGCAACTTGGCTTCGCCAGAAATCCGATCTAAGCGGAAATTACGTTGGGATTTTCGATCTAAGTCATTACCTACTAGATACCAATGTCCATAACGGGCGAGGACCGCATAGGGTTCCAAGACTCTATTCTCGGCTAAGAGATCTTCATTTAAGTATTGAAATGAGATCGCAGTCCGTGAAGTGATGGCAGCGATCGCTATTGGAAGATTTTTATCTTCGCTGACAATCGAAGGAGCGAGGTCCGGAAGTAGTTCGGTATCACTTTCGATGCCGATGGCATGTAGTTTATTTAGCGCACTTAACGCTGATGCGCCAAGAGTTGCACCCCGCCAAGCTTGTGCTGCCATGGATAAGAGAGCTATTTCCTGCGCATTTACCTCACCCAATTGGAATTGATAGTTCTCAGGCTTTATGCGATAGCCAGACTCATCTTCAAAGAGTGGATCAAAGGTACCTACCTCTATATCAATTCCGAGATTACGTAGATCATCTTTATCGCGCTCGAACATTCGCTCTTTGCTCTCATCGCTACCTTCGTATCCATCAACGGTGCGAAAGATCTCTGATTTAGTTATGTAGCGCTTGGTTGCTAGAAGGGCGATAGTTAAATTAACTAACCGCTCAGTCTTCCGCGACACCGTATGAACCCTTCGCCGGACGTCTTCGTCGCGCTAACACCTCAACACCAGGGGCCATACGTCGTGCAAAGATCAAGAATCCAGTATGGCCAATCATGCGCTGCTGTGGGCGAACGGCAAGTCCCTCGTGATGCCAGCCACGGACCATGCTTTCGAAACTCTCTGGTTCAGTAAAGTGGCCATCATCCTTGAGCGCCTCGGCAGTTGCCGATAATTGTGTTGTGGTTGCTACATATGCCATAAAGACGCCGCCGGGACGTAATACTTTTGCCGCCAGTTCAATGCATTCCCAAGGTGCCAACATATCTAAAATAACGCGATCAAAATCTTCTTCAAAGACTTTCTCTTGCACCGAACCGATATCAAGTGACCAGTTATCAGGTGTTTGACCAAAATAATTCTCAATATTCTGTTTAGCGTTTTCTGCAAAGTCTTCGCGCCGTTCAACCGAGTGGACATGTCCGGCGCTTCCAACTGCGCGTAGTAGGGATAGCGTAAGCGCTCCGCTTCCAACGCCAGCCTCAAGTACTCGGGCGCCCGGAAAAATATCGGCAAATCCGACGATCATCGCTGAATCTTTGGGATAGACGATCGTTGCACCACGTGGCATCGAGAGAACGTAATCGGTAAGAAGTGGAATGAAGGCGGTGAACTTTAGCCCCGCACTTGTGCTTACGACTGAACCTTCAGGAAGGCCGATTAAATCATCGTGAATGATCCAACCTTTATGCGTATGCCACTCCTTTCCAGGTGTGATCGTGATGCTATAAATCTTTCCCTTTTGATCGGTAAGTTGCACTCGATCGCCGGCAACGAAAAAACCGCGATTGCGCTGCGCTGCAGCACTTGCTGGATCTTTACTCGCCTTTGGCACAGGAGCATCTTAAGCGTTATCTCAGTAAAGGCTGTATCTTCCTTCTCTATGGACCAGTTGCGCCTCTCGCCTAGCCGCATTAGCGACTTTAATAACTGTCCACAACTCTATAAATATCGCACCATAGACCTGCTCCCCGAGCCACCTAGCATCGACGCCGAACGAGGGACTTTAATTCACACCGTTTTAGAAGATCTCTTTGAACTTCCCGCACCTGATCGCGATTTGCAACGCGCAACGCAGCTTCTGCCAAGTCGCTGGCAGGCACAGATTGCCGAAAAACCTGCGATAGCAGAATTGGTACTAGATGAAGGTGCTTGGTTTGCCCGCGCCGAACAACTGCTCGGAAATTACTTCACCTTAGAAAAGCCCGATACTTTCGAACCTACCTATCGTGAGTTACATCTGGAGATGGATCTCTCCGAAAAACTCTATCTCCATGGCTATGTTGATCGCTTAGATGTTGCGCCAACTGGAGAAGTTCGAATCGTTGATTACAAGACAGGAAAATCTCCGAAACCGGGCTGGGAAGAAAAGGCGCTCTTTCAACTACGCGTGTATGCACTGCTCTATTGGAAAAATCATGGGGTAATTCCCACACTGCTGCAGTTGATTTACCTCGGTGATACCCGTCTGGTCAAAAGCACACCAACTGAGAAAGATCTGCTCAAAACCGAAGATATTCTCTTCGATATCGCCGAAGATATTTTGCGTGCGATTGACAGAAATGAATTTCGTCCGCGCCCCACCAAGCTATGTGATTGGTGCTTTTTTAAAGCTATCTGCCCAGCTCACGTTGGTTGAGCTGTGACCAGCTTTCTAAATCTTCCAAACCGATATCTGAAAAACTCTTAATAATTTTCAATCTAGCCTCTTCTTCGACGACAACATAATGTGGAATCCCCACAACAAATGCGCCACTGGCTCGCGCTGCGGTCAATCCGGTCGGTGAATCTTCAAAGATGATGCATTTCTGAATATCAACCCTTAAAAGTTTTGCGGCATGTAGATATGGATCGGGAAAGGGTTTGGTTCTCTCTATATCGCCAGATGCCACCGACTTCGCAAAATATTTTTCAGTCATACCTGTCAATACGGCATCGACGATAACTCGCGGACTAGCCGAAACTAGCGCTTGAGGAATATTTGCTTCCGCAACTTTTCGTGAAAATTCCACTGCACCCGGCATTTTCGCTACTTGGCCAGAAAGGCGACGCACCATTTCATCTACGATTAATTTACCTAATTGATCTGGAGATTTTCTTCCCTCCAAACACTTTGACATGTATTCGGTAACCCGCGTTAGCGGTCCACCTAGACATTGCAATTGATCTTGCGGCGCCCAGTCGTAGCCATTGGATTTCATGATCGAAGATTCAGCATCGTGCCAATCTGGCTCAGAATCTATGAAGAGGCCATCCATATCAAAGAGCACAGCTTGAAACATTGTGGTCAGCTCTCTGAATTTTCTTTAGTTAGCGTTAAAGTATTTTGCTTCAGGATGATGCACGATTATCGCTGAAGTGCTCTGCTCGGGATGTAGCTGGAATTCTTCAGATAGTTCAACACCAATACGACCAGGTTCTAGCAATTCACAAAGTAGAATTTGATCTTCAAGGTTGGGGCAAGCTGGATAACCAAATGAATAGCGAGAACCACGATAGCCCTGATCCAGGATTCCTTGTAGATCTGCGGCATCGTCACCGCGAACCTGAAACTCTTCACGAATTCGAGCGTGCCAATGCTCGGCTAGGGCCTCTGTCAACTGCACCGAAAGGCCATGCAGCTCTAGGTATTCGCGATAGTTATTTGCTGCAAATAGTTCAGCCGCTGCTCTACTTATCTCGCTACCCATCGTTACGACATGGAATGCCACAACATCTGTCTTGCCAGATTCTTTGGATGCGAAGAAGTCGCTCAGACATAACCTGCGATCTCGCGATTGCCGTGGGAAAGAGAACCTAGTTCGTTCTTGACCTTTCAGTTCACCTTCATGATGCAAGATAACTAAATCATTTCCTTCGCTATAGCAAGGAAAATATCCATAAACGACGGCGGCATTTAACCAACCCTTAGATTGCACTTGATTGAGAAGTGCGCGCAGACGAGGTCGACCTTCGCTCTCGGCCATCGCATCGAATTCGCCGCGGGCACCTTTGAGTCCCCATTGACCCACAAATAGCGCTCGTTCATCGAGCATGCCAACGTAATCTGCTAACGGAACGCCTTTAATGATTCTTGAACCAAAGAACGGAGCTGCGGGAATATCAACATCGGTGGCGACGTCGCTTCGTTTGGTATCTAATACTTGATCGGCAATCTTTGCCGGCCGCAGTGGAACTTTTCGCTCGCGAAGTTCTGGAAGTGCTGCACCTGGCACGCCCTTCTTAACTGCCATGATCGCATCCATTAAGCGCAAGCCCTCGAAGGCATCGCGTGCGTAGCGAACTTCTCCAGGGAATACCGCGGCGAGATCTTGTTCGACGAAGGCGCGTGTAAGCGCCGCTCCCCCAAGAACGATCGGCCACTTCTCAGCTAAACCGCGATTAGTCAGCTCCTCTAAGTTCTCTTTCATAATCACAGTTGATTTAACGAGCAGGCCGCTCATTCCAATTGCATCAACCCCAGATTCCTGAGCCGCATCAATGATCTGATTGATCGTCTGTTTGATTCCGATATTAACTACGGTGTAACCGTTATTGGACAAAATGATGTCAACCAAATTCTTACCGATATCGTGGACATCGCCCTTCACTGTCGCAAGCAACATCGTTCCGCGCCCACCATCGTCGGTCTTCTCCATAAATGGTTCGAGATAGGCAACTGCGGCCTTCATTACTTCCGCACTTTGTAGGACAAAGGGCAGTTGCATCTCGCCCTTTCCAAAGAGCTCCCCGACCACTTTCATGCCCTCAAGTAAATGATCGTTGATTATCAAAAGTGGTTTGATATCTTCAGCCATCGCTAGATCTAGATCTTCAGTTAGCCCAACCTTCTCGCCATCGATGATGCGACGCTGTAAACGTTCGGTTAGTGGCAGCGCCGCTAACTCAGCCGCACGCACATTGCGAGATGCTGCAAGTTCGACCCCTTCAAAGAGCTGCAGGAATTCGGTTAACGGGTCGTAGGTGCAAGTTTCGCCCTCGTACCGGCGGCGATCGTAGATTAGATCTAACGCAACTTCTCGCTGTTTTTCATCAATGCGAGCTAATGGCGTGATTTTAGAGGGATGAACGATCGCCGAATCCAATCCGGCGCTGACACATTCATGGAGAAATACCGAGTTAAGAACAACGCGCGCCGCCGGATTTAATCCAAAGCTAACATTGGAAACGCCCAGAGTGGTTTGTACATCTGGAAATTCGCTCTTAAGGGAACGAATCGCGTTAATGGTTTCGAGGCCATCGCGGCGAGTCTCCTCTTGGCCGGTTGCTATCGGAAATGTTAGACAGTCAATTAAAATATCACCGGTCTGCATCTGCCAGTTCTCAGTAAGATCTTTAATTAAGCGACGAGCAACGCGTAACTTCCATTCGCAATCACGGGCTTGACCCTCTTCATCAATCGTAAGTGCGACGACTGATGCGCCATGTTCCTTTACTAAAGGCATGATTCTGGCAAAACGTGATGTCGGTCCGTCGCCATCTTCATAGTTAACCGAGTTGATGACGCTACGACCGCCGAGTGATTCTAATCCTGCCTTCAAAACTGCAGGTTCGGTCGAATCTAGAACTATGGGAAGAGTAGATGCAGTGGCAAAACGAGATGCCAACTCCTTCATATCTTTAGCGCCGTCGCGCCCAACATAATCAACGGATAAATCCAACATATGAGCGCCGTCGCGAATCTGATCACGCGCGATCTCAACGCAAGTCTCCCAATCTTCAGAAACTAGGGCATCGCGAAAGGCGCGTGAGCCGTTGGCGTTAGTTCGTTCTCCTATGGCTAAGTAAGTTTTATCTTGGCGGAATGGTACGTACTGATAGAGCGAAGAGGCTCCAGGTTCAATCTCGCTCTTACGAACTGGAATCGCTTTAGCGCCTAACTTTGCGACGACCGCGCGTAAGTGATCTGGTGTTGTTCCGCAACAACCTCCAATAAGTGAAATTCCATAATCACCGACAAATGTTTCGAGCGCTTGCGCTAGTTCGTCTGGGCCAAGTGGATATTCAGCGCCTTTTGCACCCAAGATGGGCAAGCCGGCATTTGGCATAACTGAAATTGCACAGTGCGCAAACTTTGATAGATAACGTAAGTGCTCAGACATTTCTGCTGGACCGGTCGCGCAGTTAAGACCGATTAGATCGATCTCTAGCGGTTCGAGAGCGTTTAACGCCGCTCCGATCTCTGATCCCAACAACATAGTTCCGGTAGTTTCAACTGTTACTTGAACGATAAGGACAACATCAAAATCGGCTTCGGCTATCGCCTGGCGTGCACCGTTTACCGCGGCCTTGGCCTGCAAGAGATCTTGAGTGGTTTCAATCAAAAGCGCATCGCATCCACCATCTAATAGCCCTTTAGATGCGGTGAAGTAAGCCTGTTTAAGAAAATCATAAGTTGTGTGTCCCAGAGAAGGAAGTTTTGTTCCTGGTCCAAGCGAACCTAAAACGAATTTGGGTGAAGTAGCCGTTGCAACCGTATCTGCTGCTTCACGGGCAATTACTGCACCCGCATGTGCTAATTCGTAGATACGATCTTCAATTCCATATTCAGCTAAGTTTGCCCAGTTTGCGCCAAAGGTATTGGTCTCAATCGCATCTACGCCGGCAGCTAAATATTTATCATGAACCGAGCGCACAATATCTGGGCGAGAAATGTTAAGAATTTCATTACATCCCTCGTGGCCTTGGAAATCTTCCAGCGTTGGATCGGCTTCTTGCAGCATCGTGCCCATCGCGCCATCTGCGATAACCGTGCGTGAGGCCAGCGCAAGGCGGAGCGCGCCAGCTGGTCTACTGCGGTTTGGGTTCGTCACATGGGCGAGGTTATCGTAAAGTCGCCATGTGGAGATTCATAAGATTCCGGCGCTACGCAATCCAGTGATGCTTATCGCCTTTTCTGGTTGGAATGATGCAGCCGAAGCCGCAACAGGTGCCGCATCCCACATCCTTGAATCATGGACCGATGCAGAACATACAATCGATGAGCAAACTGGAGTAGTTCCAGAGTTAATCGCTGATATCGATCCTGAAGAGTTCTATGACTTCCAAGTAAATCGTCCATTAGTTGATATGGATGATTCGGGAATTCGCTCACTTACCTGGCCCGGTACGCAAATCTTCGGATTACAGACCCCAAATTATGAATTCGATTTCATCATCGTGCGCGGCGTCGAGCCATCTATGAAATGGAAAGCTTTTACCCACGATCTTCTTGATTTAGCCGACGATTTAGAGGTTGGCATGATCATCACGATGGGTTCCATGTTGGCTGATACACCGCACTCTCGCCCAATAACAGTGACGGGAAGTGGCGCACACCCTGATATTGCACGGCGCCTTGGCGTCGAGGTAAGTAAGTACGAGGGGCCAACGGGAATTTTGGGAGTAATCCAAGATGCATGTATTCGTCGCGGCATCGACGCGATTTCTCTGTGGGCGGCGATACCGCACTATGCAAGCAACTCCCCCTCACCTAAAGCGACCCTTGCACTAATAAATGCTCTCGAAGATTTCTTAGCTATCTCATTGCCCATAGGTGATCTACAAACTCAGGCAGTTGAGTGGGAATCTGAAGTTGATGAGTTAGCACGCGAAGATAGCGATGTAGCAGAATATGTAAAGGCGCTCGAAGAGAGTAAAGATGCGACACAGTTATCAGATGTCTCCGGCGAAGATCTAGCGCGAGAGTTAGAACGATTCCTACGTAGACAGAGCGGAAACTAGAGCGGTAATTAAAGCGCGATACCTAGTAGTGCATCTATTGCACGTCCGAGTTCTCCTGCACTTCCACCAGTTGCACCGCTATTAGTTGCCAAGATCCAACTCTGTGCCGCAGCCAAAGCGGTTGGAGTATCTAGATCGTTTGCTAAAGCCGCGATAATCTCATTTATCACGCTATCTGTTGGCGCAACTTCCATTCGAGCTAAAGAAATTCGTAGGTCATCTAAAAACTTTTGCGCGCTTGTTAGATCTGACTCTTGCCACATATGGTCTTTACGATAATGGTGCGACATTAGCGCAGTACGTATCGCCATGGGATCGACACCGTCTTGCAATAATTGCGAAACAAAGACGAGGTTCCCTTTAGATTTACTCATCTTTTCACCATCTAGGCCGATCATTCCGGCATGAACATAATTCGCCGCAAACTCTTTACCGTTAATCGACTTGGCTTGTGCAGCAGACATTTCATGATGTGGAAAAATCAGATCACTTCCGCCACCTTGAATATCAATTGAAGTCTTCTCGTTGCTATCAATCTGCAAATAGTTGAGTGCGATTGCGCAACATTCAATATGCCAGCCAGGTCTTCCCGTTCCAAGGTTGCTTTCCCATCCTGGTTCATTAGGCCGCTGCGTTAGCCATAAGAGCGCATCCAAAGGATCTTGCTTACCTATGCGAGCTGGATCGCCGCCTCGCTGGCTAAAGATCTCCACCATCTGATCCTGAGATAGATGGGAACGTGATCCAAACTTAGGATCGCTGTGAACGCTGAAGTAGAAATCATCGTCTACCTTGTAAACAGAACCCTCCTCTTGCAATTTGGCGATCGCTTCTAGAACGAGTGGAATAGCTTCAACTGCACCAATGTATTTAGCCGGCGGAATAATATGAAGCGCGACCATATCCGAGCGGAATAGATCTATCTGAGATTGCGCCAACTCTTGCCAATCCACGCCATCACGGATCGCGCGCTCGAGTAGCGGATCATCAATATCAGTGATGTTTTGTACGAAGTTGACTTCACTTCCAGTTGCACGTAGGTATCGATTTAGCAGATCGAAGGCGAGATAGGTATTTGCATGACCTAAATGAGTCGCGTCGTAGGGAGTGATTCCGCATACATACATGCGATAAAGCGTTTTCTTTGGGATTAGATTTAGCGCACCAGAAGCGGTATCAAATATTTGCAAATTCGGGAACGAAAATTTTTTCGAGATCGGCGGGATTGCGATTTCGGCCCAAGAATTCATAGCGCCATCTTAGAACGGAGGCCAAGGAACTGCTGGCCAGTCTGGACTGGGCAGGATGAAGGAACCTTCAATAAGCGCGCGATCAATCCGTGCAATTGTGGAATTGATCTCTTCTTGCGTGATCAGACCGCTGATGATCTCGACTTTACTTCCAGTAAAAAGATCACGGGCTTTGAATAATAGTGACTTCTCTACTTCTGTATAAGAAATACCCGCCCACTGCCATAGGACGGTGCGCAATTTGTCATCTTCATGGAAGGTCACGCCGTGATCGCATCCATATAAATGGCCGTCTGCTGTCGGGATGAGATGGCCAATTTTACGATCTGTGTTATTGGTGATGAGATCGAAGAGGGCAAGCTCGCGCAATTTAGGGTGATCGCTCTGGTAAAACTCCATCAAATCAACTGATTGATCTATGTCAATCCACTTCTGAACCATGCCAGTTCCGTACGGTCCATCACGCAAAATGGTTGGCGGAACTAAATGCAATTCCAGCCAGTGGCTGGTTAAGAAAGATAGATATTCACGGTTGGCAAGTGAGCCATCCGGAAAATCCCAGAGTGGTCGCTCCCCCGCAATAGGTTTATAGATGCAGGCAAATTCCCGCTCACCAAGCTGATCATTGACGCTACACATCGCATAGAGCGTTGCATTAGATGCATCGACCAACCTTCCGGTAACTGTTAATACCCCGTTGTTAAGGTCAACCAAATCTTGTTCTATCGCATTTAGATTGCGTGCAGTTTTAGTCATCTGCGATAGCCATTGGCTCGTGGGCATAAATGTCCTTTGAGGTCTATTGGACCACCGCAAAACGGACAGGGCGCACGGCCAGCTGCGATGACTGAGTTGGCGCGTTTAGCAAAACTTTCTGCATAACCGAGTGGAATCAACACCCTCAAAATATCCTGATCTGAAGATGTATCGATCTCGAGTAATTCATCTTCTTCAAGATCTGACTCGGCAATTGCTTGGAGGTCAATTTCTATTAACCGGCGGTCTGAAAGATAGGCCAGGCCAATAACACCAACTCGAAACTCTTCATCTATCGGAGTTTCTAAAGGGTTATCATCTGGAGCAACTCTTTCAAATGGAGTTAACGGTTCGCTTAGTCGAATCTCGCGCAGAATCTGAATGACTCGGTCCGCGATGGCTGCGACCTGTGCTTTCTCCAGAGCAACTGAGACCATTCGCGAACCAGTTCGGGCTTGCAAGAAAAAGGTACGTTCTCCTGGCACTCCGACAGTTCCAGCTACAAAGCGTTCAACCGGATCGAAGAGGAATATCTGTGACATTACCTTCGCGCTCTCCCTGCGCCGCCGCCTAACAAGGCGCGAGTCGGACGTTTCTTCCCCGTGACCTTAGCTAGTTCTGCGATCGGTGTAGAAGTGTTATTGAGAGTCAGTACTCGAAAGTTGCTTCCATCGAAATCCAGAACAGTAATAGATGCGGGATCGATAACAATCTTTTGAAAATTATCCATATGCGTACCTAAGACCGCAGCGACAATACTTTTGATTACATCACCGTGGCTAACGATTACCTGCAGGCCCGACTCATTCGCGGCCGCATGTACAGCGCGCATCGCGCGGACCTGAACATGCGCCAGGCCTTCACCATCTGGAAAGTACATCGCGCTCGGACGGTCCTGAACGATTTTCCAGAGCTTTTCGCGATAGAGCGATACCAATTTCTTTCCAGTCCATTTACCGTAATCAACTTCTGACAGGTCTTCAGTAATCACGATCTTCGGACGCGCCTTTACAGGAATCTTCTTAAGAAGCGGATTGATTGTTAAATGGCAACGCTCCAGCGGACTGATGTGAATCTTTGCAATAGCTACATCTTTTAACCGATCGGCTAAATCGATTGCTTGTTTCGATCCTTGCTCGGTTAAAACCACACCCGCAGATCGCCCGGCAAGAATGCCGCGATCGTTTGCAACTGAATGGGCATGACGTATTAGAAGTATCCGTGTCATGTTGGAAGGTTATCCGTAATTTAACCCTCCGTCTTGCTAGGGTCGCGCCATGGAAATGCGAATGGTTGGCAATTCGGGGCTGGAGATTTCTCGCCTTGGCCTTGGCACCATGACTTGGGGGCGCGATACCGACACCCACGAAGCCGCAGATCAAGCCCGTGCGTATTTCGAGGCCGGTGGAAATTTCTTAGACTCAGCAAGTCATTACGGCGCTGGCGATTCGGAACGGGTTATCGGCGGATTAATTGGAACGCTCTTTCGTCGCGAAGATGTGGTCATCTCCACCAAAGCCGGAATCACTCTAGAGTCCGGCGCATTGAAGACCGATACCTCACGCACTTCTCTAATGTCGGCCCTTGATCAATCTCTTGCGCGATTAGGAACTGACCACGTTGATTTATGGCAAGTCCAAATATGGGATGAGAAAGTTCCGCTAGAAGATGCGCTATCTGCTCTGGACTGGGCCTATACATCTGGTAAAGCTAGATATGTCGGCATCTCAAATTTCAATGGTTGGCAGAGCGCTCGCGCTATCTCTTTGCAAGAAGCGAACTCGGCAAAGGCGCCGATAGTCTCATTGCAAAATGAATTTTCACTTCTCGCCCGAAACGTTGAAAGTGATGTCCTCGATTGTGCAATTAATCTACAAAGAGGATTCATTGCTTGGTCACCGCTTGGCCGCGGCGCTTTAACAGGTAAATATCGCAATGGCATCCCCGCAGATTCACGCGCAGCGACCCCACATTTTGCTCCATTCATTGAACCTTATTTAAATGAGAAATCACGTCGCATCGTTGAAGCGGTAAGCGTTGCCGCACAAGGTTTGGGTTATGCGCCCCTTGAAGTAGCCCTGGCTTGGGTTCGGGATTTTCCAGGCGTTACATCTGCCGTAGTGGGTGCGCGCACTGGAGCTCAAATGCGCGGAATTTTAACTAGCGAGGAAATCGTCCTACCCGCTGTAGTTCGTACAGCGTTAGATGAGATCTCGCGCTAACGCAACTTAAGCGTTTTCTAAGAAGTCCGCGAGTACACGAACTCCAAACCTAATTCCTTCAACCGGAACTCGTTCATCAACCCCGTGAAAGAGCGACATAAAGTCTAGATCTGCTGGTAGGCGCAATGGTGAAAAGCCGTAACCCACGATTCCCAATTCAGATAGCGCTTTATTATCCGTTCCTCCGCTCATCATGTACGGAACAGGGATGCCTTCTGGATCCTCACGGAGTAAAGCCGCTTTCATCGCTTCAACTAAAGGCGAATTGAAATCGACTTCAAGCGAAATATCGTGGGAGATAGTTTCAATGAGAATATCTGGACCGATAATCGAGCGAACTGTTTCGTTAAGTTCTTGCTCGTAACCAGGTAAAAATCTTCCATCGATGACGGCGCTTGCGGAGCCCGGGATCACATTTGCTTTATATCCCGCCTCCAACATTGTTGGATTGGCTGTGTTCTGAAGAGTTGCACCGATCATCCGCGCCGTGGAGCCAATCTCCTTTAGAAGCGGTCGTAAATCTTTCTCGTCATAAGCCTTACCTGTTATTCGGGCGACTTCGCGGAATAAATCCTTCACCGTCTGGGTGTATCGCTGTGGCCACTCGTAGCGACCAATTTTTGCTACCGCTTCGGTAAGCAAAGTCAGTGCGTTCTCATCGTTCATCATAGAACCGTGACCGGCGCGACCTTGTGCGGTCAACTTCATCCAATGGATTCCCTTTTGGGCAGCTTCGACTAAGTAGAGCCGTTTGCCATCTGCAACAGTTACCGAAAAACCCCCGACTTCAGATATCGCTTCAGAACACCCCGCGAAAACCTCCGGGTGTTTCGCGCTCATGTATCTAGAGCCGTAAGTCATGCCCGCTTCTTCATCGGCGAAAAATGCTAAGACTATGTCACGAGTTGGTTGATACCCGCGTCTTGACCAGTCACGCACGATTGCCAGAATCATGGCATCGACATTTTTCATATCAACTGCCCCGCGACCCCAGATCATTCCATCTTTAATTTCACCACCAAAAGGATCAACTGACCAATCATCTGCATTTGCAGGAACAACATCGATGTGACCGTGAACAACTAGACCGGGCCGGTTCGTATCACTGCCCTTGATACGTGCGATTACATTGCAACGATTCGGTGCAGATTCGTAAATCTTTGCTTCGATACCAACTTCCGCTAACGATTTGACGATATATGCAGCAACTGCTGATTCATCCCCACGGCCTTCGCCAAAATTCACACTTGGGATACGAATGAGTTCCTGACAAATCTTTATCGCATCATCTTCGACGGCGCTCATGTGGCTCTGCAATTCTTCGCTCATTTGGCTATTGTCCACCAAAGCCCTTTTATTTATCTCCACTTTGCCTACTTGGCCATACCGTTGCTATCGTTGGCCGCGCACTCGTCCGGGTGGCGGAATTGGCAGACGCGCTAGCTTGAGGTGTTAGTGCCCGCAAGGGCTTAGGGGTTCAAGTCCCCTCTCGGACACGTTCTTTATGGTGGAATGGGCGGGTTATGGACTTCAAAGACGCCCTGAAATTAACTCGCGAAATTCCAGATTTTCCTAAACCCGGAATTTTATTCCTTGATATCACTCCTGTCCTTTCCAACGCACTTGCCTTTGCCGCTGTCGTTAACGAGATGGAGAAGTCTCTAGATGGTGCAACGGTTGTCGGCGGAATCGAAGCGCGCGGATTTATCTTGGCAGCTGCTCTTGCTAGTAAAACAGCAAAGGGCTTCGTTCCCTTTCGCAAGCAAGGCAAGTTGCCTCATAAAACTCATGGTGCTAAATATGGCTTGGAATATGGCGAAGACGAACTTGAGCTACATGTTGACGCCTTTAAACCTGGTGATCGAGTTCTAATAGTCGATGATGTATTAGCCACTGGCGGGACGCTGATCGCAGCCATCGAATTAGCCGGTCTATGTGGTGCAAAGGTTGAAAAGGTCTTAGTTCTATTCGAAATAGATTTCCTTGAAGGGCGCAAGCGAATTAACGAGAAGTATCCAGACATTGAGATCGTCTCCCTGGCGCATGCGTGAGCACTAAACCCAAGATCCATCAGATCCAAGCCCTTCGCGCTTTAGCAGCCCTTCTCGTTGTTCTCTTTCATGCCAAGTTCTCCTCAGGTGGTTTCATCGGCGTCGATATCTTCTATGTGATTTCCGGATATCTCATCACTGGATTGATTATCAAGGAGATAAATCTCAGCGGCTCTTTTAATTATCGAACCTTCTATCTGCGGCGCGCAAAGCGACTTCTACCTGCCTCCTTGAGTGTTCTAGCTCTAACTGCAATAGCAGCTTGGGTAGTTCTACCTTCGACTGTACGCGGAGCGCTCGGCCGAGATGTTCTTGCCGCCTCGTTATATGTATCCAATTATCTCTTTGCTTGGTGGCAGAATGATTATCAAAATCTCAATGCCACACCATCACCGGTAATTCATTATTGGTCATTAGCAGTTGAAGAACAGTTTTATCTAGTCTGGCCAATCCTGGTCTTCACTCTTTGGCGAGTAGGTAAGACAAAGGCGGTCGGTATCGGCATTGCAATTGCAACGCTAACCTCGTTTTTCTTCTCCTTATTTTTAACTGCAACCAATCCCATCTGGGCCTTTTACTCACTTCCCACCCGAGCCTGGGAATTGGGCATCGGAGCTCTCTTGCTTTTCATACCGGAAAGATTTAAGCAGAAAGAAAGTCTTAGAAGGACATTTGCAGTCTGGTTCGCCCTCTTTTTGTTGATTTATTCCACCTTGGCCTATTCCGAGCGAACTGCTTTTCCTGGCTACAACGCGCTTTTGCCAACAATCGCATCTGCATTAATGATCGGTACAATCTCTTCCTGGCCACCGATCCTAAACAATATTTCAAAGATGCGATCGGTTCAGTGGTTGGGTGAAATTTCCTACCCTTTCTATCTGTGGCATTGGCCGCTTTTAGTTCTCCCAAGTACTCGTTTCGGTCGTCCGCTAACTCTTCTCGAACGTATCTTCTTCATCGCACTTACCGCCGTCTTAGCCGACTTAACTCATCGCTATGTTGAGAAAGAAATATCTGCGCGAACCTATCCCTCGAAAACTATCTTGAAATCCGCCGCCGTCGCGACAGCGCTCTGTTCGGTCGCTGGCCTGGCAATAATCTTTACCGGAAAAAGCGAGATAACCCTTATTAGTGGTAAACCAATTTCAATCGCTTCCGTTCTGCAAAAACCAAAAGTTTATTTAGATGGCTGCCATGTAAATAATGGTGGAGTGAAATCCGGAGAATGCACTTATGGCGACACAAAATCTACAAAGACGATAGTTCTGTATGGGGATTCGCACGCCGCCCAGTGGTTTCCTGCGCTTGAGAAATTGGCTAATCAGCGAGGCTTTAAATTAATCAGCCTGACTAAATCATCTTGTCCGGCCCCCGAGGTCGTAAGAGTAGAAATCGGCGCATATAAAAATGGTGATTGCTTTAAATGGAGATCAAATTCGCTCAAACGTATTCAAGAATTAAACCCGGATGCGGTGATCTTAAGCGGCTACCAGTACCTCAAAGTTCCAGATGGTGTAGGTACCCATCAACAGTGGTGGGCCAAAGGGCAATTGACTGCATATGAACACCTTGCGGGGGCATCTAGAAATTTAATTTATATTTCAGATACGCCACATCCAAAGAAAGATATTCCAAACTGCCTGGCGTCAAAGGGTGGAGCAAAGTGTGATGACAGCGAGAAATCTGATCCGAAAATTTCAGGCAGCTTTTTTAAGATTGATCCAACACCATGGTTGTGTAATCTGACTTGTCCAGCGATCGTAAATGGCATTGTCGCCTACCGCGATGCCTCGCATATAAGCGTTGCTATGAGCCAATCGCTAGCTCCAAAGCTCGAAGGTGTATTGACCGATCTGGGCATTTTGTAATGGTCATATCTGCGCGATCGAGAAAAAAGTGGCAGGATGCCGCCTGTGGCTGAGCTAATTTATTACTGCGGAACAATGGATAGCGGTAAGTCAACGCTTGCCCTGCAGACTGCGCACAACCATAAAAGTCGCGGGCGTACCGGACTGATATTTACCAGCAAAGATCGCGCAGGTAGCGGGGTAATTTCCTCACGGCTAGGATTGCAAAGTGCGGCGATAGAAGTTGATACAGATTTAGATATCCATCGCCTCGTAGTTGAACGTCTCTCCCTTGGAGATCGGATTGATTACATAATCTGCGATGAAGCTCAGTTCTATCAGCCAGAACAAATAGAAGGTCTCGCAAAGATTGTTGATGGACTGGGAATCGATGTATTCGCATTTGGCATTCTCGCCGATTTCAGAACAAAATTGTTTCCAGGATCTGCACGATTGGTAGAGCTAGCAGATCGAGTAAATACTCTGCAGGTTGAAGCGCTATGTTGGTGCGGATCTCGTGCCACCCATAACGCTAGAACTTTAGGGGGCGTTATGGTCACCGAGGGCGAACAAGTAGTAGTTGGCGATGTAGCCCCAGGTGCAGAAATTGCATATGAAGTTCTCTGTCGTCGTCACCATATGCGTCAAGTTACCGCGCGTGCATCTCGAGCAGGACATACATCGCCGATGCCTCTACCCTTTACCTCAGAAGATGATAGTTCAACCGATAACAAAACAAATAAGAGCTCAAAGGGAGATAGAAAATGAAGGTTCGTGGATACGCAGCAATGCAGGCAAATGCCCAGATGACCCCTTGGGAATTCGAGCGCCGCGATCTCGGGGCACATGATGTCGCCCTCGACATCAAATACTCAGGGATTTGTCATTCTGATATCCACCAAGTTCGCGAAGAGTGGGGCTCAGCTCTATTTCCTATGGTCCCAGGCCATGAAATTGCCGGGATTGTTTCGCAAGTTGGTTCTTCAGTCAGTAAATTTAAAGTTGGCGATCGCATCGGCGTTGGTGTGTTTGTTGATTCATGCCGCAAATGCCCATCTTGCTTAAAGGGTTTACAGCAGTATTGCATCGAAGGAATGACTGGAACTTATAACCAGTTAGAGCGCGATGGAAAGACTCCCGCGATGGGTGGTTACTCAAACATTATGGTGATCAATGAGGATTACGCGGTGTCTATTCCCGAAAATCTTCCACTTGATGGCGTAGCACCTTTGCTCTGCGCTGGAATTACTCTGTACTCACCAATAAAGCATTGGAAGGCAGCGCCTGGTAAAAAGGTTGCAGTTATGGGTCTTGGTGGACTTGGCCATATGGGCGTTAAATTTGCCGTCGCAATGGGAGCAGATGTCACCGTCTTCTCGCATTCACCTTCTAAAGAGGTGGATGCAAAAGCTATGGGCGCTCATCATTTTGTCTCAACGAAAGAAGCAGATTTCAATAAGAAGTACATCAAGCACTTTGACTTGATCCTTAATACTGTTAGCGCCGAGCTTGATATCAATAAGTACCTCGAGATGTTAAACGTAGATGGCACTCTTGTAGTCATTGGACTACCAGGCAAGCCTTACGCCGTCGAAGTTGGGTCACTACTTCCGGCACGTCGTTCACTTTCTGGTTCAATGATCGGTGGCATTCCAGAGATGCAAGAGATGCTCGATTTCTGTGGAAAGCATAATATCGTCAGTGATGTAGAAGTCATCAAGGCGGATTACATCAATGTTGCCTACGACCGCACTGTGGCAAGCGACGTAAAATACCGCTTTGTAATCGACGCTACGACTTTCTAAACGAAAGCGTGTAAAAACTGCACCAACAAAGGTGCGATAAAGAGCGCTGGAAGTAAATTGCCGACGGCGATATCTTTTATTTTCAAAAGCCTCAAGCCAATGCAGACCAGCATTAGCCCACCTGTAATTGTCATTGCATCTACTTGGTAGCCACTGAGAATATTTCCAAGTCCTAAGCCAATTAAGGTCCATACACCTTGGTAAATACCTACCGGAATGGCTGATGCAGCAACTCCCCAGCCGAGGCTTGCTGCAAAGGCCATAGCGGCGAAGAAGTCGAGACTTGATTTTAAAAGAAGTTGATCTACGCCAGTAGACATTCCATCGCTGATGGAACCTAGGATTGCAAGTGGGCCGATCGCAAAGAGAAGGGAAGCTGAAACAAATCCCTCGACAAATGTGCTCTCTTCATGTGCACGAAATTTCTTACGTAAGCTCTCCCCCAAAGCATCCAACCGAGATTCAAGATTAAGAGCCGAACCAATCAACCCACCGATAAGTAACGATCCCAGAATGGCGAGCATGGGCCAACCTTTTGGAAGTGAAGAAATAAATCTCTCACCCCACATAGGCGCTAGCGCACTTACCGCTCCTAAAAGGGTGATTAAGCCAAGTGCTTCCGTGATGAGAGTTCTGGTTCGAAGTGACATGCGAGCACCAACTAGAACACCTAGTGATGATCCGACGATAATAGTTACGATATTTACAGTTGTGCCAAAGCCTACGAACATAGCGGTAACAATAGAGGATATAAATTGCAACGATTGCTATAAACTCCCTAAATGGAAAAAGGCTCAAGATTTAACTCGCTGATAGCCCACCTACGTCCACATAAAACTGTCCCGATTACACCTTGGCGGGCCAAGCATCGTTGGGATCTATCTCTTTCTCGCGTACTGATCCTCTTTTTCGGTCTGGCTATCTTCGGCTTCGGCGATGCCCTAGTAGTTCAATCAAATCTAGGTAACGCCCCTTGGACAGTATTTGCACAAGGGTTGAGTCTTAAATCAGGGCTAACCCTTGGTTGGGCAACTTTTGTTACGGGATGTTTTGTCCTATTAATTTGGATTCCACTACGAGAACGCCCCGGCTTTGGCACTCTGACAAATATCGTAATTATCTCTGCCGCTATTCAATTTGGCGTAGATCGCTTTCCATTGCAGCACACCTTTATCGGTGGATTGATCTCTGCGCTTATAGGTATCGCTCTCGTAGGTGTCGGTTCAGCCCTTTATATAACTTGCGGACTCGGACCCGGTCCGCGCGATGGCGCGATGACTGGCATCCACAACCGAACCGGTGTTCGCGTTGGTCGCGTTCGTATGGCCATTGAAGTCACCGTATTAATTGTTGGTGGACTACTCGGCGGCAAGATAGGACTAGGAACTGCGCTATTTGCCCTGCTCATCGGGCAATCCGTCGCAATTTCCTTCGGAGTAGTCGCGCGCCTTACCTCGAAGTAAGAGAAAAATCGGCTTAAATCCTCTTATCCCTCGGTCTGTGAGCCGTCATTTCACACGGGGTCGCAACCACCCCCGTTAACAAAATTAGGAAGGTATGTCATGCTCGATAGCTATTTCAAAATATCGCAACGTGGCTCCACAGTAGCAAGAGAAGTTCGTGGCGGAATCGTCACCTTCTTCACTATGGCTTATATCGTGGCGCTTAATCCACTAATCATCGGTCTCGCAAAAGATGCAGATGGCAAATTTATCGGCGGCGGAGATGCACCAAATCTCGCACTCGTTGCTGCAATGACAGCTCTTATGGCTGGCTTGCTAACCATATTGATGGGAGTAGTCGGAAATTATCCACTCGCTCTGGCAACTGGTCTAGGACTTAACACCTTCGTTGCGGTAGGAATCGCATCGAAGATGACTTGGGCAGATGCCATGGGTCTAGTTGTCCTGGAAGGTTTGATCATTACCGTATTGGTACTGACCGGATTTAGAACTGCAGTCTTTAAGGCAGTTCCTGCGCAATTAAAGATCGCCATCTCAGTCGGTATCGGGCTATTTATCGCCTTAATTGGTTTGGTAGATGCTGGCTTCGTTCGCCGTACCGGCAGTGGTCCAGTTCCTGTAACGCTCGGTGATGGTGGAACCCTCGTCGGTTGGCCCATCCTTATCTTCGCACTCGGGCTCTTTCTCACTATCGCCTTGATGGTGAAGAAGGTAAAGGGCGCAATTCTTATCGGAATTATCGTGGCCACTATTGCTGCGGTCATCGTGGAAACCTCGCTTAAAATTGGACCTAACTTCGATGGCGCCACTGGCAAGGTAAATCCCAAGGGATGGGGACTAAACGTTCCAGCTATGCCAAAGCAGATCACTGCAACTCCGGACTTTGGTCTATTCGGTCACTTCAATCTATTTGGATCTTTGGATCGAGTACCAGTAGTCACCGTTGTTCTCTTTGTCTTCACTCTTCTATTGTCTGATTTCTTCGACACAGTCGGAACAGTGACAGCAATTGGCCACGAGGCAGGGCTCATTGATAAGGATGGCAACATCCCAAATAATGATCGCATCCTCTTGGTTGACTCCCTTGCTGCAGTCGCAGGCGGTGCGGGAAGCATCTCCTCAAATACCAGCTATATCGAATCAGCATCAGGTGTCGGTGAAGGCGCTCGTACAGGTCTGGCATCAGTTGTAACTGGAATCTGTTTCTTGCTTACAACATTCCTAGCGCCTTTGGTAGCGATCATTCCTTACGAGGCAGCTACTCCTGCGCTAGTTGTCGTTGGTTTCTTGATGATGACTCAAATCAAAGCCATCGATTGGGATGATTACGGGATTGCAATTCCCGCATTCTTAACAATAATCCTGATGCCATTTACGTACAACATCTCAGTTGGTATAGGCGCTGGCTTTGTAACTCACGTAGTCATTCGCTATATCCAGGGCCGCGGTAAAGAAGTACATCCACTTCTTCTACTCGTCTCCGGGCTATTTATGGTCTACTTCCTATCTTCACCGATTAATGCGTGGGTCGGATAGTTATTCCTAGTTTCGCTTAAGAAAAACGCCTCGCGATTTGCTTCGCGGGGCGTTTTTCTTTATAAGCTCCAATCAATAGGTTTGTCGCCAAGACCAATGAGTGCGGCATTGGCTCTGCTAAAAGGTTTAGATCCGAAGAAACCACGATATGCCGACAACGGACTCGGGTGAACCGAAGTTATCAATCGGTCTTCATTAAAATAGTGAGCTAACTCCTGGGCGTTATTACCCCAAAGAATGGCTACGCATCCGGAATCAGCCAAGGATTTAACGCAGGCTTCGGTAAATAGATCCCAACCAACGTGTAAATGAGAGTTGCTCTCCCCCTTTCGACAAGTCAGCGTTCTATTCAGAAGGACGACTCCTTGTTCGGCCCACGAAGATAAATCACCATGCGTTGGGGCCGGTAGACCAAGATCGGAATTCAATTCTTTATAGATGTTTTTCAGACTGGCGGGAAGTTTTTCTACATGACTGGGAACTGAAAAGGCCAACCCATTTGCATGATTGGCGTTTGGATATGGATCTTGCCCCAGGATGAGCACCTTACATTTCGAGAAATCATGTGAAAGTGCACGCATAACCAGATTGCTTTGTGGCAAGAAGTCCTCTTTTGAAATCCGCGACTGAACTTCATCTAGATAACTTAACTGAGGCTCTAGTACCTCTTGCCAGGAAGGATGTAGCTGTTGGCGAAAGTTCATGAACTTCTGGCGAAGAACCTGCCATTTTCGGCAGTCACTAAAATATTTATGCCAAAGACCGCGCTCATATGTTCAGTTGTAATCACATCTGCTATCGGGCCAGATATCGCGATTGCTCCATCTTTTAAAATGAGAGCGTGCGTAGTTCCAACGGGAATCTCTTCAATGTGGTGAGTAACTACGATGCTTGCAGGAGCCATTGGATCAGTTGAGAAAGCGGCAAAGCGGCGTAGTAGATCTTCGCGACCTCCGAGATCTAAGCCGGCAGTTGGTTCATCCAACAGTAAGAGTTCGGGATCAGCCATTAACGCGCGCGCAATTTGCACCCGCTTCTTCTCGCCATCACTTAAAATGTAGTAACGCCGGTCGGCCATTTCCCGAACACCAAATGTTGTAAGTAGCGCAACTGCGCGAGACTCATCCCATAGATCATAGATTTCATTCCATCGACCTAGCACTGCATATGCAGCTGTTAGGACAACGTCACGAACCAACTCATCATCAGGAATATCTTCGGCCAACAGACTGGCACAAATACCAATTCGGGTGCGCAGTTCGAAGAGATCAACTTTGCCCATCTCTTGATCAAGAATCTTTACAGTCCCCGAAGTAGGAAAGACGCGAGTTGCCAAGATATTTAAAAGTGTTGATTTACCTGCGCCGTTGGGGCCGAGGATTACCCAACGCTCACCAGTACGTATTTGAAAATCGAGTGGACCCAAGATTTTGCGTTGGCCGCGGGTGACGCTCACGCCCTGCATGGCAAGTACCGTCTGATGGCTAAGATTTTCCATAGATGAAAAAGATAGCGGTAATCACTGGCGAATTAGGTTAAATCCCCGACTTATCACCTGTGATTCACGCTAATCTACTCCTCGTTATGGCAACTCAGGAAAAAACCGAGCAATTTACCGGCCTCATACTCTTATCAGGCGTAGATGCACCTGGCATCACTGAGGCCCTCTTCGAAACTCTGGCTCCGTTTGCAGTAAATATCTTAGATATTGAGCAGGTAGTAATACGCGGGCGTGTTATTTTGACGGCCCTGATCTCCTGCAATCCAGCACATGCAAAAGCGATTGAAGCTGATTTAGATAATTGTGCGGCGAAACTAGGAGTAGATATTGCCTCTGCCTTTGAATTAAGCGCGATCACCGATATTGCAGCGAAGAAATCACTACTTCATGTTGTGGTTTTGGCGCAGGATTTAACTCCTAAAGCAATTAACGCAGTTGCAAATACGATCGCTTCCAATAGCGCCAATATTGAGCGCATTCACCGAACCGCAAGTTATCCAGTAACCGCGATTGAATTTACGGTATCCGGTGCCATTCTTAAGGAACTGCGCACCCAGCTTGCCGCAGTCGCTATCGCCAACTCAATTGATATCGCCATCTCCCCCGGTGGTCTTATGCGCTGGGCCAAGAAACTCGTAGTGATGGATGTCGATTCAACGCTAATTCAACAAGAAGTAATTGAATTACTAGGCGCTAAGGCCAATAAGGGCGATGAGATTTCAGCGATAACCGAATCGGCGATGCGTGGTGAGCTAGATTTTGCGCAAAGTTTGCAAGCCCGAGTCGCGCTCTTGGCAGGGCTGCCTGAATCAGTTCTTAATGAGGTTCAAAGTGAAATCACCCTTACACCAGGAGCCCGAACACTAGTGCGCACTCTCCACAAACTTGGCCATCATGTAGCCCTTGTATCTGGCGGGTTTGAGCCAGTTATCGCGCCTTTAGTAGCAGAACTCGGCATCGAGCACATGCGCGCCAATAACTTAGAGATCATCTCCGGCAAATTAACCGGCAAACTTATGGGACCAATAATTGATCGCGCTGGAAAAGCGCAAGCCCTTCGTGAATTCGCGGCTCAGCACTCGATCGCTCTAGAACAGACAATTGCGATCGGTGATGGAGCAAATGATCTCGATATGATTGCAATCGCCGGACTAGGTATCGCCTTTAATGCAAAGCCTGCGGTAAAAGCTGCCGCAGATAGTTCGGTCTCTGCTCCGTACTTGGATTCAGTTCTCTACTTACTTGGAATTACCCGCGAAGAGGTCGAAGAGTCCGACTAGCTAAAGACGACAAGCGTGAATATCGGTTACTAAAATACCGCGTGCACCTAGCGCCCACAGCTCATCCATCAAGCGATTGGTATCCTTGCGCAAAACCATAGCTCTTACCGCTACCCAATCATCTTTCTGTAGAGGTGAGATCGTCGGAGATTCAAGACCCGGTGTGATTGCGCAGGCCTGATCAACGCTTACTTTCGGAATATCGTAATCAAGCAAAACATATTGCCGCGCGGTGACCACTCCTTGCAAACGGCGCAGAATAATCTCTAGCTCAGCAGGTAGATTCGTTGCTGTTCGAGCGATCAAAATTGCTTCACTATGCAAGATTGGTTCGCCAAAGATGGCTAGCCCTGCTTGTCGTAAGGTATTTCCTGTACTGACCACATCTGCAATTACATCTGCTACCCCGAGTCGAACGCTACTTTCAACGGCTCCGTCTAAACGGACAACCGTTGCTGAAACGTTATTGTTTTTTAAGAAATCTTCAACTAACCCTGGGTATGCAGTTGCTACACGTTTTCCCGTAATGTCCGCCAATTGCCAATTCGATCCAGAAGGACCAGCAAATCTAAAAGTCGATCCGCCAAAATCCAGTGCCAATATCTCAACTGCCGAAGCAGCCGAGTCGATAAGAAGATCTCGACCGGTTATTCCGGCCTCAAGCTCACCGGAGCCAACATAGAGCGCAATATCGCGAGGACGCAGATAGTAGAACTCCACACCGTTATCTGGATCGGTCAAAACTAGATCGCGCGAATCTACACGCTGGCGATAACCGGCCTCTTTTAATATCGCGATTGAGGCATCGGCCAGTGATCCCTTATTTGGGACTGCAATTTTTAACAATTTGGATTTATCCGTTTCTATAGGTGACGATAAATATCTTTAGGTTCAAGACCACGAGCTAGCATCAGCGTTTGTAAGTGATAGAGCAGTTGGCTTATCTCTTCTGCAAGAGCTTCATCGCTCTCATGCTCTGCTGCCAGCCATACCTCACCAGCTTCTTCCAAGATCTTCTTTCCGATCGTATGTACGCCGGCGTTAACTGCCGTAACTGTCCCTGAATCAGTGGCCCCACTTGCAACTTTTTGAGCAAGTTCATCCCATAACTGATCGAAAGATTTCATAGAGGAAGTTTACTAGAGATTGCTTGCTGCTTGACGGAGGGTTTCGACCATCTGGGTCGGATCTGGTGCGCTAAATACTGCAGAACCTGCTACAAAGGTATCTGCCCCAGCCTCACGCGCGATCGATATCGTTTCAAGTGATATTCCGCCATCTACTTGTAACCAAATAGATCTATTGCCTATCAATTTTTTGGTGCGGCGAACTTTATCCATCATATCTTCCATAAATTTCTGTCCGCCAAAACCCGGTTCAACGGTCATAATCAACAACATATCTACTTCATCTAATAAATCTGAATACAGCTCAATTTCTGTGCCTGGCTTTAGCGCCAAACTAGCTCGCGCGCCAATTTTTCGAATCGCCCGTAAGGTTTGTGCGGGATTTTCTGAAGCTTCAATATGGATCGTGACGCTAGCGGCACCTGCGTGGGCATAGTCAAGACCGATTCGATCAACATCTTTGATCATCAAGTGGGCATCGATCGGTACTGGGCAAGCTGCAATGATCTGCTCAGCTTGAGAGAAATCCCATGACTTATTGGGTACAAAGAGGTTGTCCATAATATCTAAGTGGATCAGATCAGAAACTTGCGCAACCTTTGCTATCTCTTTATCCAATTGAGAATGGTCGGCATTGAGAATACTTGGAGTTATACGGATTTCCGGCGCCATATCTATATCCTAAATCTAACTAGTAAGTTTTTTTCGGAAAACAGCAAGAAACATCGCATCAGTCTCATGGCGATGGGTCCAGAGCGATAGTGATTTATCGCGAATTGCGTCTTTTAGATCGATGGGTAAGTATGGCTGTAGATCAACTAATTCAAGATCAGGATGTTTACGTAAGATATCGCCAACTGCGATGCTGGTTTCAGCTAGATGTGGAGAACAAGTTGCATACCCAAAGATTCCGCCTTCACGGAGCGCCGATATCGCGCCATCGGCGAGTTCACGTTGCAATTGTGTAAGCTCACGCAGATCGGAAACACTTCTGCGCCAACGCACTTCTGGCCGACGACGTAACGCACCTAAACCTGTGCAGGGAACATCTGCCAAGATCGCTCCAAACTGTTCGCCCTGAGATCCAATTTCGCGTCCATCTCCAACCAGAATGCGTGCGCCTGCAACTACTTGTTCGACCAACTTGGCGCGGACTTGCGAAACTTCGTTAGCGGAAAATTTCTTACCCGATTGCTTAGCAAGAGATGAAAGCAAGGCGGCTTTGCCACCAGGACCGGCGCAAAGGTCTAACCAGTCATCACTATCAGCGGCAACCTTGGCAAATATTTCGGCAACCAGTTGGGAACCTTCATCTTGGATACCGGCACGACGATGACGAATCGCTTCGAGTGAAGTAGGCGTCCCATCAAATTTGAAGCCATGATCTGAGTACTTCGTTGGTGTAGCTCCGAGCTCAAGAAATTCTTGCGCTGTTGATCTACCTGGCCACCAGACAACTGTTGGGCTGGCGACAGCGTTATTTGCAGCAAGAAGTGTCTCTACTTCGTCGTAATCGCGCAGCAGGTCAAAGTAAGCCGAAACAATCCATTCCGGATGTGAATAGATTATCGCCAGACGTTCCACGGGATCTGTGATCGCTCGAGCCGGAGCGAGCCACTCCTCTAAACTCTTAGCGCTCATTTTTCGCAAGAGCGCGTTAACAAACGAAGCTTTAGATTCACCAATCACCTTGCGGGCTAGCTCAACTGTTGCAGATACTGCCGCATGAGATGGAACCCGCATCTCAAAGAGCTGGTGCGCACCCAGTCGAACGACATCAACAATACCTTCGTCAACTTCTATCCAAGGGCGATCAGAGACTTGCGATGCAATGTAATCGTGGCGCCCTTGCATACGTAGAGTTCCGTAAAGTAGTTCGGTAGCAAATCCTTTATCGCGCTGTTCGAAATTAGATGTCGTTAAAGCCTGCGGCAGAAGGAGATTTGAGTAACCATCAGATCGGTTTACCTCTCGCAAAATGTCATAAACCAGCAGGCGAACAGCATCTGGCTTAGGTGATTTGAAGGTATTACGTCTTGCTTCAACCATGGCTAATTGAGCAGATCTTTAGATGTTATGCGGGCTCCATTAGCCCAAGCTGCTGCCGCCAATGTCGCTTTCCCTGCCGGAGTCACCTCTACAAGTTCAAGAGCGCACGTAGATGTCCCAACCAGAACTTTCTTATCAATTACATCCATATAACCACGAGGAAGAACGTGCTCAGTGACGTGCACCTTATCTATCTTTAAAATCTGGCCCCGAAAGTTCGACCAGGCGCCAGGATTGCCATAGAAAGCGTTGACCTTACGTTCTATATCTATCGCTTCCTTGCTCCAGTCGATGTGACCTTCTTCCTTGCTGAGTTTTTTTGCACGTGATGAACCAGCTTCGTTTTGAACTATGGGTTGCTCCCCCGCAGCGATTAGTTCGAGAGTGTCAAGAACGGGTTTTACTCCTAGCGCTGCCAAAATTTCAAAGAGCTCTGCAGAATTGCAGCCATTTGATAGTGGGGTTTGCGCCGTTCGATATATCGGACCCGTATCCATACCTTTATCTAACTTAAACACTGTAACTCCAGTGATGCTATCTCCTGCTTCGATCGCGCGTTGTACAGGGGCCGCACCTCGCCAACGTGGCAGAAGAGAAAAATGCAAATTTATAAACCCGTGAGTTGGGATTTGCAGAATATTTTCGGGGAGAATAAATCCATATCCGATCGTTAGAACTAGATCAAGCCCCTTCACCAACGCCCCTATTTCGTCAGATGTATCAGGTTTCTTAACTTCAACGCCACTGCGCTGGGCCCATTGGGCGACTGGACTTTCTCGTAACTCTCTACCGCGACCAGCCGGTGCATCTGCTCTGGAAATAACAAAAGCTAATTCGTGGCTACTTACTCTTAACGCCTCCAAAGTAGGAAGCGCAACTTCAGGTGTTGCAGCAACTGCGATGCGCACTAAATGCCTTTTCCAAATGGGCTATGAGGTGAGATTTTAACGGTTGGACTTGCGCCGGCTGAAGTTGCTGCGTTGAACCATTCTGATTCACGGATCTCTTTCATAGCGGCTTTGCGATCTTCCTTCGAGAGGCGATCTATGAAAACTATCCCATCTAAGTGATCGGTCTCATGTTGCAAACAACGCGCCAAAAGTTCAGTACCTTCAACGGTTATTGGTTCACCGTACATATTGAAACCCTTGGCAACGGCCCGAAAGGCGCGCGGTGTTTCATAGCTAAGGGCAGGAAAAGATAAACAACCCTCTTCGCCATCTTGCATTTCAACGCTCAAATCTAAGGTGGGATTTATTAAATGACCCAGCGCCTCATCGACATCCCAAACAAAAACACGCAGACCAACTCCAATTTGTGGCGCCGCCAGACCTGCACCCGGGGCTTCCAACATAGTGTCAGTCAGATCTGCAACCAAGGTACGTAACTCTTTATCAAAATCCACTACCGCAAGAGCGGGGGTCGTTAAGACCGGATCGCCGAAGTAGCGGATAGGTTGGATTGACATGAGTTAAGTCTAGCCTAGGAAGCTGGCAATTTATGAAAGAGAGTATGGATCCACGCGTAGTGATATTGGTTTCTTTTTTGTAATTGTGCGATGACGAATATATTCCGAAATAAACAGCAGGAGTTTTTCACTTTCTATTTTTTGCGCCAACAACAATATTCTCGAAGATGATCCGCTACTTTGGGCAGGACCTAAAACCTTGGTGCTCGCAGGTGCCCTACCATCTAAAATCGCTTTCTTTAATCCAGCGACAATCAAAGTTGCTTCGCTACTTTCAACTTCTAATACAATCGATCGAGCAAAAGGTGGAAATCCAACATCGCGCAATTCGCTAAGTTCCCGCGAGAGCATCACCTTGGGGTTCCATTGTGCAAGTGCCGCTGTTATTGGATTCGAAGAGTTAACTACCGTTATCACTGCACCATCTTGCGAGCAGAGACTTGCAGCTAAAAAGAAGGTTTCACGCGCTCTCTCTTGGGCACGAAAATCAGAATAGGAAAAGAAGGAATCGCCTTCGAGCAAAATAACCGCGCTGTAACCCCCCGTAACGTAAGGCTCCATCCCTGGGGTTGCGATAACCAACGCAGGTCTGCGTTCCAAATTTGCGATTGGATTTTCAGCTGTTGAAAAGAAAGTTGGGAAACCAGCAAAGGCTCGCCCAATCTCCTCCAGATGGCGTTCACCACCGCGCCCGAGCAGGATCATCACATCTTGCTGACACCATTTACATCGATAGTTCGAATATATCTTCGAGCAATGCACACATTCAGGTGGGGCACTCGCACTGCGGCGCGATAGTTTGCCACCACAATCACACTTGGCAATATTGCGACACTTCTTACACATTAGAGAACTTGCATATCCTTTTCGGGGAACCACAAAAAGAACAGGACCATTCTTTAAAGCACTGCGGATCGGTGTGAATATGCGACCCGGTAAGAGCTCACCATTTGTAGATTCAAAGTTGCTTACCTTTAAACGATTGCCCTTGCTAAGAACTTTCAGATCTCCAACTTCGGCCAAGGCGCCAGTCTCTAGCGCAGGGGCATATCCCACAAAGAATAAGTCGCAGCCACTCTTCTCGGCTCGCATAAGAGCTAGATCTCTTGTGTTCCAGCCTGGCGTTCTGGGCTCGTAATGCGACTGCGCACTTTCACGATAAAGAACAATCGTTTGCAGATCAGGCGGAAAGGCAAATATCGCACTTCGAGTGCCGATTGTGATCTGCTTCGTGGAATTTATTGATCGTAGGTAGTTCGCATATCGTTCGCTTCGATTTAACGATGCAGATAACACGCATGCAGAATCCCCTAAAAGCTGCGCCAACACTTTTAACTCTCGCTCTTCGGGGGTGATTATTAGAACTGATCCAGATGTCACTTTCTTCAGAGCAAATTCGGCTAACTTCGCCATGGCGTTTTCGTGGGGTTGAATGTGAATGAACGACCTACTGGCCTTGCCTTTTCCAACTTTGAAAGTTTGCGTTACAGGCGACACAGCCGCCTTATCCACGCTCGCCACACGTGGCGGAACTGCGCTCCGTAAGAAATCATAAGGATGGGCTAACCACCGCTTACATCCCTCTTGAATCAACGCAATCAGCCCAGCTGGCGCAACAACGCTTGTCGCAAGAACCTTGGTAATAAATTTTAACCCGGCAACTTTGCCGGAATCAGTTCGCTCAACAATGAGTGCTTCTACTTCACGCCCCGCGAAGTCCACGCTAATTCGAACACCAACTTGAGCTTGGATATCAAGACGTTCGGGAATTAAATAGTCGTAGAGCCCATCTAGGTGAGCGACAGAGTTATCAACCCAAACTCTTGCAATCCCTCTTTTTTCTGCAACGCTTTTCTCGGGGCGTTTAGCCGTCTCGGTTTTAAGGCGAAGCGGCCGCGCAGTTGACACGGCTTAATCCTAAAAGTTAATTAACAGCTGCGCGAAGTTGGTCCACTCGTGTGGTTGTCTCCCATGTGAAGTTCGGAAGTTCACGACCGAAGTGGCCATAAGCCGCAGTCTGAGAATAAATTGGGCGTAATAGATTGAGATCGCGAATAATTGCCGCAGGCCGCAAATCAAAGACTGTCGTTACTGCATCCTGAATCTTCTGAACCGGCACGGTTTCCGTTCCGAAGGTTTCCACGAATACACCTACCGGCTGCGCCTTACCGATGGCATAAGCAACTTGAACTTCGCATCGTCGCGCAAGACCAGCTGCTACAACGTTCTTAGCAACCCAACGCATCGCATATGCAGCAGAGCGATCAACCTTTGATGGGTCTTTACCGGAGAAGGCTCCCCCACCATGGCGGGCCATGCCACCGTAGGTGTCAACGATAATTTTGCGTCCAGTTAGACCTGCATCGCCCATCGGTCCACCAATCACAAAGCGACCTGTTGGATTGATAAGTGTGCGCATATCCTTGCGCGGCAGATCGATTTTTGCCAGAACTGGCTCAATCACATATTTAATAATTTCAGGGGTTAACTTCTTAGCTACATCAACTTCTTCGGCATGCTGGCTAGAGATAACTACAGTATCTAGCGCTACAGCCTTATCACCGTCATATTCAATAGTTACTTGAGTCTTACCATCAGGGCGCAGGTAAGAGAGTTCTCCAGATTTGCGAACCGCCGAAAGTTGCTGCGCTAGTTCATGCGCCAACCAGATCGGTAACGGCATTAACTCTTTTGTATCATCGCAGGCATACCCAAACATCAAGCCTTGATCCCCGGCGCCTTGTAGATCTAGTGGATCAGCCGATGAGGCGACGCGATTTTCGTAGGCATCATCGACGCCCTGCGCAATATCTTGGGACTGCTGCCCGATTGAGATTGAAACTCCACAGCTATTGCCATCAAAACCTTTTACCGATGAGTCATAACCAATTCCAATAACGGTATCGCGGACGATCCCCATTACATCGGCATACCCATTAGTTGTTACTTCACCAGCGACGTGTACCTGTCCAGTTGTAATTAGAGTCTCAACTGCCACTCGACTAGAAGGATCTTGCGACAATAAAGAATCTAGGATGGCATCAGAGATTTGATCTGCGATCTTATCTGGATGCCCTTCGGTTACTGACTCTGAGGTAAATAGGCGTTTTGACATTGGATTAACCTAACTGATTTAGCGCTTGATCGAGTAAAAGCTCGGCTAGCGTGTCCTTGCTGGTGAGTGGAACCGGGATGTGAGCGCCATTGCTCGTGATGATAAAGCCTTCTGTATCTAGCGCGCCAAAGATGGCGCCATTAGAAACATTGTTTAGATAGAGAATATTAGCGCCCTTGGCCTGCATTTTCGCTTGCGCTGCCGCTAAGTCGTTATTGGTCTCTGCTGCAAAGGCGACCACTACCTGCTTCGTGCGCAACTTCGCAATTGATTTCAATAGATCTGGATTTTCGATAAGTTCAATATCGCGAAGTTCACCCTTTTTAATCTTGCCTTCTGAGTACTGCGAAGGTCTGGCATCTGCAACGGCTGCGCTCATGACTAAGAAATCACTTTCTGGGAACGATCTTTCCAAAGCCTGGTACATCTCTGTAGCCGTTTCAACGTTAACGATTTCAATTCCATCCAATTCAGCCAGTTCGTCAGGCGAAAGTTGCGGATTCGCAAAGATCATTTGCACCTGTGCTCCCCGATCTCTAGCTGCGCGTGCTACCGCTGCGCCTTGTCTACCGCTGGAGCGATTTCCGATGTAGCGCACTGGGTCGATAGCTTCGCGTGTGCCACCTGCAGTTATTAAAACTTTCTTACCCAGAAAATCCTTTTCAATCTCTATAACTTCCTCAAATTTTGCGATGATCGCCTGCGTTTCAGGGAATCGTCCCTGACCAACATCATCTCCAGTCAATCGACCGATCGCTGGCTCCATCACTGCAAACCCGCGCTTCCTCAAAATCTCAACATTAGATTGCGTTGCCGGATCACTCCACATCTGGGGATGCATGGCTGGCACAATAAGAATTGGAGCATCAATGGCCAACACTAAATTGGTCAGTAAATCATCGGCTCGTCCGACCGCAATACGGGCGATCAGATCTGCAGTTGCTGGGGCGATTATTAAGGCATCTGCGTTATTTGCTAAAGAAATATGTCTAACTTCATCCACTCGCTCCCAAACTTGAGTTGTGACTGCGCGTCCAGAGAGCGCTTCCCAAGTTGCCACCCCTACAAAATTTAAACTGGAGGGAGTTGGAACCACTGTCACCCGATAGCCGCGATCTTGTAAACGTCGCAGTAGATCGCAGGATTTATATGCGGCTATGCCGCCGCCAACCCCGAGAATTACTTCTCGAACTTTGGCCATTTTTATTGGGTTAAAGAATTTTTCTTACGCAGTTGGTTCGAGATTTTCGATCGTTAAGAGACCTTCATTGATCTCACGAAGAGCGATTGAAAGTGGCTTCTCATGTACGTGCGTCTCAACAAGCGGGCCCACGTACTCCAGAAGGCCTTCGCCTAATTGTGAGTAATAAGCATTAATTTGACGAGCGCGCTTTGCCGCATAGAGAACCAAGCTGTACTTAGAACCGCTCTTGTCGAGAAGCTCATCGATTGGTGGATTAGTTATTCCGTCCATTTGGTCCTCCTGAGGTTACGTGCAAAGGTAGATGAAAACTACCGATTATTTGTCAATCCTATCAGGCTTGCGACTACCTCTTCTACTCGCTCATTTACTAGCGAATGGTCGAAGATTCCCGCCTGAGCAAGTTCCTCTTGAGCCAGGGCCAAGCGAGCAGCGCGACGTTCCGGAGAATCGGTGCCGCGACCTTCCAGGCGAGATACCAACTCTTCCCATGATGGTGGTTGCAGAAAGATAAGGATCGCCTCGGGTGCGCTCTCCTTAACTTGTTTAGCTCCCTCAATCTCTATCTCTAAAAGAACGCTCTTGCCATCACGAAGTGCATCCTCAACAGGTTTACGAGGAGTTCCATAGCGATTTCCCGCGAACTCAGCCCATTCAAGAAAGAGCGCTGATTTAATCGCGTTGTCGAATTCTTCATTGGTATAGAAAAAGTAATCCACTCCATCTACTTCATTATGCCTAGCAACTCTTGTAGTAGCAGAAATGCTTACCCAAAACTCGCCTGTCTGGCGAAGCGCCTTAGCAACTGTGCTCTTTCCAACGCCACCCGGACCAGATAAGACAATGAGCTTGCCGCGTTGCGCAGCGGCTACTCGGTCAGGAAATTCTCGTAGCAGGTTTTGGCGTTGCGCAACTCCCAGACCCTGAATGCGTCTAGTTAGCGAAATCTCTAAGCGTTCGAGCGTAGCTAACGCCCGAACCTTGCCAACACCGGCAAAAGATTCCAGCAGTTCAGCAACGCGCATCTTGGCGATAGCTTCATCGTTCTGTGCCAATTCCAAAACTGCTGAAAGCGAAAGATCTCCAGATTTAACTCGCGCTTTGATCGCAGCTCTAACCTGACGTGATGCCGTTGATTTAGCAAGCGCTGCCTTTCGCTGCTCAGCCGTTAACTTTGGTGGAATCGCCATTACTTAACTCTACGCAAGCGCTTGAAGGATTTCATCAGCTATTGAACGCGCTTTTAAAGTCATAGCATCTCTACCTTCGCCCCAAGCTTTAGTTATAGGACGACCTATGACCACGTAATTTGCACCGGCTGAAATTGCGTCTGCCGGTGTCATCGTCCGCACTTGATCATCTCCACCCTGTTCGGATATCGGCCTAACCCCCGGCGTAATAATTATCGGTTCAGCTCCGACTGCGCTACGTATCGCAGCAGTTTCTAAAGGTGAACAAACGAGCGCTTTCGCACCAGAATCGACCGCCAACTTCGCGAGAGCAACCGCACTTTCTAACGCAGGGCTGGCGTAACCAATTTCAAAGAGATCTGACTCAGAGAGTGAAGTAAGGATAGTTACCGCAGTAATGGAGATATTTGGAACTGCTTTCGCAGCCGCTGCCACCATCGCTCGTCCGCCACTGGCGTGCACAGTCAAGAAGCGAGGGTTCAATTGTGAAATCGCCTTGGCAGCCCCGGCAACAGTATGGGGAATATCGTGGAGTTTAAGATCGAGAAAAATATCTGCCCCGGTTCTTTTAATAACCTGCGATACACCTGCGGCTCCGAAATTCAAATAAAACTCTAACCCTAGTTTGTAAACGCTTACCGATTCCTCGGTCGCCTTGATCCAATCGATCGCAGTTTCAAAATCCGAAGTATCTACAGCGAGAATTATCGGGGCTTTCATACTTCCTCCTGGCGATGTGCGTAACCAATAGCAGATTTCAAAGATGGAAAACCCTTTGTGATCAAGAGTTCACGGAGCTCGCTCTGAATATCAATTACTGCATGTGGATTTCCAAAACTTGCAGTTCCAACACTTACACCAGATGCCCCAGCAAGGATCAGCTCAAGTGCATCTCGTCCGGATGCGACACCACCCATTCCTAAAATCGGAACTTGTGGCAGAGCAGAGTGAACTTGATAAATAGCGCGAACTGCGACTGGTTTTATCGCAGGACCTGAGAGACCACCAGTCTTGCCACCAAGATGGGGTCGCATGGAATCTAAATTAATTACCATGCCCAAAACAGTATTGATTAAAGCTAGGCAATCTGCCCCAGCTTCAACGACACCTTGTGCAATCGCCGGCAAATTCGTTACATCTGGTGAGAGTTTAGCGATGATAGGAATCTCACCACCAATTGTTTTACGCACTCCATCGATCACGCGACGGGAAGCTTCAGGATCACATGCGAAGACCAAGCCACGATTTTCAACATTTGGGCAGGAGATATTTACTTCCAAAGCGCTAATTCCGGCGACAGATCTAACTTTGCGAGCCAAGGTTGCATACTCCTCAACCGTTTCACCGGCGATGGAAACTATTACTCGAGATTTCTGCTCCACTAACCACGGAACGTCTTTGGCTAAGAACGCATCTATGCCGGGGCCTTGTAGGCCGATTGAATTAAGCATTCCAGAGGGGGTCTCTGCCATACGAGGAGTCGGGCGACCATATCGCGGCTTATTCATTACTGATTTAGTAACAACAGCGCCAATTTCATTTAAAGGAAAGAATTGCGCTAACTCTTTACCGGAACTGGCGCAACCGCTGGCAGTAAAAATTGGGGTATTGAAGAAGGCGTTACCTAGTGTGGTTGAGAAATCGAAGTTACTCATGGAGCAACCTCGGGTATTTGTCCCACCAATTGCCACTGCACTTGAGCGCCATCCATTACCGGACCGTCTATACAGGAGCGCAACATCGCGATCTGGCCATTCTCATCTTTAACTGGGAGAACACAAGTCATACAGATACCAATGCCACATGCCATTGCTTCTTCGACCGCACACTGATGCACAACATCTGTACCGTTAGTTATCTCTGAAATAGCGCGGAGCATTCCCATCGGTCCGCAGGAGTAGATAACGTCAACGTCGCCATTTTCGACCAATCGAGTAATAGGTTCAGTTACGCGCCCCAACTCCCCCATCGAACCATCCTCGGTATAGATCTTTAAAGAATTTACGGAGCGCTTTCCTTCCATAGGAGCATAAATCTTTGCCCCGATAGAAGCTCCTAACAACATATCCACCTTGCATCCACGAGCTTTTAGAACTTCGGCTAAACCGAAGAGCGGCGCAGAACCATATCCACCGCCTACAAGTAGAGCGTTAACCGGCGTTGTTGGTATACCAAAGGCGGTACCCAAAGGTGCCACGATATCTAATTCAACTCCTTCGCTCTGAGAGCAGAGCCATTTAGAGCCTGTTCCGTGTGGGGCAACTATTAACTCCATGGTGCCACCAAAACTTACGCTCTCTGAAACGCGCGAAATTGCAAAGGCGCGACGAAGAATCAGCTTAGAAGAATCTCCCCCAACTTTAATCGCAACAAAGTTTCCGGGGCGGCAAGATTTAACTAAGTCTCCAATACCCAAAACAATTTGATGGTACTGACCAACTCTTTTATTTGCTAATACAGTTGCGTTAAAGTGAGTAGCACCGCGATTAATATCCGACATTACTTCTTTAACCATTCTTGAATCGGCGAAACAGAAAGTTCACCACGTTGTAGAGCCTTTATACCCTCAACCGCTGCGCTAAATCCCGCAGTTGTTGTAATACAAGGAATAGAACGTTGTACCGCCGCGGTACGAATCGCCCAACCATCAGCTCGAGTTCCACGTCCAACGGGCGTATTGATAACCAAATCCACATCTCCAGTATTTAAAAGGTCAACGATAGTGCGCTCACCCATGGGGCCGGCACCTTCTGAGTTCTTGCGGACTTTAAGGGCAAGGACGTTATTGATCGCTAGAAAATCTGCCGTTCCCCCGGTAGCCAGTAATTTATAACCGAGCGCATGAAGAGCGCGTGCTGGTGCAATTCCTGACTCTTTATCTTTATCAGCGAGCGAGATAAAAACTGTTCCTGACTTTGGCAAAGAACCAAATGCGCTGATTTGAGACTTGGCATAACTCTCACCGAAGGTCTCCGCTATTCCCATTACCTCACCAGTGGAGCGCATTTCAGGGCCGAGTACCGCATCTACGCCTCGACCATCTGTCCGTCGGAATCGATTCCATGGCAATACCGCTTCTTTTACCGAAATTCCCTTTGGTCTTCCATCGGGTGAATCTGGAAGTAAACCCTCAACTTTAAGGTCGGCAATCGTTGCCCCTAGTGAAATTCGCGCAGCAGCTTTTGCAAGAGGTACTCCCGTTGCCTTGCTGACGAAAGGAACGGTACGAGATGCTCGTGGATTTGCCTCTAATACATATAAGACATCGCCCGCAATGGCGAACTGAATATTAATTAACCCAAGAACGCCAACGCCTTGAGCAATTTTTAAAGTTGCTTCTCGAATCGCCTTGTTTTGTGCGGGCGTAATAGTCATCGCAGGCAATACGCATGCGCTATCACCTGAGTGAATACCGGCTTCTTCAATATGCTCCATGACGCCACCTAAGAAGAGTTCATTGCCGTCGAAGAGCGCATCAACATCTATTTCGATTGCGCTATCTAAAAAACGGTCGACTAGGACTGGGTGATCAGGCGTTATTTCGGTTGCGCGGCTGATGAAACCTGCAAGTGCCGCATCGTCGTAAACGATCTCCATTCCACGACCACCGAGAACGAAAGATGGGCGCACTAGAACTGGATAGCCTATTCGCGTTGCGATATCCAAAGCTTCCAGCTGCGATGCAGCCATACCGAATTCTGGCGCCGTTAAGTGCTGCTCTTCAAGAACTCGACCAAAAGCGCCCCGCTCTTCTGCCAGATTAATCGCCTCAGGTGAAGTTCCTAAGATTGTTACTCCGGCTGCTTTGAGACCGGCAGCCAGGCCTAATGGAGTTTGACCACCAAGTTGCGTAATCACACCGAGCACCGGTCCTGCCAGCGTTTCCGCGTGGATAACTTCTAGGACATCTTCCAAAGTGAGTGGTTCAAAATAGAGGCGATCAGATGTGTCGTAATCCGTAGAAACAGTTTCTGGGTTGCAATTGATCATAACTGTTTCAAAACCAGCCTCGCGAAGCGTAAATGACGCGTGCACGCACGAGTAATCAAATTCGATTCCTTGACCAATTCGATTAGGGCCACTACCTAAAATTATGACCGCAGGTTTGGTCCGCGGCTTGACTTCAGTCTCTTCTTCGTAACTCGAATAATAATAAGGAGTAAATGCCTCGAACTCGGCGGCACAGGTATCGACTGTTTTATAAACTGGTCTGACATTGAGGTGATAGCGCGCCTTTCGTACATCCTCTTCACTCAAACCGCGTAGTGCTGCTATTTGAGAATCTGAGAATTCCATCTCTTTGGCTGAACGTAGAACCTCGGACGATAATTCGCCTGGTTGCGCTAATTCCCGCGCCCGTAGATTGATGAGTTCTAATTGATGCAAGAACCAAAGATCAATTTTAGTTGCAGCGTGAACTTCATCAATAGTCGCGCCTGCCCACATCGCTTGGTGAACCTGTTGTAGACGATATTCAGTAGGAATTTTCATCGACTGTAAAAGTGCGCTCTTGTCGATTCCTGATAGAGATCTTGGGAATTGGAAGATCGCTTCTTTACGCTCTAGCGAACGTAGCGCCTTCATGAGCGCCTCTGGGAATGAGCGACCTATCGCCATCGCCTCTCCTACGCTCTTCATTGTCGTAGTTAGGCGTGGGTCGGCATCTGCAAATTTTTCAAATGCAAAACGCGGAACTTTAACCACAATGTAATCCAGCGTAGGTTCAAAAGATGCGGGGGTAACTTGGGTAATATCATTTTTGATCTCATCCAAGGTATAGCCAATTGCTAACTTAGTTGCAATCTTGGCAATCGGAAATCCAGTAGCTTTTGAGGCAAGCGCGCTAGATCGCGATACACGTGGATTCATCTCAATCACGATAATTCTTCCATTGTCAGGATTTACGGCAAATTGAATATTGCATCCACCAGTGGCGACTCCCACTTCGCGGATAATATCGATCGACAAATTACGTAACTTTTGAAATTCGACATCAGTAAGAGTCAGTGCCGGAGCTACAGTGATCGAATCCCCTGTGTGGACTCCCATGGGATCGATATTTTCAATACTGCAGACAATTACAACGTTGTCAGATGAATCGCGCATCACCTCGAGCTCGTACTCTTTCCAACCCAGAATGGATTCTTCAAGAAGAACTTCAGATGTTGGGCTATGACGTAAACCAGCACCGGCGATCTGGCGCAAATTCTCTTCATCAAAGGCGATACCCGAACCAAGTCCACCCATCGTGAAAGAAGGACGAACTACTACTGGGTACTTCAGGATTTCTACACCCGCAATGATTTCTTCCATAGTGTGGCAAATAACTGACTTTGCTGATTCACCACCAATTTTGGCAACTATAGATCGAAATATCTCCCGATTTTCTCCACGCTCGATCGCATCAACATCTGCCCCGATTAACTTTGTGCCATAGCGCTCAAGAGTGCCCGCCTTTTGCAGACCAATTGCTGCATTTAGCGCGGTTTGGCCTCCGAGGGTTGCCAACACCGCATCTGGACGCTCCTTCGCGATGATCTTTTCAATAAATTCTGGCGTGATCGGTTCTATATAAGTTGCATCCGCAAATTCAGGATCAGTCATAATGGTTGCCGGATTTGAATTTACTAAAATAACGCGAATTCCTTCGGCGCGAAGAACACGACAAGCCTGTGTTCCAGAGTAATCAAACTCGCAAGCTTGGCCGATGACAATTGGACCTGAACCGATTACTAGAACGCTCTTTATAGAATTATCGCGTGGCATTAATTCGCCCCAACCTTACGAGGATATTTAGCCATCAGATCTACAAAGCGATCGAAGAGATATGCCGCATCGTGCGGACCGGCTGCCGCCTCTGGGTGATATTGGACGCTAAATGCACCTCGTTCTAGCAGTTGCAAACCTTCTACAACGCCATCATTTAGAGATATGTGCGTTACTTCACCAGGACCAAAAACAGTATTAAAGGTTCCTTCAGTTGGAGCTTTAATAGCGAAGCCATGGTTATGGGCAGTTATCTCAACTTTGCCAGTATTTTTATCAAGCACGGGTTGATTAATTCCGCGATGTCCAAATTGCAATTTATAGGTTTCAAAGCCGAGGGCTCTACCTAGGATTTGATGTCCAAAACAAATTCCGAATAACGGAATCTCTTCGAGCAGTATTTCTCTTACTAGATCAACTACATCGGTCATGGTCGCTGGATCGCCTGGTCCATTTGAAAGAAAAACTCCATCAGGACGTAGCTCCTTAATTTCTGCAAGAGTTACGTTGAAAGGTAAGACATGGACTTCAACTCCACGGGCTGCAAGTGCGCGAGGCGTAGCACCCTTGATTCCTAAATCAATTGCTGCAACGGTATATTTCTTCTCACCAATAGCAGGTACTGTGTAAGCTGTTGCGGTTGAAACATCTGCACTCAGATACGCCCCTGACATTGCTTCGGACTTACGAACTTCAATAACCATCTCTTCTGGCGTTAGATCAATATCTGAAAATATTCCAACGCGCATGGCACCACGATCGCGTAGATGTCGAGTCAAGGCCCGCGTATCTATCCCTTGAATTCCAACGATCCCCTGATCAATAAGCTCTGCTTCCAAATCTTTTTCGCTGCGCCAATTACTGGTAATTGTCGACGGGTTTCGCACAACGAAACCTGCCACCCAGATCTTCTTTGATTCATTATCTGAAGTATTTACGCCAGTGTTACCAATATGAGGAGCGGTCATCACAACTACTTGGCGGTGATAACTCGGGTCAGTAAGGGTCTCTTGATAGCCAGTCATCCCAGTCTGGAAAACGGCCTCACCGAAGGTGCGGCCAGTAGCAGCCCAAGATTTACCTTCGAAGATTCTGCCATCATCTAAAACTAGAACCGCCTTAGCCATTAACGCCCTCCGATTGCAGAGAGTTTGCCATTGAGATAAGTCGCATGTCCACGATAGAAAGTGCCGGTGATGACTCCTTGCAGCTCCATCCCATGGAATGGAGTATTGCGGCTGCGGGAAGCAACTAAGTCGCGATCGATACGTAGAGTCTGCGTAGGGTTGATCACAGTTAAATTCGCCACGTTTCCGAGAGCAATCTTTTGGCCATGCTCTTGGTAGCGACCGATCCTTGCAGGTGCGTAGCTCATTCGATCTGCCACCGCCTCCCATGTCATTAGACCAGTAGCCACCATAACCTGATTGACAATCGAGAGCGCGCTCTCCAGTCCAAGCATTCCAAAAGCCGCCTCTTGCCACTCGCATTCCTTCGCCTCTGCAGGGTGAGGGGCATGGTCAGTTGCAACGATGTCGATGGTTCCATCGGCTAACCCTTCGCGCAACGCTTCGACATCGCGCTGTGTGCGAAGAGGTGGATTAACCTTAAAGATCGGGTCATAACTTAACGCGCTCTCATCTGTGAGAATCAAATGATGGGGAGTTACTTCAGCGCTTACATTAATTCCACGCGCCTTTGCCCAACGGATTATTTCAACCCCGCCTGCAGTAGTTAAATGACAAATATGTAATCGAGATTTAACGTGGTCGGCTATCAGAACATCGCGCGCGATGATCGCTTCTTCTGCAACCGCCGGCCAACCCTTTAGCCCCAAGCGTGATGAAATCTCTCCCTCATTCATCTGCGAACCAATTGTTAAACGGGGATCTTGTGCATGTTGCGCAATTACGCCATCAAATTTCTTGACGTACTCAAGGGCGCGACGCATTACTAGCGGGTCAAATACGCAGTTGCCATCATCGCTAAAGATGCGAACTCGGGCACGTGAATCTGCCATTGCGCCGATTTCAGAAAGATTCTCTCCTTTAAGTCCTTGTGTTACAGCGCCGATCGGAAAGACATCGCCAAATCCCGCCGCTTGACCTAAGGCATATACCTGTTCAACTACACCTGCAGTATCGGCAACTGGTGAAGTATTGGCCATCGCTGAAACTGCAACATAGCCACCTTTTGCAGCAGCCATCGTCCCTGATAGAACTGTCTCAGCATCTTCGCGCCCTGGTTCGCGCAGATGAGTGTGTAGATCTACTAAACCGGGAAGAACAACTGAGCCCGTCAAGTCAATTTCAGCTACTCCATCACCTTTGACTAGCGACTTACCAAGAGCCGAAATCTTTCCGTCGCGAATCTCAATGTCGCTGGCGCTACCGTCGGGCAGGGTTAGCCCTTTGAGTAAATAGTTATCAGCTGTCATAACGCTGCTCCAATCTCTTGGCTGCCCGCCAGTAGTAAATATAAAATCGCCATTCGAATACTTACACCGTTGGCAACCTGTTCAACAATTACCGAGCGCGCACCATCGGCAGCATCTGCGGTTATCTCCAGGCCACGATTCATTGGGCCTGGATGCATCACGATTGCATCGGACTTAAGAGCTTTCATGCGATCACTATTTAAACCAAAATACCGCGAATACTCTCGTGCATTTGGAAAGAAGAGCTCACTCATGCGTTCCATTTGAATTCGTAACATCATGATCGCATCGACGGTACTTATTACGGAATCAAGATCATACGAAATATCACAAGGCCAGCTCTCGATGCCAACCGGAAGCAAGGTAGGTGGCGCAACCAAAATTACATTTGCACCAAGTTTTGATAGCAAGAGAACATTGGAGCGCGCAACCCGAGAATGCAATACATCTCCCACGATCGCAATGCGCAGCCCTGTTAAATCGCTGGCGCCTTTAGATAAATGTTTACGAATTGTGAAGGCATCCAATAACGCCTGGCTGGGATGCTCGTGAGTACCGTCACCGGCATTAATTACAGAACCGGACATCCACTGAGAATCTGCCAAACGTTGCGCAGCCCCAGATGCACCATGTCGAATGATGACAGCATCCGCGCCCATTGCTTGCAGTGTCTGTGCCGTATCTTTCAGCGATTCGCCTTTACTGATGCTCGATCCCTTGGCAGAGAAATTGATGACATCTGCCGAAAGTCGCTTAGCTGCGGCTTCGAAGGAGATACGCGTGCGCGTTGAATCTTCCGCAAAGAGATTGACGATGGTGCGCCCGCGCAGGGTAGGCAACTTCTTCATCGGACCGTCACTTACGCGCGCTAGCTCTTGGGCGGTATCTAAAATTGAGATTGCTTCTAGCTTGGAAATATCGTTGATGGAGAGTAGATGCTTCATTGCGCACTTCCTTCAACCAACACTTCATCCACACCATCTAGCTCGGTTAGATGAACAAGAACGCTTTGTTCTAAGGATGTTGGAATGTTCTTACCCACGTAATCGGCACGAATCGGAAGTTCGCGATGGCCGCGGTCTACCAATATCGCAAGCTGCACGCTCTTGGGACGGCCTATCTCCCCCAGCGCATCTAAAGCAGCGCGGATTGTTCTTCCCGAGAAGAGAACATCATCAACTAAAATCACATCTCTGCCTTCGACTCCTAGGGGTGGAATAACTGTCGGCATGAGCGCGCGCGGCGGGCGAAGGCGCAAGTCATCGCGATGCAAGGTGATATCAAGGGTGCCGACTTGAATAGCAGTATTTTCAATCTGCGAGATGATTTCGCCGATCCGCTTTGCTAAATGCGCACCTCTAGTTGGAATACCTAGCAAGGTGATATTTGAAGAACCGGCGTTACGTTCTAGGATCTCGTGAGAAATACGAGTTAGCGCGCGTGTTAAATCTGGCGCAGGCAGGACAAGACTCATTTAAATCTCCTTCCCCGCCTCGCAGGACGGGTCGTTAAAGGATGTTGGCAAATGATACACCGAGATTTGGCGAACCTGTGGATGAGAAACGTTGGCGCTTCGACTAACTCTCTAACCTGTGCGCCATGGAAAATATGCGCCCTTTCACCCAGCCAACACCCAAGTCGATCTCCTTGCGCTTGCGCAGCATCCGAAAATCTCGAGGTTGGACCTTGCACGATATCGAGCGGATATCCAAAGGGTCCATTAAGGCGGTAGTTATGGGTTCCTATGAGCGTGGAACTAGATCGATCTCTCTTCCACGCTGTCTGGAGCTAGCAAATCTCTTCGAAATTCCAATCTCAGAACTCCTAGCCGAAACAAGTCTTAGAAGTTTAGAAGGAGTTAAAAGCAAGCGCTTTGATTTACGACGAAGCGCCTTCTTGGCGGGCTCACAAGATGAAAAAGAGTTTGCCCAACTCCATAAATTCTTGATTGCACTGGCGCAAAGACGCGGCGATTGGAATGGAGAAATATTGACTCTTCGTAGCAGCGATATTGATATTTTGACGCTACTACTAGAGATGAATCAGGATCAGCTAACTAGCTGGCTGAGCCAATTGAAGATCACTCTCAATTAGCTAAGACGAGATTATTAAATCGCCAAGCTATCTTTGATTGAGGCGATACGTCCAAGGACCCCATGGATATATGTTGCTGAGTCATCGGTGGATAGCTCTTTAGCAAGATTTAGAGCCTCATCAATGGCAACCGCATCAGCTAAATCTTTACACCAGAGAATTTCATATATTCCAAGTCGTAAGATATTTCGGTCTACGGCAGGTAGGCGATCCATATCCCAACCTTGCGCGTAAGTGGAAATTAATTCATCAATCTTGCGACGATTCTCTGAAATCCCGGCGATCAACTCTTTCGTATATTCACGAATGGGCCTTGCGTCAGGTCCTTCTTCAACTACATCGCGCAGCGCAAGTAAATCAGCGGGTGATTGACCGCGGATATCGCCTTCGTAAAGTAGATCAAGACTCTGTTTACGAGCCTTGCTTCTTGCTGACACTAGTTAGCGCGACCTAAATAAGATCCATCGCGCGTATCAACTAGGACCTTCTCATCTTGCTTTATAAATAACGGCACCTGGATCTGGATTCCAGTTTCAACGGTCGCAGGCTTTGTGCCACCGGATGAGCGATCCCCTTGTAACCCTGGCTCGGTGTAAGTCACCGTCAAAACAACCGATGCAGGGAGTTCAATATAGAGAGGATTGTTCTCATGGATAGCCACAATAGCTTCCGTGTTCTCCAACATATATTGTGCTGAATCTCCCACAGTTGCAGCGCTGATAGTCATCTGATCAAAAGTTTTATTATCCATAAAAACGAAATCTTCGCCTTCCTTGTAGAGGAAGTTCATTTCACGCTTTTCTAGAATCGCGACTTCGATCTTGACGCCTGCGTTGAAGGTTTTATCTACAACTTTGCCAGTTAAAACCTGCTTCAACTTAGTGCGAACAAATGCCGGGCCCTTACCAGGCTTAACATGCTGAAATTCGACAACGGTCCATAGTTGACCTTCGATATCCAAGGTCATGCCATTTTTAAGATCATTTGTTGTTGCCACGATAACTCCAGTTCGCGCGCTCTGCGCAATTCATCAACCAAATGCGCAAGATTAGATTTATCAAGCCAGGTCGGTCCCCGATTTTCGAAGACTATCGGAGAAGTTTACCTCAAATAATTATGAGATTAGCGCCTTAAGGGCGATGAGGGCTAAGACGTAGGAATTTGGACCAAACCCTCCAATAGTTCCATTTGCCACACCAGAAATTACAGATGTGTGACGGAATTCCTCACGCGCAAGTGGATTCGAAAGATGCACTTCTATCAGTGGAGCTTTAACTAACTCGGCGGCATCTCTGATCGCATATGAATAATGGGTAAAGGCTGCCGGATTGATAATTACTGGCGTATTAGTATCGGCTGCTTCATGTAGCCAACCGATGATCGTTGCTTCATCATCGCTCTGACGCACATCGGCGCTGAAGCCATGGGTCTTGGCTGCGCCTTCGATATGTGAAACAAGTTGTCCATATGACATGTCACCGTAAATTGAAGAATCACGAATATCCAGACGAGCTAAGTTCGGTCCATTGATAACTAAAACCTTCATGAACTCACCTTCTCGTATGCGGCAAACAGAATTTTTTCATCTGGATTTTCCAGGCGATTAGTCTGACCAATGGATGTAATGGTAACGAATCTAAGCGTTTTTCCGCGCGCCTTTTTATCAAGGGACATATTGGCAAGTAGAGCTGGCCAAGCTTGACGCTTGTATTGGATAGGAAGCCCTAGAGTTTTGAGAATATCTAGATGATCTTGTGCCAATTCTTGAGAAATCAGATCTAGCGATAGCTGTAATTGCGCCATAAAGGCCATTCCGATCGCGACGCATTCTCCGTGTCGAAGAGAGAACTTGCTCTCTAACTCAATTGCGTGGCCCAAGGTATGTCCATAGTTGAGCGCCTCTCGGGCGAAACTTTCCTTGAAATCTGAAGTCACGACTTCAGCCTTTACTGAAATTGCACGAGTGAATATCTCTTCAATAGTTCTGCCATCTTGGCGCAATGCGGCTAAATCCTTACCCCGCAAGAGATCAAGAATCACACCATCTGCAATGAAGCCAGCCTTTACAACTTCTGCTAAGCCCGCGGCAAAATCCCGATCAGATAAAGTGGTTAACCAAGTGAAATCTATTATTACTGCGGTAGGGCTATGAAAGGCGCCAATTAAGTTCTTGCCATAGTCACTATTGATTCCGGTCTTACCACCGATTGCTGCATCAACCATCGCAGCAACTGTTGTTGGAATGGTAACCCAATCGATACCTCGTAACCAGGAAGCTGCCACGTATCCACCAAAATCTGTAGTTGCGCCTCCCCCAATCGCCACAACGATGTCATTGCGAGTAAATCCGGCCGCCCCTAACCAGTTCCATACTTGTAAAAGAGTGGAAGTTGATTTACCTGCTTCGCCATCTGGAATAGCAAAGATAAATATCTCAGTATCACCACCATCGATATCGCCGACTCGATCGCGCATCGCCTCTGAAACGATAATGGCTGCGCGAGTGCGACCGCTTAAAGCTTTAACTAATTCCACATTCCATGAAGCGTCTATCAAGACCTCATAACTGCGTTCTGCAGAGACCTTAACCGACTTCACTGAGTAAGCCTAACAATTTCATCGGTAATATCCTTCGGAGCGCGCTCATCTACGACGACAATATGGTGAGCCAACGCTTCATAGATCGGACGCCTCTTATCCATTAACTCCTGCCAAGCGCCCCTTGGGTTATTTAGCAATAAGGGTCTATCTCGATTAAACCCTACACGCGGTGCTGCGGTAGCAAGCGAGACGCTTAGATAGACAACTGCTGCCTCTACTGTTCGCAATAATTGTTGTGCGCTTTCAGAAAGTGGTGCGCCTCCCCCAAGTGATAGAACGCCATCCAACTTTGCTAACTCCTCACTAAGAACTAATTGCTCAAGGTCGCGAAACCAGGGCTCACCTTGATCAACGAATATTTGCGAAATGCTTGATCCCGTACGCGCTTCAATAACATCGTCTGTATCAACGAAGGTCTTTTGCAACTTTCGTGCCACGGCTTTGCCGATCGTTGATTTTCCCGATCCAGGTGGCCCAATAAGAATTATTGATTTCGCCATAACGCCTACTTAAATCGTAGGTTTGCCATGTATGACTCGTAATTTCGACGAGTCTCAGTGACGCTATCTCCACCGAACTTCTCCAAAACTGCTTCAGCCAGAACTAACGCCGCCATAGCTTCGGCCACAACTCCAGATGCTGGAACAGCGCAAACATCTGATCGCTGATTAATAGCTTTCGCTGCTTCGCCCGTCTTTACATCGATGGTGTCGAGCGCTTTCGGTACCGTTGAGATTGGTTTCATCGCAACGCTAACGCGCAATATTTCTCCGTTAGACATTCCGCCTTCTGTGCCACCAGCACGGTCTGTACGACGAGTAATTAGCCCATCTTTGCCGCGTTCAATTTCATCATGTGCAACTGAACCTCGTCGAGTAGCGGTGCGGAATCCATCGCCGATTTCAACGCCTTTTATTGCTTGAATCCCCATCATCGCGCCCGCTATACGAGCATCGAGCCGGCGATCCCAATGTACGTGTGACCCGAGTCCTGGCGGTAAGTTGTAAGCCAACACTTCACAAACGCCACCGAGGGTGTCGCCGTCGGTGTGAGCAGCTTCAATCTCTGCAACCATCGCCAAACTTGTTGCTGGATCTGCACAACGAACTGGATCTGCATCAATACGATCCATATCACCAGGGAGAGGCAGTGCGGTTCCTTCCGGAATACGCGCTTGGCCAATTGAAACTACATGGCTCAAAATAGTTATTCCCACGCTCTGTTCGAGAAAGGCGCGTGCAACCGCACCTAGCGCAACTCGCGCTGCTGTCTCGCGCGCGCTAGCTCTCTCTAAGATAGGCCGCGCATCATCTAAATCATATTTCTGCATTCCGACTAAATCAGCGTGTCCCGGACGAGGACGAGATAGCGGTGCATTACGCGCTAGATCTTTAATCTCATCCAATGGCACGGGATCTGCCGACATAACTTTCTCCCACTTGGGCCATTCGGAATTTCCAACTTGAATAGAGATCGGTCCACCTTGGGTCAGACCTAAGCGGATGCCGCCGAGAATCGAGATTTTATCTGCTTCGAAATTTTGTCTTGCACCCCGACCAAAACCAAGTCGGCGGCGCGCTAAATGAAAATCAATATCTTTTGAAGTTAACTCGACGCTCGCTGGAATGCCTTCGATAATCGCCGAAAGGGCCGGTCCATGAGATTCACCTGCTGTGAGCCAACGCATTGTCCTATTGTGGCAGAGAAAGTGGCTACCTTGCCCACCAAATTACCGCCCCGCAGATGACCGGCCCGAAAGCGATACTTGCGGCGAGGGACTTACTGCGTAAAATGGTAATTAACATCAACACAATGGACAGCGCCGAGATCGCTGATAGGAATCTTTCCAAGGCAATTAGAGTGCTCGGAAGATAGAACATCGAAAAGAGTGCGAGCAATTTTATATCTCCCGCTCCTACTCCTGCAAAGAGCAATAGCGGTGAGACCGCAAGGCAGAAGAAAAGACTCATAAAATGAAAGTTAGAGTCTGTAGAAAACTCGAAGATGGAAAATATCGACAGGCCGCAAAGAAGAGATCTATTAGTTATCTTATGACTCTGCCAGTCCTTGATTGAGATATAGAACGAAAAGACAACTAGCGCTATAAACACCGCAAAAGGCTAGTCTCTTACGAAGATCTTATAAATCACCTGTGGATTAGCTTGACGCCTTTGTCAGGGCGATACGAAGTTCTTGATCAATGTTCTTGCCAGAAAAGTCAGCCACCAGCTTGAGTTGATCTATACCTTGGTAGAGCAGCAGCTCGAGGCCACTTAAAATCTTTCCTCCCGAATCGCTCCACCGCCTAGCCAGAAGAGTTGGCCAAGGTTTATACAGAACATCGAAGAGCAGTCCGTTGATATTGCGAGATAAGTTTTCTGCAACAAGGTCGGCGGCTCCCGATGGAGTTGTGTTGACTACCAAGTCATAACTACTTAGATCTGCCTGATCATCCCAATCTAGAAAGGTGCATTCAATTTTTTCAAAACAGGCGGCGATCGCAGGACTGCGACGCACGCTGCGACGCATCACATCTACCGAACCAGCAATATCATCTAGGGCACCAGCGACGGCGCGAGCGGTGCCACCTGCGCCCAAGATTAAGACTCTTTCGAAATTTTCGTAGCCTGCGTTGGTAAGCGATTTGATAAAGCCTGAGCCATCGGTGCTGGTCGCGCTCCATGATCCATCGGCTTTCACCAAGGTATTTATCGATTGGATGCGGCGGCCAAGGGCATCAATACTCAAATTCAAATCTGCAACCGACTTCAACTCTAACGCCTCTTCTTTTAGCGGCATCGTCAAAGAGAAATAATCGAATTCATTGCCGCGGTTGTCTAGGAAATTCTGTAGCTCACCGCTTTTAACCTCAATGGCTGAATAATCACCTGCAATTCCAAGTAGGTTGTAGGCAGTTTTATGTAATAGCGGTGATAGCGAGTGCGCAATCGGCGAACCAAGTACGGCCCCCTTCAATTTCTCTGTGATCACTTGGTGCTCCTAAAGGCTCCGGCTCGCAAGTTCTTCTTGTACTCAGCCTTCCATAGGTTGAATTCATCATTGCTCGAAGTAAAGCGAGTGTCGCCCGGGGCTACGGTAATGAAATAGAGCCAATCACCTGAGTCTGGATTTACCGCCGCGCGCATAGCTGCGGCTCCTGGGTTACCGATCGGACCAGGTGGCAAGCCATATTTGCTATAAGTGTTGTAGTCAGATTTTAAGAGCGTGGATGCAGTACTTAAGAAAATCTTTCCCCGAACCTTTTTTACATAGTGCACGGTCGAATCCATCTGTAGCGGCATCCCTTTTTCTAGGCGGTTGCGAATCACGCGCGAGACTTTGCTGAAATCTTTCTCATCGGCCTCAGCCTGAATGATTGAAGCGATAGTGAGTAATTGTTGAGGAGAATATTTTCCACTACCAGCTGATATTCCAGACTTAACAATCTCCAAACTGCCACGTTCCACCATCGCAGTAATCGCACTACGCACCGATGTTCCTTTAGCGAAAGAATATTGTGCGGGAAATAACAAGCCTTCTAGAACCTTAAATCCCCTTGGTAAATCAAAGATAGCCATCTCTTTCACAACTTCGTTCCGGGCAAACCCAGAAGCGATCATCTGTGTAGCAATTTCGCTATTCCATTCTCCCTCGAAGATGTTGATCAGACCCGAGATTCGCTTTGGATCAAGTAGCTGACTGAGCGCATCTTGCGCACAAATTCCACTCTGAATGCGGTGCGTTCCTGGGGCTATCTTCTGAGAACGTTCATCGCCAACAGCTAAGCGAAAGAAGGCGGCGCTGGATTTGGTAACTCCGCTTTGAAATAGTTGCTGGGCGATATCGGCGCCCGTGGCACCTTTGCCAATCGCAATTTCAACTTCGCTGGTTATATCGGATGAGCAAGCAAAGTCAGGTGATCCCCCACTGCCTTTTCGCATCTCGTGGACCCCGGCGGTAAAAAGTACGGCTACAGCAAACGCAGCAGTAACTCGTAGTAGAGGCGCTTTAACCAACTTCATTCGCCAATCCTTGTTCCAAAATCGCAACTGCAGCTGCAGCATCGATTCGTGCTTTGGCGCCTTTGGAGTCAACGCCAGCGTCACGTAATTGCTTAGCGGCAGTTACCGTAGAGAGTCTCTCATCGACTAACGTAATTGGTAGATCAAAATTTGCAGTGAGAAATTCGGTAAACGCTAAAACTTTCGCAACGGCGCTGCCATCGCTCCCACTCATTAACTTTGGATTGCCAACATAGGCTTTCACAGGTTCGTACTCATTAATTAAAGCGGTGATTTCTGCCTTCAGCCCTGGGTTCTTACTTTGTAGCGTTGCAATTGGTGTCGCTAAAATTCCATCTGGGTCACAAATGGCGACACCGATGCGCACATCGCCATAGTCGAAAGCGATTCGACGGCCGATGCGCGCCATCAATTTCCTGTCAGCGCCTTATTGATTGCTTCAAGTGCTTTGGCGATATCCGAGGCTGAAGATCCACCACCTTGTGCGAAATCATCCTTACCTCCACCACCACCACCAAGAATCGTAGAACCAATCTTTACAAGAGCTCCAGCTTTTATACCTTTAGCGCGTGCGGCATCGCTAACGGCAGCAACAAGCACTGGCTTACCTTCAG
>JBAXFA010000006.1:0-54463 GCA_037140155.1 Actinomycetota bacterium
AGGGCAGTCTCAAACACTGCATAGTGTCGGTTCGAATCCGACTCGAGGCACATGAATACAAATAGCGACGGCGCTGCAACACGTATCAAAATCCTCGTCGCCGAAGATGAAGCGCTGATCCGTATGGATTTAGTTGAGATGTTGCGCGAAGCAGGTTATGAAGTTGTGGCCGAAGCCGCCGACGGTGCGCAAGCAATCGAGCTAGCACAACTGCATAAACCAGATTTAGCAATTCTTGATGTCAAGATGCCAGTTTTAGATGGCATATCTGCAGCCGAAAAAATTATCTCAATCGCACCAGTTTTGATGTTGACCGCCTTTTCACAACGCGAACTCGTCGAACGCGCCCGTGATGCCGGAGTTATGGCATACGTTGTTAAACCATTTTCTATCGGTGATTTAGTTCCAGCAATTGAGATTGCAATCAGTAGACACCTGCAGATGCGAACTTTGGCTGATGAAGTCGCAGATTTACACGAGCGGCTAGAGACACGAAAGTTAATCGATCGCGCCAAGGGTATTTTGATGCAGGCGTTAAATTTGGCAGAGCCAGAAGCCTTTTCCTGGATTCAACGGGCTGCGATGGATCGCCGCCTCACCATGAAAGAGGTTGCTCAAGCGGTAATTTCACCGGATGCAGTACCTGGTAGCTAGCCAAGCGAAATAAGGCTAATTCAGGCAATAACGTAACCAAACCTTTATATATCCACGCTCAACCTCAGGTTGATAGATGGTTATACCTGCCTTTACACTTGCAGCCTCCCTGTCCCGGGACACATGCAAGAAAAAACAGGAAGGCAATACATGAACAAGAAGATCAAAGCTTCTGCTGCAATCGTTGCCGCAATCGCCCTTTCATTTGGCGCATTTGCAACAACATCTGCATCAGCTGCAACAAAGACATTTACTCTGGCATACCAGGGCCCACTAACTGGTGGAGAAGCCTCAACAGGTATCGATGAGCAAAACGGCGTTAAGTATGCAATCAAGGTATTTGAGGCAGCTAACCCAGGTTACAAGATCAACCTCGTATCAGTAGATGACGAAGGAGATCCAGCTGTAGCTTCAAAGGTAGCTCCAGGAGTTGGTACCAACGCAAAGATCATCGGTCTTGTTGGCCCAGCGTACTCAGGTGCAACAATCGCATCACTTCCTTACTACAAGGCAGGTAACCTCACAGTTATCTCACCATCTGCAACTCGTGTATCTCTAACAGATCCAAAGAGCCCAACAGCTAAGTCAGATTACGGTCGCCCAATTTTCCACCGCGTCGTAGCAACTGATGACAAGCAAGGTCCAGCTCTTGCGAAGTTCGCAACAGCAGGTATCGCAGCTGCAAAGGTCTTCGTATTCGATGACCAGTCTTCATACGCTGTTCCACTACGTGGATATGTTGAAGATGCTCTTAAGTCAGTTAAGGGTGCATCACTTGTTGGCGGAGATTCAGTTCCTAACACAACAACAGATTTCAGCCCAACACTTGCTAAGATCAAATCAGCTGGTGCAAACGTTGTTATCTACACCGGTTACTACAGCCAAGCTGCAGTATTCGTAAAGCAGCTTCGTGACTCAGGTTCAACAGCGGTATTCGCTGGTGGCGACGGAGTCTTCAACCAGCAGTTCGCAGTTCTTGCAGGAAAAGCTGCAGAAGGTGCAAAGCTAACTGGCGTAGCAGGTCTTGCAGATGTTGATACAAAGATCGAAGCAGATTTCAAGGCGAAGATCGGTGTTTCTTCAGGCGTTTACGCTGTTGAATCAATCGATGCTGCAAATATCTTCCTTTCTGGTATCAAGAATGGAAAGACAACTCGCGCTGCAATGAACAAGTGGGTAAAGAGCTACAACTTCCCAGGTATCGCGGGAGCGACTATCAAGTTCAACCAGCACGGTGATATCTCAGCAGGAGGATTTGCTGGCTTCCTAGTAACAGGCGGAAAGCTTGTTAACAAGGGCCCAGTAGTCTGATTCTGAAGTAGTTGCTTGACCCCAACGGGCGTCTTGATTCGCAAGGATCAAGGCGCCCGTTGGCTTTTAATTCATCTAAAATTCCAGTAGATTTCACCGACTTGATCAGTTCAAATCGCGCGGTTCTAGCAGCGACATATTAAAAGGGGCACGATGTTTACAGTCTTTATTGATCAGTTCTGGCAACTGACAGTCTCGGGTATCGCACTCGGGTTTATCTATGTCTTGATCGCACTCGGCTACACCATGGTCTACGGCGTGCTGCGTATGATCAACTTTGCCAACTCTGAAATCTTTATGTGGGGAACATTCGGCGCGATTGTCGCCAGCCGTAACCTCTTTGGCTACAACCAGACATCAGAACCTGCACATGGCGCCAAACTCGGGCTCGTACTTCTGGTGCAACTCTTCTTCTCCATGGCCTTTGCTGGAATAACAGCAGTAACTGTCGAATTTGTGGCGTACCGGCGCTTGCGTGCAAAGGGTACAAATCGATTGGCAACACTTATTTCGGCGATCGGAATGTCGATGGTGTTATCTGAGACGATGCGTATCTTGACCGCATCTCGTCCGGTCGGTTCACCACGTGTCTTGGAAAAGATTATTTTAGTTGAAGTCTGGGGTGCACAAATTCGCCTCGATACCTTGATTACCATCGTTGCAGCTGGCGCTATCTTTATTATCTTGGAGCGCTTCGTGAAGCTCTCTCGTATGGGTAAAGCTATCCGCGCAGTATCTATGAATGAAGATGCGGCAAAGTTAATGGGTATCAACTTAAACCGCGTTATCACAACAACATTCTTAGTCGGTGGCCTCGCAACAGGTGCAGCTGGCTTCTTCTATATAACTGTCTATGAATACACTAAATTTAATATTGGATTCACTATGGGCCTTGCTGCCTTTACCGCAGCCGTTATCGGTGGCATCGGTAATATCCGTGGCGCCTTCTTCGGGGGAGTCTCACTTGGCCTTGCTGAGGTTTATGCCTCTGCAATTCTTGGAACCCAATGGAAATCGGTAACAATCTTTATTGTGCTCGTATTAGTCCTTCTCTTTAAGCCATCTGGCTTATTCGGAGAAGCCGTCACCCAGACAAGGGCTTAAGGTGAATATTATGAAGAACTTTAACCTCCGCGATTTTGGTGCTGGCATATGGGAACGCTCTAACCGTTACCAACGTATCGCCATAGTTTTATTAGTAATCACCCTCGCGGCGCTTCTTCCATTTGCGGGTGCATCTTTCTTAGCAACTCCAGTTGCAGCTTATGACGCAGTCCTTGTATATCCAGTAGCGATCTTCGTACTTATGTCACTGGGCTTAAATATCGTGGTCGGTAAATCAGGCATGCTTGATTTAGGTTATGTAGCTTTCTTTGCAATCGGTGCATATACAAACGGGTTACTTAGCATGCACACCGGGCTAAATACTTGGGAGATCATGCCAATCGGTATTGGCGCTGCCATGTTTGCCGGCGTTCTGCTTGGTATCCCGACGCTTCGTTTACGTGGTGATTACCTTGCAATCGTTACCCTAGGTTTCGGCGAAATCATTCGTATCGTCGCCCTAAACGTTTCCTGGACCAATGGACCAAATGGTATTTCTGGTATTCAGATGCCGCCTCCAATTCTCGGTAAAGAGTTCGCACTCGATGATCAGAAGCTCTTCTTCTGGGTAGTTCTAGTAATGATCTTGTTAACTATCTGGATGATTCGTCGCCTTACCGTGCGCCGTCCCGGACGCGCCTGGGAAGCTATCCGCCAAGATGAAGATGCGGCAGAACTTATGGGTGTTCCAACTCTTAAATATAAGATCTGGTCATTTACGCTGGGCGCTGCAATCGGTGGCGCTGCGGGTGTTCTCTACGCCGCAAAGAACCTCTTTATCTCACCCGAAATGTTTACCCTCAACGTTTCGATTCTGATCTTGGCCTGCGTGGTCTTTGGTGGAATTGGAAACATCTGGGGCGTAATTCTCGGTGGCGCGATCTTGGGTTACCTGCCAGATCGAATTCGTTTTATCTCAGATGCTCGACTCTTGGTATTCGGACTCGTGCTGGTTGTTGTTATGAACTTCCGACCAGATGGTCTCTTGCCACGTAAGAAGCGCGAAAAAGCGATAGTGAAGAAAGGTGCAAACGCCTAATGTCAAAAGTCCTTTTAAAGCTTGAGAACCTCACCATGAAATTCGGTGGTGTAACTGCGCTCAATGAAGTAAACCTTGAAATTCATGAAGGCGAAATTCTTGCGCTGATCGGCCCTAACGGCGCCGGAAAGACGACAGTTTTTAACGTGATCACTGGTGTTTATCAAGCAACTTCTGGTTCTGTCACTTTCGATGGCCACAACCTGGCAGGACGAAAGCGCTATCAAATCACCGGCCTTGGCGTTGCGCGCACCTTCCAGAACATTCGCTTATTTGGCGATATGACAACTCTGGAAAATGTTATTACCGCAACTGATGTCCATAAGAAGAGCGGCTTAGTGGGTGCGCTATTTGGCACGCCTCGCGCACGTCGCGAAGAGAAAGAGAACCGCGCTAAAGCACACGAGATCCTGCAATTTATCGGCATCGACGAATACGCAGATCGCTTGGCTAAGAACTTGCCATACGGTGTACAACGTCGCTTAGAAATTGCGCGCGCCATGGGAACATCGCCAAAGCTCTTGCTCCTTGACGAACCGGCTGCGGGCTTTAATCCACAAGAAAAAGTCGAACTTGCGGCAACGATTAAGAAAGTTCGCGATGCGGGATACACAGTCCTTCTTATCGAGCACGATATGTCACTGATCATGGGAATCTCAGATCGCGTTGCAGTTCTCGATTTCGGAACAAAGATCGCCGATAACTCACCAGCTGTTGTACAGAACGACCCTCGTGTAATCGAGGCTTACCTAGGAGTGCCTGCAGATGCGTCTTGAAATTAAAGATCTCCACGTTCACTACGGCAAGATTGAAGCGATTAAAGGCGTGTCAATCGTTGTAAATGAAGGCGAAATCGTCACGCTAATTGGCGCAAATGGCGCGGGTAAGACAACGATGCTTAAGACAATCTCTGGACTGCGTCCGATCTCCAGCGGTCAGATCATCTTTAACGGCGAAGATATCTCTAACGTGCCAGCACACAAGCGCGTTGATCTGGGACTTTCACAAGCCCCCGAGGGCCGAGGAATTTTCCCGGGTATGACAGTTTTAGAAAATCTAGAAATGGGTAAGTTCCATCGCCCAGATCGCAAAAAGGAAATGTCAGAAGACCTTGAGATGGTCTACGGACTGTTCCCACGATTGAAAGAACGTATCTCACAAGCCGGTGGCACCTTATCTGGTGGCGAACAACAGATGCTTGCCATCGGTCGCGCACTTATGGCTCGCCCAAAAGTTCTGCTCCTGGATGAGCCATCAATGGGTCTTGCACCTCAGATGATCGCCAATATTTTCCGCATCATTACCGAGATCAATAAGACCGGTGTAACTATTCTTTTGGTGGAACAGAATGCACAGCAAGCGCTACAGCGCGCCCATCGTGCATATATTCTCGAAACTGGAAACGTGGTTAAGGAAGCTAAGGCTTCTGATCTACTTAACGATCCTGCAGTACGCGAGGCATACCTCGGTACTGGCGCTCACTAATCTCTATCTCTCAGCCGGTTAATTCGCTGAAGACGCTACGCTCTTTCAGCCAGAATCAAACAAGTAATACGCGCTGAACAAGTTCGTTGACCCTGCTCGTTGGTAATCACAATCTCGTAAACGCATAAGGTTTTGCCGAGCGAAACTGCCGTTGCTACTCCTGTTACAAAACCTGAAAGAGCAGATTTGTGATGAGTAGCGTTGATATCGACTCCGACAATTCTGCGGTTAGGCCCGGCATGTAGTTGAGTGCCGATCGAACCGAGTGATTCTGCTAAAACAACATTAGCTCCACCATGTAACAGGCCAATCGGTTGAGTATTTCCTTCAACCGGCATACGACCGACTAAACGTTCGGGGGAGGCTTCCAGAATTTCGATGCCCATCTTCTTATCAAGGGCGCCACTTCCGCGTTCGCGAATAAGTTCTAGATAGTTCGGGGTATTTTCTGGCTGCGTCATAGTTCGAAATAGTAACTTATTTAATGAGTCCTTCTCTAGGATAACGACATGGCCCAGAAGCGTTTATTACTTATCGACGGCCATTCCATGGCATATCGCGCCTTCTTTGCCTTACCTGCAGAAAATTTCACAACAGCTCAGGGGCAACACACCAACGCTATCTATGGCTTTGCCACAATGCTGATCTCTCTCTTAAAAGATGAGAAGCCAACTCACGTTGCAGTGGCATTTGATGTATCGCGCAAGACTTTTCGTACAGATATCTTTCCTGATTACAAAGCAAATCGCGCTAAGACCCCAGATGAGTTTCGTTCACAGATGACATATTTAAGTGATTTAGTCACCGGCTTCGGCATCACCCAGTTTGCACTAGAAGGCTATGAAGCAGATGACATTATCGCCACCATTACTAAGCAGGCCGAACGCGAAGGTGCCGAAGTCTTAATTTGTACCGGCGATCGGGATAGTTTCCAGTTGGTAACTGATAAAACAACTGTTCTCTATCCCAAGCGCGGTGTATCCGAAATGGCACGGATGACTCCGGCTGCTGTACAAGAAAAGTATGGAATGACGCCTGATCAATATCCAGATTTTGCGGCGCTGCGCGGAGACCCCAGCGATAACTTGCCATCGGTTCCAGGCGTGGGAGAAAAGACAGCAGCGAAGTGGATAGTCGAATATGGATCTTTGCAAGAGCTAATTGCTAACCTAGATAAAGTGGCTGGCAAAGTTGGGCAATCACTACGCGATAACGTAAATGAGGTGATTCGTAATCGAGAGTTAACTCAACTGATCCACGATGCGCCAATCGATTATCAGGTCGATGCCTTGTCGTGGTCAGGCGTTGATGAGGCAGATCTAGCCAAGCTATTTGAGCAACTGGAATTTCGTACCTTGAAGGATCGCCTAAAACCGATTCTCAGCGCAGATACGGTAGCGAAGAAGAAAGAAGAGTCCGCCGAGTTAACTCTCTTTGCCCCAGCCATAGAAGGCGGATTACTTACTCCAGCCGAAATCGATGAGTTAATCGCCAAGCACTCAGGTGAAATTGCAGTTGCCTTTGAATTACAAGATGAAAAATTGCATCGTTATGCAGTTGCTTTCTCTGCCACAGATGTCCACTTGATTCATTCGGCGCAGATGGGCGAATGGGCGCAAAATTTAAAGATCCCTAAAATCGCCCACGATGCTAAATCTCTGGCCCGCGCTAATCTATTTGACGGCGTTGTTTTTGATACTGCACTCGCTGCCTATCTTGTAAATCCAGGTGTTCGGGCGCAAGAGTTAAGTGATCTGCTGGAACGTTGGGGAGATGGCGCAGTAATCAATACTTCAACTCCGGAACAAACACTTTTATCTAGCGCAGCTGCACTCTTTACCTTGCGCAAATCTTTAGAAACAGAGATGCAAGATCGTGGCGTCTTAAAACTCTTCACCGATCTAGAACTTCCTATCGCACAGCTCTTGGCGATAATGGAAAATCGTGGCATCGCTGTCGACCGCAAAGAGTTAGAAAAACTTGCGACCTTCTTTGAAGGTGAAGTCGCGCGGGAGACTAAGGCTGCCCACCTAGCCGCCGGCCATGAATTTAATGTGGCATCTCCTAAGCAGCTGCAAGTAGTCCTCTTTGATGAGTTAAACCTGCCCAAGACGAAGAAGATCAAAACTGGTTTTACCACCGATGCCGAGGCGCTTAATTGGCTCTTTGAAAAGACAAAACATCCACTCCTTGAATCACTCTTGCGGATCCGTGAGACAAAGAAACTCGGCACAACAGTCGAAGGCTTAATTGCGGAAATTGGTAAGGATGGCCGGATCCGTACTCACTTTGCTCAGACAGTCGCCGCAACTGGCCGTTTATCCTCAGTTGGACCAAATCTGCAAAATATCCCAGTTCGCACCGAAGAAGGTCGCAGTATTCGTAACGCATTTATTGCAGGTAGCGGTTATGTATCTCTCTTAACCGCTGATTACAGCCAAATCGAAATGCGCATCATGGCGCACTTATCTAACGATGCTGGTTTGTTAGCAGCCTTTGAAACCGGCGAAGATTTACATGCCACAGTTGCAGCGCTGGTCTTTGGGGTTGCAGCTCGCGATGTTGACTCAGAAATGCGTCGCCAAATTAAGGCGATGTCATATGGGCTGGCATATGGGTTGAGTGCATATGGGCTTAGCGCTCAACTAGATTTATCACCGCCTGCGGCACAGGATTTAATGGATAAATATTTTCTTCGCTTCGGTGGAATCCGCGATTACTTGAGTAGCGTGGTGGAACAAGCGCGCAAAGTTGGTTATACCGAAACCGTTATGGGGCGCAGACGCTACTTGCCTGACTTACTCCACGATAATCGCCAACGCCGCGAGATTGCAGAACGCATGGCCTTAAATGCTCCAATCCAAGGATCAGCTGCCGACATCATCAAACAAGCGATGTTAAATGTGCAGCGCGCGCTATTGGCTGAAAAGCTGGGATCTCGCTTGTTATTGCAAGTTCACGATGAATTGATTCTCGAAGTAGTAGCAGGGGAAGAAGAGAAGCTAACTGCGCTAGTTCGACGCGAGATGGCTGCGGCATATCCACTTAAGGCGCCCCTAGATGTCAGCGTGGGAATTGGCAAGAGTTGGAATGAAGCTGCTCATTAAGAATATCTATCGCGCCAATTAACTTGTAGTTGGGGAATTATCTGACATTGCAGCAAGGTCTTCTTCCTCGGTTGGTATTCGATCTGCTGCAGCCAGGCGCTTTCTTCCCAAAGTTAAGATGGCAAAGCCGGTAATGATTGTGAAAGATGTAATCGACATTGCAAATCGTGGTGAATAAGTTTCCGCGATCCAACCACCGGCGGCGGAGCCTATTGACATCAAAGTTCCCTCAACGGTCCATATCCAACCCATCATTCCAACTGCAGATCCCTTTGGACGAACGGCTTCCATAACTTCCCAATAGAAGACTTGAATGGTTCCGCCGATTAACCCGAGAAACGCTCCGGCTATCGCCATCGACCAACCCGGATAGGTAAAGACAATTGGAATCGAAATAAATATCCAAACAAAATAGGTAAGGCGCATCGCCTTTAGTGCAGAAAATTTCTTCGAAACTAAACCAGCGAAAAGTCCACCAACTATATTTGCAACTCCCATTGCCGTGAAGACCCAAGCGGTACGTTGCGGAACGCCTTCCAAAGTCGCAAATGCTGGAACTGCGACATCAAAGACGCCCCATCCAAAACCAATGAAACATCCCTCGATCATAAGTAACTGAATCGCTTTATTGCGCCAGATCGAAATGTGATCAGAATCTTTCTTCTCAGGAATCCAATCGCGCGATACACGTGTCAGCGCGAGTGAGCCACCGCCTACTGCCATAAAGATTGATGCCACAACCAGCGCACTGCCAGGATGGGATGAGAGCGCAAGAGAAGTTGCAACTACTGGACCAATAACACCTGCTGTACTCATCACCGATGTATCCACCGCGTAAGCCGTACGTAGAGAATCTTTAGGAACAATCATCTTCCACAGTGGCCTGACCGATAAATTTATTGGGGGAGCGCTTATTCCCATAATAAATGCGGCTAGGAGAATCGCATTTTTATTCTCCATAGTGTTTAGAACTAACATCATTCCGGCATAACCTGGAACGAAGATACGTAACGGCCATTTCTGTCCGAATCGATCCATCAAAGTTCCGCGCAATCCGGCGGTCGCAGCCCCGGCCACGGAGTTAATCCCTATTGCTAGGCCAGCTATTGCAACCGAACCAGTCGTCTGCTGCGCCTTAAAGAAAATTGAAAGTGCGACCATTCCATATGAAACTCGCGCCGGAAATGAAGATAGAACTAGCGCCCAAACATTCGGGATCGCAAAGAGTTCTTGGTAGCGCTTCATTTGCAGTTAGTTTACGCCTGAGGATGAGACGGATTTGCCCTATTAGACGCCCAAACCGTACGCTTACGCCCGTTCACCAGAAAGGTTCTGGAGTCCTATTACTTTCTATCCCTACGGAGCAACTTGAGCACATCATCACCAGTCGTAGCAGTTAACGACATCGGATCGGCCGCAGATTTTCTTGCAGCAATCGAAGGCACAATCAGAAATTTCAATGACGGAGACCTCGTCGAAGGAACCGTTGTACAAGTAGATCGCGAAGAAGTACTTCTAGATATTGGGTACAAGACAGAAGGCGTAATCCCTTCCCGCGAACTCTCAATCCGCCACGATGCAGATCCAAATGACATTGTTAAGGTAGGCGATCGCATTGAAGCGCTCGTGCTACAGAAGGAAGATAAAGAAGGCCGCACAATTCTTTCTAAGAAGCGCGCACAATACGAGCGCGCATGGGGAGATATCGAAGGCAAGAAAGAGCGCGACGAAGTCGTAGTCGGAACAGTTATTGAAGTTGTTAAGGGCGGTTTGATCGTTGATATCGGTCTTCGTGGCTTCCTTCCAGCATCACTAGTTGAAATGCGCCGTGTTCGCGATCTAACTCCTTACATCGGCAAGGAAGTTGAAGCTCGCATCATCGAACTCGATAAGAACCGCAATAACGTAGTTCTTTCACGCCGCGCATTCCTTGAGCAGACTCAATCAGAGTCACGCACTACATTCTTAAATCAGCTACAAAAGGGCCAAGTACGTACTGGTGTGATTTCATCAATCGTAAACTTTGGTGCATTCGTTGACCTCGGTGGCGTAGATGGTCTCGTTCACGTGTCAGAGCTTTCATGGAAGCACATTGATCATCCAGGTGAAGTTGTTGAAGTTGGCGATGAAGTAACTGTTGAAGTTCTAGAAGTTGATTTCGAGCGTGAGCGCGTGTCACTCTCTCTCAAGGCAACTCAAGAAGATCCTTGGCAGGCATTTGCTCGCACCCACACAATCAATCAGGTTGTTCCAGGTGTTGTGACAAAGCTAGTTCCATTCGGTGCATTTATTCGTGTACACGAGGGCATTGAAGGACTTGTTCACATCTCAGAGCTCGCAGAGCGCCACGTTGAAATTCCAGAACAAGTTGTTGCTGTAGATGACGAGCTATTTGTAAAGATCATCGATATCGATCTAGAGCGTCGTCGTATCTCACTTTCACTTAAGCAAGCCAATGAAGGACATGAAGTTGAGATCGAAGCATTTGATCCAACTCAATACGGAATGGCTGCTCGCTACGATGCTGCTGGAAACTTCATCTACCCAGAAGGTTTCGATCCTGATACTCAGGAATGGAAGCCGGGCTTTGATTCACAACGCGAAGAATGGGAACGTCAGTATCAAGAAGCACAGACTCGCTTCCTTGCACACAAGAAGCAGAAAGCAGAAGCAAAAGCTGCTGATGCGGCAGCCCCTGCTGTTGAAGAAGTAGTTGCTGAAGTAGCTGCTGAATAATTAATCTCAATTAAGAAAGGGCTCACCTGCGGGTGGGCCCTTTCTTATTCTCGAAATATCGCCTGCGAGGTAGAGTTGTCGCTATGTTGATCGTGGCCTTAACTGGTGGAATTGGCGCCGGAAAATCTATGGCTGCACAGTATTTCTCTGAATTAGGCGCACGCGTCGTGGATGCCGACTATTTAGCGCGAGTTGCAATCGAGCGCGGCAGTGAAGGCTTTGATGAAGTTGCGCTGCGTTTTGGTGACGCGATAATGCGCGATGGCGATATCGACCGTAAAGCGCTAGCTGAAATTATCTTTTCAGATCCCAAAGCCAAACACGATCTAGAAGAGATAATCCATCCGCGAGTACGTGAGCTCTTTGCAGAGGTTGTCTCAGATCTGCAAGTAGATGAAACTCTAATTTATGAAATTCCGCTTCTGGTAGAAACAGAGGCGGCGGAGAATTTTGATTTTATTGTTACTGTAGAAGCCGATATTGAGATTCGGAAAGAGCGCTTGCGCAAACGCGGCATGTTTATCTCCGAGATTGAGCGCCGAATTTCACTTCAAGCCAGCCGCCAAGAGCGGGAGGCGATCGCCGATTTCGTCCTTATAAATGATGGCGATGAAGATGCCCTTCTTCGCGCCGTTGAAAATCTCTGGGAGGAATTACCGCGCCTGGCAAAGTAGGCTACGAATATGCGCCCGATATCTGACCTGCAGCGAAAGGTAGAGCCCTTCCAGGTCATTAGTGATTACGTGCCAGCTGGCGATCAACCGCAAGCTATCGAAGAGATCGCGCGCCGCATCGATGCCGGCGTTGAAGATGTAGTTCTACTTGGCGCAACTGGTACTGGAAAATCCGCGACAACTGCTTGGTTGATTGAGCGCTTGCAGCGTCCGACTCTGGTCCTGGCGCCAAATAAAACGTTGGCCGCACAGTTAGCCAATGAATTCCGCGAACTTCTACCAAATAACGCAGTCGAATACTTCGTTTCTTATTACGACTATTACCAACCAGAAGCTTATGTTCCACAGACCGATACCTTTATTGAAAAGGACTCCAGCGTTAACGATGAAGTCGAGCGCTTACGCCACTCAGCGACTAACTCACTTCTGACCCGTCGAGATGTAATCGTGGTGGCAACTGTTTCTTGTATCTATGGACTTGGCACACCTCAAGAATATATCGATCGCATGATTCGCCTAAAGGTGGGCGATGAGATTGAACGCAATAAGTTATTGCGCAAATTTGTTGATGTGCAGTACCAACGAAACGATATGGCTTTCGAACGTGGGACTTTCCGGGTACGTGGGGACACAATTGAAATCATCCCGATGTATGAAGAACTCGCTATCCGAATAGAAATGTTTGGCGATGAGATCGAGAAAATTATGACGCTACATCCACTAACAGGTGAGATTCTGCGCGATGAGACTGAGATCTATATCTTCCCAGCAACTCATTACGCAGCTGGACCTGAAACCATGAAGCGCGCCATGGGAGAGATCCAAGATGAACTTCAGATCCAACTAAACCTCTTTGAAAAACAAGGAAAGTTACTAGAAGCCCAACGTTTAAAGATGAGAACTACCTTTGATCTAGAGATGATGGAGCAACTCGGTTTCTGCTCCGGTATTGAAAACTATTCGCGACATTTGGATGGACGCGCACCGGGTTCGGCGCCTAACTGTCTGCTCGATTACTTTCCTGAAGATTTTTTATTGGTAATTGATGAGAGCCATGTAACCGTTCCGCAAATCGGTGCCATGTTCGAGGGTGATGCTTCTCGTAAGCGAACCTTGGTTGAACACGGGTTTCGACTACCTAGCGCTATGGATAATCGTCCACTGAAGTGGCCGGAATTCCTGGAGCGGGTAGGTCAGAAGGTTTATCTCTCAGCAACACCCGGGAAATATGAGATGGCTAAAGTTGAAGGCGATGTCGTTGAACAAGTAATTCGCCCAACCGGGTTGGTTGATCCAGGCATTGTTATCAAACCAATTAAGGGTCAGATTGATGATCTACTCAATGAGATAAATATCCGTGCCGCTAAGAATGAGCGAGTATTGGTAACGACTTTAACCAAAAAGATGTCAGAAGATCTAACAGATTATCTGCAAGAGCGTGGGGTTCGCGTGCGTTATCTGCACTCTGAGGTGGATACCCTGCGCCGCGTTGAGTTGCTCCGTGAATTGCGCACCGGCGAATACGACGTATTAATCGGTATCAACCTATTGCGCGAAGGTCTTGATCTTCCTGAAGTTTCGCTAGTTGCAATTCTTGATGCAGATAAAGAAGGCTTCTTAAGATCAGCCACATCTTTGATTCAAACTATTGGACGTGCAGCGCGAAATGTTTCAGGCGAAGTCCACATGTATGCCGACAATATAACTAAGTCGATGGCACAGGCTATTGACGAGACTAATCGTCGCCGGGCAAAGCAAGTCGCCTACAACTTAGAGCGTGGCGTTGATCCGCAACCGCTACGTAAGAAGATCGCTGATATTACAGACCAGATTAACCGCGAAAGTGAAGATACTGAAGAGCTCATAGCCCACGAGAAGGGCGGAGCGAAGAAGCTGGCTTCATCTGCGGGACTTTACGATAAATCATCGACTTCTCTACCGCGCAAGGCTCTAATTGCATTGATAGGCTCGCTCACCGATCAGATGCGCAACGCCGCAGCTGAACTCCAATTCGAGGTCGCCGCGCGCTTGCGCGATGAGATCAAGTTATTGAAGAAAGAGTTACGAATGATGGAAGAGGCCGGAGTTTGAGCATCGATAAGTTGGTTGTGCGCGGAGCACGCGAACATAACCTTAAAAATGTTTCCATCGAACTTCCGCGCGATGCGCTAGTTGTATTCACCGGTCTTTCTGGTTCGGGTAAATCCTCTCTCGCTTTCGACACGATATTTGCAGAAGGCCAACGCCGCTATGTCGAATCACTATCTGCATATGCCCGCCAGTTTTTGGGACAGATGGATAAGCCAGATGTGGATTTCATCGAGGGTCTATCACCTGCAGTCTCAATTGATCAGAAATCCACCAACCGGAATCCCCGTTCTACTGTCGGAACGATTACTGAGGTTTATGACTACTTGCGCCTGCTCTTTGCCCGTGCTGGACGCCCGCACTGTCCAAAATGTGGCAAGGCAGTTACTCGGCAATCTCCTCAGCAAATCGTCGATCAGATTATGGAGCTGCCGCCAACTACCAAGTTTCAAGTTTTAGCTCCAGTTATTCGCGCACGTAAAGGTGAATTTGTCGAACTCTTTACCGATCTGATCACACAGGGATATTCACGTGCCCGTATCGATGGTGAAGTAGTTGCACTCTCTGATGCACCTAAGCTGAAAAAGCAGGAGAAGCACACCATCGAAGTTGTTGTCGATCGGTTAACTGCTAAAGCTGAAAGTAAGACACGACTTACAGATTCAATCGAAACTGCGCTGCGCCTGGCCTCTGGAATAGTTGTGTTGGATTTCGTCGATGCCAAGGGCGCCGATAAAGAGCGTACATATAGCGAGCATTTAGCCTGCCATGATTGCGAGCTTTCTTTTGAAGAGCTAGAGCCACGCTCATTCTCCTTTAACTCACCCTTTGGAGCATGTGCTGAATGCTCAGGAATTGGAACTAAGAAAGAGGTGGATTTAGATCTCATAATTCCCGATGATTCAATTTCAATTAACGAGGGAGCTATCGCACCTTGGTCGGGTGGACAATCGTCAGATTATTTCTTACGTTTATTGGAAGCGCTTGCTAAAGATCTTCCGTTCTCGCTAGATATCCCGTGGAAGAAGATCTCGGTGAAAGCGCGCGAAGCGATCCTTAATGGATACGAATATGAAATTAAGATGAAGTATAAGGGGCGTTATGGCGCCCGAAATTACACAACTGGTTTTGAAGGCGTTATTCCCTTTATTCATCGCCGCCATGAGGAGACTGATAGCGATTACAGCCGCGATAAATACGAGGCTTATATGCGTGAGATCTCGTGTGAAAAATGTAATGGTGCTCGGTTAAAACCTGAAGTACTAGCCGTGACCATTGGGGATAAGAATATCTCCCAAATTTGCGAACTCTCCATCGCCGATTGCGCCATCTTCTTAAAACAGATCAAACTCAATAAGCGTGAGGCGCAGATCGCAGAACGCGTAATGAAAGAGGTCAATGCGCGCTTGGGCTTCTTGCTAGATGTTGGACTTGATTACCTATCGCTGGCGCGCCCAGCTGGTTCGCTATCTGGCGGTGAAGCACAACGCATTCGCCTTGCGACTCAGATCGGATCTGGCTTAGTCGGCGTTCTATATGTACTTGATGAGCCATCTATTGGTTTACATCAACGCGACAATAGGCGCTTAATCGAAACTTTAACTCGCCTGCGTAACCTCGGCAATACTCTAATTGTCGTAGAACATGATGAAGAAACTATTCGTACTGCCGACTGGATCGTTGATATCGGACCCGGAGCCGGCGAACACGGTGGCAAGGTTGTGGTCTCGGGAAGCTATGAAGATCTAATTGCATCGAAAGAATCAATCACGGGTGCTTATCTATCAGGTCGTAAATCCATAGAGATTCCTAAGAAGCGCCGCCCGGTAGATCCAAAACGTAAGCTAGTTGTTAAGGGTGCAAAGGAGAATAATCTTAAAGATATTGAGGTAGAAGTTCCCTTGGGCGTGTTCGTGGCAGTAACCGGTGTTAGCGGTTCGGGTAAATCAACTCTAGTAAATGACATTCTCTACACAGTCCTGGCAAACAAACTCAACGGCGCGCGCTTGGTACCTGGTCGCCACCGGTCTGTAAGTGGCATCGAGCTCTTGGATAAAGTTGTCCACGTAGATCAATCACCTATTGGTAGAACACCGCGCTCCAACCCAGCAACTTACACCGGCGTATTCGACAAGATTCGCGCCCTCTTTGCCGAGACGAGTGAAGCCAAGATCCGTGGTTACCAACAGGGACGGTTCTCTTTTAACGTAAAGGGCGGCCGCTGCGAAAATTGTTCTGGTGATGGAACTATCACGATTGAGATGAATTTCTTGCCTGATGTTTATGTTCCCTGCGAGGTCTGCCATGGTGCGCGTTACAACCGCGAGACGTTAGAAGTTCATTACAAAAATAAGACGATCGCTGAAGTATTAAATATGCCTATCGAGGAAGCCAGTGGTTTCTTTGAATCAGTACCTGCAATTGCGCGTTACTTAAAGACTTTAAATGATGTGGGCCTTGGCTATGTGCGTCTTGGTCAATCAGCACCGACCTTGTCGGGTGGTGAGGCACAACGAGTAAAGCTGGCAACAGAGCTACAACGCAGATCAACGGGGCGCACCATCTATGTATTAGATGAGCCAACAACTGGTTTGCACTTTGAAGATGTCAATAAATTGTTAACCGTCCTTAGCCGTTTGGTAGATACCGGAAATACCGTTGTAGTTATCGAACATAATCTTGATGTAATCAAGTCATCTGACTGGGTGATCGATATGGGGCCAGAAGGTGGATTCCGCGGAGGATTAGTCGTTGCCGAAGGAACGCCCGAAGATGTAGCGAAGGTGAAAGAGAGCTATACCGGACATTACTTGGCAGAAATTTTGGCGAGCAATCGCGCCCCGGTAAAGAAAAAAGCTGCCGTTAAGTAAATGTCGGATCCCGCAAGTTACCGTCCCAAGGAGATCCCTGAACTCCCAGGTGTTTATCGCTTCTATAACGGAAAAGATAAAGTTATCTATGTCGGTAAAGCTAAGAATTTAAAGAACCGTTTAACCACATACTTCGGTTCAAACTTAGCGCGCAAGACCCATCGCATGGTCCACGAAGCAGTTCGGGTCGATTGGACGATCGTTGGAACAGAGCTAGAGGCGCTAGCTCTGGAGTTCTCTTGGATAAAGCAGTACCAACCCACATATAACGTGCAATTTAAAGATGACAAGTCTTACCCCTATTTGGCGATCTCGATGCAGGATGAAATTCCACGTATCTTTATTACTCGTAAGGAGAAACGTCCGGGACTTAAATACTTTGGACCTTACACAAATGCCTGGGCGCTGCGAAATACTTACGAAGTCTTGCTTAAAGTCTTTCCGGTTCGCTCCTGCAGCGAAGGTAACTTCAAGCGGGCCCAGCGCAGTAAGCGCCAGTGTTTATTAGGAGATATCGGCAAGTGTGCAGCTCCTTGTGTTGGTTGGGTTACACCTGCGCAACATCGCGAGATCGCTGTGAAGTTAGATGCCTTTATGGAGGCAGGCATGGAAGATATCTTGCCTAAATTACGGCAAGAGATGGATCTGGCATCTAGCCGCGAAGAGTTTGAACGCGCCGCACGTATTCGTGATCAGATCGAATCTTTTGAAAAAGCCCAGCGATCTACTCAAGGAAATCTCTCTGATGATTTAGATGGTGACTTCATCTCAATTCACGAAGAAGGCCTGCATGCTGCTGGGTCAATATTTATGGTGCGCCGGGGGTCAATTAAAGGATCTAGATCTTGGATAGTTGATCAAGAGCGGGCCTTGGAGGGAGATGACCAAGTCGCATCGCTATTCTTCTCAATCTATAACGGAGCAGCGCCAGCGGATATCCCAAATGAGATCTATTTGAACCGCGAACCGAGTGATCAACTAGCGCTAGAAGGTTGGTTGACTGAACTGCGGGGTGCGAAGGTTTCAATAAAGGTGCCACAACGTGGCGAAAAAGTTGAGCTCTTACAAACGGTGGATCGCAACGCCCATTACGCGCTAATTCAATTCTTGAGTAAGCGAGCTACTGATGCAGCGGTTAGTGGCAAAGCGCTGCTCGAAATTGAGGAACAGTTGGAACTCTCAAGAACTCCACTTCGTATCGAATGCTTTGATATCTCTAATATCTCGGGTACATCAGTGGTTGCTTCAATGGTGGTCTTTGAGGACGGTTTGGCAAAGAAGAGCGAATATCGACGATTTATTATTGATACCACTACCGCATCCGATGACACGCGTGCGATGCACCAGGTAATCACTCGTCGCATGAAGCGACTACTGAATGATCGCGCGGCAGATGAATCTGATGTTGCTGAAATAGGTGGCAAATTAAGTAAGTTCTCATACCCGCCGCAGTTAATAGTTGTCGATGGAGGAGCTCCGCAGGTTGCCGCCGCGCAGCGCGCGCTAGATGAGCTGGGCATTACCGATGTCGCTCTCTGTGGTCTTGCTAAACGCTTAGAAGAAGTTTGGCGCCCCGGAAGTTCTGATCCACTTATCCTGCCGCGCACTAGCGAAGGGATGTATCTCTTACAGCGGATTCGCGATGAGGCTCACCGCTTTGCAATTACCTTCCATAGGTCTCGTCGTTCTAAGGTGATGCTCGAATCTGTCTTAGGTGAGATTCCACAGATGGGGCGCGCTCGTCGTGTAGCGCTCATGGAACGATTCGGTTCAGTTGCTGCACTTCGAAAAGCGACGCTGCAAGAGTTGGCACAAACACCTGGCATCGGCGAGAAAATTGCTGAAATCATCTTCCAGTATCTACAACACCAAGCAGATGGCTTAGATACGCGTGGCGTTGATATGCAGACGGGGGAGATCCTATGAATTTAGCGATCCTTGACAGTGCAGGCAGAATATAGACATGGCCAATAAAGAGTTATTGATCGTAACTGGCATGTCAGGTGCGGGACGCTCGACGGTGGCCCATGCCCTGGAAGATTTAGGTTGGTATGTAGTTGATAATTTGCCACCTGCGCTCTTGCCTGAACTTGCTACTCAAACCAATGTCTCTGAAATCTCTTCATTAGCTGTAGTAGTAGATGTGCGCGGAGGAAAATTCTTTGATGCGCTAAGCCACGCTTTACAAACTCTTAAATCAAATGGAATTGTCTATCGCTTATTGTTTCTAGATGCGACCGATCAGTCGCTGGTGCAGCGTTTTGAATCTACGCGGCGTCCGCACCCATTGCAGGCCAAGGATCGCATCGTAGATGGCATAGAACGAGAGCGCGCTAAATTAGAAGAGGTTCGCTCTGGAGCCGATGTGGTAATTGATACTTCTAATCTAAATGTCCATCAATTAGAAAAACGCGTCGGAGAAATATTCTCGGCTGGCATGCTCGATGCCATCCGTATCAACGTCCTTTCTTTTGGCTACAAATATGGCATCCCAGTTGATGCTGATCTGGTCTTAGATTGTCGCTTTATCCCAAACCCACATTGGATTCCTGAACTTCGCCCACTTACGGGCTTAACGCCGCAAGTCTCCGAAAAAGTTCTTACTAGTGAGGGCGTTACTGAATTTGTGAAGAGTTATGTTGGTGTAATTCGCCAGATGATGCCGGGTTATCTGCGTGAAGGTAAAAAGTATGTAACGATTGCTATTGGTTGTACCGGCGGAAAACATCGCAGTGTTGCTATTGCCGAAGAAATTGCAAAGCAATTAACCAACGGTGCATCAGATATCGAAATTTCAGCACATGCCACCCATCGTGATGTTGGTCGTGAATGAGTGGTCGTAATCCGCGCGTAGTTGCTTTAGGTGGAGGACATGGCTTAGCTGCGACTCTATCTGCGTTGCGGGGTATCACTACAGATATCACCGCAATTGTCACCGTTGCCGATAATGGTGGATCAAGTGGTCGTTTGCGCGAAGAATTTCCGATCTTTCCTCCCGGTGATTTGCGAATGGCTCTTGCCGCCTTATGCGCAGATGATGAATGGGGGCGCAGTTGGGCGCAGATTATGCAGTATCGCTTTGCAAGCCAGGGGCCATTAGATGGCCATGCAGTCGGAAATCTACTACTGGCTGCTTTGTGGAATAAAGGTGAAGATCCAGTTGCAGGTCTAGATCGGGTGGGCTCACTTTTGAAGGTAATCGGTCGCGTTCTACCAATGGCGCAAGAGCCTCTAGATATTGAAGCGACCTTTGTAAATTCCACGGGGCGTTTTATCGTGAAGGGGCAAGTTGAAGTTGCAACAGCGAAGGGAAGGCTGGAATCGCTGCGCTTGCATCCTGAAAATCCGCAATCCCGTGAAGAAGCGTTAGCTGCGATTGCGGATGCAGATTGGATTGTTATGGGCCCAGGATCTTGGTTTTCTAGCGTCCTGCCTCATTTACTGGTTCCACAACAACGCGATGCGCTCATAAAATCTAAAGCGAAAAAATTATTAGTTCTTAATTTAGATTCTGGTATGGCCAGCGCCACGGCGGCAAACTTTGGCGAATATGCTGGTTATACACCGCTAGAACATATTGAGATCTTGGAGAGTTACGCCCCTGGATTGGCCTTTGATTATGTAATTTGCGATGAGAGCTTGGTTCGCCAAGGCGATCTGATTGCGGAGCATCTTTCAAGTAGAGGTGGAGAGTTAGTGGTCGCCGATTTACGCGATAACACCGAACTAATTCACCATAGCCCTAAAAAATTGACCTCGCTTTTCACACACATTGCCAGCAAAATCCTGCTTGGATAAGCACATGGCAATGACCGCAGCAGTCAAGGACGAGCTCAGCCGTCTCTCAGTAACTAAGCCATGCTGCCGTAAAGCCGAAGTCTCTTCACTGTTGCGCTTTGCCGGCGGACTCCATATCGCAGCTGGCAAAGTTGTTATCGAAGTAGAACTCGACACATCTCAGAGCGCGCGCCGCTTAAAGAAAGATATCGCCGATATTTATGGACACGATAGCGATTTAGCAGTTCTCTCATCTAGCGGTCTTCGCAAGGGCAGTCGTTATGTTGTGCGTGTAATCGAGGCAGGTGATGCACTTGCGCGTCAGACTGGTTTGATCGACAGTAACGGTCGCCCTATCCGCGGCCTTCCACCACAAGTGGTTGCCGCAAATATCTGCGATGCTGAAGCTGCTTGGCGTGGTGCATTTGTAGCTCATGGTTCGCTCACCGAACCCGGACGCTCATCTTCACTTGAAATAACTTGCCCAGGTCCTGAGGCAGCACTTGCCCTGGTAGGAGCAGCTCGTCGTTTAGGCATTACTGCGAAAGCACGCGAAGTTCGCGGTGTTGATCGCGTTGTAATTAGAGATGGCGATGCCATCGGAGTTCTGCTTACTCGCCTCGGTGCACATGAAAGTGTTTTGGCTTGGGAAGAACGCCGGATGCGCCGCGAAGTTCGCGCGACAGCAAATCGCTTAGCAAATTTTGATGATGCAAATCTACGCCGTTCAGCGCGCGCCGCGGTTGCCGCAGCCGCTCGAGTTCAACGCGCGATGGAAATATTGGGGCCAACAATTCCAGATCATTTAAAGGAAGCTGGCGAATTGCGAATTAGCCATGGCCAAGCAAGTTTGGAAGAACTTGGTTCACTTGCATCCCCACCAATGACCAAGGATGCAATCGCTGGTCGAATTCGTCGACTATTGGCGATGGCCGATAAGCGCGCTGGCGAGCTAGGAATTCCAGATACCGAAGCCGGACTTTCACCAGATCTTCTCAATTAATTCGCTTATCTGAGCATAACTCCTACGTGAAGGTAACTACCCGCGGCTGGTAAGGTTAGCCACGACCCCAACGATGTGGCAGTTTTATTGCCGTATACCCATCTGGTGCTACTTATTTTGGCAGCAGGTCCTTAAACTTTTAAAGCGAGGTTTCACATGATTAACGTTGGAATTAATGGATTTGGACGAATTGGTCGCAACTTCTTTCGCGCCGCACTCACAAATCCAAATATCAATATCGTTGCTATCAACGACTTAACAGATAACGCCACTTTGGCGCACCTTTTAAAGTATGACTCAATCTTGGGGCGCCTTGGCCTTGAAGTCACTTACACAGAAGACACCATCACAGTTGGTGGAAAGACTATGAAGGTATTTGCAGACCGCGATCCCGCAAACCTGCCATGGGCATCTGTAAAGGCCGATATCGTCATTGAATCAACTGGCCACTTCACAAAGGCTGCCGATGCAAAGAAGCACATCACAGCAGGAGCAAAGAAAGTAATTATTTCGGCACCTGCAACAGATGAAGACATCACAATTGTTATGGGCGTAAACCATGAGAAGTACGACCCAGCAAGCCATAACGTTATTTCAAATGCTTCATGTACAACTAACTGCCTAGCTCCTATGGCAAAGGTTCTGCAGGATAACTGGGGAATTGTTAAGGGCTTGATGACCACAATTCACGCCTACACAAATGACCAGGTAATTCTTGATTTCCCACATAAGGATCTACGCCGCTCACGTGCTGCAGCGACAAATATGATCCCAACATCTACAGGTGCTGCAAAGGCGATCTCGCTAGTTATGCCAGAGTTAAAGGGCAAGCTCGATGGATATGCGATGCGCGTTCCAGTTCCAACAGGTTCTGCAACTGACTTAACTGTTGAACTTGCTAAGGAAGCAACTGCTGCAGAGATCAATGCTGCAATGAAGGCTGCTGCCAATGGCGCTCTTAAGGGATTCCTTTCATACACTGAAGATCCAATCGTTTCTTCAGATATCGTCACCGATCCATCATCTTGCATCTTCGATTCTGGCCTAACTAAGGTAATCGGAAATCAAGTCAAGATCGTTGGTTGGTATGACAACGAATGGGGTTACTCAAACCGCCTTGTTGATCTCGTTGGTCTTGTCGGAAAATCTCTCTAATTTAGATGGGAAATTCTGCAACTAGTTCGCTGCAAAGTTTTGATGTAGCCGGCAAGCGAGTATTCCTTCGCTGCGATCTAAACGTCCCGTTAAAGGAAGGCAAGATCACAGACGATGGTCGCATTCGCGCCTCGCTGCCGACTATCAAAACCTTAATTGCAAATGGCGCAAGCCTGGTTATAGCTGCTCACTTAGGTCGACCTAAGGGCGAGGCAAAACCAGAGTTATCGCTTGCTCCAGTTGCGGTGCGTCTAGCAGAGCTCCTTGGCAGCGAAGTTAAATTTGCAGGCGCAGTGATTGGCTCAGATGTAACAGCTCAAGCTACTTCTTTAAAGAGCGGTGAAGTTCTCTTACTTGAGAATATTCGCTTCTCGGCTGCGGAAACTTCGAAAGAAGAGTCAGAGCGCAGCGCTTTCGCTAAAGAGTTAGCGCAATTAGCTGATGTATATGTCGGAGATGGCTTCGGTGCAGTCCACCGCAAACATGCCTCGGTCTTTGATCTTCCTAAGCTCTTGCCACACGTGGCGGGCACTTTAGTCGCGGCAGAAGTTGAAGTATTGAAGAAGCTAACGCAAAATCCAGAACGCCCTTACGGGGTTGTTTTAGGTGGAGCAAAAGTATCTGACAAGATCGGTGTCATTTCAAACTTGCTTAGCAAGGTAGATGTAATGGCAATTGGCGGGGGAATGGTCTTTACATTTCTGGCCGCACAAGGAAAAGAGATTGGCTCATCGCTTGTTGAAACTGATTTGATTGAGACTGTTAAGGGTCTAATTAAAGAAGCCGCCGAATCTGGAGTTAAGTTAGTACTTCCAACCGATATCGTCGTCGCTCCAAAGTTCGCCGCAGATGCGCCAGCAACTTTAGTTAGCGCAGATGCAATACCGGCAGATCAAATGGGGCTGGATATTGGCCCTGATTCTGCACAAACATTTGCGACAGCAATTCGCGGTTGTAAAACCGTTTTCTGGAATGGCCCAATGGGTGTATTTGAATTTCCAGCCTTTGCCAACGGAACCAAAGTCGTAGCCCAAGCTTTAACTGAAGTAGCGGGAATCTCAGTCGTTGGTGGTGGAGATTCAGCTGCGGCAGTTCGTGCCCTTGGCTTTGCTGATAGCGACTTCGGTTATATCTCAACTGGCGGTGGCGCATCTCTTGAGTACCTAGAAGGTAAAGAACTTCCGGGCTTAACTGCGTTGGGCCTTTAGTAGGCGATTTTTTCTACATTAGTATTGCTGCAGTAACTATTTAAGGGAGTCGATGATGCGTAAGCCACTAATGGCAGGTAACTGGAAGATGAACCTCAATCATCTCGAGGCGATTGCAGTTGCCCAGAAGTTGGTCTATTCCCTAGACGATAAGGATTATGACGCAGTAGATGTTGCGATCATTCCGCCCTTTACCGATATTCGCTCTATCCAAACTTTGATCGACGGCGATCGTCTGCGTCTGCTCTACGGCGCGCAAGATCTCTCGCCTGAAACCAGCGGAGCATTTACCGGAGATATTTCTGGCCACATGCTGGCCAAGCTCGGTTGCACCTTCGTCGTAATCGGCCACTCAGAACGACGCGCCATCCATCACGAAGATGATGCGCTGATTAACCGCAAAATTAAAGCTGCTCTAGCAAATGAGCTAACGCCAATATTCTGCGTCGGCGAAGAACTTTCGATTCGCGAATCAGGTGCACACGTTTCCCACGTGATCCGCCAAGTTCGCGCCGGGCTTGAAGGATTCACAAAACCAGAGCTTAAGAAAATTGTTATCGCTTACGAACCAGTTTGGGCGATCGGCACCGGCAAGACGGCGACTCCGGAAGATGCACAAGAAGTTTGCTCTGCGATCCGTGAAGAGATCGGATCGATCGGATCTGCAGAAATTGCCTCCAATATGCGCATCCTTTACGGCGGTTCAGTGAAGTCATCAAATATCAACGAGATCATGAAGCAGACCGATGTCGATGGCGCACTCATCGGGGGAGCCAGCCTTGACCCTGAGGAATTGGCGAAGATCGCCAAGTTCCACGCGGCAGAAAGCGCCTAAGGCGCAGGCTGTATCTAGTATCCTTACGCTCTATTCAAAACTTTAGGAGTCATACATCGTGGCGCTAGCTCTCTCAATCTTGTTGATCATCACCAGTATCTTGATGATCCTGCTTGTTCTGCTCCATAAAGGAAAAGGCTCAGGCCTTTCCGATCTATTCGGTGGCGGAATCTCTTCAAATTACGGCGGTTCATCAGTCGTTGAGAGAAATCTAGATCGCATCACTATCGTTGTTGGTGGAGTTTGGTTCGGCGGCGTTGTCGCGCTCAGTCTTGTTTTGAAGGGTTAATAAATGGCAAGTGCAATTCGTGGAAGTCGTGTCGGCGCCGGCCCAATGGGCGAGGCCGAGCGTGGAGATCAGATTGAACGCGCCACAGTTTCTTATTGGTGTGGCAAGGGACATGAAGTGCGTCCATCGTTTGCAGTTGAAGAAACAGTAGTCATTCCAGCTGAATGGGATTGCCCAAAGTGCGGTCTACCAGCAGGTCGCGATCGCAACAATCCGCCTAAGGCAGTTGTAAATATTCCTTACAAGACTCACCTTGCTTACGTTAAAGAGCGTCGCACTGATACTGAAGGTGCAAAGATCCTGGAAGATGCGCTACGCAAACTTCGCGGAGATGATGAGTAATTAAAGAGCTTTAGCTGCCGCAAGCAGTTGAGATATACCCGCACTTCGATCTTGCAGATGCAAGCGAAGGAGCGGGTATTTTCTTGCTGCAAGGGCCTTTGAGTCACCAACGGCTTGGGCCATCAGCAATGTTGTAAATCCAAATTCACGACCGGGTATTGAGTAATCCATTTTAGTTATGCCGGTTATCTGTAAGAAAGAACCGTTCTGTTGTCCGCCCTTATGGAACTGTCCAGTTGAATGTAGAAATCTCGGACCCCACCCAAAACTAACCGGACGTCCTGATTTCTTCGACAAGATGCTCCGTAACTCGCTAATCGCAGAATCATCGCGGCGATCTAAATAGGCCATAATCGCGATATATCCATCGGCATCAGTTGTAGCAATTAAATTCTTTAACGCGGCAGTCAAAGTATTTCCATCGCCAAATATTTCGACGTAGTCATCAGTTGCAGATGCCTGTAACGCCGGCAATTTATTACCCCACTCCTGCAATACCTTAGAGGTTGCCTCTTTTGCTTCAGTGACATTCGGTTGATTGAATGGGTCAATCGCAAGACCTGCGCTCATTAGGGCTGTTACCCATTCCCAGAATAAGAAATGCTCGCCTAGCTCACCGATAACGGATAATTGGGCACCTGGTGCAAAGGCGATTGAGAAAGCACCGCCACCATTTGCGTCAACGAAGTTCTCCGTTGCTATTGGAAGGCGACCTTTCTCTTCCTTACCGGTTGATTCAGCGATTAACTGTTCGATCCAATCGGATAGCCCGGGGAATTTAGAACCTTGATCGGTAAAACCTAAGAATTGCTCATTCTGCGTAAGGAGTAAGTAGGCCACATCAAGTGCGGTAGCTGGATCTCGCAATAGCTGTGCGCGTAAGTCACCTGCTTGATCTAACAAGATTGAGGCATCAACGCCCATTAACGTTGCGGGAGTTAAACCAAATGCCGTCAACGCGCTAAAGCGCCCACCAACCTTGGGATCAGCGTTGATAACTGTGAATCCCTTGGCGCGAACATCTAGATCTAACGGAGATCCAGGGTCGGTGACAAATAACATGTGTGAAGTTGGATCCAATTTTGCGCTGGTTAAGTAGTTTTCGAAGAAGGCGCGTTGTGATGAAGTCTCGATAGTTGATCCAGATTTAGAGCTAACGATTACTAGTAAATCTGCGGGGGAGCCCGTTAGCGCATGCGCCAGATAATTTGGATCTGTGGAATCTAAAATAAATACTTTCTTGTCGTAAGTCTGGGCGATGACTTCTGGGGCAAGTGATGATCCACCCATTCCGCACAGTACTAAATCTGTGCGAGCCCTAAATTTTGCTGCTAGCGCATCTAAAATCGGCAATAGATCGCGCGATGTCTCATCAAGATCGACCCAGTTAAGTCTTACCGCAGCTTCAGTAGCAGCTGCTGGCCCCCAAGTTGTCGCATCCTTGGCTGCCAATCGTGGATGGGCGGCAGCGAGAGTTAGATATAGCGAATCGGTGCGATCTACTTTGCTAAGTGATTCTCCGCTTAAAGAAATCATTTATTCAACGCAGTTTCAATTTTTGTCACGATCGCATCTGGGCTAAATCCAAACTCGTTAAATAACTTGCTCGCCGATGCCGAAGCGCCAAAGTGTTCGAGGGAGATCGCGATTCCCGAATCACCAATATATTCGCGCCAACCTTGGGCGATACCGGCTTCGATACTTACGCGTAACTTTGCCGTTGTGGGAATAACTTCAACGCGATACTTGCTATCTGTCTCTTGGAACCATTCCAGACATGGCGCGCTCACTACGCGAGTAGATAAACCTTTAGCTTCAAGCAGCTCTTGGGTTGCCAGGGCAACACCGACTTCAGATCCAGTGGCAATCAATACGATATCGACGCCCGCCGATGCTTCCTTCAAGATGTAGGCACCTTTCGCAACCAGCGCTACATCGCCATGTGTCGCGCGATCAACAACCGGCAGATTCTGGCGAGATAGCAATAGGCCAACTGGTTTACGACGTTTCAGAATTACTTTCCATGCCTCACGTACTTCATTGGCATCTCCAGGACGGACCACATCAAAGTTTGGAATCGCACGAAGTGATGCTAAATGTTCAACTGGTTGATGTGTAGGCCCATCTTCACCAAGTCCGATCGAATCATGGCTCCAAATAAATATGCTTGGTAGATTCATAATCGCAGCTAGTCGTACCGCAGGACGCATGTAATCGCTAAAGACGGCGAAGGTGCCACCGAAAGATCGGGATAGTCCATGGAGCGCAATTCCATTAAGGATAGAACCCATGGCATGTTCGCGAATTCCAAAATGAATCATGCGACCGTATGGGTTGGCCCCTTTCATCGAACTCGTTGCAGGTAAGAAAGATCCACCGTTTATCGTTGTGTTATTGCTGCCCGCTAAATCTGCAGAACCGCCCCAGAATTCGGGTAGAACTTTGGCAATAGCAGCGATGACATCACCGGATGCCTTGCGCGTTGCGACATCTTTGCCTGCCGGGTATTGCGGAAGGTCGATATCCCAATCCTTTGGTAGATCAGCCGCGATTAAACGCTGCAGCAGTAGCGCGCGATCTGGGTTTTCCTTCTGCCACTTTTCAAATCGATTATTCCAATCTTGATGGTGAGAGATACCGCGATCCTTTGCACCCCGCACATGGGCTAGTACTTCAGCCGGCATGGCAAAGTGCTCATCTGGATCAATCCCTAGCAAAGTCTTAGTTGCAGCGATTTCTTCGGCGCCAAGTGCTGATCCATGAGATTCAGCGGTGTTGCGCGCCGTTGGTGCCGGCCAAGCAATAACTGATTTCATACGAATTAGGGTTGGTTTGGAAATCTCTGCCTTCGCCGCAAGCATCGCCGCATCTAACTTGGCTAAATCGATATTTCCATCACTAGCAGATGGCACATCGATAACGTTCCAGCCGTAAGCACGATAGCGCGCAGAAACATCTTCGGTAAAGGCAACATGGGTATCGCCTTCAATTGAAATCCGATTGTCATCATAAATAACTTTTAAATTACCTAACTCTTGCGTACCCGCCAGTGACGATGCTTCGCTGCTAACGCCTTCTTGTAAATCTCCATCTGAGCAAATAACCCAGATATTGTGATCAAAGAGTGAAGTATTTATCGCCGCATCTGGGTCGAGTAATCCTCGTTCAAATCGTGCCGCCATCGCCATACCAACTGCTGTGGCCACACCTGCACCAAGAGGTCCAGTTGTCATTTCAACGCCCGCGGTGTGACCAAATTCAGGATGGCCCGGTGTCAGCGAATTCCAAGTACGGAATGCTTTTAAATCATCCATCTCAAGCCCATAACCGCTAAAGAAGAGTTGAATATAGAGAGTTAAGGATGAGTGACCGCAAGAGAGAACGAATCTGTCACGACCTAACCACTTAGGATCTGCAGGATCGTGTACTAAATGGCGCTGAAATAAATTATAGGCAACTGGCGCAAGTGACATAGCTGTCCCTGGGTGGCCATGACCGGCCTTTTGTACCGCATCCATGGCAAGGGCACGGGCATAAGTCACGGCGCGGTCATCAAGGGCTGACCAGTTTTGCAAAGTACTCATTCTCGTTCTTCTCCTACGTTAGAGGTTGGACAGCGATCGGTGAAGTGGTTATTGCGATGCGGATCCGCCACGCTGCGATCCAAACCAAAGTTGCACCTAATAGATGCGCGGCCACAATTATTTCAGGAATACCCGTGAAGTATTGGATGTAACCGATTGCGCCTTGTGAAAGTGCGATAAGAGTGAAGATGGCAATACGGCGGCGCTGAAGTGAGTTACTTCGAGTTGCGATATAAAGCGCCAAAGTAAGACCCAATAACGCGATAACAGCATCGGCATGGATCCACGCGACGGTGCGGATATCAAAACCAAATCGCCGCGCCTTGAGATCTCCAGCATGTGGTCCGCTGCCAGTTACCAGAGTTCCTAAAACAATTACGAAAAAGGTAAGTGCGATATGGGTTAACGAAAGATTGGCAACGATCTTCTCTGTACCGGTAATTCGTTTAATGGGGGATTCGCGACGGTCATATAGCGATGCAGCTCCGGCAATTAATACAATCGAAAGTAGTAAATGTCCAGCAACAGGTAGCGGATGTAGATTCGTTAAGACAGTAATTCCACCAAGTACTCCTTGGCCTAAAATTCCAAGGAGTTGGCCAAGTGCGAGAATTCGTAAATCTTTACGACGCGTACGGAATACATGAGCAATTACAGCGATCGCCGCAGCGAATAAGGCAAAGGTAAGTAAGCGATTTCCAAATTCGATCCAAGCATGTAGTTGGCCCTCGGCTTGATGCGGCACTGGCGTATATGAACCATCCGTGCATTCTGGCCAAGTTGGGCAACCCAGACCCGAACCCGTCAGGCGGACAGCGCCTCCAGTTAGAACCAACCCCGCCTGCAGCGTAAGTAATAGTCCGTAGAGGAAGCGGCGCAGTCTCATGGCCTAAGACTATGACCAATCACGCAGCCCCTGAGTGGAAAGGGCGAGCGAATTACGACACAATAGTGTTGTGAAATTAAATGGAGGGCCAGCCCTAAAGTCAGGCGATGATCCGCGTACTCGCGACGCCGTCGGCCGCTCTGTTTTAGAGAATGGACCATCAACGGCCGCAGCGCTGGGCGAGCGATTAGGGCTTACTCCAGCGGGAATCCGCCGCCACTTAGATTTACTTGTTGCAGATGGAATCTTGGAAGCGCGCGAACCGCGCATCTCATCTACCCGGGGGCGCGGTCGTCCTTCAAAGGTATTTGTAATGACCGATTCTGGTCGCGAAAAATTTGAACACTCATACGATGATTTAGCTGTCGCTGCTCTTAAATTTATGTCAGCGCAATCCGGCGAACATTTAGTTACTGCCTTTGCTCAATCTCGCGCCGATGATATTGAACGAAAGGCCTCAACCCTTGTTGCTAAGAGCGCCACCAAGCTAGATGCGCTCGCTAGTTTCCTCACCGAACAAGGTTATGCCGCAAGCGTCGGTCCACGTGCCGCAGGACAAGAACTATGCCAACACCATTGCCCAATTGCGCACGTTGCTTCCGAATTTCCCCAACTCTGCGAAGCTGAAACAGAAGCCTTCTCTAAATTGCTCGGAACACATGTTCAACGTTTAGCGACCATCGCACACGGTGATGGCGTTTGCACTACCTACATTCCCAATATCTCCCCAAAGTTAAAAAATAAGGAACCACTAACAGCCGGAAAGGCGCGGTCATGACAACTGCACACCCAGAACTAGACGGACTTGGAAATTACGAATACGGCTGGTCTGACGGCAACGATGCGGGAGCTAACTCACGTCGCGGTATCAACGACGAAGTAGTTCGCGATATCTCAACGAAGAAGAGCGAACCACAGTGGATGCTAGATATGCGTCTCAAGGGTTTATCACTATTTGAGAAGAAGCCGATGCCTTCATGGGGTTCTGACTTAACTGGAATCTTCTTCGACACCATCAAATACTTCGTACGTTCAACTGAAAAACAGGCAGCGACTTGGGAAGACCTTCCAGATGAAATTAAAAATACTTACGATCGCTTGGGTATTCCAGAAGCGGAAAAGCAACGTTTGGTCTCAGGTGTTGCGGCGCAATACGAATCAGAAGTTGTGTATCACTCAATCCGCGAAGATCTAGAAAAGCAGGGAGTAATCTTCCTTGACACAGATAGCGGCCTAAAGCAACACCCAGAACTCTTTAAAGAGTACTTTGGTTCTGTTATCCCAGTTGGCGATAATAAATTTGCAGCGCTAAATACCGCTGCTTGGTCAGGTGGATCATTTATCTATGTCCCTAAGGGCGTACATGTAGATATTCCGCTGCAGGCATATTTCCGCATCAATACCGAAAATATGGGTCAGTTCGAACGCACGCTAATCATCGCCGATGAAGATTCATACATTCATTACGTAGAAGGTTGCACCGCGCCAATTTACAAATCTGATTCACTCCACTCAGCAGTTGTTGAAATCATTGTTAAAAAGGGTGCGCGCGTTCGTTACACAACAATTCAAAACTGGTCTAACAACGTTTACAACTTGGTTACCAAGCGCGCTACATGTGCTGAAGGTGCAACTATGGAATGGGTTGATGGCAATATCGGCTCAAAGGTCACCATGAAGTACCCAGCTGTTATGTTGATGGGTCCACATGCAAAGGGTGAAACTTTGTCACTTGCCTTTGCCGGCCCTGGTCAACATCAAGACTCTGGCGCCAAGATGGTGCACGCAGCTCCATACACATCTTCATCTGTTATCTCAAAATCTGTAGCGCGTGGTGGCGGACGTACTTCATACCGCGGACTTGTCCAAGTACAAGAAGGCGCACATCATTCCAAGAGCACAGTTAAATGTGATGCGCTATTGGTCGACACTATTTCTCGCTCTGATACATACCCATATGTAGATATTCGCGAAGATGATGTCTCAATGGGCCATGAAGCGACCGTTTCAAAGATCAGCGATGATCAACTCTTCTACCTGATGTCACGTGGGCTAACTGAAGATGAGGCTATGGCGATGATCGTTCGTGGATTTATCGAACCAATTGCGCGCGAACTTCCTATGGAATATGCACTTGAGCTAAACCGCCTAATTGAGTTGCAAATGGAAGGCGCTGTTGGTTAATGACGACTCTAACAACCAATTATTTAACGCCAACCGGGCGCGAAGAGGCTTGGCGGTTTACGCCGCTTAAGCGTCTTGGTGGAATGCATGACGGAAGCGCGATCACATCTGATCGCCACTCGTTAGCACTGGGCTCGTCTGCAGCTACTGGAGTTTCATTTGAACGAGTCTCCGCTTCTGCGGCAGCTCCTCTTTCAGAAACCGATGATGTAATCGTTGCGCGAATCCGCGATTTTGCGACAGATGTTGCAGTATTAACTATTGCTGCAAATACCGAAGTAGCCGAACCAATTCTCTTGAAGCGTTCGGCAGGTGCCTTAGATACTGCAGAGTTCTCACGAGTTCAAATTCGCGTTGAAAACCATGCGCGAGCAACTGTGATCATCGAGAACACCGGCGACACACATTTGGCAGAGGATCTAGAAATCTCCGTAGCGCCAGGTGGAAATCTAACTTTGGTGTCGCTACAAGAGTGGGGCTCAAAGAGCATCCATGCCGGTCGCCAACACGCGGTCGTTGATCGTGATGCAACCTTTAAATCCATAGTCGTAACTATTGGTGGGTCTCTTGTGCGACTTCTACCAACCGTTGAGTTTGCCGCCCCTGGCGCATCTTGCGAACTCTTAGGTGTTTACTTTGCAACTTCTGGTCAGTTCTTCGAACATCGCATGTTTGTTGATCACAAAGTCCCTAATGCGAAATCACGCGTCAATTACAAAGGTGCTTTAGCAGGAGATCAAGCCCATACAGTTTGGATCGGCGATGTATTTATTCGCGCCGCAGCCGAGGGTACTGATACCTACGAACTCAATCGAAACTTGTTGTTATCAGATGGTGCTCGCGCAGATTCAGTGCCTAACTTGGAAATTGAAACAGGCGAGATCGTTGGAGCAGGACACGCCAGTACAACTGGTCGCTTCGATGATGAACAACTCTTCTACTTGATGTCGCGCGGAATCAATATCGCAGATGCTCGACGTTTAGTTGTTCGCGGATTCTTTAATGAAATCATCTCCGAAATAGGTGATGAAGTAATCCAAACTCGTTTAATGGATCGCATCGATGACGAACTTGCTAAGGCAGGCGCGTAAATGGCTGATCTATCTTTGGCCAGCCTTGTGGCTGGAAAGCCCGTCAAACTTGAGAAGTCCGGGCGCACCATCTGTGTAACTCGCGTGGGTGATGAGATATTCGCAATTGATGACACATGTTCGCACTCTGATGCCTCGTTATCTGAAGGTGAAGTAACAGATTTTAAGATCGAATGCTGGCTACATGGCGCTGAATTCGATTTACGTACAGGTGAGGCGCTAACGCCTCCAGCAGTAGCACCAGTAAAAGTTTATCCAGTAACCGTTGACGGAGACTCCGTCACGGTAGAAGCGTAGTGAGGTAAGTTGATGAGTACATTAGAGATTCGCGGTTTGAAAGTATCTGTCGATACCGAAAATGGCGCAGTAGAAATTCTTAAGGGCGTAGACCTCACAATCAAATCTGGTGAAACCCACGCGATCATGGGACCTAATGGTTCTGGTAAATCGACTTTGGCTTACTCAATTGCCGGCCATCCTAAGTACAACATCACCGGCGGAACAGTCACGCTAGATGGCGCCGATGTTCTTGAGATGACAGTTGATGAGCGCGCCAAGGCGGGGCTCTTCTTAGCGATGCAATATCCAGTTGAAGTACCTGGCGTCTCAGTCTCAAACTTCCTTCGTACAGCGGTAACCGCTCTGCGCGGTGAAGCACCAAAGTTACGTACCTGGGTCGGCGAAGTAAAAGATGCTATGGAAGCTCTCAGCATGGATCCATCATTTGCGCAACGTAATGTTAATGAAGGCTTCTCTGGCGGAGAAAAGAAGCGCCATGAAATTATGCAACTTGAGCTACTTAAGCCAAAGATTGCAATCTTGGATGAGACTGATTCAGGCCTTGATGTCGATGCGCTACGAATTGTTTCCGAAGGCGTAAATCGCGCGAAGGAAAATAACAATATCGGCGTCCTATTAATTACCCACTACACCCGCATCCTGCGCTATATCAAGCCTGATTTCGTGCACGTTTTCGCTAACGGCAAGATCGTTGAAGAAGGCGGATCAGAGCTAGCAGATAAGTTGGAAGCTAATGGTTATGCGGAGTACGTCACCGCGTAATTTGATATGACCTTTGATCCGCTAGCCATACGTAAGGATTTTCCGATCTTTGATCGGAGTATTCGCGATGGCAAACGGTTGGTCTATTTAGATAGTGGGGCAACTAGCCAAAAGCCATACGCAGTTATAAAAGCCGAATCTGATTTCTATAGTCAACATAACGCCGCCGCCCATCGCGGAGCACATCAATTAGCCGAGGAATCAACTGAGGCGATTGAATCTGCGCGGGAGATCGTTGCCAATTTTCTGGGTGGGGAAAGTGATGAGATCGTCTTCACTAAGAGCTCAACAGAGGCGCTCAACCTTTTAGCTTACGCAATCGGCAGCGCACCAGTTGGAAATTTATTTCACCTAAAAGCTGGCGATGAAATCGTAGTATCTGAAATGGAACATCACGCAAATCTCATTCCTTGGCAACAATTGGCTAAGCGATCTGGGGCCGTCCTTAAATGGTTTGAAGTAGATCCAGATGGACGTTTAGATCTCTCTAATATTTCTAAGGTGATCACCAGCCGCACCAAGATTGTTGCGCTGACCCATCAATCAAATGTCCTAGGAACAATCAATCCGCTAACTGAATTAGTCGCGCGTACTCATGAAGTTGGTGGCGTTTTCATCTTAGATGCCTGTCAATCAGTTCCGCATATGCCAGTAAACGTTGCGGAGTTAGATATTGATTTTCTCGCCTTTTCTGGCCATAAATCAGTCGGTCCAACCGGTGTCGGAGTTCTTTGGGGCCGCAGCAATCTTCTTGCCGAACTGCCACCTTTTCTCTTTGGCGGTTCAATGATTGAGAGCGTCACGATGACGGATGCGACTTGGGCGCCTGCACCACGAAAGTTTGAACCCGGAGTTCCAAATATGGCGCAGATAGTTGGCTTAGGCGCTGCCTTAAATTATCTAAGCGCTATTGGTATGGTAAAAATTCATGAACACGAAACAGAATTAACAAGATATGCGCTTGCAAAATTGCAGGAGATTCCAGAGTTAAGAATCGTGGGGCCTACGGATATTTACCTCCGCGGGGGAGCGGTCTCATTTACTTTGGGAGCTATCCACCCACATGACTTGGGCCAGTTTCTAGATAACGCCGGTATCGCTGTTCGTACCGGCCATCATTGTGCTTGGCCGCTAACGCGTAAGATGGGCGTTGCCTCAACCACGCGAGCATCATTTTATCTCTACAACACAACTGAAGATATCGATGCCCTTGTAATAGGTATTAAAGATGCACAGAAATACTTTGGATAATGGAGTTAGATAACCTTTATCAAGAAGTGATTCTCGATCACTACAAGCGACCACAGAATAAGAAACTGTCACCAACCTTTGATGCACAGGTTCATCACGTTAACCCTTCGTGTGGCGACGAGATAGATTTAAATTTAACTATCACTGATGGAGTAGTAAGCAATATCTCTTGGGATGGCGTGGGATGCTCAATCTCCCAAGCTAGCGTCTCAATTTTGAGTGATCTATTAATCGGCAAACCAATTGCCCAGGCTTATTCGATATTTGATCAGTTTGTCGCCTTGATGCAGAGCAAAGGCGCAGTGGTGGGAGATGACGCAGTTTTGGAAGATGCCAACGCTTTGGCGGGGGTCTCCAAGTATCCGGCGCGTATTAAGTGCGCACTTTTAGGGTGGATGGCATTTAAAGATGCGAGCGTGCAAGCGCAAGCTAAATCTGAACTAGAATAGAAAGTATCGAGAGAGGTCAATAATGGTTGCTGCAGTAGATGATGTAACAGAGGCGATGAAGGATGTCGTCGATCCTGAGCTCGGTATTAACGTAGTTGATCTCGGTTTAATTTACGACGTCATGGTCGATGACAACAATATCGCTGTGCTAAATATGACCCTGACTTCAGCGGCTTGCCCATTGCAAGATGTAATTGAAGATCAAACTCGTCAGGCGCTTGCGCCACTTACATCTGATGTAAAGATCAATTGGGTGTGGATGCCGCCTTGGGGCCCAGATAAGATCAGTGATGATGGACGTGAACAGTTACGCGCCCTGGGATTTACAGTTTAATTCTTTTTAATTTTTTAGCGCTCTAGATCGGGGTATGAAGTGTCCATGCACGCTGGCTGGATGGCGCTACGAACCTTAAGTTCCGACCAATCGGTAAAGCATGCCAAGTTACGTCCAGGCACCTTAAAGCGAATATTCTCTTACGCGATTCCTTATAAATCTACCTTCATCCTCTTTCTCTTCTGTCTGATTGCAGATGCGGTTTTAACAGTTGCGACTCCGCTCTTATTGCGTGAGTTGATTGATAAAGGGGTAATCCCAAAGGATCGCGCGATTGTCACGACTATGGCGATAGCGGTCGCAGTGCTTGCAATTCTCACCGCGGTTGTAAATATCGTGGTTCGTTGGATTTCAGCAAAGATCGGTGAAGGGCTAATTTACGATCTGCGCTCCCAAGTCTTTCGTCATGTGCAGGAACAATCGATCGCTTTCTTTACCCGCACGCAAACTGGCGCCTTAATCACCCGTATCAATTCTGATGTAATCGGAGCTCAGCGAGCTTTCACATCTACCTTCTCCGGAATCATTAGCAACGCGTTAACGCTGGTCTTAGTGGTGGGTACTATGTTGGCGCTGAGCTGGCAGATCACGATCGCCTCGCTCTTATTACTACCGGTGTTTCTGGCGCCCACTAAGTGGATTGGTGCTCGGCTACAGGGGTATACCCGAGATTCATTTGAGATAAATGCAGAAATGTCTTCGACAATGACTGAGCGCTTCAACGTATCTGGGGCGCTTTTGGTCAAACTATATGGGGATCTTGATCAAGAGTCGCAAGTGTTTAAGAAGAAGGCGCGAAGGGTCGCTGATATCGGTATCTCGATGGCGATGCTCAATACCTTCTTCTTCATCGCACTAATTAGTATCGCCGCTCTTGCGACTGCCATTGCCTATGGCATCGGTGGACACTTGGCAATTGATGGAGCAATCACAGTTGGAAGTTTGATCGCAATTACTACTTTGTTGGCACGCCTTTACGGTCCACTCGTTGCGCTAGCCACGGTGCGGGTAGATGTTATGGGCGCCCTGGTCTCGTTTGAACGAGTCTTTGAAGTTCTAGATCTTGAACCGATGGTGCAAGAGAAGGCTAATGCGAAAGTTTTCAAGAGCAAGACTCCAGCTATTGAATTTGAAGATGTTCATTTTACTTATCCAAATGCACAACAAATTTCGTTAGCATCACTAGAGGCAGCATCGATACCGGAAGTTCGAGATAGCGAAGAGATCTTAAAAGGTATTTCTTTCTCCGCACTCCCGGGGACAGTCACTGCGCTAGTCGGTCCATCAGGTGCTGGCAAGACGACTATCAGCGCACTCTTGCCGCGTCTTTACGATGTGACATCTGGTGCGATAAAAATTGATGGCCATGATCTGCGTGACTTAACGCTGACATCACTTCGTGATTCAATTGGTGTAGTAATGCAAGATTCCCATTTGTTCCACGACACAATTACTTCAAATTTGAGGTATGCCAAAGCAGATGCAACTTTGGATGAGATGAAGGCTGCTTGCCAGGCGGCACAGATCTGGGATCTCATAACATCTTTACCTAATGGGCTAGATACCATGGTCGGCGAACGTGGTCATCGCCTATCAGGTGGTGAGAAACAACGTCTTGCGATTGCTCGGTTACTTTTGAAGTCTCCTAGCATCGTAATTTTAGATGAGGCAACAGCTCACTTAGATTCAGAGAATGAGGAGTTAGTTCAGAACGCTCTGGCTAGCGCTTTACAAGGACGAACCAGCATTGTCATCGCTCATCGCTTAAGTACGGTAATGAGCGCAGATCAAATTATCGTCTTGGAAAATGGTTTGATCCGTGAACGCGGTAAACATGATGAGTTGGTGCGTGCAGATGGACTTTATTCAGAGCTCTTTGCGCGTCAAGATCTGACCACGTCTAATTAATATTCGTCCGTAAACAATTAGCCCCGCAAAGAAGATCCACTGCAACGAATACGCTAAATGCGGGCCGTCGCTTAGCTCCGGTAGATCTGCTGTGACCGCAGGAGTAAGTAAAGGATCAGAACCGCTAATTAAATCGAGATAAAAACCTTCGCTTTTAAAACCAGTTTGCGCGTTCAACTTTGAAATCATTCCAGTTCCTGAAGATGGAAGCGCAAAGAAGGCGCCAACTGGTAGCGACCTATCCAATCGCACCCGCGCAACAAGCGAGACCTCACCAGTAGGTACCGGTGTAGTTATCGGAGCGGTCATGGCATCGGCCCCGGCTTTCACCCAACCGCGATCGACCCAGATGTAACGGCCGTCTAAAAGACGAAAACGCGTGAGAACTTCGAAACCATAGACCCCCTCGGAGTATCTATTCTTCAGCAAGATTTGTTCCGCAGAATTGAAGCTTCCGCTTGCACTTACTGTGCGCCACTCAAATGGTGAGAGTTGATCTGAATTTGTAGATACGACTTTAGATATATCAATTTTGGCCAGAGTTAATTGAGATTCAATCAGCGAATTTCTCTGATGGCGATCGATTCCACGCTGAAACTGCCACTGCGCGGCCCAGATACAGAGCGCAATAAGAAGTAGAGCGATAAGGGATTTAAGAAAGGAGAGTGGCTCGCGTGCTTTTGCGGGCGCAACTTTCATAGCCGCAAGTCTAACCAGATGTTATTACTCTAAAGACTTAGCTTTATCGGTAACTAGCGCCTGTCCAGGTGCAAAACTTTCGCGACCAGCATTTGCGATCACAACAGCGATATATGGCAAGGTGACTGCTCCGAGTAAGGCAAACCAGCGATAGGGGCTTGGCAAAATCACAGTCAACAAAAAGCAGCCGGTTCGAATCATCATCGAGATGAAGTAACGGCGCTGACGTCCAGCTTGATCACGGGTCAGCGATGCAGGGGCGGCAGTTATGTCATAAACATATGCGGATTTCATAGCGCTTTTTCGCTTTCCGATACCGAACCCTTTGGCCATGGGAGAAGACTATGGGGCAATTAGGCAGGGCGCGAGGCGGAAATGCTGGTTACGCAGAAGTAGCAGGGTAAGTTTTCTCATATGACAGATGAAAGCTCTTCACTCGCCCTCGTAACTGGTGGAAACCGTGGAATCGGATTGGCGATTGCGCAATCGCTATCGGCTGCTGGTCATCGCGTCGTTATAACTTATCGCTCAGGAGATGCACCCGCAGGTTTCTTATCAGTGAAAATGGATGTGACTTCAACCGAGAGCGTTGAATCAGCATTTGCAGAAATTGAAGAGAAATACGGAACGCCCGAAATAATCGTTGCTAACGCGGGAATTACCAAAGATGGTTTGGTGCTGCGAATGACCGATACTGATTTTGAAGATGTTGTTAATGCGAATTTGACTGGCGCGTTTCGTGTCGCAAGACGTGCCACAAAAGGCCTACTTAAATTAAAGCGTGGTCGCTTAATATTTATTGGTTCGGTTGTCGGGGGAGTAGGGGCGGCTGGCCAAGTAAATTACTCGGCAAGTAAGGCGGGCCTGCTGGGCATGGCGCGCTCATTTGCTCGTGAACTCGGTTCTCGCGGAATTACCGCAAATGTAATTGCGCCAGGATTCGTTGAAACAGATATGACTGCAGAACTAGATAAGAAACGTCGCGATGAGATCGCTAAATCGGTTCCGCTCGGGAGATTCTGCTCCTCAAATGAGATAGCAAACGTTGTTACTTTTGTGGCTTCGCCAGAGGCGGGTTACATTACGGGCGCACTAATACCAGTCGATGGCGGATTAGGAATGGGACATTAATTATGGGGATCTTACAAGGCAAAAATATTCTTGTGACTGGCGTGCTAACGGATAGCTCGATTGCATTCCACATTGCAAAGATCGCTCAAGAAGAAGGCGCCACGGTGCTGCTCTCGTCATATGGTCGGGTAATGAGTTTGACTACTCGTATCTCGGGACGCCTGCCACAACCTGCGCCCGTAATTGAATTAGACGTTACGAGCCAAGAGCACTTAGATGCGCTTGCTGATCGAGTAAAGGAACATGTGCAACATTTAGATGGCGTTGTTCATTCCATTGGTTTTGCACCTGAAGCAGCCCTTGGCGGTAACTTTCTAAATACCGCTTGGGAAGATGTGGCAACTGCAGTACATGTATCTGCGTATTCACTTAAATCGCTAACTATGGCTACCCGCTCACTTTTCAAAGATGGTGGATCAGTTGTGGGCTTAGATTTTGATGCAACTGTGGCGTGGCCAAAATATGACTGGATGGGAGTTGCTAAAGCAGCCCTCGAATCAACTTCTCGTTATCTAGCGCGAGATTTAGGTTCAGAAAATATTCGCGTTAATTTGGTTGCGGCAGGTCCGATTCGCACAATGGCCGCAAAATCTATTCCAGGTTTTGATGAATTCGAAAAGGTGTGGAATGAGCGATCACCGCTGGAATGGGATGTAACTGATCCAGTCCCTGCTGCCCAGGCTGTTGTGGCTCTACTATCTGACTGGTTCCCGAAAACTACCGCTGAAATCATCCACGTAGACGGCGGTTTGCACGCCATGGGTGCCTGAAGGTAAAGTAACCCTCAGACCAGTGGCCACGGCTGCTGCAAGAGGAGCTCACCGCTCCCACCTTCTCGGCCTACTTAAGTAGAGCTGGCTGGTTTGTCGAAAGTAAATCGCCTGCGGGCGTAATTTATTTTCCTTAGCGGTGCGCGATTTTTGCGATAAGCCTGGCTATCTAAGTCAAATGACAAGTAGCAGACCAACTAAGGAGCACAAATCACAACTGAACCGCGCATTAATGACCGTATCCGCACACCCCAAATTCGTCTTATCGGACATACCGGAGATCAAGTTGGAGTTGTAGATATCGACACGGCGCTACAGATGGCAGATGAAGTCGGATTGGATCTCGTCGAGATCGCACCTGATGCCGTTCCACCTGTATGCAAAATTATGGACTTCGGCAAATATAAGTATGAAGTAGCCCAGAAAGCCCGTGAGGCCCGTCAGAACCAGACCCACATTGTGGTGAAGGAAGTGCGATTGACACCAAAGATTGAGAACCACGATTACGAAACAAAACGTAACGCAATCGTGAAATTCTTAAAAGGTGGCGACAAGGTAAAGATCACGATGAAGTTCCGCGGACGCGAACAAACTCGCCCCGAGCTTGGTTACAAACTATTGCAACGCCTTGCAGAAGATGTTGCAGAAGTCGCTTTTGTTGAGTTCGCCCCAAAGCAAGAGGGACGAAATATGACGATGGTGCTCGGTCCTACGAAGAAGAAGACCGAAGCAGTTGCAGAACAGAAAGCGGCGCGAGCTGCTAAAGAAGCAGCGGTAGCAGCGCAAGCTGCAACTGCAGAAGATAAATAGTTTTAATAAAACGACGAAGTACAGGAGAAGATAGATGCCAAAGATGAAGACCCATAGTGGCGCGAAGAAGACTTTTCGCGTTACCGGATCAGGAAAGATCATGCACGAGCGTGCCGGCAAGCGCCACCTTTTGGAGCGTAAGTCATCTCGCGTTACTCGTCGTCTGAGTACTGAACAGTCAGCAAAGCCAACCGTAACTATGACAGCCAAGCGCATGCTTGGTCTGAAGTAAGGAGTGTGAATTAAATGAGAGTAAAACGTGGAGTTCACGCTGCTAAGAAGCGTCGCACAACCTTAGAACGCGCCAGCGGTTATCGTGGGCAACGTTCCCGTCTCTTCACAAAGGCGAAGGAACAAGTTACTCACTCAATGGTCTACGCCTTTAACGATCGTAAAGATAAGAAAGGCGATTTCCGTCAGCTTTGGATCCAGCGCATCAATGCTGCTGCTCGCGAGAACGGAATGACCTACAACCGCTTCATCCAAGGCCTAAAGGCTGCTGGTGTTGAGGTTGATCGTCGCGTTCTCTCAGATATCGCAACGAATGATCCTGCAACATTTAAGGTGCTAGTCGATCTGGCACGCAAGAACCTCGTCAGCGCGTAATTAAACCGCTGGCAAATTAGATGATCGAGAGCCTTCACTCGCCGCATATCGCGCGGGTGAAGGCTCTTATCTCGTCCCGGGGTAATAAGGAACGAGCCGCACATGGCGAATTTATCGCCGAAGGTCTGCAATGCGCCCGCGAAGCATTTACCGCAACTCAAGGTCCAAGCGTTAAGACTATTTATTTAACTGAAAGTGGCAAGACACGTATTGATCAAGCCGGTCTTGATATATCAATCGCTGAAGTTGTAATGGTGAGCGAGCCGGTAATGGCAGCAATGTCATCGACGATGACCCCGCAAGGAATAATTGGAATTTGCGCCGTTGCCGATAATGATTTTACAAAATTAAAGGCAAGCGGAAAGTCGCGATATATCTATCTCCACGAGATTCAAGATCCGGGCAATGCTGGAACTATTCTTCGTACCGCAGATGCAATGGGGGTAGACGCTGTAATTGTTTCACCCGGCAGCGTCGATATGTATTCACCCAAGGTGGTCCGAGCCACCGCCGGATCGCTCTGGCATGTGCCACTCTTTACTGGTATCACTCTTTCCCAGTTATCTGAACAGCTTCCTACAGTTAAGAAAATCGCACTAAGTGCACAAGGAACGAACTCACTTTTAGAGCTACACGATTTACCTGACTGTGTAGCGATATTTGGCAACGAGGCGCGCGGTATTGATGCCTTGATCGCTGCCGATGTTATGCAAGTAAGCATTCCGATGACCGGCAATGCCGAAAGCCTAAATCTTGCAGCCGCTGCGGCGATTGTGATCTTTCACCTCTCTCAGAAGTAAGCAAATCTCCCTCATAGAACTAGCCGATCAGGTTAGAATTCCCGCATGAATCCAGCAGATATAAAGCGTTGGATCGCCGCCGCCGTTGCGGCCTTTGCCTCAGCCAAAGATTTAGATGAACTCAAGATTGCCCGTTTGGCGCATTTAGGCGATAAGGCAGAAATTTCTTTAGCTAACCGCGCCCTTGGTTCAATGGCAGCCGATGAGAAAGCTAGCGCCGGCAAGATAATTGGGGAAGGTAAAGCTGCCATCACTGCAGCTCTGCAAAGTGCAACTGTGAAGTTAGAAGCAGAACGCGATGCCAAGGTATTACTGGAAGAGATAGTGGATATCACTCTCCCCGTAAATCGCGCTCATCGCGGTGGACTACATCCGATTTCGATAATTAAAAATGAGATTAGCGATTTCTTTATCGAACAAGGTTACAGCGTTGAGGAAGGCCCGGAACTTGAATCAGGTTGGCTTAACTTCGATGCCTTGAATATCCCGGCAGATCATCCGGCGCGCACGATGCAAGATACTTTCTACATCGAACCAGTTGAATCTGGAATGGTGTTACGCACCCAAACATCTCCGGTACAGATCCGTTCGATGTTAGAGCATGAGCCACCTATCTATATGATCTGTCCAGGTCGCACATTCCGCGCCGATGAATTGGATGCAACTCACAGCCCGGTCTTTCATCAAGTCGAAGGCTTGGTAGTTGATAAGGGCATCACGATGGCTCACCTAAAAGGAACGCTCGATAACTTCGCACAAGCGATGTTCGGTCCGGATGTAACCACACGACTTCGCCCATCATTCTTTCCATTCACCGAGCCAAGTGCCGAAGTTGATATCTTCTTCAACGGCCGCTGGATCGAATGGGGCGGCTGCGGGATGGTCAATCCGCTAGTTCTACAGACATGTGGCATCGATACTGAAATTTATAGTGGCTTTGCCTTTGGTATGGGTCTGGAACGAACACTCATGGTGCGCCATAACGTTACCGATATGCATGACATCGTTGAAGGCGATCTGCGCTTTACTCGCCAATTCGGAGTAGGACTTTAAATGCGCGCACCTTTATCGTGGCTCCGCGAATTCGTTGAGATCCCTACGAATATAACTGCAGAAGAGATCTCTGATGGGCTGATCCGGGTTGGTTTCGAAGTTGAAGAGATAATTGCCGCAGGCGCTGGGCTAACTGGGCCACTGAAATTCGGCAAAGTTTTGTCGATAGAAGAGATCACCGAATTTAAGAAGCCTATTCGTTATGTTGGCCTTGACTGTGGCGAGAAAGATATTCGCTACGTTATCTGTGGCGCTACAAACTTTGCCGTTGGTGATGTTGTTGTAGTGGCCCTGCCAGGTGCAGTTTTACCTGGTGATTTCCAAATTGCAGCGCGCGAAACTTATGGCAAAGTCAGCAACGGCATGATCTGCTCATCACGCGAGCTCGGTCTAGGTGATGATCACTCAGGAATCATGGTCTTTGCCGAAGGTGACGTTGAAATTGGCGCCGATGCAATTGCCGGCCTAGAAATTAACGACACAATATTTGATATCGCAGTAAATCCTGATCGTGGTTACGCGCTAAGCATTCGCGGCGTTGCGCGAGAAGTCGCCGGCGCCTTAGGTCTTGAATTTGTTGATCCCGTTGATGCGCTGCGCAAGGTCGCCTTTACCGATACTGGAAAAGGCGTTGCGGCAAAGATCGAAGATCCCAAAACCGCCTCCGTTTTTTACTTGCGAACGCTCTCAAATTTTGATCCATCAGCGAAGACTCCCATGTGGATGCGCCGCCGTATTGAAAAGATGGGGATGCGCTCCATCTCTCTAGTTGTAGATGTAACCAACTATGTGATGCTCGAACTTGGTCAGCCGCTACATGCATTTGATAAGGCAAAAATTTCTGGTGGCTTAACTATTAAACGCGCCGGCAAAGCGCAACCATTTACCACCCTTGATGGCCAGGTACGACAATTGGACCCAGATGACTTAATGGTTTGTGATGATAAGCAACCACTTGCTCTTGCCGGCACTATGGGTGGACAGTCATCTGAAATTTCGGATTCAACAACCGATATTGCACTCGAAGCAGTTCGCTTCGATCCAGTTTGTGTTGCCAAGAATTCGCGCCGCCATAAATTATCTTCGGAAGCTTCGCGCCGTTTAGAACGCAGCGTTGATCCAAGCTTGGCTGAGTTCGCATCTGCGCGATTTGTTCAACTGCTGACCGCCCATAGCTCGGCTGTTCATGTGGCAACTGTGGTTGCAGGTGAGCCAAGATATTCACCCATTATCAATTTGGATCCAACATTTATTCCTAAAGTACTTGGCTTAGAAGTTTCTAAAGGCGAGATAGCGCGGATCCTTCGCGTTATCGGATGCGATGTTGATGAGAAAACGTTCGCAATTGATCCGCCATCTTGGCGCTCAGATTTACTCACATCGACCGATCTGGCAGAAGAAGTTGCCCGAATGATCGGTTACGACAAAATCCCATCGCTCTTGCCTCCACGACCAAAGCACGCCAGCCTTACCCCAACTCAGAAACGTCGCCGCGCAATTGCTGCGATGTTGGCCGCACGCGGCTTGGCGGAAGTTCAAACTTTCCCATTCACTAACCAAGAGACTATTGACCAGATGGGATTTGTCGGCGAAAGAGCTGCTACCTATCGCATAGCAAATCCAATGTCCGAAGAATCACCGCTTATGCGCGTGCATTTAGTACCTGGACTGATTGAAGTGGCCGCGCGCAATATCAGTCGTGGCGCTAAAGATTTTGCAATCTTCGAGATGGGATCAATCTTCAGAAGTTCTCAGAAGTTAGTACCTGCGGTATCTCCTGTAATCGGATCGCGGCCAGATGCAAAAACAATCGCAGCTATCTACGCCAGCGTTCCACCGCAAGCCTTCCACGTTGCGGGGTTATTGGTCGGCAAAGTTGAGAACGAAAATTGGCAAGGTAAAGCACGTAACTACAATTGGCAAGATGCGATTGCCTACGCGCAAGATATTTTGCAGCTATGCAATCTCGAATGGACCATTAAACGATCTGACTTTGCACCGTGGCATCCAGGGCGCTGTGCGGAGCTAATTGTCGATGGCAAAGCCGTTGCCCACGCGGGAGAAATCCATCCAAGAATTATCGCTAAGTACGGACTTCCTGAACGAAGCGTTGCCTTTGCGGTTGGCCTTAGCGCGTTACCTGATTCAGGAATTGTTCGCCCGTCGCGAGTCGGCACAATGCCAGCTGCGGTTCAAGATGTTGCGCTGATCGTGGATAGTTCAATATCTGCCCAAGATGTTGAATACGCACTTCGCAAAGGCGCCGGGGAGCTACTTGAATCAATCGCGCTCTTTGATCGCTATGACAAGATCGGTGACGGCAAGATTTCACTGGCTTTCACTCTAACCTTCCGAGCGCCCGATCGCACCCTTACTGGGGCTGAGGTTTCCTCCATGCGTGAAGCGGCGGTAGTGGCTGCCGAGAAGGCAACGGGCGCGGTTTTACGCACTAATTAGCCCTGTATAAATATGCACTTAATTGCATAATTATGCTAAAGTAATCACATGAAGATCGGTGTTATTGGGGCTAGCGGCTATGCCGGGGGAGAACTCCTGCGTTTATTGGCGGGCCACCCCGAATTTGAAGTCTGCACCGTCACCGCACATTCCAATGCAGGTGAGACGATTACATCGGTGCATCCGCAGTTAGTTAGCTATGCAGGGAAGAGCTTTAGCGCCTTTATGGCAAGTGACTTTGATTGCTGTGATCTTATCTTCCTTGCGCTTCCTCACGGAGAGAGCGCCAAAGTTATTGCCACACTTAACCCGAAGGCAAAGATCGTTGATTTAGGTGCTGATTACCGCCTAGAAGATGGGGCCAAGTGGCAAAAGTATTACGGCGGCGATCACGCAGGCACATGGACATATGGCGCACCGGAACTTCCAGGTGCACGTGCGTTAATTGCTAAATCAAGCAAGGTCTCTAACCCTGGTTGCTATGCAACTGCAATCGCTCTTGGTGTTGCACCAGCTGCGCAAATAGCCGATGTCAGCGATGTTGTGGTTGTGGCTGCTTCTGGAACAACTGGTGCAGGTCGCAGTGCAAAGATCAATCTAATTGCTAGCGAAGTAATGGGAAATCTGACTTCTTATAAATTCGGGGGAGTACATCAACATACTCCGGAAATCGAAGAAGCGATTGCGCGTTCTACAGGGGAAGAAACCAAGATTTCCTTCACGCCGATATTGGCTCCAATGCCGCGCGGAATCCTTGCGACCATCTCGATGAAGGTGCAATCGGGAGTAACTGCAAAGCAAGTACGTAGCGCATATGAGAAGGCTTATACGAACGAAGAATTCGTTCATTTACTTCCTGAAGGTCAGATGCCAAAAACTTCCTCAGTTCTCGGGAGTAATTTCGTTGCGATGCAGGTAGCTGTTGACGAACACACTAATCGCTTAGTCGTAAGTGTTGCCATTGATAATTTGGTTAAGGGCGCTGCTGGACAGGCAATTCAAAACGCCAACATAATCTGTGGTTGGCAAGAAAACTTAGGACTAACTGGCCAAGGTATCGGCGCATGAAATTACCGAGTGGCTTTACTGCAGCATCTTGCGCCGCTGGCCTAAAGAGTTCGGGTGCGCTAGATCTAACTCTGATCGTCAATAACGGACCGCTATTTGATGCAGCGGCGGTATACACATCAAACCAAGTGGTTGCAGCCCCTGTCATTTGGAGCAAGCAGGTAACAAAAGAAAAGATCGTCCGTGCTGCAATATTGAATTCGGGCGGGGCTAATGCCTGCACTGGACCGCAAGGTTTTGCAGATACACACCAAACCGCAGAACATGTAGGCCAAACCCTTGGAATTTCTTCCAGTGAAGTAGTCGTATGTTCAACGGGTTTAATCGGTGAACTATTGCCAATGGAGAAAATCATCTCCGGTATTGACTTCATCTCTAAAGAACTTCATCAGAACGCTCTGGAAGAAGTTGCCAAAGCGATTATGACAACCGATAGCGTTGCCAAGATTGCGAACTTTAAATCAGAGAAATTTGAAGTATCTGGAGTCGCTAAGGGAGCCGGAATGCTGGCGCCAGCGCTGGCAACTATGTTGTCGGTAGTAATGACAGATGGGATTTTGCCAGATACGGCACAAGAAATTTTTCAACGTGTTTGTGACCGCACATATAACCGGATTGATTCCGACGGCTGCACATCAACCAATGACACTGTCTTATTAATGGGCTCTGGAGCCAGCGGTTTTGCACCATCTGAGTCCGAGCTCGAAGAATCACTAATGAGCGTTTGCGGTTCACTTTCGCAGCAATTAATTGCAGATGCCGAAGGCTCTACCAAGACAGTAGCGATAAAAGTCAGCGGTGCAGCGTCGGAATTTGACGCCGTAGAAGTAGCGCGAGCCTGCGCGCGTAATAATTTGTTGAAGTGCGCCATCTTTGGAGGAGATCCCAATTGGGGTCGAGTTCTTGCTGCAGTTGGTACTGCAACAGCACAACTGAATCCGCTAGATATTGATGTGACTTTAAATGGAGTGCAGGTAGCTAAAGCGAGTGCGCCATTTGCCGACCGCAACTTAGTTTCTTTTGCTGATCGCTTAGTAACGATCGATATAGATCTCAAGGTCGGTAACGCTAGCGCCACGGTACATACAAATGATCTATCGCATGATTATGTTCACGAGAATTCGGCATACGCGACATGATCGTAGTTAAATTCGGTGGCCACGCCATGCAAGATGAGAATGGTTCTTTTGCCAAAGCGATAGCTGCAGCGCAAAGCGAGGGAGTGGCTCTAGTTATCGTTCACGGTGGCGGCCCACAGATTGACGCCGCGTTAAAAGCGGAAGAGATAACATCAGAATTTAGCGGTGGATTTCGAGTTACGACTCCTGAAATCTTTGAAGTTGTGGAACGAGTCCTGACACAAGAAGTTGGGCCAGCAGTTGCTAGATCGCTGCAGAAAGCCGGCGTTAATGCGGTTGCGTTATCTGGGCGCACGAGCGAATCTTTAATCGCAGAACCGCTACGCCAGTTAGTAGATGGCACTTCAGCGGATTTAGGTTTAGTAGGGGTCATAACAGCGGTAAATCCACAAGCGATTAGGAACGCGCTCAAAGGCGGCCAGGTTCCAGTCGTCTCACCGATAGCAACCGATGAGAGTTTTAAAGGTGGCTTAAATGTAAATGCTGATTTAGCAGCAGCGGCTATAGCTGGTGCTCTGGATGCGCAATGTTTAATAATAATGACGGACGTTGCGGGCATTTATCGTTCGTGGCCAGATATCTCATCACTTATCTCGGAAATTTCAGCGACCGAACTGGGTTTGATAAAGGCAACCTTTGCCGAAGGAATGGCACCAAAAGTGCAAGCCTGTCTAGATGCAATCAAAGGTGGAGCAAGCGCCGTAAGAATTATCGATGGTACAGATCCATCTGCTTTCGCAGCAGCGTTAAATAATCTCGGAGGAACGTTGGTGACTAAATGACCATGGCTAAAGCAAAGAACGGCCTGAATTGGTCAGATGTTATGCAGAATAACTATGGCCATCCGCAGATCACTCTCGTCTCTGGTAAGGGGTTAATCGTGACCTCCAGTGATGGCAAAAAGTATCTGGATTTTCTTGGTGGGATTGCTACCAACATCTTGGGTCATGCGCATCCAGTAATCGTGCGCGCTGTTTCAAAACAGATAGCAACTCTCGGCCATGTAAGTAACTTCTATAGCCATCCATCGGGCCTAGCCTTAGCGACAAGGTTGCAGGAGTTAACCGGTGATACAACGGCGCGAGTCTTCTTCTGCAATTCGGGAGCTGAGGCAAATGAAGCAGCGCTAAAGATTTCTCGCAAAACAGGACGAACCAAGATCGTTGCGACAATTGGCGCCTTTCACGGCCGCACCATGGGCGCACTTTCGCTTACCGGCCAGCCAAGTAAGCGCAATCCTTTCAAGCCACTCTTGAAAGATATTAAGCATGTAACTTTTGGCGATATTACAGCGATGCGTAAGGCGGTAAATAAAAAGACTGCGATGGTAATTGTTGAACCGATAATGGGCGAAGCTGGAGTTATGGTTCCGCCCTTTGGATACTTAAAACAGTTGCGCGATATCTGCAATGAAACTGGGGCGCTTCTGGTCTTCGACTGCGTACAAACAGGTATGGGGAGAACCGGAACCTGGTTTGGATTTGAAGATGAGAAGATCCGTCCGGATGTAATCACTTTGGCGAAAGGATTAGGAGGTGGTTTACCGCTCGGGGCAATGATCACTCTTGGAAGTAATTCGCCACAGTTTGAACCAGGCGATCACGGGACTACTTTTGGAGGCAACCCAGTTGCTGCCGCTGCAGGACTGGCCGCAATTGATTTTATTTCCAAGAACCGATTATTGGTTGCGGCGAAGAGTTCTGAGAAAAGGCTCAAGATTAAGTTGGCAGTGATTCGTGGAGTTACCGAAGTTCGCGGCCGTGGGCTACTGATAGGAATTGGGCTCGATGGAGATTATGCAAAACCCTTGGCGGCAAAGCTTGCTGAACGAGGCGTTCTGGTCAATGCACCGAACGCAGACACAATCCGTATTGCACCGGCTTTGATTGTTACGAAAGTTCAGATTGATAAATTTATAACTGTCTTTACCCAATGCATGTTGGAGGTTGATCGTGGCTAAAGTACTTAATTCATCATCGGTATCGGCGCGTAGGTCAAAAGCCATCTCACTAATTAAAGCTGGCGTGGTTCACTCACAATCAGATTTAGTGAAGCTACTTAAGAAGGCCGGCTTCGAAGTCACACAGGCGACGGCAAGTCGTGACCTGGAAGAGCTTGGTGCAGTGCGTTCTCGCAACGAAGTCGGTGAGTTGATTTATCAAATCGGCTCCACTTCAGATGGTGCGATTTCTAGATCTATGCCGCTGCCTTCAGATTTAATCCTTTCGGTCGAGTCTTCGGGCAATTTGGCTGTAGTGCGCACGCCACCCGGTGGTGCGCAGTTTCTAGCGAGTTCTTTGGACAATTCTGGGATCAAAGAGATTATCGGAACTATCGCCGGAGACGACACGGTCTTGGTCGTTGCAAGGAAGTCCAACGGTGGAGCTGATTTAGCGAAAGAATTACTCTCCTTCGGTACTTCGTCAAAGAAGGTAACGGCAAAGAGAAGGGCACGTTAATGGCGCTTTGGGGTGGTCGTTTTTCAGATGCGCCAGTTGATGCGGTCTTTGCTTTGTCGCGTAGCGTTCAATTCGATTGGCGTTTAGCTCCTTATGACTTGCGCTCATCTCTTGCGCACCTACGAGTTCTGAAATCATCAGGGCTACTAACTGGCGATGTGGCGGCAAAGATTGAAGGCGCGCTGCGAGAATTGATCTCTGAAGTCACAGCCGGAAAGTTCTTGCCTAAGCCTGAAGATGAAGATGTACATAGCGCCTTAGAGCGTGGATTAACTGAGAAGATCGGTGAAACCGGGGGAGCGCTGCGCGCCGGTCGCTCACGCAATGATCAAGTAGCGACAGATCTAAAGCTCTATGCCATCGACAATATGCTCGATATTGCTGGGCAGATCTCACACTTGCAGCAAGCGTTAATTGCCAAAGCAACTGAATATGGCGATGCACCCGCGCCAGGATTTACCCATATGCAACATGCCCAACCGATTTTATTCGGACATGAACTAGCCAAACATATTCACTCCTTTACGCGCGATATTGATCGTATCCAAGATTGGCTTACGCGTACTTCAGTAAGCCCACTTGGATCCGGCGCGTTAGCTGGTTCGGGCCTTGGTTTAAAACCAGAAGTAACGGCTCAGGATTTAGGTTTTGCATCTTCCAGTGCAAATAGCATTGACGCGGTATCTGATCGCGATTTTGTCGCAGAAGCGCTCTTTATTATCTCGTTGGTTGGAGTACATCTATCTCGCATTGGCGAAGAATGGTGCATCTGGGCAACGACTGAATTTGGCTGGGCAAAAGTCGCCGATGCTTATTCAACCGGTTCATCAATAATGCCGCAGAAGAAGAACCCCGATATGGCAGAACTTGCCCGAGGTAAGGCCGGACGTTTAATCGGAAATTTAACCGGTGTACTGGCTATGCTAAAGGGTCTGCCCTTTGCTTATAACCGTGATCTGCAAGAAGATAAAGAGCCACTCTTCGATTCCATTGATACTTTGCGATTGGTCCTACCTGCTGTAACAGGAATGGTTGCCACAACATCTTTCGACCGTGCCAAGATGTTAGCTGCCGCACCGCAAGGATTCTCACTTGCAACAGAGGTTGCAGATTTTCTCGTGCGCGCGGGGGTTCCCTTTGCCTCAGCCCACGAAGCTGCCGGAAAATGCGTTGCGATCTGCGAATCAAAAAATATTCAACTGCATGAACTGAGCGATTCTGATTTCACCGCGGTGCATCCACAATTAACTTCCGAAATCCGCAAATCTCTAACGGTAGAAGGTGCGATTGCATCCCGCACAACTGTGGGCGCAACAGGTGGTCCTGCCTTGGCTAAGCAACTCGTTGATGTCACCGCCTCGGTAAAGGGAGCGCAAAGCAAAATATCCACCCAAGTCAGCGCCTTTTCCGAGATGATGGGGCAATGACCACTTCTATGCCGCCACAATCAAAGGTATTAATCGATGATTTGAAATGGCGTGGCCTCTTCTCGCAGTCAACCGATGAAGCAGCTCTTATTGAATCGTTAAAGAAACCAACAACTTTATACATTGGCTTTGATCCAACTGCACCTAGTTTGCACGTGGGAAATCTGGTTGTTCTCCTTGCGCTGCGCCGCTTTCAGCTCGCCGGCCATATTCCTATCGCGTTAGTTGGGGGAGCCACCGGTTTAATCGGGGATCCAAGCGGCAAGAGCGAAGAACGTTCGCTTAACACAACTGATGTGGTTGCTGGCTGGGTAGAACGCATTCGCCAACAAGTCTCTAAATACTTAGATTTCAATATGAAGGATAACGCTGCCATAGTTGCCAATAATTTGGATTGGACGGCACCACTTTCGGCAATCGAATTTATGCGCGATATCGGCAAACACTTCAGCGTCAACCAGATGCTGGCGAAAGATTCGGTTTCATCGCGGCTAGAAGCCGGTGGTATTTCATATACGGAATTTTCTTATCAAGTCTTGCAGTCATTTGATTTTCTAGAACTCTACCGTCGTTACAACTGCACCTTGCAACTAGGTGGATCTGATCAGTGGGGAAACATTGTTGGTGGACTGGATTTAATTCGGCGAGTTGAAAGCGGCAGCGGACATGCACTGACGATTCCTCTACTTGCTAAAGCTGATGGCACTAAATTTGGAAAGACCGCCGGGGGAGCGATTTGGCTAGATGCAGAAATGACATCTCCGTACGCCTTCTTCCAATACTGGTTGAATACCGATGATAAAGATGTCATCAATTTCTTAAAGGTATTCTCATTTAAATCTCGTGAAGAGATTGAAGCACTCGAAAAATCACATTCTGAAAACCCTGGTTTGCGCGAAGCTCATCGCGCACTTGCACGCGAACTAACATCACTTGTTCATTCTGAAGATATTTGCAATCGAGTAGAGGCAGCAGCCCGCGCCTTATTTGGCCAAGGAGAACTCGCAGAACTTGATGAAGCAACTCTGGCATCAGCTCTTGCCGAATTGCCACGTACAACTGTTAAAGGCAATGAGCCAATTCCGACTTGGGTAGATCTTCTGGCCGCAACGGGCGTGGTTGACTCAAAGTCAGCGGCTCGCAGAATCGTAAAAGAGGGCGGTGCCTACCTGAACAATGTGAAGATCTCCGGCGAAGACTTTGCCCCCCAAAAAACTGACTTTTTATGCGGTAAATATGCGGTTTTACGTAAAGGCAAGCGCGATCTTGCTGCTGTGGAGTTGATCTAAAAGCCATCTCTGCTAGCGTTTTTAGCGTTTTTTACGCATAAAAACTGCAATTTCTCGCGATTTCTTGCTATGACCAATCCCACTAGCTATCTGGCTTAGCCGATTTGACCCTCTCACCCTAGGCGCCTATAGTTACCCTCCTTGCTGTGTGAACGGACGATTTAGGCCGTACAGCATCTTCCAGATCTAGCTCTTACAAAGGCCGGTTTGACCGTGCCCGCGTGCATGGACTAGATTTGGCGGTCTGCCCTGAAAATCGGTCATAAGCCGAAACGCAGTGCGCATCCGTACCTTGAGAACTCAACAGCGTGCCATAAGTCAATGCCAGA
>JBAXFA010000007.1:0-42075 GCA_037140155.1 Actinomycetota bacterium
AAATATTGCCAGGAGCTCGCTATCCCACTGCAAAGTCTCCAAATCCATCAACATCGTACGAGATGCATTAGTTACATCTGTAATGTGCAGCCCACCAGTTAACTTCCAAGTGAGCCAAGAATCGATTGTGCCGACTCTTAAGGTTCCTGCCTTTAGGGCTTGCTTTACTGTATCTACGTTATTTAACAACCAATGGATTTTGCTCGCTGAAAAGTAGGGGGCAATCGCAAGTCCTGTTCGGTGAATTAGCTTCGTTTTAACCTCGTCGCTTAAGCCATTTAAGAAATCTGCCGTACGAGTATCTTGCCAAACTATCGCATTACTTAGCGGCTCTCCAGTAAGTGCATCCCAAGCAACAATTGTTTCGCGTTGATTTGTTATTCCAAGCGCTGCGATTTGATCGCCAGTTATCTCTGCCTTCTTTAGCGCACCTTCAATAACCGATTCTGAGTTTCTCCAAATTTCGGCAGCGTCGTGTTCGACCCAACCCGCCTGAGGGGTTATCTGCGAATGTTCAATTTGTTCTTGCGCGATGACGTTGCCGCGCTTATCAAAAATCATGCAGCGGGTGCTGCTGGTGCCTTGATCCAGACTTGCTATATATGTCACGAGTTCAAGAGTACATTTAATTTTTAATTTGGTTTTTGCAGCCATCTGTTGCGGGTTTGGCAGTTGGGGCCACGCTTGGCTTTGGAGTAGGAGTCGCGGTGACAGGAGCTGCCTCGCCGATAGCGAATTCGATTGGGGATTTGCTATCCGCATGAGTTCCGGTTGCATCTACAAAGCCGATATTTCCTGTCCATAAACCAGCGGGAATTCCAGTAATAGTTAACTTCCAAGAACCACTTGTTGCGCGCACTACCGTTTGAACTGGCTTCGGGTTAATTGGTGTTAGTGGATCTACATAGAATCGAACAGTTCCGGTCACGACGGGGCGTCCATCTGGACGGATTACATCAACTTCTAAACTCACCGGCTTTTCCGCAGTTGAAAACTTTATATTTTTATAAGTTAGAGATGAAGGTTCGTTTTTCGGCATCTGATCTGCAACTTCAGGAATCCACTTGCCTTTGATTAGATCTAAAAACGTAGATGGAGTTCCACGAAATACATTTAAATCTAAGCGGCTTCCAGGAACTCCATATTTTGGGGCGATGCCGCAAGATGTGTACTGCCATACCGTCCAGGTAGACGAACAATTTGCTGTAGTCCATGAATGAACAAAGCAACCACCTTCTTTCAAACTTGGTTGAGCTAATGGATCTGCCGGATTGATCGCGTATTGGGCTAGCCATAACGGATATTGACGTAGTTCGTCATCACGAACCATGGCTCCTTCTAGAAAGCTGGGGTAGGAGTAAATAATTGGTGTGCGATTAGTCTTATCTTTTATAACCTTTAAAAATGTCTTTGCCCATAAAGTTATTTGAGATTTAGGTAAATATCTAGCGCAAGTCTTGCCAGATAATCGCACACAGTTATTTTCTAAATCTAAGGCATATGGAAGGTCGCGCTCGTTATAACCACCTAGCGCACCTAAGCGCCATAACGCCTTCTGCGCCTGGGTTTGGGCATCGGTTATCACTTGTTCATCGCTTGAGACGTCAGGCAAAATCGCATAGTGATAGAAGCCGGTATATATGCCAGCAGCCTGTGCCGCTGATCGATCCATAATCAAATATTTAAGCGACAACGCATCGGCATCATCGCGAGTATCAGAGGCCTTTATCATCACAAAGCGCACACCTGCTTGGTACATCTTCATGAAATCTATAGGCGCATCATTTGGGTGTTGCCAACGACTGATATCTGCGCCATGTATGCGACCACCAGGGCCTAATTGATCCACAATCGCTAGCGTCGCGGCATCAGAGATTTCAGGGATAGATTTTACGGTAATCGATTTGATATTTGAATAAATATATTTTTTTCCAAGTTTTGCCTTAGCGCGATATTTAACATCCGCATCTAGGGCAGTTGCTGTGGCAGTTATTTGCCAAGTACCAACTCGAGCAGTCTTTGCTGAGAAACGAGTATCCTGCCATTTTCCATCTAGTTGAATCTGCACCGAAACTTTAATTCCAGATTTAGCTGGCTTTAGCGATCCATATAAAGTAACAATTGGTTCTGCACCGCTAGGAGTTTGGCGCAGCGACATCGTTATCTTTGATGTCGCCGCATCCGATGCGATTGTCTGCAAGGAGAAGAACCCCAAGCTAAAGGTAAGAATTAGCGCTATGCGTTTCATCAGATCTCTTCGATTATTACTTCAATATTGAGAACTGCATTAATTGCTGAAATTAGCGAGTTCTCTAGCTTTTCACGCGTGGGAGAGTATTCATGCCCACCAGAGAACTTTCGTGCATCTGAAAAATCTAGGCGGAGTTTGTGCCCATCAAAGTCGGCAAGGCGGGCATCGAAGTAGGCGATCCAAGCGATTCGATCTTGGCGCTCTAGATTGTCTAATACATCGTTCCAGCGAGTGCGCAGCTCAGCCAGTGTTAGTTGCGCATCCATGACGGACACTTTACTGGGCCATTAGCGCTTACTGAGTTAGTGGCGCGGTGAGCCGATCCACTTGAAATATTCACCGGTTAAGACAACTCGCAAGTTTTGGGCTCTATCAGGGGCAATACGAAGATGCTGTGCAATACGAGCGACTATCTGTTCTACTGATTTTTCACTGACAAATCGCACTTTTGCAATCTCTGAGTTACTTAAACCCTTAGCAAGTAACCGGAAAGTCTCAATCTGGATATCTGTAAAATCTGTAAGGATGGAATGAAATGCATTTTCATGTAGCGAGCCATGGCTATCGATCCAAGACATCTTCTTCTTCTCAGCAACAGCGGTTACCGAATTAGTTATTGCATGGCTTACAACAGATAAATCTGCAACCGACTTCTTTAAAATTACTTGCGAGCCAGTAGGTATTTGCTTCTCGACTAGACCAAGTAGGCGAAGATCAGGACATGCCGTCATCAGAACAATTCCAAGAAGTGGATTTACTTTGCGAAATTTATTTACTAGATCAAGTGCTTCTTCACCTGCAAATTGCAGATCAATTAATACAACTTCTGGGGAGAGAAATTTATAAAGATTTTGTGCGATCTCTTCGGTATGAGCTTCGGCAACGACGTTTATAGATTGCAAACGAAGCGCTGCGCTAAGAGTTGCTAACTCAAATGCGTCATCACTTGCTACGAGAACTGTGGGAGATTTAGTCACCCCTAACGGTAACCCTGATTACTACCGTGCGTAGCGTGAAACATAGAGAAAATTAAATTATGGGGCTACCCCTACTTTAATATTTTTTGCAACGCTGACGGAATAAATTCAATGATTGAAGTAGCAGATATAGGGGCATCCTTAGATACAGTTACCGCAGCCAAGTTATGAATGAAGGCACCACTTGCTGCAACTCTTGCTAAGTGATCCGGGTCATTTAAAATTTCAATGTAATTTGTGGCAACAAGTGCGCCAATTATTCCCGCTAATACATCACCAGATCCTGCAGTTGCCAGCCACGAAGTTGCCTTAGGTAATTCAATTAAATTTCTGCCATTTGCTACTACGGTATAGGCGCCTTTAAGTAATACAACTACTCCTAGAAAATCACTAGCCGCTATCGCCCACTTGCGCGGATCAGCTTCAATGGCTTCTGCACTAACTACCAACCCGCGTTTACTAAGTAAACGAGCCAATTCGCCAGCATGTGGTGTAATTAAAGTTGGCTGAGAAAGTTTTCCGGCCAGATCTAAAGCACCAGCATCTAAAACAGTGGGAACAGTCTGCAGCTTGATTAACTTAAACCAGCGGTGGCGCAGCCATGTTGTGTAATCACTAAATTTCTTCTCAGCTATTCCAGATCCTGCAACCCAGGCATCTACTTTTCCGGGTTGGACCAATACTTCTGGGGCCGCATGCAGAACGAGATGTGCCAAGCCAGATGAGCTGTGAAAGCGAAGTGCACCAAGGCCAGTTGCTACGGCGGCGCGGGAGGTTAGTACCGCAGCTCCCGGATATTGCGCAGAACCTGTAATCATTCCTAAAGTCCCACGCGAGTACTTATGATCAAGATCGCTTGGGATAACGATACATTTCTTAGTATCGCGAATTGTCCATTTTTGGCTCTTCATAAAATCCATCTTAGACCTTCTTGGAGTTTCCCAATTTTACAAGTATTGTCCCCGATATGGAAAAAGTACGCTGGGGATTTATCGGAGCAGGTTACATCGCAAAGTTAGCGCTCTACCCAGCGCTGCTAAATTCTCAGGAAGGTGAAATCTACGCAGTCGGATCTAAAGATCTTGAACGTGGAAAATCACTTTCACCATCTGGGCTTGTCTATACAGATTACGATCAATTACTTGCTGATCCTAAAGTGGAAGCGATATATATCTCGCTCCCTAATTCACTTCATATCGAATGGTCAATTAAAGCAATGCGCGCCGGTAAACATGTTCTATGTGAAAAGCCAGCTGCGATGAACGTTGCCCAGCTTAAGGAAGCGATCGCTGTTGCCGATGAAACTGGACTTATCTTTATGGAAGCCAGCTGGAACCGTTGGCATCCACGCACCTTGCGCTTAAAAGAGATTGTAGATTCTGGTGTAATTGGTGAAGTAAAAGACATTCGTAGCGCATTTACTTATGATGGTCTTGATCCAAGTAACATTCGCGCCATTCACGAACTAGGCGGCGGAGGTCTCTATGACCTGGGTCCATATTCTGTGGCCGCACCAATCTGGTTAATGGACTTTGCGCCAGTTTCAAATATCAAAACCGAAGTGAAATGGCACCCAGGTGGATGTGATGAAACTGTCACAACTTCTTTTGATATCGGTAGCGCACACGCTGAGGCTTTAACTTCTATGAATACGCCAAATACCCTTTATTTCGATGTCATCGGTACAAAGGGAAGAGTTTCACTTACCGGAAACGACGCCTTTAATTCACATAACAAACCAAGCACTCTTGAACTTGAAATCGATGGCAATGTAACAGTTGAGAACTTTGCTGCATGCGATCCATATCAATTGATGGCCGATTCCATGTCCCGCCGGATTCGTGGAGGGCAAGGCTGGCTCATGCCACACAGCGATTCGATCGCATTTGCAACTGTATTTGACCGTGCCTTTGAAGTTATGGGCCGCCCTTAGTAAAGAGTTGACTGGTGGGACGGGTCGGACTTGAACCGACGACGACCGAATTATGAGACCCCAATAATTCAGTTCTAAGCGTGTTTCTATGTTCCTAGCTGTAGACGTTTACGCTTAAAACTAACTAGAAACGTAAGGGAATAAATAGGGGTGTTAGACAAGTGTTAGGCGATTAGATCCCGAGAAGTGCCATAAGAAGGAGAACTCCAAAAACGACAAGTCCAACCTGTATGCCCATTTTCGAGGCGTACTTAGTGACTTCTTTCTTTTGCTCTTTCGCAATTTCAGCAGACGGAGTCATTTTCTCGTCGCATGTCCTGCAAATTGCAATTTCCATGGGCATACCTAAATTGGGTACTAGCGCGTCGGCTTTTCCTGGACGCATAAAATAGTCAGTTCCGTTGCACTTAGGGCAGGTGTAGTTAGTCATATTCTCAGAGTACTTTATTTAGACGGTATGGCTACCCACCTGTTTGTGATTCGCTTAGTTTTGCGCCGAATCTGGCAGCTCTGGGCTCAATCGTTTTAATCAGGGGATGTTGGCGCTCGATCGGGTTAAGGGATAAGAGGCTGGTCTTTGGTGCAATGCTTACACGTGGACGCCTGTATTGGAATTCTAGTTCGACAAAACGGGCAAAGCTTGGAATTCTGTTTTATATTAGCTTTTTCCTTGTCTTCGCGAATCATGTAAACAACAGCCCCAACAAGCCCGGCGATTATGGGTCCTAACCATTCCATTACTTGAGCCTAATGCGGATTGTTTTGTAGTCAATAGGGGAGCGCGAGCCTTAGGGATCGGCTCACCTCAAAAAAATGGTCGGGGAAAAATGCCAAATACAAACAGGTGGGATAGACGCCCCCTGTAAAAAACCGTTTTCGGCTACAAAACGTTCATGGTGAGCACGGGGTCTATTCCTTTTCCCGATTAAAGGTCTAAAGTGATTTTATGAACTTAATGGGTAAGGCTCGCGTTTCACTTATTATCACTTCACTTTTCCTTTTTGTTCCTGCTTCTCTACCAATGATGCAGGCTCAGGCAGACGGACTGGGCGGTTATGCCGTTGTTCACCCTGATGGACATGTCTGTGGAGTGATTGTCGCTACAAGCAATGACCCATTCGGCAATGGCGGTGTGATGCCACAGGAATATATGGGGTGTCCTTCCGGAAGTCGCATAGTATTTCAAACGACAGCAAGTGAATCTGGAAACGTTGCGGGCTACCACGGTACGGGAAGTAATGGTCAGACAGAGGTAACTTATGACGCCAATTCTAATTCCTTTACGGTGGCTAACAATTCTGCTGCAAAAACTGAAGTTACCTTGGTTATCAAAGACGGCGTCGCAACGGATAGTTCTGGTAGAAGTTTTAATACAGGAACAGGAGTAAGTGCAGAAACCAAACTTTCTCCCAGTCAATACGCACAGCTAGTCTCTGAATCTAAGAGAATCGACAGGGCTATCAACCAGCAATTGGCTGCCCTGAATAAATCAAAAGTTCTAGCCATGCAAACTCCAGGGTTAGAACGTTGTGTCGTGTGGCAAGGATCACTAGAACAAGGAACCGAATGTTCGATACTGGACGTAGCGTCTATTTCTGCAACAGATACGGGAACCGTATCATCTCGTTCTCTTGTGAACTCGATAACTGAAAGTCAGAAAAATATTCTGGTAACAGATTCTTCAACAGCAAGTAGTGACACAGTAACCACGACGGTAGCGGTCAAAGCAAAAAATGACTTTGAAAGAGATATCTTGAAAGTTTCACCTGTTGAAATTATTGGTAGCCTGAAGGAGGTTATTGAATATGCCAAAAAAGTTGATGAAACAACGCGGGGTGTAGGTATCTTACAAAGTGCATTAAATAGATTCGATGCCATTAAAAGCAAAAGTTCACTCCAACAAGTTGCGCTACCAACTGCTGCAAAATTTGATGAATCGGCGGTAAGCGATAGCCCTACTATTTGCAAAATTGAAGGAAACAAGGTTGTTAAGTTACAAAAAGGGGTTTGCGAATTTTCCTACACTCTCACGAGTTCAGGAACGGGCAATAGTTTTACAGTTACCAAGTCAGTAACATTCAAGTAGCTGTTCGGGGAAGATTAAACAGGGACAGTAAGGGGTGTCATACGCTCACAAAAAACGCTAGGTGTCTTCTCGCTTGCCGCTAATGAGCAAACCCAAACGCGTCGCTTAGTTTTGCGACAGCTTTTAACAACGGTTAAGGGTGTTAGACAAGGGTTAGACAAAACGAAAAACTAAATAAATAGAACACGCTTAGAACTCAAAAGTCCTGCTAGATGAGTGGGACGGGTCGGACTTGAACCGACGACGACCGAATTATGAGTTCGGGGCTCTAACCAACTGAGCTACCGTCCCTGGTGGGGGTGATGCGAACTTTACTGTACTTAAAGCCCGGCCTTACCAAGTAGTTGATTTAGATGCTCTAAGTGATGGTCTGCGTGAGGTAATTCTTCGCGGGTATGTGTGGTTAAAACTCCCGCAACGATGCAACCAGCATCTTTTGCGGATGTAACGCCACCAGGTGCATCTTCAATCGCCCAGCAGATATTTGTTTGTAGTCCCAGGCGATCTGCGCCCAAGATAAATGGTTCTGGGAAAGGTTTGCCGCGGCTAACTTGATCGAAGGTTACAGAATTTGCTGGCATCGGAATCTTGCCGGCGCGCGTACGTGCGATCGCTAAATCAGTTGTGCAAGAAGTAACGATCGTCCAAGGAATTTCGCGATCGGTGAGTTCGGTAAGAAGCTCAATTGCGCCAGGAACTGCATGCACGCCATCTATGTCGGCAATTTCTAAATCGGTTACTCGTCGAATCCATTTCTGGATCTCGGCTTCTTCGCGATCTGCCAGTACTTTTCTTAGCGTTTGTTCTGCAGGAACTCCGTGATGGCCAGCAAGTGCTTCAAGTGGGATACCAGCTTCATTTGCCATGGTGATCCAAGAATTCATTACCGCGTCTTGTGAGTTGACCAAGGTGCCATCTAAATCAAAGAGGAATCCTATTTTCTTCATTTATTATTCTTCTTATTTGGATTGGGATCGCGTTGCATTCCGCGACGGCCCCAGAACTCCCACATATCCATAACGCCAACGATTAAGGCAAAGCCAAAGAGCAAGTCTTCAGCCGGGGCAGAGAAGATGCGTAGCCCAACAATGGCATCAGGGTTATACATAACAATGTTTTTTGAAGTCAGCCACCAGTTAGTAATTAACTGAAAGGGCAAGATAATTGCATACGAAGTCCAGAAGGCGGGTCTGGTAAGTAGCGAGTTTTTAAAGAGAAATAGGTCAGCCATTACAGCTATGGCAAAGGCGGTGATTGCAATATCGCTATAGATCATTGGCCGAACTCATCTTTGCGCCAGTGTGGTTTAACGGTCGTTACGCCTTCAATGGTCATGATTGCAGCCATTGGTACGACGATAAAGAATAAGTATTCTTCCAGTGGAATATTAAATGGGCCGATGATGCCTAACATTTGCTTGCGATCGAAGAACCAGTGGCCTTGGGCGATTGCATAGGCATCCCAAATTAGGAATAAGAAGCTGATTGGGAGAATGCTGAGAGCGACTCTTTTTATACGGCGAAGCACACCGACTTTGAGGAATATTTCTAACCAAAATGATCCAAAGACGGTGAAGATCAACATCGCCATGTAATTCCACTTTTGCACGGGTAGATCCTCTCACGCAAGAACCCAGTTCGCGCCTCACGCTTTGGTAGTGTTACAGATATAGAGAAGTTGACTCGGAATTGGGGGAGCTCATGGCAGAAATTGAGTTAGACCTATTTCTCAGGGTTAGAAAGTTCTCACGGTGGGCTGTAGCGCTGGCGATAGTTGCTTCATTTCTTTTCGCACAGTTTATTGAAAGTAGCGGTAACACCTGGCAAGTGGCTGTGGCGCTTGTCGCACTTGCGATTGGAATTCCGCATGGGGCGCTGGATCATCTAGTAACTTTGCCGAAAAGTGCACCGTTAAAGATGGCCGGCTTTATTGCTATCTACGTGGCAGTTGCAGTCCTTGCAGTTTTTGCAATTTTAACTTGGAACGTTGCCGGTTTTATCGTCGTTGTAATTATGAGCGCAGTTCACTTTGGTATAGGGGATGCGGCATTTATATCTGAAATAGATCGCCGATCTGTCGACCCTAAGCTATTTCCGCGTTATATATACGCCATAGCTGCTGGTGCTCTGCCGGTAATAGTTCCGTTGGTCAGCGATAAAAGTTCAGCGGCGCTACAGCGCGTAAATCCAAATCTCTTAAATTGGAACCATGGCATAAGTAACGATCTGCTGCTTTGGACTGTGTTATTTACTGGTTTTGCATTGCTTCGTCTTATTCAAAAACGCCGAGATGCTGAAGCGATTGATCTTGTTCTTCTCTATCTTTTGGCTGTCACCGCCCCGCCACTTGTGGCATTCGCGGTTTACTTCGGATGTTGGCACGCTATGCGCCATACCGCGCGCCTTACCTTGGTATTGCCGCGTTCGCAGAAAGCGTTTGCCGAAGGAAATAGTGGGAAAGCTTTCCTTAGTGCGATCTGGCCCGGGCTACCAGCACTGGCCGGAACATTTGTGGTTGCGACATTTATCATCGTATTCCGCGGTGATTCAATAAGTGATCAATTTTTATGGATAACACTCGTGGTTGTTTGGGCGCTGACTGTGCCGCACATGGCAGTTACTGCGCGCCTTGATCGCAAGGCGCTTTCATGAAGTTATTTCTAGTATTTGTTTTATCCCTTTTAAATATCGCACCGGCACAAGCTGCCCCGGTTTATATCTTTCCAGTTGCTGATTGCGCCGTTAACTATGCGCGCGCTCATCATGATTATGCCGCAACCGATATCTTGGCCAAAAAAGGTTGCAAATTTGTGTCGCCAGTTAATGGCGTGGTTGATGAAGTAAATCGCACCGATTTGTGGAGCGGTAAGACTAATTTAGGTGCCGATCGCGGTGGTTTATATGTATCAATAATTGGGGAAGATGGAGTCCGGTATTACGGATCACACTTAACTTCAATCGTTGCATCGATTCAGCCAGGTGTAGTCGTTACCGCTGGTCAGCTGCTCGGAAAAGTTGGAGCAACTGGCAGCGCACGTGGAACATCACCGCATCTACACTTCGGAATTTCTTGGCCAACTCCAACGCAAACAAATGTTTGGTGGGTTCGTCGCGGAGAAGTTCTTCCTTGGAAATATTTAGATGCTTGGAAAGCTGGTAAAGATTTGTCGCCAGTTAAGGCAGTTGCTGCTGCAAAATTAAAGAGCGGTGATATTCCACCGTTACCCAAGAAGTAATAAATTAAGAAATAAAAAAATCCCCCACCGCTTTCGCGATGGGGGATTTTAGTAAACTAAGTGTTATTAGTTAGCGTTCACTGCATCGGCCTGAGGACCCTTTGGACCCTGTACGACCTCGAATGAAACTGACTGACCCTCTTCAAGGGACTTGTAACCGTTTCCTTGGATTGCTGAGTAGTGAACGAATACATCTTGTCCGCCACCATCAACTGCAATGAAACCGAAACCCTTTTCAGAGTTGAACCACTTAACTGTACCTGTTGCCATGTTTTACTTTTCCTTCGATATGTGGGTGTTTAAGAAATCCTCAAACACGGTCTTCCTCTTGCGCCAGCGATACCGAGCAAAGCATTACAGCCATGAAACGGGTCCTGATTAAGCGTCCGACTAAGATTAAGGGTACTGCCTACGCACGCGTACACCTAACGCTGGTCTAGACAGTTACGCTTAAATGGAGCAAAATTGGGTCAACTAGTTAGTAATAGCAAGCGTTTATGCCGCTGGGGAAGGTCGCATAGCGCGGTCTTGCTAGGTACTTTCTAGGAGCAGCAAATGCAAGAGCTACACCCATCTGGCCAGAACAGAGACCGACTTAAGGAATCTGTTACCGGCTTACTTGTCATACATAGCGCACCCAATGCGCTTCGCCCGCATATTGAATGGGGCTTGCAAGCAATCCTTGGTACCTGGTTAAAAGTTGAGTGGTTAGATCAACCGTGCGCCGGTGGAACATATCGCGCAACAATTGAATTTCGAGATGTGCGAGGAAGCGCCGCGAAGATTGCATCAACTCTTCGTGGTTGGCACTACTTGAGATTTGAAGTCCGTGAAGAATCTGAACTCGGGGGAGAGTTCTATCGCGCAACCCCCGAGCTCGGACTTCACCGAGCGAGTATCGATGGTTTAGGAAATATCGTGGTGACTGAGCATCAAATTATGGATGCGCTCGCTCGCAGTTTTGATGAGATATCAATGCGCGAGGCTATAGATCAAGTGTTGGGAAATAAATGGGAAGAAGAGCTAGCACCCTTTAGAGAAGTTGAAATCGATAAAGTGATGCACTTAAGAGCAATCTAATACTTGTAATCAGTTAGGATAGAAATATGACAACTCCAGAAAGCCCAATAATTCAGATCGAACGCCGTAAAGCAATTGCCTACGTAACTTCGGCGCTAATTCTTGCGCTCGCCATCGGCGGCGGCCTAGTTAAAGTTGGCGCCGGTTTTGCTAGCCGTACCAATAACGGAATTGTCGTCACAGGATCTGCCCGTACTGAAGCGGTTGCAGATAATGCGGTCTGGACTTTATCGGTCTCGCTTTCTCGTCCTAAGGTCTCTGATGCGGTAGCCAAAGTTGGCAGCGATGTGGAAGCGGTTAATAAGTATTTAGCGGATGGTGGTATTCCAGCAGATGCGCTAACTCTTGGACCAGTTTCAACTTATGCGCAAGAAGAATATATAAACGGTAACTCAACTGGTCGAATTCTTAACTATCGCGCCAGCCGCGATATCACTGTGCGCACCAAAGACGTGCAACTTGTTTCAAAACTTTCGCAAGGAATCGGTTCAATTCTACAATCGGGCGTATCGGTAAATAATTACGGCCCACAGTATTACATCTCAACTTTGGCCGAGCTTCGCCCTAAATTACTTGAAGAAGCGATGAAAGATGCCAATCTGCGAGCTATCTCAATCACCAAAGCTGTAGGCGGCAAAGTGGGCACGGTGACTTCCGTAAAGGCTGGCTTATTCCAAGTAACTACCCCTGATTCGATTGCGAGTTCAGATGGTGGCGCCTATGACACGACGACAATAAATAAGACTGTTACAACAACAGTTTCAGTCACCTTCACCGTAAAGAAGTAATATAGGAATATGTCGCGCCTGCAAGAGATAATTTCCTATTTCGGAATGAAGCCGCTGCCAGTTGAGGGCACTTACTTTATAAATACTTATATCTCAGATGCTCAGACCGCCGAAGGTGGGCCAGCAGGAACGGCAGGCCTTGGCTTGTATGTCAGCGATCCGGTCAGTGCATCAACTGCCCATGTCCTGGAATTTGATGAAGTCTGGCATTTCTATGAAGGCGATCCAATTGCCTTATATGAATTTCATAGCGATGGCACTGCGCGCACCATAACTTTGGGGCGCGATCTTGCCGCAGGCCAAGTTATGCAACACACAATTAAAGCAGGCGTCATACAAGCTGGTGAAGTTACACCTGGCGGTAATTGGTCGCTCTTTGCTTGCACTATGTCTCCTGGCTTTACCGGTACTTGCTTTCAGGGAGTTACAAAAAGTCAGTTGCGTGGAAAATATAAAGGCTATGAAGAAATTATTGAACGCATTGGTGTTCCAGATGGGCATGAAACTACGATGCCAATTGATTATGTAAATGAGCGCTTTAAAGGTTAGTTAAAGCGGGATATTGCCATGTGCACCGCGGCGATGTGGGGCGGCGGCGAGTGCGCGAGCAAGTGCGGTACGAGTATTAATTGGTTTAACAATTTCATCTACTGCGCCAATTTCAACAGCCTTAGCAACGCCACCAGATACCTTGTCATGTTCTGCAGCTAGTTCTAACTCCATAGCTTCGCGTTGTTCGGGCGCTATGTCGGCAAGCAATCTGCGGTGTAAGACCCGAACCGCGGCAACTGCTCCCATCACAGATACTTCAGCAGTTGGCCAAGCAAATACTCGTGTGGCACCGAGTGATTTAGCGTTCATTGCAACAAATGCGCCACCATATGCACGACGGGTAATAAGCGTTACGCGCGGAACTACTGCTTCACCGAAGGCATGCAATAACTTGGCACCACGCCGCACAGCACCTTCCCATTCTTGCCCCGCACCAGGAAGAAAGCCGGTTACATCCGCAATTACAATTAATGGAATTCCAAAGGCATCACACGTACGAACAAAGCGCGCAGCTTTTTCAGCTGCTGCGGAATCCAAGACACCGCCAATATGCGCTGGGTTATTTGCAATTACGCCAACGGTACGACCACCAAAGCGACCAAGTACTGTGCTCATATTTTCTGCCCATACTGGAAGCAGCTCTAACTTTTCGCCTTGCGAATCCAAGATCGCATCAATTAGTGGATGCACTTCATAACTGCGCTTGCTTACAGGTGGAACAAATACGGAAAGATCTAGTTCTTCAAGATCAGTGTCTAAATGCCCTTGATTTGCAAAGAGCGCGGTCGCCTGTCGAATAGCGTCGATGGCTGCGTCTTCACTTGCAGCAATTACATGTGCAACTCCACTATTTTTACTATGTGCTTCTGGTCCGCCAAGAGATGCCATATCAACATCTTCACCGGTTACCGATTTAACAACATCTGGACCTGTAACAAATATGCGACCTTCCGGTGCCAACACGACGATGTCGGTTAGCGCTGGACCATATGCGCCGCCACCGGCAGTTGGTCCAAGTACAAGAGATAACTGCGGAATTCGGCCACTGGCCATAATCATCGATTGGAATACTTCACCAAATGCATTTAGTGATGAAACACCATCGCTTAAGCGCGCACCACCTGAGTGCCAGATACCAATGATCGGAATCTGTTTAGCCATCGCTTCGCGATAAGCGCTAACAATTACATGCGAACCAGCTACGCCAAGTGCGCCACTTTTAATTGTGGCATCAGATGCAAAGACAACGACTTTATTTCCTTTGATGGCACCGGTGGCTGCGATCATTCCGCAATCTGTGCGCTCAAGTAGAAGTGAATCGGTACCAGGATCTAGTAGGCGCTGGATTCGTAGCAGCGGATCTCTTGGGTCAACTGCTGCGTTAACTTCAGTGTTAACCATAATGAAATGAGTTTATAGAGTTGCGAAAGCTAGCACAACGTTATGGCCGCCGAAGCCAAAGGAATCGTTGAGCGCAGCAATCTGCCCTGCAGGAAGTGCGCGTGGGGTATCACGAACTACATCAATAGTCACGGCAGAATCTAAGTTTTCAATATTAATTGTTGGGGGAGCAAGACGCTCTTGTAGCGCTTTAACGATAAAGACGGATTCGATTGCTCCGGCGCCGCCTAGTAAATGGCCAGTCATCGATTTAGTTGCAGATACTGCAACGTGATCTGAATCTTTACCGAGCGCTAAACGAAGCGCATTTGCTTCAGCAACATCTCCTGCTGGAGTTGATGTGGCATGAGCATTTAAATGAACAATATCTTTTGTAGAAAGTTTGGCATCGGCTAAAGCAAATTTAATGGCACGCTGTACGCCCGCGCCGTCTGGATCAGGGGCTGCAATGTGATAACCATCGGATGAAAGACCTTGGCCAACTAGCTCGCAGTAAATCTTTGCCCCACGAGCTTTAGCGTGCTCGTACTCTTCCAGAATCAATATTCCGCCACCTTCGCCAAGTACAAAGCCGTCGCGATCGGCATCATATGGACGTGATGCACGGTGCGGTGCATCGTTACGAGTAGATAACGCCTTCATCGCAGCAAAGCCGGCCATTGGTAGCTGATGAATTGCAGCCTCAACGCCACCGCTAACGATTACATCTGCGCGATTAGAACGAATCATCTCAAGGGCGTAACCAATTGCTTCAGCACCTGATGCACATGCGCTAACTGGAGTGTGAACACCAGCTTTGGCTTGAAGTTCAAGACCTACATTTGCCGCTGGACCATTTGGCATCAACATCGGAACGGTGTGCGGGCTAACACCGCGCGCACCTTTCTCTTTTAAGTTATCGAATTGGTCGAGCAAGGTAATCACGCCACCAATACCTGAGGCGATAACCACCCCTAAACGTTCTTTATCTACATCAGGTGCGCCAGCATCTTTCCAAGCCTCGCGCGAAGCAATCAACGCAAATTGTTCAGAGCGATCCAGGCGGCGCATTTCAACGCGCTCCATTTGATCTGCCGGTTCTGTCGCAACGCGCGCTGCAAAATGGACAGGAAGTAGTTCGCGCCAATCTTCAGTTAAAAGTCGAACGCCGCTCTTGCCGGCAAGGAGCGCAGTCCAGGTACTAGCAACATCTCCACCCAGTGGAGTGGTTGCACCTAGCCCGGTAACGACTACGCGGCGTTGTGACATGAAATTACTTATGCGGCAGCGTTTACGATGAAGTTAACTGCATCTCCTACTGTTGCGAGATCAGTTACCTTCTCATCAGGAATCTTCACGCCAAAGCGCTCTTCGCAAGCGACTACAACTTCAACCATGCTTAGTGAATCTACTTCTAGGTCATCAGTGAAGTTCTTATCTAGTTCGATTGATGCTGCTGGGATGCCAGCTACTTCTTCAACGATCTCTTTAATTCCTGCGAGTACATCTGCTGCTGATAGTGCCATTTTGATAGATCCTTTTCTTACTTCATTGTGAATAGGTGGTAATTCTCTCGGATAAAGGCCCTTACTTCCTAGTAATTGGGCAGGTAGGCGGAGAAAAATTATGGTTTTGGAGGCAATTTCACAACTTGGCCCGCAAAAACGAGACCTGCGCCATAGCCGATGAGCAAGGCTAATTTGCCATGTAGCTCTGGATGTTTAGCCAAGAGCGCATCCATCGCTAGCGGAATCGATGCTGCAGATGTATTTCCATTGGTACGGATGTCATCTGCGATGATTACAGAATCCGGCAACTTCATTTCTTTCGCCATCGTTTCAATAATTCGCACATTTGCTTGATGTGGAATAAAAGCATCGAGTTCGTTAACGCTTAGCCCAGCTGAATCCAAAGCTTTAAGCGCTGCCTTACTCATTGAAAAGACTGCCCAACGAAATACTTTCTGACCTTCTTGCGTAATGTTTGGCCATTTAACATCAGCCTTAGTTAATTGAGTCTCGGTATCGCGTACATCAATCCAAGATGGATTCATCAAGATGGCATCGCGATTTTCTGAATCAGAACCCCATTCAACTGGGCCAATGCCAGCTTCTGGTGATTCACCGATGACGACAGCGCCTGCGCCGTCGGCGAAGATAAATGCAGTTGCGCGATCTGTTGGATCTGTGAAATCTGAAATCTTTTCAACACCGACGACTAATACTTTCTTAGCACTACCAGCGCGAACAAAATCATGGGCCATAGCAACGCCGTAACAAAAACCAGCACAAGCAGCGCTGATGTCAAAGGCTGCTGCCGTTGGATTACCCATTCGTTGAATAACGGCAGTTGCCGCAGAGGGTGCTTGGTGCGGATAGGTAATGGTTGCAACGATTACCGAATCAATATCTTTGATAGTTAACTTTGCGCGGAGCAGCGCTTGTTCGGCAGCCCCTATTGCCATATCAACAACTGACTCATCAGGACCGGCAAAACGACGTGATTCAATTCCGGTGCGCTGCACAATCCATTCATCGCTCGAGTCAATGGCATCGACAATATCAGAGTTAGGAACTAAGCGCGCCGGACGATAAGCACCTACTGAAAGAATGGTGCTTTCGCTACCTGTCTTAACCTTGATAACCATTACTCGTCCTCATGATTCGGTTCATCCTGATGGCGTGCGATAAATTCTTGAGCAAGTGTGACATCTTCAAAGCTCTTTAAGGCAAAGGTTTCGATAATCGGCACAGCGCGCTTTAGTAAACCAACCAACGTTCCAGCAGGTGGTACTTCGAGCGCACCTGATACATGAGCTGCCAACGTGGTCATACATAAATCCCAACGGACCGGGTTAGAAATCTGCGCAACAATTCGATCTAAAATCTCGCGCCCATCGTGCAGAACGGCTCCATCTTTATTAGAGATAACGCCAATACGTGGCTCATGTACTTCAACACCTGCAGCGATGGCACGAAGCGGTTCAACTGCCGGTTGCATATAAGAGGTATGAAAGGCACCGGCAACTGCCAAGGCGCGCACACGTGCACCTTCAGGTGCTAACTGAGCAAGTGCATCCAAATCACCTGCGGCCACAATTTGTCCGCCGCCGTTATCGTTTGCCGCAACTAAGCCAAGGTCTGCGATCGCACGCAGTACAACTTCGCGATCTCCGCCTAAAACTGCGGCCATTCCCGCAGGCTTTAGCGCCGCCGCTTTCGCCATTTCAATTCCGCGGGCGCGAACTAACTTCATCGCATCTACATCATCAATAACACCGGCAATGGCAGCAGCAGTGATTTCACCGACTGAATGTCCAGCAACCATTGCCAACTTTGCGGTGCCAAGCGCGCGCGCACCTAATAGCCCTGCGGCAACGATTAAGGGTTGAGCGTTGGCGGTATCTTTAATTTCATCAGCATCTGCCGTTGTGCCAAGGCGTACTAAATCTAAATTAATTTCATGCGACCACTGAGTGAGTAAAAGTTTGGCCGCCGGATCTGCGATCCAGGGCGCGAGCATTCCGGGAGTTTGCGCGCCTTGACCAGGTGCGATGAATGCGAGCATGGAATAGATTTTAGATGGATTGAGCAATTACTACCAAGTACTGCGCCTACGCGTTACGAGTTAAATCTTTACCTTACTTGGCGAAAGGAATTCTTGCGGCATTTCGTCCTGCAGAGCCTGAATAGATTTGCTTATTCGTGAAAATTTCATGCGCAAGATGTAGATAATTTCTGCGCCACTTAACCAAATTAACCCAGGCAGTAGATCAACGCTGCGCTTTAAGAACCACGGAGTTCCATTACGCAACATCCACATAATTGAATCTCTGCGACTTCTATTATTTACTGGATCAATCTTGACTTCACCAACGAAGTATCCGCGCTCTCGCAGAAGAATTGCGAATTGTTCTGCGATAAATTGATGGCCAAATTTACTTGGATGCATACGATCAACGTGCCACTTCTCGCGTTCGTATATTCCAGAGAGCGCTCGGGTAGGCAAGGTCACTGCGCCAAATTCTTTACTGAGTCTTTGTGTGGCTGCGTTAACGGCGCTGACTCGTCTGCGACAAATGCGGCCAACTAGATAAGGCATGGGGACGATAACAGTTGGGTCATGCAGCTCGAGCAACATGATGGTTGAACCATTGGATACTAGTTCCACTAAAGTTTGACGCAAGTTCTTCTCAAATATATCCGGTGAAAAATTGCTACGAAGTAAGTCATTGCCTCCAACAATTACTGCGGCAAGTTCCGGGGCATGATCAAGGACTTTAGGAAGTTGAACATTGAGAACTTCCGCCGAGCGAGCTCCAGGACGCGAAGCATTTATATATACAAGCGGCTCATGGAAGGCTTTCGCTAGGTGATAAGTCCAACCAAAATGATTGCCGTGGTCATCTGAATCACCAACGCCAGATGCTGCGCTATCGCCAACTACTGCAAAGGTAATTGGATTTAACATTTAAGCCACCCGCAACCGTTTCTGGGGCGATAGTGAGAGCATCTGAGAAATTGTCGAAGACCAAGGAAAGTTCTCGGCTTGATGATGGCAACGAGATCGCAAAGTTTGCTCTGAATCTAAGCGCGCCAGTAACTCGGTGATTGCCTGCGCAAACGCTCTTCCATTATTGGCAGCGGCCATTCCAACCGACTCTTTACTTTGCAGCAGTAAGAATTCACCGACTGCGCTGGTTTCAGAACACACGACTGGAGTACCGCTGGCAAGGGATTCAAGAGCTGCCAAACAGAAGGTTTCAATCGGACCTGGGGCGATTGAGATATCAGCTGAAGCGATAATTTGCGCCAGATATTTTTTATCTGAAATATAGCCAAGGAAAGTTACCGGGATATCACGCGAGCTTTCATATAACTTCTTATGCAATGGGCCGGTACCAACATAAATCAGGCGAGCATTTATTCCTTGCTTTAACAATTCGCGCAGCGCTTCGATTGACCGCTCTGGCTTCTTTTCTGGAGAGAGTCGGCCGCAGTGCACAAGCAGTACATCGCCATTCTTTAGGAGCTTGGTCCGAAGCTCTTCATCACGATTCTTTGGGGAGAAAGTCGCTAGGTCTACGCCCAGCGGGATCTGCATCAAGTTATTGATGCCAATTTCACGAAATTCTGCTGCCGCAAAATTAGTTGTTGTGACAACGTGATCAAAGCTCGCCGCAAGACGTGCATTATGCCAACGAACAAATTTGCTTAGTGAAAATGGTTGGTAGGTCTTGATAAGTCCGCGCAACGTTTCATGGCTAAATACCAGAGTCGGAATCTTGTGTGAGCGAGCCCAGCGGCCAACGCCAGATAAGGTGAAGCGATCTGAGATCTCGATACGATCAGGTGATAGCGCAAGCAAAATACTTTTTATCTGGCGATTCGATCTAATGATTCGGTATCCACCACTAAAGGGAATTGACCAAGAAGGAACAGTTATGCGATTGCCATGTGGAGTCTTCTCTTGGTAAAAACCTACGCCTGGAACGATATAAGTGAAGTCGTGTCCACGATTTGTGTAACCAGAACCTAAATTATGGAGAGTGGTCTTTATGCCACCAGATTTAGGGCCATAGAAATTGGCGATATGGATGATCTTCATGCGACCAGATCTTTTCGCGATGCAATAAGTTCGATAACGTCTCGATAATGTTCAATAAGGCGTTCATTTATATATTCCCATGTTCGGTGTTGGACGGATTTGCGTGCAGCAATTTGCATGAGATCGCGCGATGGATGCTCAAGCAAGGTATAGATAGAGTGGAGAAGTAGGTGAGAATCTGCCGTATCAATAAGCAGACCGGTCTTGCCGTGTTCGATTAGATCAGTCGGACCGCCCGAATCTGGGCCGACAACAACTGTTCCAGAAGCTAGTGCTTCTTGAATTGCTTGGCAGAAAGTCTCGTGCTTTCCAGTGTGTACAAAGGTGTCAAAGGTTGCAACATGTTCGGCTAGATCATTGCCAGCTTTGTAGCCAACGAAGATAGCATTTGGGAGGTCGCGCTTTAAGCGCGCTTCTGCTGGACCATGGCCAACTATTACTAATTGAATATCAGGTTGGCTATCGAGAATCGCTAGATCGTCAATTCGTTTCTCATTAGCTAAGCGTCCTACATAACCGACAACATGCTTAGCGCCGTGCATTTGAAGAAAACTATCTTTTAGAGTTTGGTTAGCTTTCTCTGGAGTAAAGTTAACAAGGTCAACACCACGTTGCCAGAGTTTGACGTTAGTAACGCCAGATTTTTCTAAGTCGCGGCACGCCCAGGCAGAAGGCGCCAGAGTTAGATCAGTAGTTGAGTGGATTCGCGCAACCCAACGTTTTAAGGTGTTATGTGCAACCGTTAGTCCGTAATGTCGTGCAAAACCTGCAATATCTGTCTGATAAACCGAGACCGTTGGAATGTTTGCTTTGCGAGCAAGACGTGCAACGTAGTGACCTAAGAAGATAGGAGATGCCAAGTGAATTACATCAGGGTTAAATCCTTCGATGAAAGGCTCTAGATATTTCTTAGGAAGCCCCATTGGAATCAACTTCTTCATGGCAATACTTGGTACATATTTAATTTTGAATCCTAAATAATCTTTCGGTGCGTTCTCGCTCTCGGGTGCAATAACGAGAACTTCATGTCCAGCGCGCTTACAAAATTCCAGCAAGCGCAGAACAGAATTGGTGACGCCATTTACCTGTGGCAAAAATGCTTCAGTGACGACGAGAATGCGCAACGGTGAAGCGCTTTGAGAGGCGATCATGGGTTGAGAATGAAGGGGCTGGCTGAACTAACCCGTGCGATGAAGGTGAAGTGTTGGCAAAGGTAAGGTGAAGTATTGGTTTAGGGTTTTGCGCTAGCGGATTTCCCTACTCATCAGTAACATCTGCCCTATGAAGATCGCCGTATGCGTAAAGCAGGTTCCGGATTCGTGGGCTGAGAAGAAGATGGTCGATGGCCTTCTCGATCGCGTAAACGTTGATGCCGTTTTAAATGATTTAGATGAATATGCCGTTGAAGAAGCGCTGCGTATCGCTGAAGCGCACGGTGGCAATGAAGAAGGTGGCGCAAATACCGTCACCGTAATTTCTATGGGCCCAGAGCGCGCAACAGAAGCTGTTCGCAAAGCACTTTCCATGGGTGCAAATGATGCGATATTGATTACCGATACTGCTCTTGCAGGTGCCGATGCGCTCGCAACTTCCGCGGTCCTTGCCAAGGTAATTGGTGATGGCGGATATGACATGGTTATTTGTGGAACTGAATCAACTGATGCGCGCATGAGCGTTGTGCCAGCGATGATCAGCGCTCGCTTAGGTTGGGGCCAATTAACTTTCGCCTCCAAGGTAACCGTCGATCCGGCTGGCAAAGTTGCAATCACTCGCGTGACCGAAGCTGGCGTTGATGAAATTTCTGCAGCATTTCCAGTTGTAATCAGTGTGGTTGAGAAGATCAACGAGCCACGTTACCCATCATTTAAGGGAATCATGGCGGCGAAGAAGAAGACAATTGAACAACGCGATCTAGCAACTGTTGGCGTAACGGCTCAGAGTGCATGGTCACAAGTAAACGATGCAACTCCACGTCCACCACGTGCAGCCGGTGTAAAAGTTACCGATGAAGGCAGCGGCGGCGAAGCACTTGTTAATTTCCTAGCAGAGAAGAAGTTGATATGAGCAACGTATTTATCCTCGCCGATTTTTCAGGTGATAAAGCCACTAAAACTACGGCAGAACTAGCAACTGCTGGCGCGCGAATTGGCACAGTCACCGCTGTTGTCTTAGCTGACGCTGGAAAAGGCGCAGCACTTGCGGCCACTGTAAATCAAGGACTAATTGCAAGCGTGCTAGTTGTTGAATCTGCTGATTTTGCAAAGCATGGCGTACCTGCTGTTGCAGATGCTTTAGCTAATTTAATAAAGAGCAAGTCACCTGCCGCAGTTTTAATTGCATCTCATGCCTTTGGTAAGGAAGTTGCCGCACGCGTTGCGGTATTAACAGAATCCGGAATTATTACTGATGCCGTCGATGTTTCATCTGATGTAACTGCAACTCAGTTGGTATTCGGTGGTTCAACCACGGTTCATTCAAAAGTTTCCCACGGAACGCCAATCATTACCGTGCGCCCAAATAGCATCGAAGCAGATCTATCTGCTTGCACACCTGCGATTGAAAACGCTGGCGCTGAAATTGGTGATGCCGCAAAGTTATCTGCAATCTCATCTTCACAGCCACCTGTTAAAGGTGGACGCCCTGAGTTAACGGAAGCCAACATCGTTGTCTCAGGCGGCCGTGGAACTAATGGTGATTTTGCAGCAGTTGAAGGTTTTGCAGATTCACTTGGTGCAGCAGTCGGTGCATCTCGCGCCGCAACTGATGCTGGTTGGTATCCACATTCTCACCAAGTCGGACAGACCGGTAAAACTGTTAGCCCACAACTCTATGTAGCTTGCGGAATTTCAGGTGCGATCCAACATCGCGCCGGTATGCAGACTTCGAAATCAATTATCGTCGTCAATAAAGATCCCGAGGCGCCAATCTTTGATATCGCAGATTTTGGCGTAATCGGTGATCTCTTTAACGTTCTGCCGCAGGCAACTGCGGGCATCAGCGCAAAAAAGAGTTAATTCTGCAAGTGATCTAGACTGCTCCAATGAGCGTCTACCTAGATCATGCGGCAACTACGCCGATCTTTGACGTTGCCATCGATGCGATGGAAGTTGCACTGCGAAAAGTTGGTAACCCATCTTCCCTTCACACTGAAGGCCGCTCGACTCGTAAAGATGTGGAAGATGCCCGCGAAATAATCGCTAAAGCTTTGGGATGTCTGCCATCAGAAGTTATCTTCACTGGTTCTGGTACCGAGGCAGATAACGCCGCAGTTAAAGGGCTATTTTGGAAATCAGGCAAGAAGTTAATTGTCATAAGTGCGATCGAACATCACGCGGTTTTAGATCCGGCGCGCTGGTTGGTAGAACATGAAGGCGCCGAACTCATAGAAATTCCCGTCAATAAATCTGGAGTTATAGATTTAACTTTCCTGAAAGATTTAATTGCCGCGCGCGGTACCGAGATCGCACTAATTGCCGTGATGCATTCCAATAATGAAACTGGTGTGATTCAACCAGTTGGCGATGTCGTAAAGCTCGCCGGTGAAATTCCTGTTCACACCGATGCGGTCCAATCCTTTACCAAGGTGCCACTTTCTTATAAAGATTTAGGTGTTACATCGATGGCGTTAAGTGGCCATAAAGTCGGCGGTCCACATGGCATCGGCGCTTTGATTCTGCGCCGGGCTTTTGAAATCCCAGCTTTATTACATGGCGGGGGACAAGAACGCGAAATTCGCAGCGGAACTTTAAATACACCTTCCATTGTCGCCTTTGCCGCAGCTGTTGCAAGTCAAAAGTATGAGGCGGAAAAAGTTGCTGAGCTGCGCACCAAATTCGAAATAGGTGTTACGGCGTCAGCACCTGATGCTTATATAAATGGTGTGGACGCCGATCGACTACCTGGAATTGTTAACGTGACCTTTCCTGGCACGCAGAGCGATTCACTTCTGCTTCTGATGGATTCAGAGAACGTATCTTGTTCAACGGGTGCTGCCTGCAGCGCCGGCGTTCATCGCCCATCGCATGTTTTGTTGGCAATGGGCCATAGCGAAATAACTGCGCAATCGTCACTTCGCTTCTCACTTGGAGCCAACTCAACGCAGGCAGATGTAGATTTTGCACTATCGGTGCTTCCAACAGTTATCGCACGTGGACGGGCGGCAAATCAGAAATGAAAATTATTGCTGCCATGAGCGGAGGCGTTGATTCAGCAGTTGCTGCAGCGCGCGCGGTTGAAGCAGGCCACGAAGTAATTGGTGTGCACTTGGCGCTTGCTTCAAATCCACAGAAATATCGCTCTGGTGCGCGCGGTTGTTGCACGATTGAAGATTCACACGATGCGCGTCGAGCCGCCGATAAAATTGGTATTCCCTTCTATATCTGGGATATGGCAGAAGAGTTTCACGATGGTGTTGTAGAAAACTTTTTAGCTGAATACGCCGCCGGGCGAACACCTAATCCATGCTTGCGCTGTAATGAAAAGATTAAATTTGCTGCTGTTTTAGATCGCGCCAAGGCGATGGGCTTTGATGGGGTTGTCACCGGACATTATGCGCGTACTGAAATTGGGCCGATGGGTAAGACGTTACATCGCGCAGTTGATCCGCTGAAGGATCAGTCATACGTCTTGGCAGTGTTAACAACGGAACAAATTAACGGTGCGATATTTCCTTTGGGTGATACTGAAAAAGTTGATATCCGAATTGAAGCCGAAGCCCGCGGTCTAGCAGTTGCGCAAAAGCCTGATAGCCACGACATCTGCTTTGTTCCATCTGGTGATAATGCTGGTTGGTTACGTGATCGTTTAGGTAGCGAAGTTGGTCCAATTGTTGATCAATCGGGTACCAAGATCGGTGAACATAAAGGCGCGTACACATACACAATCGGCCAGCGCAAAGGTTTGGGTCTATCTGTTGCTGCGCCGGATGGCTCACCGCGCTTTGTTTTAAAGATTGAACCAGTCACGAATACCGTGGTCGTTGGTGCGCGTGAAGATCTCGCAGTAAGTAAGTTAATGGGCGAGAAGACCATCTGGTGTGGACCATCGGTTGGATCGGCTCCGCTTCGCGGTTTTGTACAAGTGCGCGCTCATGGCGCACCGCTGGATTGTACTTATTACTTTGACGGTGAACGCCTCATCGCCGAGCTAGATGAGCCGCTATTGGGCATCGCAAATGGTCAAGCAATGGTTATCTACGATGGCGATCGCGTAGTCGGATCGGCAACTATCTGCGAGAGCGCATGAGCAACGCCGCCCGCCACCGTATTACCGAACTCACCAATGAGATTCGCGATCACCAATTTAAATATTATGTTTTAGATGCGCCCAGCATCACCGATGCCCAATTTGATGAGCTACTAAAAGAGCTAAAGGCGTTAGAGGCTAAACACCCTGAGCTATTGGAACCAGATTCACCAACACTAGGTATCGGTGGGGGATTTGCCACATCTTTTGCCCAGCACGATCACATTGAAAAGATGATGAGCCTTGATAACGTCTTTGATGCGGAAGAGCTAACCGCTTGGTTTGATCGCGTTGAAAAAGAGAGCCCTAACCCTAAATACCTTTGTGAGTTAAAGGTAGATGGTCTGGCTATTAACCTACTTTTTGAAAAGGGTTTATTAACTCGCGCGCTAACCCGCGGCAATGGCGTAACCGGTGAGGATGTGACTCTAAATGTTAAGACAATAAAAGGTTTGCCTCATAACTTAACCGGTAAAAATGTTCCTGATCTAATTGAGATCCGCGGCGAAGTCTTCTTTCCAGTTGCGGCGTTCAATCAATTAAATGAGGAGCTAGAAGAAGCTGGTAAACAGTTATTTGCTAATCCCCGAAACTCAGCCGCAGGTTCTTTGCGCCAGAAAGATCCACGCATAACTGCATCGCGCCCGCTTAGCGTCGTTGTTCACGGGGTCGGTGCAAACCGAGGCTTAACCTTTAAATCACAATCCGATGCCTATGCCCAGCTAAAAGCTTTGGGGGCTCCGACTTCAGATCGCTTTAAAGTATGTGCGACTCGTGCCGAAGTTATTAAATTCATCGAGTACTACAACGAACACCGCCACGATGTCGAACACGAAATCGATGGAATTGTTATTAAAGTTGACGAGATTGCAGAGCAAGAAAAGCTCGGCTTTACCACACGTGCTCCAAAATGGGCAATCGCATTTAAATATCCACCAGAAGAAGTAACCACCAAGCTACTCGATATCAAAGTCAGCGTTGGTCGCACCGGTCGCATCACGCCATTTGCCTTTATGGAACCAGTAAAAGTTGCTGGATCAACTGTCACCAACGCAACGCTCCATAACCAAGAAGAGATCGAACGCAAAGGCGTATTAATTGGCGATACGGTAATTATTCGCAAGGCCGGCGATGTAATCCCGGAAGTTCTCGGACCAGTTATCGCCAAGCGCGATGGCACTGAACGCGCCTTTGTAATGCCAGCTAAGTGTCCGGAATGCGCTAGCCCGCTGCGCGCAATCAGCGAAGGCGATGTCGATATTCGCTGCCCAAATACCCAAAGCTGTCCGGCGCAGTTACGTGAGCGGATTTACTACATTGGTTCACGGGCAGCGCTAGATATCGATGTTCTTGGTCTAGAAGCTGCGATCGCGTTATTAAGCGATCAAATCATCACCGATGAATCTGATTTATTTGCGCTTACTGCCAAAGATTTAACGCGTTCAGAATTTTTCACGAAGAAAGATGGCAGTACCGGCAAAAATACTGAAAAGTTATTGGCTGGTTTGGAAAGTGCAAAGTCACGTCCGCTGTGGCGCATCATCGTTGCGCTTTCTATCCGCCACGTTGGTCCAACTGCTGCGCAATCGCTAGCAAATAACTTTGGATCAATGGGCGCAATCGCTAAGGCAAACGTTGCCGAACTTTCAAATATTGATGGCTTAGGTGAAACTATCGCTCAATCGATTGTCGAATGGTTTGCTGTCGATTGGCACCGCCAGATAATTTCTAAATGGGAGTCCGCCGGTGTTGTGATGCAGGCACAAGCAGCCCTTGATGTGCCACAAACTTTGGCAGATCTGACTTTCGTTGTAACAGGTGGTTTAGAAAACTTCACGCGTGATTCAATCGCCGAAACAATAACCGCACACGGCGGCAAGGCAGCATCTGCAGTATCTAAGAAAACAGATTATGTATTGGTAGGCACAGATCCCGGTTCTAAACTGGCAAAGGCGCAAGAACTTGGGGTAAAAGTGATCGATGAAGCGCGCTTTTTAGAGTTACTAGCAGGACAGCGGTAGTCTGTACCCATGTTTAACAGCGCATCAGAACCACTTCGCGAACTACCTATTCCGCCATATGCATTCGGTATCGGCGCATTCGTTGTGTTTGCTCTATTTCTCTATCTCGTACTTCGCCTAGATAACGATTAAAAGTAAAGCCAGTTAACTGCGCTTTAAATAATTTCACTATGGCAAAGATTGCAATCTACGGCGGAACCTTCGATCCTATTCATAAAGGCCATCTGCATGTGATTGCCGAAATAATTTCTCGTGGGCTGGCAGATCGCATCTTCTTAATTCCCGCAGGAGAACCACAGCTGCGTAGCCAACAACCAGTTGCACAAGCAAGTGATCGCCGCGCGATGTGTCAATCGGCAATACTTGATTTACCGGCTGAAGTTGCGGCAAAGGTAGAAGTAAATCCGATTGAGATTCTGCGCCAAGGGCCATCTTTTACAATCGATACTGTTGAAGCCGTTGCCAAGACTTATCCGGATGATGAAATTGCGCTCATTATCGGAACAGATGCCTTTGCCAAGATCGATCATTGGCATCGCAGCCGCGAATTACAGGATATGGTCGAGTTCATAGTTATAGATCGCCCGGAGTTTCCAGGCGGCGCCAACCTCGATATCGGAGCGCTTAATATTTCAGCAACGCAGGTGCGTGCTGGGGATTTAACTTCGGTTTCAACACATGTAGCAACTTATATAAAGGAGCACAATCTCTATGCCAGCAAGTAAAAGCGTTACCGAGTTGACCCAGGTTGCAGCTCGCGCAATCGCCGATAAATTTGGCACAGAGATGATCGCTATTGATCTATCCGATCAGATGGTCTTATCTGAAGTCTTTCTCATTGCAACTGGTGCAAATGTGCGCCAAGTAGATGCGATTGCTGACGAAGTAGAAGAGAAACTGCGTTTAATCGGTGAAAAGCCAGCCCGCCGTGAAGGCACCGACGAATGGATCTTGCTCGATTACTCAGATCTAGTCGTACATATTCAAAGCGCTGATCTGCGCCGTTATTACATGCTAGATCGCCTCTGGAATGATTGCCCAACAATTGAATTAGATGTTGTTAAGGAAAATGTGGCAAATGGCAGGTAAGAACAACCGCATCCTTTTATGGCGCCATGGTCAGACTGATTGGAATGTAATCAATCGTTTTCAAGGACATTCTGATATCGCGCTAAATAAAGTTGGGATTTATCAAGCCGAACTTGCCGCGCCGATTATTGCGGGTATGGAACCGACGGCAATTTTATCTAGCGATCTATCCCGTGCGCGCGATACAGCATCAAAGCTTGGCGAGATAGTAAATATGGAAGTTCTAATTGATGAACGTTTGCGAGAGACCAATGGTGGCCATTGGGAAGGCAAGACTGGCGCTGAAAATCGCGCTTCAGATTTAGAGAACTTTGTTCGCTGGATTGATGGCAACGATAATCCGGCCGGAACAATCGGTGAGAAACGTAGTGAAGTTGCCGCGCGCGCCAGCGCTGCGATCGATGAATTCTTAGGCGATAAAGAGAATCAGTTAGTTGTTGTTGCAACACATGGCGGCACTGCTCGTTGCTTAATGGGCCACTATTTACATTTGCCGATGGCGCATTGGGGAAAGATCGGCGGGCTATCTAATGCGCGCTGGTCTATTTTGCAGACCAGCCCAAAGGGTTGGCATTTAGCCGAACATAACGCCGGTTCTATTTTGGAGCCAGTATTTGGCGAAGAATCTGGTGCTGATGTACCAGATCACGTGCGCTAGAGTTACCTTCTCGCTTAAAGCGGGTAATAAAGGGGATATGGCGCAGTTGGTAGCGCGCTTCCATGGCATGGAAGAGGTCAGGGGTTCGAATCCCCTTATCTCCACTTAAGTGGTTATTGAGATTGGAATACGAAATGTCTAGCGTCACCACAATTCCAAGAGGCTGGCAAGCAACTGATATTCCTGATCAAACGGGAAAGAATTTTTTAATTACTGGCGGCACGAGCGGGCTCGGAAAAGCAACTGCTATGGAGTTAGCCCGCGCTGGCGCACATGTGACTATTACCGCCCGCAGCGCCACAAAAGGTGCGGCAACTGTTGCAGAAATTGCCAACGATCGCGTTGATTACAAAATACTGGATCTGGCTGATCTTTCATCGGTGCGCAGCTTTGCTAAGGAATTTACAACACCCATAGATACCTTAATCCTTAACGCAGGTGTTATGGCTACGCCATTTTCACTGACTAAAGATAACTTCGAGATGCAGTTTGGTACCAATCACCTGGGCCACTTTGCACTTGCTGGTCTATTGCATAAGCAGATCAAGCATCGCGTGGTATCCGTTTCATCTCAGGCGCATCGCGCATCGCGCATCGGCAATTTCACACTCGATGAAATGCGCAATAAAGCTAAAGGAATCGGTGCTTATAGCCCTTGGTCTGCATATGCCTATAGCAAATTAGCTAACTTACTTTTCATCCACGAGTTAGAACGTCGCCAGATGCGCCATAACTGGAATATCGAAGCAGTTGCCGCGCATCCTGGTTACGCCGATACAAATTTAATTGCCGGCGCGACCGTGCAAGATCGCGCAGGCGCTTTTGCAAATGCCATCTTTGCGCAGAGCGCAGAACGAGGGGCGCTGCCAACGCTATGTGCGGCAACTTTTCCAGGCCTTTATGGCGCCTCATATATCGGCCCAGATGGTTTTCTAGAGATGCGCGGATTTCCTAAACTGACTCGCGCCGCAGCAATTGCATATGATCAACGGTTAGCTAAGGATTTATGGACTATCAGCGAAGAATTAACTGGCGTTACTTGGGGTTAAAGCCCGATAAACTAAGTTAATGAGCACTTCACAAGAACATCAGGCATATGACTTTGCCTATGTCCAAGAGAAGTGGCTGCCAATCTGGGATCAAATAGAGCCATTTAAATCAGGTCGCCCCGATGACAAAAGACCTAAGAAATATGTCTTGGATATGTTTCCTTATCCATCAGGTGATTTACATATGGGCCATGCTGAGGCATATGCACTTGGCGATGTAATCGCACGTTACTGGATCCAAAAAGGCTTTAACGTCATGCACCCAATTGGTTGGGATGCCTTTGGTCTACCGGCAGAAAATGCGGCAATTAAGCGCAATGAAGATCCCCGTATCTGGACTTATGAAAATATCGCAACGCAGAAGGCTTCGATGCGTCGTTATGCATGTTCTTTTGACTGGGATCGCGTCTTTAATACTTGCGACCCCGAATATTACAAATGGAATCAATGGTTATTTATTGAGCTACATAAACGTGGTTTGGCTTACCGTAAAGATAGCGCCGTTAACTGGTGCCCAAGTTGCCAGACAGTTTTAGCTAACGAACAAGTAGTTGCAGGTCTTTGCGAACGCTGCGATACAGCCGTAACCAAGAAGAAGTTAAATCAGTGGTATTTCAAGATCACTGATTACGCAGATCGTTTGCTCGATGATATGAAAGAGCTCGAAGGCAAATGGCCCGATAAAGTCTTAACGATGCAGCGCAACTGGATCGGTCGCTCACAAGGCGCCAACGTAGATTTCGTAATCGAAGGTCGCGCTACACCAGTGACTATTTATACAACCCGCCCCGATACTTTATACGGTGCAACTTTTATGGTGGTTGCAGTTGATTCAGAACTTGCCGCAGAACTAGCTGCTGGAACAGCGGCCGAAGATAAATTTAAGCAATATCGCGATTCAGTAAAGGCTGCATCTGATATCGATCGCTTAGCTACCGATCGTCCTAAATCTGGTGTTTTCTTAGAACGTTATGCCATTAACCCAGTAAACGGCGAGAAGTTACAGATCTGGGCTTCTGATTATGTTTTAGCAGATTACGGAACCGGCGCGATCATGGCGGTTCCTGCCCATGATCAACGCGACCTAGATTTTGCACGCGCCATGAAGTTACCGGTTCGTGTTGTAGTTAAGACTGAAGAAGAAGATCCCAACGAGACTGGTATTGCCACAACTGGTGATGGAAAGTTAATTAACTCTGGCGCTTTAGATGGTTTAAATAAGGCAGATGCAATTGCTGCGATTAATAAGCAGCTTGAGGCAGATGGTTTAGGAAAGTCAGCGCGTAATTATCGCCTGCGTGATTGGCTGGTATCTCGCCAGCGTTACTGGGGCACACCGATTCCGATTGTGCACTGCGATAAATGTGGCGAAGTTGCTGTTCCTGCCGATCAATTACCGTTGCAATTGCCAGATGCTAAAGGTTTAGATTTAAAGCCAAAGGGGCAATCACCGCTTGCTGCCGCAACTGAATGGGTAAATACCAAGTGCCCAACATGTGGGGGAGCTGCGCTGCGCGATACCGACACTATGGATACCTTCGTGGATTCATCTTGGTATTTCCTGCGTTATCCATCTTCAACTAATCACGACGAGCCTTTCTCACGCGCTGATATTGATACCTGGCTACCAGTTGATCAATATGTCGGCGGCGTAACACATGCGATTTTGCACTTGTTATATTCACGCTTTTTTACAAAGGTCTTGCACGATATTGGGATGCTCGGTTTTACCGAACCATTTACCCGCTTGTTAAATCAAGGCATGGTTGTGATGGATGGATCGGCAATGTCTAAATCACGCGGAAATTTAGTTCGCTTATCTGATGAACTTGAAAACCATGGCGTAGATGCAATTCGTCTATCTATGGTCTTTTCTGGTCCACCAGAAGATGATGTGGATTGGTCAGATGTTTCACCATCTGGTTCAGTTAAATTCTTAAGTCGCGCTTGGCGTTTATCAGGTGATGTCACTTCAAGTGCGGGCGTTGACTTTGCAACTGGTGAAATTTCTTTGCGTAAAGCAACTCATAAGGCGCTGCATGATGCCGCATTTGCTGTGGAATCTTTCCGCTTTAACGTAGCCATTGCGCGCGTTATGGAGCTAGTAAATGCCACACGCAAAGCAATTGATTCCGGTCCCGGAGCTGCAGATCCCGCAGTACGCGAGGCAACTGAAGCAATTGCAATTATGTTATCTCTTGTTGCGCCATTTACGGCAGAGGAAATGTGGGAGCGCTTAGGCCATAAGCCAGCAATTGCAACCGCCGGCTGGCCAATTGTGGATGAAAAATTACTTGTGGCAGATGCCGTGGAAGCCGTTATCCAGATAAATGGCAAGATCACCGAACGCATTGAAGTGTCGCCAACTATTACCGACGCGGAAATTGAAGCGCTGGCGCTAGCCCACCCAACAATTGCTGCTGCTTTAAATGGGACAACGCCAAAGAAAGTTATTGCGCGCGCGCCAAAGCTTGTAAATATCGTTCTTTAACCACAGCCCTGCCAATTCTTTAAATCTAGCTGGCCAATCTGCCAGATGATCGCGCCATGAATTTACTCCCAGAAAAACTCCGCACTTGGTGGAGCCACATCACCTTCTCGGTATCGCAGAAGCGTTCACTGTTATCAATCTCAGCGCTAGTAATTGCGCTCTCCTTATTTCTCGTCATCCGTGGCTCATCACATGAAATCCCGCTAGCGCCATCGGATCTAACGGTTACGGAATCGGTGGCTCAAATAACCGTTGATGTTGCTGGCGCTGTAGCAACTCCAGGGGTCTATACATTGCCGGCTAATTCACGAGTAGCCGATGCGATAAAAGCTGCTGGAGATAAATTAAAAGGTGCGGATTTATCCGATATTAACTTGGCGCGCGTTATAAAGGATGGGGAACAGATTTATGTATATCCACCAAGTAAGGGTGACGGCCAAACTCGCATTTCACCACAACGTGCAAAGGCTAAGAACACAGGTCCATTTGCGCTAAATCGCGCAAGTGCAAAAGATCTCGAATCACTAGATGGGATTGGTCCGGTATTAGCTGCGCGAATAATTGCTTACCGAAATCAAAATGGCCCGTTCTTAACTGTTGAAGATCTCCTGAAAGTCTCTGGAATCGGGGCTGCCAAGTTCGCACAGTTTAAAGAGAAGCTACGCGTCTAATTGATTACCGCGCACTTGCCTTAGGCGGTGCGCTTTGGTGTGGCGCGCTGCTACAGAGCTATGTAGCACCGTGGCGAACAACTGTAGCTGCGGCGCTATTAGTTCTCATCTCTCTATCTCAGCGACGTAACCGTTTTATCGTACTTGCCTTTGCACTGGCGCTGGGTTCATCGGTTATGTCGTTGCGCCAGCAAAGTCTGCAATCTAGTTTGGTGGCAAAGCACTTCGGCGAGAGCGCTGAAGTAACTGCGCAGCTAACGACTGATCCGCATCAAAGCGCAAAGCGAGTTAGCGGGCAGAACTTTCTACCCCCAAGCTATAGCGCGCTAGCCAGTCTGCGCGAGATCCAAATCGACGGACTTACCTATAAATTACATATTCCGGTGCGATTAATTGCTACTGATCGCGAAATCGCAAAGTTACTGCCCGGACAGAAAGTATCTGCGAGAGTACAGATAACGCGAAGTAAAGAACCGCGGGTTGCGGCGCTCTTGCTTGCAAATACCGAAGTAAAAGTTATTACTGAGCCTACGAGATGGGCGGCAGCACTTGGCAAAATTCGTCTGGGACTGCGTGAAGCAAGCGGTACGGGAGATGCAGGTTCGCTAATTCCTGGCATGGTCTTAGGTGATACCTCACTGCAAAGTGAGAACTTTCGCACTGATATGCGCCGTTCTGGGCTGACCCATTTAGTTGCAGTATCCGGTGCCAACTTTGCAATCGTTTCGGCTTTCATTTTATGGTGTGCACAATTTCTCTTTCGCACCATGCGCTTTCGAATTATTGCTACCGCTTTTACCTTGATCGCATTTATTGCGCTGGTGCGGCCATCACCTTCTGTCTTGCGCGCAGCCGCAATGGCGGCAGTCTTACTAATTGCCTATGCCACCAAACGTGGCTCAGATTCTTTGCCAGCTTTAGGTTTTGCGATCGCAGCAGTTGTTATTGGCGATCCCTGGCAAGGGCGCGATCCCGGTTTTGCTTTATCGGTTTTGGCAACCGCAGGTTTGCTGCTCTTTGCGCCAAAGATTGTGTCCTATCTAGAACGCTGGTTGCCAAATTTTGCGGCGCAAGCGATCGCACCACCGATAGCCGCTATGGTCTTTTGCGCGCCAGTTATTGTGGCAATTGCGGGCTATCTATCACCGATGAGCATTCTGGCTAATTTGTTGGCAGCGCCGGCTGTTGCACCAATAACGATTTTCGGTTTTATCGCGGCTTTGATTTCACCGCTGCTGCCACAACTTTCGGTATTACTTGTAACTTGCGTCAAACCGCTGGCCTGGTGGATCGCCAGTGTTGCTGATTGGGCGGCAGGATTTCGCGTTCTGACGTTGAGCAAAGGGCTAATTGGATTCACGGTAGCGGTATTGGTAATTGCACTTATCTTAACCTTGCCACGTAAGGTCTTTATCGCAGGTTTGCTGCTTATTCTTTCGCTGTCTTATCTGCAACGTTTTCCCGGTAGTGATTGGCAAGTGGCCAATTGCGATATCGGGCAAGGTGATGGTTCAGCAATTAACTTAGGAAAGCATCGCGCAATCGTGATTGATACCGGTCCTGATCCCGAATTAATCGATCGCTGCTTGAAGCAGTTATCGATCCGTGAAATCCCTTTATTAATCTTGACACACGGCCATGCCGATCACATCGCAGGTTTATCTGGCGCAGTCCGTGGTCGCAAGGTCGGAACAACTTGGTTTGGAAATGTGCACCGTGGAACAACTGCTCAACTTGGCAGCACAAATATCACAGTCTTATGGCCTGATAACGGTCAATATGATCCAAATAATTCCAGCATCGCAGTGCGCATTGATACGCCAGATTTTTCGCTCTTTGCCGGTGGAGATATGGAACCGCTTACCCAAGCGGTCATCGCACCAGAATTAACCCACGTTGATATTTATAAAGTCTGCCACCACGGGTCTGCATATCAAGATGAGAGTTTGGCGCGTCACTTAAGTCCGCAAGTTGCCATGATCAGCGTTGGAGCAGGAAATAGCTATGGACATCCGGCGCCTAAGACCTTGGCGCTATTGGAACAGGTAGGCGCTAAAGTACTGCGTACCGACGTTGATGGCGCCATTGCAGTCGTAGCGCATAGACATCGGCTAAAGGTTCGAACCGGTAAAGGAAATTTTAACTTTATTAGATGGGAGTAAAGCGTGAATCCGTTTTATCTCATCCTGGGTTCAGAAGGCGCACTCTCAGATCGCGCGCTGGCTAAATTAACTGCGCAGCTAAAAGAAGAAAGCGCCGAGATCACCACCATCTTCGCCGCCGATGCTTTATTGGGTGATATCTCTGATGCGCTAGCGCCTTCACTATTTTCTGAACGCCGTGCGCTGATTATTAAAGATCTGCAAGATTTACCTGAAGATTCTAAAGATGAAGTCACCCGATATTTATCCGAACCAGATGGGCTAACCACCGTGGTCTTTGTACATAAAGGTGGCGTAAAAGGTAAAGCGCTACTTGATGCAATTAAGAAAGCAAAGCCGGAAATAATTGCCTGCGAGCCGCTCAAGAAAGATGCCGAAAAAGAAAGTTTCGTAAACGAGTTATTTTTAGATAGTGGTCGCAAAGCATCACCTGGCGCAGTCGCCGCCTTAGTTGGCGCACTCGGTGGCGATATGCGCGAACTACAACAAGCAGTCTCACAGATTGCACTTGATTCACCTGCTGGTGTTATCGATGAAGCAGCCGTTGATAAATTCCACCAAGGCCGTATCGAAACAACTGGTTTTGATGTCGCAGATGCCACCGTCGATGGCAATTTGCCGGTTGCGTTAATTTCACTTCGTAGTGCAATTGAAACTGGCACCGATCCCGTAATGGTGACATCAGCAATTGCATCTGCGCTGCGATCATTGGCCAAGGTCTCAGGATCTGCCAACGGCGCAAAATCTTTTGAATTAGCGGGACAACTTGGGATGGCGCCATGGCAGATTGATAAAGCCCGTCGCCAATTGCAAGGTTGGACACCACGAGCTCTTTCGAAAGCAGTTCAAGCAATTGCGCTGGCTGATGCGCAAGTAAAGGGTGCGGCCACAGATCCGATCTATGCCTTAGAAAAAGCCCTCGCCACAATTACCGCCGCTCGCGCTGCCCGATAGGCGGGGATTTCACCTCAATTTGAGCCTGAACCCCTTGCGCTGATAACCTACGCATCTGCTTGGCAACCAAAAGGGTTATCACAGCTTTAGACGTTCGGAGTAATACACGTGGCAAATATCAAGTCGCAGATCAAGCGCGTTAAGACAAACAATAAGGCGCAAGCTCGCAACAAGTCTGTCTCTTCATCTATCAAGACCGCTGTTCGCAAATTCCGCGATGCAGTTGCTAAAGGTGATGCAGCAACAACCACAGCTGAACTCCGCGCTGCTTCTAAGGCTCTAGATGTTGCTGTTTCAAAGGGTGTTCTTCACCGCAATACAGCTGCAAATAAGAAGTCATCAATGGCTAAGGCTGCTGCCAAAGCCGGCGTTCGTTAATTCACCCTCCAGACATTAAAAGGGGCGGATAAAAGTGCCTGCAATCTCCCTTGCTAAGGCCCCGCAACCTGCCGCAACAAATCCGGCGCAGATCCGTAACTTCTGCATCATCGCCCATATCGATCACGGCAAATCAACCCTTGCCGATCGAATGCTCGGCATTACCGAAGTCGTAGAAGCGCGCAATATGCGTGCCCAATATCTAGATCGTATGGATATCGAACGCGAACGCGGCATCACCATTAAATCCCAAGCAGTTCGCCTGCCTTGGCGCAGCGGTATCGATGGCCAGGAATACATTCTTAATATGATTGATACGCCAGGCCACGTCGACTTTACCTATGAAGTCTCGCGCTCGCTGGCTGCATGTGAAGGCGCAGTCTTGCTCGTTGATTGTGCGCAAGGAATTGAAGCGCAAACTTTAGCTAACTTGTATCTGGCTATGGAAAATAACCTAACGATTATTCCAGTGCTAAATAAGATCGATCTTCCTAACGCTCAACCTGAGAAATTTGCGGCAGAACTTGCACGGTTAATTGGTTGTAAGCCTGAAGATTGCTTACGCGTATCTGGCAAGACTGGCGATGGCGTTGCTGAATTACTGGATCAAATCGTTGCGCAGATTCCTGCGCCAGTAGGAGATGCCAATGCACCAGCGCGCGCACTTATTTTTGACTCGGTCTATGACTCTTATCGCGGCGTAGTTACCTATGTTCGTGTTATCGATGGACGCATCAATCCACGCGAACAGATTCAAATGTTCTCAACTGGCGTGCGCCATGAAGCTTTAGAAGTTGGTGTCATCTCACCAGAACCACTGCCCAGCAAAGGCTTAGGCGTTGGCGAAGTAGGTTATTTAATTACTGGCGTAAAAGATGTTCGCCAATCTCGTGTTGGTGACACGATCACTAATTATCAAAACCCAACTAAGACTCCATTGGCCGGATATAAAGATCCTAAGCCGATGGTCTTCTCTGGACTATTTCCATTAGATGGCGCTGACTTCCCACTATTGCGCGATGCGCTAGATAAGTTGCAGCTAAATGATGCAGCGCTAGTTTACGAACCTGAAAGTTCTGCGGCTCTTGGCTTTGGTTTCCGCTGCGGTTTCTTAGGTTTGCTACATATGGAGATCGTGCGCGAGCGGTTAGAACGCGAATCCGGCATCAGTTTGATCTCAACTGCCCCAAACGTGGTTTATCGCGTAACGCTTGAAGATGGTAAAGAGTTTGTTGTCACTAACCCATCAGAATTTCCAGATGGCAAGATTAACTTTGTAAAAGAACCGATCGTAAAGTGCACCATCTTGGCGCCATCTGAATACATCGGCACCATCATGGAGCTCTGCCAAGAGCGCCGCGGCACGATGCAAGGTATGGATTACATCTCGGAAGATCGCGTGGAGATCCGCTACACCTTGCCACTTGCTGAAATCGTCTTTGATTTCTTTGATCAATTAAAGAGCCGTACTAAAGGTTATGCATCCCTTGACTATGAAGAACTCGGCGATGAAGAAGGCAACTTAGTTAAGGTCGATATCTTGCTCCAAGGTGAAGCAGTCGATGCTTTTAGCGCGATCGTTCACCGCGATAAGGCATATGCCTATGGCGTAATGATGACCGGCAAGCTACGCGAACTAATTCCGCGTCAACAATTCGAGGTTCCGATCCAGGCGGCAATTGGTTCCCGCATCATCGCGCGCGAGAGCATTCGAGCGATCCGGAAAGATGTTCTTGCAAAATGTTACGGTGGCGATATTTCTCGTAAACGTAAACTGCTAGAAAAGCAGAAAGAAGGAAAGAAACGCATGAAGATGGTTGGCCGCGTGGAAGTTCCGCAAGAAGCCTTCGTCGCCGCCCTTGCCACAGATGCTGATATCGAAAAGATTAAAGCCGCGCGTAAGCAAGACTGATCGTGCTCTCCTTCTACGTACATATCCCATACTGCATCAAGCGATGTGGTTATTGTGATTTCAATACCTATACCCCGAATGAGCTGCAAGATGGCGCATCTCTTGAAATAGTCTCGAATGATTACATCGATGCCGTTCTCTTGGAATTAGAAGCGGCACCGATTGATCAAGTGCCGACCATTTTCTTTGGGGGAGGCACACCATCTTTATTGCCCGCCAAGGATTTAGGTCGCGTTATCACGGCAGTTAGGGCGCGCAATGGTTTAACTACCGATTGCGAGATAACTCTTGAAGCTAATCCTGATTCGGTAACAGAGGAGAAATTACAGGGTTATTTAGCAGCTGGTTTTAATCGAATTTCATTTGGAATGCAATCAGCACAACCACATGTCTTGGCGGTTTTAGATCGTACGCATAATCCAGCAAATGTTAAGCGGGCTGTCGATATGGCGCGTGCTGCAGGTTTTGCGAGCATTAGCGTTGATTTGATTTACGGAACACCTGGTGAATCACTGGAAGATTGGCGCGCAACAGTAACTGAAGCACTATCGCTAGATATTGACCACATCAGTGCATATGCCTTAATTGTAGAAACAGGCACAAAGCTCGCTGCACAAATTAAACGTGGTGATTTATCTATGCCTAATGATGATCTGATGGCAGATATGTATTTGCTGGTTGATCAGATGTGTAATGCGGCAGGCCTTGATTGGTATGAGCTATCTAATTGGGCAAAGCCTGGACATGAATGCCAACACAATATCGCTTACTGGAAGAGCGCTAATTGGTGGGGACTCGGTCCCGGTGCACATTCGCATATAGATAAGAAGCGTTTCTGGAATGTGAAACATCCAACTGCTTATAAGCAGAAGCTATTTGCTAAAGAATCACCGATTGCAGATTCTGAATTGTTGACTGATGAGCAATTGCGCGATGAAGCAATAATGCTTGCAATAAGAATGCGCACAGGTCTTTCCTTAGATTTATTGAGTGATGATGCGCAAACGCGAATTCTGCAATATCAAAATAGTGGCCATTTGAATCTGATTGATAAACACCTGCAGTTGACCGCTCAGGGGCGATTGATCGCAGATCACTTAGTACGAGAGGCGCTGGGCTAGCGCCTTGTAGTACCTTTAGCCCATGAGCACTAACGCAACGATCCTTTTATCCTTTCTTGCACTCGTCTTTGTTGTCTCTGGGCTAAGTAAAGCCAGCGGAAATGAGAAGGGGCTATCTGGAACTCGCGATGTAAATGTAAAAGATGGCATCGCTCGCATTATTGGCGTCTTTGAAGCACTTCTTGCCTTTGGTTTAATTCTTGGTCTGAAGTGGAACTGGATGGCTTACTTCCCATTGATGGGGTTGTGGTTCTTTATGGCCGGTGCGATTTTTACTCACTTTCGTGCAGGTAAAGCCAAGACTGCTTTTCCTGCCTTCTTTCTTTTAACTTTAATCTCGATCGCCCTCGTACTGATCTAAAGAAGAGAACTCTTAAAAGACTATGCAATCTCAACGCCGTCTAGAGATCTTGCGCGCTATCGTCGATGAATACGTAGCGACGCAAGAACCAGTTGGCTCAAAATCAATCGCTGATAAGTCATCTCTTGGGCTTTCTCCTGCAACGATCCGTAACGAGATGGCAGTTCTAGAAGATGAAGGTTTGATTACCCATCCACATACATCTGCTGGTCGTATTCCAACCGATCTGGGTTATCGCGTCTTCGTAGATAAGTTAGCAACGGTAAAGCCGTTATCTTCTGCCGAACGCCGCGCTATTGAGACTTTCTTAGATGAGGCAAATAACTTGGAGCAGCTGATGAAGAGATCCGCCAAGTTATTGGCAGATTTAACTAAACAGGTTGCAGTGATTACCTATCCAATAACAGGTGAAGGTATGGGTAGTGAGAAGTTGACGATTTCAGGCACAGGTAATTTGGCACGTTCAGGTGAAGATTTAGGGAAATCACTATCGCCAATTCTGGAAGCGCTGGAAGAACAAGTTGTATTACTGCGCTTACTTGATGATGCCAACGAAAATGTCCGCGTCCGTATCGGTGGAGAACAGAGCGAGACTAATTTGCGACAAACATCGCTCGTTACAGTTGGCTACGGTTCAGATAGTTCACCAAGTGGAGCCGTTGGCGTTCTTGGTCCCACCCGTATGGATTATGCAGGTTCGATGGCTGCGGTTACTGCCGTAGCTCGTTATGTTGGTCGATATATTTCGGAGAGCAATTAATTTATGTCTGATCTCTACCAAACACTTGGCGTTGATCGCGGCGCCAGCGCTGATGAAATTAAAAAGGCATATCGCAAGATAGCTCGCGAACTGCATCCGGATGTAAATCCTGATCCTGCGGTACAAGATAAATTTAAAGAGGTAACTGCTGCCTACGAAGTATTAAGCGATCCCCAAAAGCGCCAGTCATATGACATGGGCGGTTCTGGCTTCGGTGGTTTTGGCGGGGGATTCGGTGGTGGTGGATTTAGCGACATCATGGACGCCTTCTTTGGCGGCGGACAAAATCGTGGACCACGCCCACGTATGCGCCAAGGACAAGATGCACTTATCCGCGTTGAAGTTGATTTAAATGAAGCTTGCTTTGGAACAGAACGCGAAATCTCTGTCGAAAATGCAGTCACATGTACCAAGTGCAGCGGGCAAGGATCAGCTGATTCATCACAGCCTTCTATGTGCCAAGTCTGTAAAGGACGCGGTGAAACCCAACAAGTACAGCGCTCCTTCTTAGGCCAAGTTATGACTTCGCGTCCTTGTAGTTCTTGTCAGGGATATGGCAGCGTAATTACCAATCCATGTCGCGAATGCGCTGGCGATGGACGTGTTCGTGCGCGCCAAAATATTTCAATAAAAATTCCGGCAGGTGTAGAAACTGGCAATCGAATTCAGCTCGCCGGCCGCGGTGAAGTCGGTGCTGGCGGTGGACCTGCAGGTGATCTCTATGTTGAAATCGTTGAAGCAGAACACCCGTTCTTGATTCGCGATGGCCATAACTTGCACGTGGCGATCGAAGTTTCATTTGCGGCAGCATCGCTCGGCACAAAAGTTATGGTCGAATCTTTAGATGGGCCAATCGAAGTTGAAGTTCGTGCTGGAACACAATCTGGTGCAACCATTTCGGTGCGCGGTAAAGGCATGACCCGCTTGCGCGCTGCTACCCGTGGAGATTTGATTGTGCATGTGGAAGTACAGACTCCGCATAAATTAAATCGCGAACAAGAAGAGCTATTACGTAAATTTGCAGCATCGCGTGGAGAAAAGCCCGGCGATGTAAAGGTTAAGGGCCACGAGCAAGGATTCTTTAGCAAATTTAGAGATGCCTTCGGTCGCTAATGCTGACGCTCTTCTTCGTTGCAGATCTGCCAACCACGGTTGGTGGTACTTACGAATTTGAAGGCGATGATGCCGGGCATGCCATCCGCGTGCTGCGGACCCAAATCGGTGAATCGCTAGCGCTCTCTAATGGGCTAGGTGCCTGGTCGATTGTGGAAGTAATCGCAATTGCAAAGAAATCAATGACGGTGCGCGTTACAAC
>JBAXFA010000008.1:0-31342 GCA_037140155.1 Actinomycetota bacterium
GATTTTGCGAGCATTGAAACTTTCATTAATTTTCCCCTTATTTGATATAGGTGTATTGCTAGGAGAAAACTAGGCAGGTGCGGTTAACGAAGTACGCCTGCACCGTAAACGTGAGGCGACCTTTAAGTGAACAGCAGGTTACAACTACCCGAAACGCCCGGTGACATAATTTTCGGTGCGCTGATCCTTTGGCTGCGAGAAGATCTCACTGGTGCGGGCAACTTCGATCATTTCACCAGGTCCACCATCAGATAAGAAGAAGGCGGTGTAATCAGAAACACGGGCCGCCTGCTGCATATTGTGGGTCACGATGACGATTGTCATCGAATCGGAGAGCTCACGGATAGTCTCTTCAATGCGCAGCGTTGATCCTGGATCAAGAGCTGAACATGGCTCATCCATCAAGAGAACTTGAGGGCGGACGGCTAGCGCTCGAGCGATACATAAACGCTGCTGTTGGCCACCAGAAAGTGATCCACCGTGTGCGCCGAGGCGATCTTTAACTTCATTCCATAATCCAGCACGTACTAAACATGATTCCAAAAGTTCGTCTTTATTTTCAACTTTAAGCTGGGCAAGTTTTAGACCAGAAAGTACATTCTCACCGATTGTCATAGATGGGAATGGATTTGGCTTCTGGAACACCATGCCGATTTGTAGGCGAATCTTGGTTACATCTACTCCTGCTGCGTAAACATCTTTTCCATCAAGCAAAACTTCACCGGCCATAGCAGCGCCCGGAATAAATTCGTGCATACGATTGATGGTGCGAATAAATGTAGATTTCCCGCAACCCGATGGGCCAATTAGCGCCGTTACAGAACCTGCCGCAAACTCTAGATTTACGTCAGCAAGTACATGGTTCTTGCCAAACCAGGCATGAATACCTCGGGTTTCCAGACCCGTACCGGTCGCCTGAGTCGGTTGGGTGCGCGGTGACTTCGCATTTGCGACACTCGCCAATGAACTTGGTTGCGCAGCTGTTGACATTTCTTTCTCGCTTTCAGGAGTCTGGATCATTTGGAAACCTTTCGGGTGGATAGCGCACGAGCTAGCACGAAGAGAATTAAGACCAAGAGCATCAAGACAAGTAGTCCAGCCCATGCACGAGTAAGTGATTCTGGTGAGCCTGCGTTAAATGACTTCCAAATGTAATAAGGAAGAGATCCAACGGGGCCATTAAATGGATTCGGATTGACCTTGTCCCCACCACCTGAGAGAAGTAACAATGGAGCTGTCTCGCCGGCAATACGGGCAATTCCTAAAATAACGGCGGTTAATAAACCACTTCGCGCCGCAGGTACAACAATCATTGCGACGGTGCGCCATTGCGTTCCGCCAAGTGCAGTACCGGCTTCACGCAAATCATTCGGGATCAGCTGCAGTACCTCTTCAGAGGTGCGCGCAACTGTTGGAATCATCAAAATAGTTAACGCAAGTGCGCCCATGAGCGCTGAATATGACTTGGTGATTGGATATAAGACGGCCGAAAGGATAAAGAGGCCCGCAACAATTGATGGCACACCACTCATTGCTTGAACTAAGAAGCGGATTGGCCCTGAGAATCGCCCCTTGATTTCCGTCAAATATAAAGCGGTAAGAATTCCGATAGGAACGCTCATGACAAGTGCTAAAACGACTAGCGTCAAAGTTCCGGTAATCGCATGGAGCAATCCACCGTTGTTTAATGGATCGGTTGGAGCCGCAAGAGACATATCTTGAGTAAAGAGATTCAATTTAAGGCCAGGTAGACCTCTGCGAATAACAGTAAGAATTATGCTTGCGATCGGCATCAAGGTGATAACTGCTCCGAGTGCAACCAAGGTTTTAACGAAAGCATCTTTGGCCGCTGGCGCACCACGAGTTATGAAGGAAAATACCGCAACAATAACTCCATACGCCACAAAGAATACGAAAGCATAGGCAATCTTGCCCTTCATCGCTGTTACGCCAACAAAAGCATATGAAAACGCGATTGCTAATACTAAGAAGGAGAAATCACGGATTCTATCTCGAGAACTTTTCTCCCAAGGCTTACTAGGTACGGCAGTAGTTGTCATCGCCCTGACTTTCCCGTGGTCTTAACAATCAAATTGGCTAGCGCATTTACAATCAGTGTTAGCAGGAAGAGAACTAAGCCTGCTGCCATCAAAGCTTTGATCTCATATGGACTTGCCTCACCAAATTTTGCGATGATTAAAGATGCTACGTTTCCGCCTGCGCCCAGTAATACGTGCCAGTTAATCTGGAAGACAATATTTAATACTGTGTAAACGGCAACAGTTTCACCCATGGCACGGCCAAGACCGAGCATCGCTCCACCGATTACACCGCTGCGACCGTGTGGAATTACTACAGCTTTGATCATCGCCCATCGAGTTGCACCAAGTGCAAATGCCGCTTGAATGCGATCTAACGGTGCCTGCGCAAATATTTCACGTGATACCGATGTGATGATTGGAATAATCATGATTGCAAGAACAACGCCGGCAACAAATGGTGATCGCGTTAAATAGTATGGCTTTACCTCAAAGAGTGGAATCCAACCCAAATACTTATTAATTAACTTACCCCAATATTCAACGCTGGGCATTAGAACCAAGAATCCCCAAACGCCGAAAAGGATCGATGGAAATGCTGCCATCAAATCAATAACGGTTACCAGGATCTTCTTCAACCATTCAGGAGCGTAGAAGTTTAGAAAGAGCGCGGAAAACACTGAGATAGGTAGGGCAATAACAACTGCAACAAGTGAGCAGAGAATCGTTCCGACCAACATTGCCGCGATTCCGAAGTGGCTTTGAACGATATTGTTCGAATCATCAAGTGTTATCGCCCATTCAGCTTTTGTGATGAAGCCGATTCCTTCTTGGCGCAAGACTTCAAAACCTCTATAAGCCAAGAAGACTGTGATCAGTCCCAGAATTACAAGCGAAGAAAGTCCTCCTCCAGTAACAACGCCACGAAAGACTTTATCGGAGCGACGTGGCTCTGTAGAGATCTGGCGTGGACTTGGAGTTAAAGTTGCAGATGACATATTAAGCAAATTTTCCTGTAACTAGGAAGATAACGCGACGTGCAACTGAGACTGCGTGATCGGCATATCTTTCGTAATAACGTCCGAGCAAAGTTAAATCAATTGCTGTTTCAACACCATGTTGCCAAGTTGGTGCAATCAGCGCTGAAATTAATTGACGATGGAGGAGATCCATCTCGTCATCATCTTTCTCAACTTGTGCCGCAAGAGCGGTATCGCGAGTCGAAATTACGACGCCAGTTTTGGTAGCGATCTTTTCGGCAGTCTCGCCCATCGCCTCTAACATCGGTAGAAGTTCTGCAGGCACGGCGCTTTCTGGGTGACGCAAGCGAACTAACTTAGCGACGTGATGCGCCAAGTCGCCCATGCGCTCTAGGTCAGCTGACATGCGAAGCGCAGTAACTAGTGCACGAAGATCGGAAGCTACCGGTTGTTGTCTGGCAATGATGTCAATGATGCGCGCATCAAGATCGTGCTGCACGGTGTCAACTTTTTCATCAAAAGTTATTACATCCTCAGCAAGTTTCAAATCTTTGGACATGACTGACTTGGTTGCTTTCGCCATTGAGTCAGAAACCATGACGCTTAAGTCAAAGAGTGTTTGGGAAACGCCATCTAGTTCATCTTGGAATACGGATCTGATTAAAGGCATGGGGCGAACGTAGGCGGAGCGGATTAACAGAGTCACACGATTGAGTGAACATAAGGTGAACTGCCACTTTTGGGCTATAGAGTTTGGCTATGTGGCGCCGCGCTAAGGCAGAAGAAGTTCAGAACCAGCGCGAGCTTCCCCTTTTGCTCGAAAGCGCCCTCAACCAACTAGATGGTGCCAGCCTGGTTGTAGCTCCTGGAGAAGTAGCGATATTTACCAATTCAGAAGCCGAACAACTCGGAATTCTACGCGATGGTCGCATTCAAAGTGAAGAACTACTCGCATCGATACGCGTAGTTCGCAGAACAAATATTAAGCAGACCGGAACAATTGAAATCGCACGAGGACCAATTGGTGAAGGTACCCGCGAAATTACCGTAACGATAATTCCTTTAACTGAAAATGAATTAGTATTAGTTTTGCTTCGTGATGAAAGCGAAGCCCAACGCGTTCATGATGTGCGTCGTGATTTCGTCGCGAATATTTCCCACGAATTAAAGACACCGATCGGTGCGCTCTCTTTGCTTAGTGAAGCAGTCCTTGGCGCCAAAGATGATTCTGAAGCGGTAACTAGATTTGCCTCGCGCATGCAGGTTGAGGCCAAGCGCCTTACTGACTTGGTTCAAGAGATCATTCAGCTATCGCGCGTACAGGATTCTGATCCACTGAAGGAAGCACAGCTACTTTCGGCTTCCGAAATAATAAAGGAAGCGCTCGACCAATGTCGCACAACCGCTGACTCGCGCCAGATCAATTTAACTTTCCAAGAATCTAAAGATGGCACCATCTTGGGAGATCGCGATCAATTGACTATGGCAATTCATAATTTAATTGAAAACGCTGTTAATTACTCTCCAGCAGACACCAAGGTCGCTGTTAGTACATCGATTGATAACGAGATCATTACTATCTCTGTCGCAGATCAGGGAATCGGCATTCCAGAGGCGGAAGTAGAAAGAATTTTTGAACGTTTCTATCGGGTTGATCCAGCACGTTCGCGCGAAACAGGCGGAACCGGGCTTGGCCTATCAATTGTTAAACACATCATCACCAAACACGGTGGTGAGATTTCAGTATGGAGCTCCGAAAATGTCGGCAGCACATTTTCTATTCGCCTTCCAATCCAATCGCAAAAAGAGGATGAAAGATGACTAAAGTACTAATCGTCGAAGATGAGATCTCATTTTCAGATGCCCTTGCTTATCTCTTGAAGAAGGAGAGCTACGAGGTTGAGGTAGCAGTCAATGGCACACAAGCTATTGAGTCATTTAATAGCTTTTCACCTGACTTAATACTTCTTGATCTGATGATCCCTGAAGTATCTGGCACCGAAGTCTGCCGCGTTATCCGTTCCACTTCACAAGTACCAATCATCATGTTGACTGCAAAAGATTCTGAAATCGACAAGGTCGTAGGTTTGGAACTTGGGGCAGATGATTATGTAACAAAGCCATATTCATCGCGCGAACTATTGGCTCGCATCAAGGCAGTTATGCGCCGTAATTCAACTGATGCGCATCCCGCAGAAGATGGACATGAACTAACTGTCGGACCAATTCGTATGGATCTGGATAAGCACCAAATAACCATTAACTCTATTGCAGTGACTTTTCCACTTAAAGAGTTTGAACTCCTTGAATATTTGATGCGCAATAGCGGTCGAGTACTGACCCGCAGCCAGTTAATCGATCGAGTATGGGGTAATGATTACTTCGGCGATACTAAAACTCTAGATGTTCATATCAAGCGCCTGCGCGCCAAGATCGAGGCTGATCCTGCAAATCCAACGATTATTCACACTATCCGTGGACTAGGTTATAAGTTAGAGATTTAACGCCCTATCAGGTTATCTGTAAAGGCATTGCCAAATTTGTTTGCAGGATCTATTTGCTTCACTAATTTCATAAAATCATCCATCTTTGGCATAACAGAATTTAGGTATTCCGGGCTTGCCGAAAAGACTTTGCCTAGGTGCGGGCGATAGTTAAATGGCGCAAGCACTGCTTCTACGACTTTAACGAATTCGTAGACCGCATCAACTTTCTTCCAGGTGAAGTGAATTCCAATTGAATCTCGCTGATAATGCGGGCTCATCCATAAGTTATCCGCCGCAATGGCTCGAATCTCTGTAACCCACAAGATCTCATTTATTTGTGGTGCAATCTTTTCAAGCGCTGCAATTGCCGCTGGTGCATCTTTACGATCGACAAAGAACTCGCTTTGAATCTCATCGCCAGCACTAGGAGTGAACTCCATTTTAAAGTGTGGCAAACGCAAGTGCCATGGGCCACTAACTGCCATCTGTTCTGTGCAAGGTTCTGGATTCAAACCTGGCAAAGGATGGCGATTGGAAGTTGCTGGGTATGCTTCAAACAATCCTGCAGGTGCTTTTACACCGCTGCGAAACTTCGCCCAAACTTCTCCCCCACCGGCTGCTGCCCATGTTGTGAAGTAACTGACGCTGTAAGCAAGCGACATGATTTCATCTAAATTTGCTGCATATGTCTCGCGTGACATTCCTCGGTAAACGGTTTGCTCAATATTAAAAGTTGGTTCAATTGCAAGTTCCACAGTTGTCACGATTCCAACTAAGCCAAGCCCTACTACAAAACCAGCGAAATCCGGGTCTTCCGAAGTTACCTTCTTTATATTTCCGTCAGGCAGAACAATCTCGAGCCCGCGAACAGCGGTTGCTAAATTTCCGTTTCCGACACCTGATCCGTGTGTCGCGGTTGCGATTGCACCAGCGACTGAAATGTGTGGCAGCGATGCCATGTTATGAAGTGCCCAACCGCGATCATGCAGCGCAACTGCCAGTGCTCCGTATTTCATTCCAGCCGGAACGGTTACGATCGCACGATCTTTATCGATAACGATCTCTTGGGGCATATTTTCGAAAGTGATCGCAACAGCGTTGGTGTCAGCCATTGCGTTAAAGCAGTGGGCGCTGCCGCGTGCACGGGTCTTTGCCTCTGAAGCAACGATCTTTGCTAGCTCATCGATCGATTTAGGTGCAAGAGTTTTCGAATCTTGGAATGTAACCGTGCCCGACCAGTTCTTCACTACCCAATAACTCCTGTGGCTAGTCCTACAAGAACCAGGGTTCCTAACGCTATACGATAATAAATAAATGGCGCAAAGCTCTTGGTAATTACATATTTCAATAACCAAGCGATGACGGCGTATCCAATTACAAATGCGATAACTGTTGCAACTAGAGTTTCGGGCAGGCTAAAGATTTGATTGGCAGCATCTGTGCCAAGTGCTCCCTTTAATTCATAAAGTCCGCTACCGAATACGGCTGGTAGCGCTAATAAGAATGAATAGCGAAGCGCAGCTTCGCGGCTATAGCCAAGCATGCGCCCCATTGCAATCGTTGCCCCAGATCTTGAAACGCCAGGAACGAGTGCAAGTGATTGTGCTAACCCATAGAGAATTCCGTGTGCTGGAGTTAATTCGTGCAACTCGCGCTTGACCTTGCCATACTTATCTGCGATTCCAAGAATCACACCAAAGATGATCATTACTGAGGCGATTAGCCAGAGTGAGCGGAAATCTTTCTTAATTACATCTTGGCCTAGATAACCCAAAGCAACAATTGGCAGAGTTCCGATAATTATTAGCCAACCCATGCGAGCGTCACGTTTTTCAGCGCTATCCAATTGGCGACGAACAATCTGATTTACCCAAGCTCTAATAATTCTTAATATGTCGCTTCTAAAGTAGATCAGGACTGCAAGTTCAGTGCCAATCTGGGTAATCGCAGTAAAAGTTGCACCCGGATCCTGATTAGTGCCAAATAGAGCCCCTGCAATACGAATATGAGCGCTAGAAGAAATTGGGAGGAACTCGGTTAAACCTTGTAGTACCCCTAGGAAAATCGCTTCTAACATCAAATCCTCTTTCTAAATCCAGCATTTGCGCAGGTCCAAACTAAGCAAACAATACACTTAATTCATTATGAGTTTAGGTTTAATACTCCTTTTAGTCTTAATCGGATTTCTGATTGGGCTTTCTAAGACCGCTATTGGCGGAATTGGGATGATAAACGCAGCGTTATTAGCAACCGTTTTACCCGCCAAAGAGTCAACGGGTGTGATGTTGGTATTGCTCATTACTGGTGATCTATTTGCAATCGGTGTTTATAAGAAACATGTCGAATGGCAAGTCTTAAGAAAGTTGATTTGGCCAGTCATTGCAGGAGTACTTGTTGGTGCATATTTCCTGGCCCATTCAACGGATCAATCGCTGAAGAAGACTATTGGCTGGATTGTTTTAATATTGGTTGCCTTGTATCCAATAAGTCAGCGTCTGCAGCGCCAAGATATAGATATAAATTTGAAATACCCAAAACCACTAAGAATCGTATTGGGATATATGGCCGGCTTTATGAGCATGGTTGCAAATTCAGGTGGTCCACCGATGAGTATCTATCTATTGCTACGCCGTAACTCGGTTATGAACTTTCTCGGCAACACTGCTTGGTTCTTCTTTGTGATCAACGTCTTTAAACTTCCCTTTACCTTGGGGCTGGGACTCTTGGATTTTCATTCATTTCACTATATTTTCCCCGCGCTGCCAGCGGTTCCAATCGGAGCAATTGTTGGCCGCAAGCTAATTTCCAGAATAGATCTAGAACTTTTTCAAAATATCACTTTAGTCACCGCTGCTGCTGCAGGTCTTAACTTAATTCTTAGGTAGGAAATAATTCTCTAAATAGTCTTTGCGAAAGATAAGTAATCATGGCCAATGCCATCTTCCATAAATAGATTCTTCATAGTCCCCTCAAAATTCCAGCCAGCTTTCTCAAATGCCCGACGCATCGCAACATTTGCAGCATCGGTTGAACCTTCTAAGCGATGAAAGTTATTTGCTTGCGCCCATTGCCAGGCAAGTTCAAGCGCTTTAGTTCCTGCACCTTTGCCCTGTTCGGCTACAGCAATATCAATTCCAATATGAGCAACACCATCGGGCATTGTTCGATCGCAGTGACGCAACTGCACATCACCAATCAACTCTTCATCTCTTGCCAAAGCCAAGTGAAGGTAGTGATCAATCCACTTTCCGGTCCCATCGAAGCGAACCTTAAAACGAAGCTTGGCGTCAGGAGTTTCGAGCCCACGTACTTGGCAGGCACGCTCAAACTCTTCTTCCTTGTATGGGCGAAGTTGAAAACTCATAGATAGAACTTTATGGCAAAAAGGCAATATCTACTAAGATGGAAATATGACTCAATCACCATTCTTGTTTATGAAGGAAAATTCACAAACAGTTCTGTGGAATGACTCGGCTGATCCAAAAGAGTTAAAGGATGCCCTTACTTGGGGAATCGTTGGCGCGACGTGTAACCCAATTATTGCCCTTAGCGCTATAAAGGCAGATAAGGAATATTGGGTTGGCCGCATTAAGGAATATGCCAAGGCACATCCTTCTGCAACTGATGATCAAATTGGTTGGGCTATGGTCGAAGAGCTTTCCGTTAATGCTGCAAAAATCCTTGAACCTGAATTTGAGAAATATAACGGGCGCAATGGGCGCTTATCTATTCAAACTGATCCTCGCAATTTCCGCGATGCCAAAGCCCTGGCCGATCAAGCTTTTGAATTCTCCAAGATTGCTAAAAACATAATCGTTAAAATCCCTGTTACTTCAGAGGCAATTAGCGCATTTGAAGAAGCCACTTATTGCGGCGTAAGTCTTAATGCCACAGTTTCATTCTCGGTTGCCCAAACTATCGCAGTTGCTGAAGCCATTGAACGTGGGCTAAGGCGCCGCGAAGCAGAAGGTTTAGATATTTCGCAAATGGGCCCAGTCTGCACAATCATGGTTGGGCGCGTAGATGACTGGGTGAAGGTATCGGTTGAAAAATCTGGTGTGCTAATTGATCCAGGTGTTATGGAATGGGCCGGGGTTGCCGTCTTTAAACATGCACATCAAATCTATAAGCAACGTGGTTATCGCACGCGATTACTATCTGCAGCATTTCGCAATCACATGCATTGGAGCCAAATCATCGGTGGAGATGCCGTTATCTCTCCTCCATATAGCTGGCAAGTAAAGATCAATAAATCAGGAATGATTCCTAATCCAAATAGCATCGAAGAGCCAGTCGATCCGACTATTTTGAAGACTTTGCAAACCTTGCCTGAGTTCAACAAGATGTATGACGTTGATGGGCTAAAAGAGAGTGAGTTCACCAACTTTGGTGCAACTTTGCGCACTCTGCGCGGATTCTTGCAATCTGCAAACGATCTAGAAGCATTCGTTCGCGATGTAACGGTTCCTAACCCAGATAAGTAGGATTAATGCATTGGGCGAAGTTCGACCTTACGATTGCAAGCTTTAGAAGCAGCAAAAGCTAATTTGCTCGCCGTCTCCTGATCAGCAACGTCAATTACCCAAATTCCGCTGAAATTCTCTTTCGCATCAAAGTGGGGCTTTCCGGTAGCTAAATTTGCGCCTCCGCGATTGTCGATGACGGTTGCATTCTCGGGTGAATGAAGTCCCCAAGCAAATAGAAATTGACCATCGGCACGTAGCTGATCATTGAACTTATCTATCTCAACCATTTCTTCAGGAGTACCGGAATTGGCCATATCGTCGATTACCGAGATCAAAAATTTCATATCTAAATTGTAGTAAATCCTTATTGCGGAAGTAAACCTTCTTTAAGGCTTAGCGATTTATAAACCTACTCTTGATGGCATCTGAAACAAATTCGATTGGGGCAACCTTAAGACGAAGCCCAAGACCAAAGTAGATTGGCAAGGCAATTACTCCTGATACAGCTAGCGCCATTACGCTGGTAATCAGGTTTGGACTGCCTGAATTAAAGTGAGCTTTAATAAGTTGTGTTACCAACAAACTTGGCAAAAAAGCAATAGCGGAGATAAAGGTCAAAGTAATTACATCTCTTCGCAGGTGCATTACACCAATTCGCTTGCCCAAAAGATGTCGCGCCCACTGTGAGCTAGCTAGATAGCCGACACCAAATGAGACCGCGATTCCAACTGTAATTAGGCGAATCGGCAGCACAAAATATCCAATACTGGCGCAGGTAATTGTCACGATATTCATCACCAAGGTGATTCCTGCGGGCGTCTTGGTATCTTCAAATGCGTAGAAGCCACGCAACATTACATATGAACTACAGAATGGAATTAGCCCCAAGGCAAAGCCCGAGAGAATCAAACCAATCTGATCAGCATCTTGTGTCCGTGACCCAGCAAAGATGAAATGAGCGATTGGGCGGCCCAAGAATAGGAGCGCAAATGCTGCTGGAATGATGATGGAATATAGATGTGACAAGGTCAGTTCAATATCATCACGAACTTGTGTGATCCGAGATTCTGCAGCAAAGCGAGAAATTCTCGGCAATAACGCTGTTACAAGTGAAACAGCGATGATTGAATGTGGAAGTAAGAATATGAAATGCGCATTCTGATACGGAGTAAAGCCCACACCTGCATCGATCCCTGCGTTCTTGGCGCGTACCGATGCGGCTGTTGCCAAGTTTACGATGACCATAAATCCAACTTGATTGATAAGCACGAAGATCATCGTCCACTTAGCCAAGTGTGCAGATTTTCCAAGTGATGACCAATGAAAGTTAGGGCGAAGTCGCACACCCGTTTTGGCAACAACTGGAATTAATATGGCTGCTTGCGCAATCGCTCCCAGGGTTGTGCCCAGACCCAGAAGCGTTTTAGCACCTGAACTAATTACCCCGTTGGCAGCATCTGGTGCTATCGCAATAAACCCAATTAAAACCCCAATGACAATAAGGTTATTGAGAATCGGCGCCCACATCATTGGGCCAAAACTTCCGCGTGCATTGGCAATCTGTCCAAGGAGCGTGAAGAGCCCTAAGAAAAGTATTTGTGGAAGGCAATATCGGGTAAAGAGAACTGTTAATTGAAATTCACTTTCTAAACCAACTCCCCCAAATTTGGCGGCATAAAGTCGAACGACAAGTGGTGCGGCGATAACCCCAATGAGAGTTGCTAAACCCAGAATTGTGAAGGTTGCAGTTGCAAGCTGAGAAACATATGAATTGCCGCCATCTTTACTCTTCATCTCGCGGACAATTTGTGGAACGAATACTGCATTGAGGGCGCCACCTGCGACCAAGATGTAAACAACAGTTGGAACAGTGTTAGCGACTGCAAAAGTATCGCCAAGGATGGCGGTACCGAGAGCTGTCACCGTAAGCAAGCTGCGGGCTAATCCGGTAACACGAGAAAGTATCGTTCCAACGGCCATAACGGCAGAAGAACGCAATACTGATGGTTCGCTCATATTTTAATTACCGAACAATAATCTGATCAAAAGTTGTAGTGGTGTAGCGAACTCGAACTTTCAAATTATCGCCCGGTTTTGGTTGGTTTGATCCACTGCAGGTTAGTAGCGAACACTGCATATGTGGAGTCTCTAGGAAATTTAGGGTTCTGCCTTCCCAACGAAATGGGCTGCGCATTTTCCCAAACGCTAATTCAATTGCACGTGCAATCATTTTTACTCTACCAAGCAATGAATAATCACTTTGTGGTGCAGTTAGGCCGATTCCGTGGGCTGTTCCGCCGCTGGCGACAATTACGTTTCCGTTTGCTTTTCTTTGTTGATAGCCGGCAGCTCCCTTAACCTGCCGATTCTCAAGCACTGTAGCTGTTACTTCTAGAGCAGAATCCGCACCTAACCAGAGTGAAGTTCCAATTCTTTCGCGGAATGTGATCTTCGGAAATTCTCGCTTTATCTGATCTGCATTATGTAAGTGCGAGACCCAGACGGTACTTTCTTCAGGGAACATTTGAAGCGTTGAACTGATCCACTTACGATCAATGCTGGCGATCGGCAGGTGCAAAGTAAAACCGCGCATTACCAATCCATGATCTTTAACGATTGCGAGCGCACGACTGAGATCTGCGATATCAATGCCATGGCGATTAAGCGGAGTCAGGATCTCAACAATTACCTTTGAATTAGCGGCAATTTTTTCAAGTTTATCGATACTAGAAACTGTCTCAATGACTCTTAAATCTGATATTTCACTTGCGCTGTGATCTGGCGAAAGTACGATAATTTCACCGGAAAAAGTAGCGCGAACTTTTGCTACTTCACTTGCTAGGCCAACGGCAACGGTCTCTACTCCAAGGCGAGTCGTTTCTGCGCCCAAGAATTCCAACCCAAATCCATAGCCGTTACCTTTTATAACCGGTACTAAGCCAGGCTTTGCGCTGATCATTGCGCTCAAATGCGAACGCCACTTTTGCCTATCGACATGAAGTGAAAGTGGCATAAGCGTAGATTACTTGCGAATACGAAGATATGTGGCAAAGGCAAGCGCCCAAAACTTATTTATTGGCTTCTCCCATTCACCAACTAGTTGGCGGGCATATCCGCCGGTGCCGACTTTGAATTGGATCAACCCAGCGTGAGGATCTTTTGGATCCAAAGTTGGTGTTATTCCCCGTAGGTCATAACACGTCGCACCGCTAGCCAGCGCATCTTTCATCATCTCCCATTGGACCGCGTTACTGCCTCGCGCTTGGCGACCGAAGGCAGAAGATGCTCCGTAGGAATACCAATAATGGCTACCTACTTGAATTGCGATGGTTGATGCAATTACTTGCCCCTGCCATCTAGCTAAGAAGAGTTTCATATGTTTTTCATGGCTATTTAACTCATCCCACATCCGCTCGAAATAGCGCAGCGGGCGGGGAATGAAATTATCGCGCTTGGCAGTTTCTAGATAAACCTTATGAAAATCTGCAAGTTCTTCCCGCTTTCCCTGAATAACTTCCACGCCTTCTTTTTCTGCTTTCTTAATATTTCTGCGCCACTGTTGATTAAATCCAGATGCCAGGCTTTCTTCATCTCTATTACTTAAATCAATTTGAAAGACAAAGTTCGGTTGACCTTCGCTAAAGCCACTTTCAGATACAACCGCGCGCCATTGCGCTTTCTTAAAGCTTTCCATAGCTGATCGACCGTTTTCATATTCGGTTGTAGCTTCGGTTGTAAGTAATGAACTAGCTTGGTCGGATGCCAGCGCTGCTTTAATAACTTCCGGATCCCAATCGCGATAAGCGATCGCAGGTCCGATTCGCAGAAGAAAGATCTGATCCTGCTTAGCAAATTCCTCAAGCGCAGCCAGCACTTTTCCCTTATGGGAATGGCTTGGCAAGAAGAGCGGTCCTTCTGGGATGTAACCAAATGATTTACCGACTATGGGTAGTGGTCGCGTAAGAAGTAGCGCTACTCCGATAAGTGATGGGCCTTCATAAATTCCAAGAGATTTGCTCTGCCAGTCAGTCTTTACAGCTCCCCATTCGGGAAGTTGTAAGAAAGATGCGCTGGGCAGTTCTGAAATGAAATTACGATGTACCTCTTGCGAGATCGATCGAATTTCTATTTGCATTGGTCTATCTTACCTTTTTACGTGGATGAAACCTTTTCTGGGTACTGCAACCTATAAGATTTGATTATTAAATTTAGTGATCGATTGGAGAAATGTATGCTTATTTCGCTCATTTCTTCTGCCGATCAAGTAACAGATGCGCGTCTACACAGATTATGTGGGGCGTTAGTTCGCAGTGGTTGTCAGGTTGAAGTCTGGGCACTGGGATCGGCAAAGGATGCACCTGCCGGCGTTACGTTTCACCAAGCGCCCGGTGGCAAAGGTTTTGTGGCGCGAATTATCCGCGACCTAGTTCTACCGCTTCGCGCAAGAGGAAATATTTGGATTGTGGTTGCCCCAGATTTGCTGCCAGTTTCATGGCTAGTTGCCCGAGTTAAGGGTCGAAAACTAGTAGCCGATGTTCATGAAGATTACTTTGAATTATTAAAGGATCGAGCTTGGGCAAAGGGGCTGATCGGAGCTTTAGCAAAGGTAATAGCTCGATTAGCGACAATTGTGGCAGCCCGCGCAGATTTAACAACTGTTGCTGATGTGCAGGTTCCGCCATTTAATGCAAATAAACGGCTAGTTGTTAGAAATTTTCCAGATTTAAATTTGCTTACTCCAAGTGGCGAACTTTCGGCGCAGCCGCGGGCCATCTATATCGGCGACGTACGTACTTCACGTGGAATTAAGACAATATTAGAAGCAGCTGAATTATCGCCACAATGGAACTTTGATATTGTCGGAAATATCTCTGCCAACGATTCTGAATTTATTGAATATTGGAAATCAAAGAGTTCAGCGAGTTCGCGCGTAACTTTTCACGGCCGGCTAACACCTTTGCAGTCGTGGAGCTTTGCTAAAGGTGCCTGGGTTGGACTTTCGCTTTTAGAGCCGACTCCTGCCTTCAGCGCTGCAATTCCAAGTAAGTTATATGAATACATGGCAAGTGGGCTTGCAACTATTTCAACGCCACTTCCCCGTTGTGTTGAGTTAATAGAAAAAAGTAATGGTGGTGTAATCGCTAGCGATGCAAAAGCAGTTTCAACAAAGCTAAATGCATGGGCTGCAAATCCGGCTGAATTAATTGCGATGCGTAAGAGCGCAGTTACTTGGGCCACAGCAAATCTGAACGCGTCTGCTGAATATGAGGCCTTTGTAAGGGAAATTAAGGCTCTTATTCCTAGTTCGCGGTAGGCTCTCACAATGGCCACCACAATCGCCGCAACTGCAGATGTTGATTCCACCGCTGTAATTGGCGATGGTTCAAAGATTTGGCACTTAGCGCAAATCCGCGATGGTGCAGTCCTTGGCAAAAATTGCATTGTTTCTCGTGGCGCTTACATTGGTTCAGGTGTAAAACTCGGAGATAACTGCAAAATTCAAAATTACGCACTTGTTTACGAACCAGCGGTATTAGGTCAAGGTGTTTTTATTGGACCAGCTGTTGTATTAACTAACGATCATTACCCGCGCGCAATCAATCCAGATATGACTTTGAAATCTGGATCTGATTGGGATGCCGTCGGAGTCACGATTGGAGATGGAGCCAGTATTGGCGCCCAATCCGTTTGTATCGCTCCGGTAAAGATCGGCGCATGGGCGCTAATTGCTGCAGGTTCAGTTGTAACCAAGGATGTGCCTGATTTTGCTCTAGTTGCCGGTAATCCAGCAAAAAGAATTCGTTGGGTGGGTCGCGCAGGGGTCCCGCTAGAAGATATCGGGGATAATTCATTTCGTTGCCCTACCACTGGCGCACTTTATAAGCAGACGAGTTCAGATCAATTAGTAGAGGCACGAAAGGTCAATAATGATTCCAGCAGCTAAGCCAATTATCGGTGATGAAGAACGCGAGGCAGTCGATCGCGTACTTCGCTCTGGAATGCTTGCCCAAGGACCAGAAGTAAAAGCTTTCGAAGAAGAGTTCTCCGCACACGTTGGTGGACGCCACTGTGTAGCGATGAATTCAGGAACTTCTGCCCTACATCTGGGATTTATTGCCGCCGGCATTAAGCCAGGCGATGAAGTAATCGTTCCCTCATTCTCTTTTGCCGCAACAGCTAACTCAGTAGTTCTCGCTGGTGGCGTTCCTGTATTTGCAGATATTGATCCAAAGACTTTTAACTTAGATCCAGATCATGTCGAGACGCTTATTACAAAGAAAACTAAGGCCATCATGCCTGTGCACTTATACGGACACATTGCTGCGATGGATCGCTTTGAAGAGATGTCCAGCAAGTACGGCGTAAAGATTATTGAAGATGCCGCACAAGGCCATTTAGCATCACTTAATGGACGAAACGCTGGTGAATTCGGCGTTGTCGCATCATTTTCTTTCTATCCAACCAAGAATATGACTGCCGGTGAAGGCGGAATGGTTGTCACTGATTCTGCAGAAGTTGCCCGCATGCTTCGCTTACTTCGTAACCAGGGCCAAGAGATTCGCTATCAAAATGAGGTAATTGGTTTTAACACACGTATGACTGATCTACACGCCGCTATTGGAAGAGTTCAGTTAACCAAACTTCCTGGCTGGACTAAAGTTCGCCAAGATAATGCAGCCTATTTAGATGCGAATCTCAAAGGTGTAACAGTGCCGTACTTACAACCTGGAACCAAACATTCGTATCATCAGTACACCATTCGTATTCCTGGTGGATCTGCAGAAAAGCGTGATGCCTTTATGGAAGCTATAACTGCCAAGGGCGTTGGCTGTGGTGTCTATTACCCAACGCCAATTCACCGCTTACCATCTTTTAAAATGGATCTAAATCTTCCGGAGACAGAGCTAGTGATTAAGGAATGTGTCTCACTTCCTGTCCATCCATCACTTAGCCAAAGTGATCTAGAGACAATTGTCTCTGTCGTAAATGAAGTTGCGGCATCGCTTTAACCATGGCTGAGAAAAAACTTCGCGCGGGCCTCGTTGGCCTCGGCATGATGGGGCGCCATCATGCCCGTATCTTGGGTTCACTTGATGGCGTCGAATTAGTTGCAGTCTCTGATCCGATGGGTGATCCGCACGGTGTTGCAAGTGGAATTAAACACTTTTCATCGGTTAAAGAATTAATTGCTGAAGGTATTGATTATGCAATGGTGGCGGCACCAACTGCATTCCATGAAGAGCTTGCCCTTGAACTCGCAGCCGCCGGAGTTCACGCCCTCGTTGAAAAACCGCTCGCGGTAGATACACCTGCGGCGCAGAAAATTTATGAAGCTTTTCGCGATAAAGGTTTAGTCGGAGCCGTTGGTCATATTGAGCGCTATAACCCAGCTCTGCAACAGTTGCGCATACGCCTAGATGCCGGCGAACTTGGTGCGGTTTATCAAATTTCTACTCGTCGCCAAGGACCATTTCCATCACGTATCGCCGATGTTGGCGTCGTTAAAGATCTAGCGACTCACGATATTGATTCGACTGCCTGGGTTGCGCGTTCTCCATTTGTAAGCGTCTCCTCCCAAACAGCCCACAAATCTGGACGTCCGCATGAGGATATGGTCGCCGTTGTCGGGCAATTAGCAAATGGAATTATTACAAATCACTTGGTCAACTGGTTAACGCCATTTAAAGAGCGCTTAACAATTGTTACAGGCGAACGCGGTGCGCTAGTTGCCGACACATTAACCGCTGATTTAACTTTCTATGCAAATGCATCGGTAAACACCGAATGGGATTCAGTTGCTGCTTTCCGCGGAGTAAGCGAGGGTGATGTGATTCGTTATGCATTTGCTAAACCTGAACCACTTCGCGTCGAACATGAAGCTTTCCGTGATGCTGTTCTGGGCTTACCTGGTGCAACCGATCGGATTGTGACAATGGAGCAAGGATTAGCAACGGTTGCTGTTGCAGGAGCAATTCTAGAAAGCGCGGCAACGAAGAAAGTTGTGACTCTATGAAGATCGCTGTCGTAGCACTTGGAAAAATTGGTCTGCCACTAGCGGTGCAATTTGCCATGAAAGGCCATCACGTTATTGGCTGCGATGTTAACCAGAAAGCTGTTGACCTCATTAACACCGGCACTGAACCCTTTCCCGGCGAAGCACACCTTGATGAGTATCTAAAGAAAACGGTCGCATCTGGTCACTTAGTTGCTACGACAGATACTAAAACTGCAGTGGCACAATGCGAAGCAGTTGTAATAGTTGTGCCACTTTTTGTCGATAACGATGGCATTCCTGATTTTGGTTGGATGGATGCGGCTACAAAAGATATCGCCGAAGGCTTAAAGCCTGGCACTTTGATTTCCTATGAGACAACTCTTCCAGTTGGTACAACGCGCACACGCTTTGCCCCAGCTCTTGAAAAGATATCCGGTCTTAAGGCAGGCGTGGATTTCCACTTAGTCTTCTCGCCTGAACGAGTATTAACCGGACGCGTCTTTGCCGATCTTCGTAAATATCCAAAGTTAGTTGGTGGCATAGACGCCGCCAGCACTAAGGCTGGAATTGATTTCTATAAAGCTGTTCTTGATTTCGATGATCGCCCAGATTTAACTCAAGCCAATGGAGTTTGGGATATGGGTTCTGCTGAAGCAAGCGAAATGGCAAAGCTGGCTGAGACAACTTATCGAGATGTAAATATCGGGCTAGCAAATCAATTTGCGATCTTTGCTGAGACCGCCAATATCGATATCGCCAAAGTTATCTCTGCCTCAAATTCACAGCCATTTAGCCATATTCACCAGCCGGGTATCGCGGTTGGTGGTCATTGCATTCCAATTTATCCCCGTTTCTATCTTTGGAATCACCCTGAAGCAACGGTCGTTCGCGCAGCTCGTGAAGCAAATGCAACTATGCCTGCACATGCGGTTGGAATGTTGGCTGGTGCTTTAGGTTCTCTCAAAGATAAGACTGTTGCAGTGCTTGGTATTTCATATCGTGGCGGCGTAAAAGAGAGCGCTTTCTCTGGCATTTTCCCAACAGTTACAGCACTAAAAGCTGCAGGTGCAAACGTTTTAGTTCATGATCCGATGTACACAGATGAAGAGATCACCGGCTACGGGTTTACACCATTTTCAATGGGTTCAAAAGTTGAAGGCTTAATTCTTCAAGCAGATCATTCAGAATATAAAGAACTTACCTCTGCTTCATTTCCGGGTGTGAAAGCGGTTATAGATGGTCGCCGCACAATGAATCCAAGTAACTTCCCTGGTGTTGATTTCAGAGTTATTGGCGCGTCAATTAACTTGTAACTTTAAATGGCATGTGTGGGCGTGCCATTGGTTGAGCATCTGCAATTCGGTTATAAATATTTACTAGATTTTTTGCTTGCAACTCCCAGCTTCGCTCCATCAATACCTCTTCGGTATAGACGCTCTGGTACTTACCTTTATCAGCCAGTACTTTCCTAACAGCAACAACAAAATCAGCAACATCTTCAGCAATAAAGACTTCACCATTACCCAGGCGCTTTACTTCTGCCGCCATCGTGCGTACATCACTGACCACGATTGGCAATCTTGCTTGCATGTATTCCCCAAATTTAGTTATTAGCGAAATCTCGTGATTTAGTTTGTGGTGGATCGGGATGAGGCCAATGTCTCCTGTTGAAAGATAAGAGACTAACTCTGAATTAGGAACATATGGCAAGACGTGGAAGCGATCTTTCAATTTTGCGTATTTACTTTGCAGATCTATCACTGTCTGATTCTTTGGATTAGCAATTAACACCAAATGCACTTCAGGCATCTGGGTGAGCGCCTCTAGAACTGTAGCTAGCCCTCGCTGTGGTGCAACCGCACCTGAGTAAACAATTAATGGCGTCTTGTTATCAACTCCACAATCTTGGCGCATATTTCTAGGGCTGGGTTCTTGGCCTTCAAAGAGTGGATCGTTGGCAACTAATTCAGGGCGCTTAGTAATTTCCAAATGTGGAATAAGTAAATCTGACATTCCTTCACTTACTGATAGAACTGTCGCTGCCATTGAGCTGTAACGTCTTTCTTCGCGGATGTAGACCTTCTTGAGCGGCTCAGTCAAATGGGAAACTCCAGGAACATATTCGTGCGCATCGTAAATTAATTGTGCGGTATGTCCCACAGATGCTAAGTACTCAACTAGCGCGCCAGCTACCGGCAAGGCGGTGTAATCATGGGCATGGATTACATCTGGTTTGAATTCTAACGCGATTGGTTTTAGCGTGGATCGAGAGCGGGCCAAGTTTGGAATTGCCGGCGGAACATCTGGCAAAAACTTCGCTTGAAAACTTCTTTTGTAGTAACGCAGGGCTCGTAATACAAATGCAAAAGCGTTTTGCTTTATAACAACCTTCAAGTAAACACGTTTTATAGTTGCATACCCAATTTTCAGTTGATCATCTTGATAACCCGGTCTTGAACCACAAACCAAGACATCCCAGCCCGCATTGGCCAAAGACCAAGCACACTTGAGCACGCGTGAGTCTTCGTTTACGGAGTTGAACACAATATGCATCGTGCGTGGTGATGTGTTCATGTTCGCAATCTATACGGAGTTTGGTCTTTGAGCCAGAACTGTAAAACGAGTCGTGTTAAATTATTCGGGATAGTGCGAGCTATCCAGCGCTTTCTTCGGAAGCGCAAATGTAATCACTAGGAAAATAGTTACCAAGCCAATTTGAAGAAGTAGCGCATGTCTAAATCCAATATCAATGGATCCGCTGGCAACTTTGTTAAAGAAAATAGTTCCGAAGAGGGCTACGCCTACCGAAGATGCAATCGATTGCACCGCAGAAAGTACACCTGAGGCCGATCCAACTAGTTCATCTTTAATTGCCAGCAAAATGGCGTCAAATAGCGCTGCAACGACAAGGCCGGTACCAAAGCCCGAAACAAACATTCCTGGGGCGATATGCCAGAAATTAAATGATTGCATATCGGGAAGTGCAAAGAATAAAAGTAATGCTCCGGCAATTTGCGCCCCAGCACCGAGCTGAAGAACGCGCGTACCAAATTTATCGGCAAGAACCGCACCGCTTAAGGCGCCACCCATTGCTGTGCCTAACGCGATAGCAATATTTGCAATACCGGCGCCGCGCGCAGAATAACCTTCACCAATTTGCAAGAAGAGAGTGATGATTAAGTAAACACCCGTAAAGCCAGCGAAGAAGGTAAAGATTCCGGCAAGCCCTAAGTTATAGGTACGAGCTTTAAAGATATCTGGATCGACAAGTGGTGTGCGCTTACGTGAAATCACCCAACGTTGCTGCAAGGTAAATACTCCAAAACCAACTAGTGAGACTCCTAGAGATACAAAGGTCCAAAGTGGCCAACCAGCTTCTTGTCCTTGAATCAGCGGTAATAGAAGAAGCCCAGATGCAACGATTATGAGCAAGCTTCCAAGAAGATCAATCTTGATGGAATGATCCGAGGAGCGCTTTGGCAAGTACTTCCAGGCCAAAGCAAAGTTGATTATGCCGATTGGAATATTTACCAAGAAAACCGCACGCCACCCGGTTGAAGCAATATTTCCATCGATTATAAAGCCACCGATGATTGGTCCAAGTATTCCACCGAGCCCGAAGACAGGTCCGAATATTGCAAATGCTTTACCAAGCTCTTCAGGTGGGAAAACATCGCGGATAAATCCAATGATGTGTGGAAGAACAAGTGCACCGGCAAAGCCTTGAATCAAGCGAAATGCGATAAGAGATTCAATATTCGTTGCGATTGCACATAGAAGTGAAGTAATCGTAAAGCTAGCTAGCCCAAGCAAAAATATATTACGGCGCGAATATCTATCGGCTAAACGTCCACCCAATACCAAGCCCGCGCCAAGCGTCAGGGTATATCCACCGATTACCCATTGCAGAGCAGATGGCGATGCACCTAGTTTTTCTTTAAGAGAAGGACCTGCGACGTTAACAATCGTCGAATCTAAGAGATCCATGATCTCGGCTGCTAAAACGATTCCTAGAATTAACCAACGATGCTTATTTACCTGAGTCTCTGAAGTCATTGTCAGAGGATAGGCCACAACAGACTCAGGATCTTGAACCCTAGCTGACCGCGGCGAGAAATGCCCCGATTACTATCAGAAGTAAGCCAAGCCAATTCAACTTTGAATACTTCTCATTGAGAATAATTACCGCCAAAATTACAGCAAGAGGCATGCTGAGTTTATCTATCGGAGCGATTTTAGAGATGCTTCCAATTTGAATAGCTTTGAAATAGAAGAGCCATGAAACAGCGCCTGCAATCCCAGAGGCGCCTATCCAAAATAGCGGCCATCCTCTGACGTGCATGACCTTTGTACTCAATCCAGAGATAACAAGAACTCCAACTAGAAATCCAGTCATGACCAGACTTCTAATTGCTGTCGCTACCGTGGAATCAATTCCGCTATTTCCGCTCAACCCAACTTTTCCAAAGATGGCAACGAGTGAAGCGGCCACGGCAGAAATCAATGCGTATATCAACCAGCGGTAATCTGTCATTTGCTCAGTATAAAGAAGAGTCGCCCTGTAACCGAAAAGAATTGGAAAAGGCCCCGATTTCTCGAGGCCCTTCCATGCAAATCTGGTTCAGCTCGGTTGATCATTACCAATAGATCAAGCGGAAACAGCTAAGACTGTGGTGGAGGCGACGGGGTTCGAACCCGCTCCGCTTGTTTGGTAAACGAACAGGCTGCCAATTACAACACGCCCCCAACACGGGAGCGAAGTTAAGGCTTTACCTGTTATCGAAATTCGTTTTCTAACGAACATGTGGATAAGAATTGGTGCAAGAAAGCAAAAGGGAGTCGGCATTAAGCCAACTCCCAATTACTACCAAACAAGCGGATGCCGATTATTGCATATTTCAGCAAGCCGTACTGGAACGCAAAAGGGAATTGGTAATTTCCCAAGTCCCGATCACTACCAAACCGTCGTGATCCAATAATTCACAAAGCTAAAGTTACTCGTAGTAACTAATGCAAAAAAAGAGCCGCTCTATAAGCCGGAAGAATTCACCTCAGGCCTAAATCCTAGGTTTTCCCATGCTTTTTCCCGCAGAAATTTGTAAATACTTTTATGAACTTTTATACGCTGGATCCTGCTGGTGGTGTTGTCGGGAAAACTTCAATATTCCAGAGAACCGCTAGAGGAAGTGAATGAATGGTTTCCAATACCGCATTATCATCTTCACCAAATGCCTCGATAAAGACTGTGCGCTTAGGCATCGCTACCTTAATAAATCCAAGAAGGCCCTGCTCCTCTAATAGTTTGGCCCGCACTTGCTCCGTCGGGATGAGAGCGCGTATATCTTCTTGAGTAACACCATCTTTAAATGTAGCAACGACCATAAAACTATTCATTTCATACCTAAATTCTGTGAGGCATTATTACTTGACATATCAAGTATATCTGATTTACTTCATCCGTGGCACAAGAAGGAATGAAAGAGCTCGACTCCAAAGCGTGGCGCGCTTTCCACAAAATCGGAACCAGTCTCCTTCCTCACCTTGGTCGACAAATAACAAATCATTCTGGAATTTCTGGGGCGGAATACGTCGTCCTTGTCGCACTTTCTGAATTGAAAGTCCCAAGCGTCAATCTCAATCGACTGGCTCAGGGATTAGGTTGGGAAATTAGTCGAATGTCCCATCAGATTTCAAGGATGGAAGAGACAGGTCTAGTTAAAAAGTCTAGAAATACAGAAGATTCTCGTTGCTTTGATGTCTCCATAACGGCAAAGGGAAGAAAAATTGCCGAGTCTGCAATTCCCTTGCAGTCTATAGAAATAAATCATTGCTTCAGTGACGTATTAACGCATGCACAGATGAAGGCATTGATCGAAATATCTGAAGCAATCTCTAACCACATGAAAGAAAAACACCCCCTTAAAAAGAAAGTAGAAAACTAAATGACCATTGCACTCAATATATTCGGAGCACTTCTCGCATTTGCCGCCATAGGGTCAGCAGTTTCCAAGCTGAAAAAGGTTCCAGATGTAATGGAAGCCATGGCTAAAGTCGGCGTTAAACCAAGTCAGATTCCAGTACTTGCATGGCTAGAAATTGCTGGTGGACTTGGAATTATCGCCGGAATATGGAATAAGCCACTTGGCGTATTAGCGTCTGCGTGTCTCGTACTCTATTTCGCAGGTGCACTATTCACACACTTCTCACGCAAACATAAAGTTGCAGATTTCGGTGCAGCACTTGGAATCTTCATCATCGCTTGTATAACAACTGCCTTACAGTTCAAGCGATAAAAAGAAGAGTCGCCCTATATGCCGGAACGAAGAATTTTCTCCATTTGGCGGCCCTTGGCCAGTTCGTCAACTAACTTATCCACATAGCGAATTTTCTTCATTAGAGGGTCGTCTATTTCTTCAATTTTGACGCCACAAATGGTGCCCGTGATGAACTCGGCTTTTGGATTAACTTTCGCAGCCTTAAAAAAGTTTTTAAATGTAGTTTCATCTCTTATATGTTTTTTTAAGACTTTTGAGTCAAAACCTGTAAGCCATCCAATTACTTTGACTAGATCAGACTCGCTCCCACCTTTTCTTTCAACCTTCTTGAGATAGGCCTGGTAGACGCCAGCAACGGGCATATTGAAAAGCTTTTCCGCATCCATTACTAAAGAATATAGAAAAGTCGCCACAAAAGCATGATTGCTAGTTTGAAGTAGGAATTAGGTCAAAATAGAGAAGCACAATCTCTGTATCTTCATTGATTGTCAAGCCCAATTTGGTCCAATAGCGCATGTGACTCTTTCGGAATTCATCACCGGAAAGATCTCCTTCGCCTTCAGCCAGAGCGAATTCATCAGGCACATCAGCGAAGCGAATAACGTCAACTCGGGTTGCTTGAATAGTTGCTACTGGTTCTCCATCGTTATTGAGTACTACGAGCTTTTCGCCAACAAATTCGATGGGTTCGCCGTTAGTCCGATAGTCCCACTCCAATGTTCCTGCTGTGGCTTTTTTCTTTCCTTGCAAAATCAGTGCAATCAACTCATCTCGAAATTCACCTTTGGTGCCGAACTCGATTCCACGTAGGCCATTAACAACCGGAAAGCTCATAGAAAAATAGTAGCAATACAAATTTAAAGAAGAGTCGCCCTATAAGCCGGACACCTACGGTATATGCCTCTGACCAGCATGTTTAACTACCTTGCACACGTTTTTGCACACAAGGACTTTTAAAGACTTCTTAACTAATCAGCAAGTGCCTTATCAAGCGGAATGGCATCTTTGCGAGACCTAGTTAGATAAACAACCAATATAAGAATGATCGTTAAGAATATTGCGCTAGTTGTAGTAGTTCCTAGCCCGATTCCGCCATCTTTCTTGCTCTGAGAAAGCAGGTCTCCGATTGAGGCTCCAAGAGGTCTGGTTAAAACGTAAATTGCCCAGAATGCAAGAACTGGATTGAGGACCTTACTCTTCCAAGCCAATGCAATAACCAAAATAACTGCCGCAAATATGATGAGGGAAAGACCGTAACCAAGTCCCAATCTTTCAGCAAATAAGTCACCTGTTGCTGTTCCTAATGCAAAAGTAAAGAGGATTGCACTCCAGTAAAACGCTTCACGTCGAGGTGTATAAATACTGTGAATTGCAAGTGATGCTTCAGTCCTGTGCCAGACAATAAAAACTATCGCGAGAATAATTGCGAAAATAGCCGATGTAGTAATTAACGAAACATTTAAATTGTCTGTCAGATTATCGGTAAATAGGGTTCCAGCAATGCTTATCAAGACAACTACCAACCAATACAGAGCTGGACGATATCTAGTCAACCTGAACTGAAAAATCAGTGCAATCACAAGCGCAACGACCATAACTAAAGTAGTCCCGTTCAACCCAAAGCCAAGAGTTACATTTAAGTAATCTGCAAAAGTTTCACCGACTGTCGTTGCTAGAACCTTGATAATCCAGAAGAAGGCGGTTACTTCAGGAACCTTTACAAGCCAATTCTTATATTGCTTGGCGTTTCCTACATGATTAAGTGGAGTAGTCATTAGGAAATAGTAATCTAGCCGTTTAGCGAGAACTGAAAAATAAACTGTGTAACTACTGAGAGTTGAAGAAGAGTCGCCCTATGAGCCGGAGACGTTGCTTTTATGAACGTGAGTAATACACGTCCAGCGAGGCCGAAGAAATCACTTTTCCAGTCATAGCCGTAAGCAAACTACTTTCGGTGGCTTCCGTGGCTGAGAGAGTCAACGTAGAGCTTAGTGCGTATAGATAAATTGAATACTTCTTGGCCCCTGAACCTTGCGAACATGGAGGTGTGTAGCCTGGAGTTTTTCCCTGGAAATTTTGACCCAAGGTTCCGATATTTGTTGCTCCTGAAGCGATTGAGGTAACAGTCTTTGGGATATTAAAGATTGTCAGATAGAAATGCTTTCCGATATCCGTTTCCCCTGGACGAGGTGGGCCAGGTTCTGTGTCCATGATCAGTACAAGTGATTGAGCATTGACTGGAACATTTGACCAACTAAATGAAGGTGAGATCCCCTTCCCGTCACAAGTGAAGTCTTTTGGGAGAGTTCCGCCATTCTTGAAGTCAGGGCTATTTAAGGTCAAGAGGTTTGTGGCCGAGACCGTGGTGGCTGCCTTTACTACTTTGCGTAGCAAGATGGCATTGTCTAATTTTAGATCTGAGGACCAGACCAACCTGGCAGATGGTGACCAAGTGAAATCAAAGTAGCCGTCCTTTACCCCCACAGTTTCGGCAGAAAACTCAGATGCAAACTTCCAGGTTGCGTCCTTAAAACTTGCTGAAGCCCATGAAGTTGGAACCTTGGCATTGGATGACTTGCAGTCGACAGTCGGGTTATTGGAAGTTACGCACTCGGGATTTAAAGGCGCCTTGTTGATTGTTAGAACTTTCCAGTCACTTGAGGTTTGGGCAACAATTTGCCCAGAAGTAACTTCACGAATCTGGAGGATTATTCCAGCATCTCCGATCTGTTGATTAGGTTTTCCGATGTATTCAAGACCAGAGGCATTTTCAGTGAAATCTTTAGCAAAAACGCCAATAGTTAATGGGTAGGTAGCGGTGAATTTGATCTTCTCGCTATTGAAAGATTTTTCAGTAGTTATCGGAATGGAATCCTCTCCTACTTTCTTGCCATTCACATAAAGTGCGAACCAATTATCAGCCCACACTTCAGCTTGAAAGGTGACACTTTTAGCTACAACGGCATGTGCTGGTGCAGAAAATAGTGTGATTAGAAGCGCGGCTATGGCGATCAGAGTCCTTTTCATCTCTAAGCCGATCTCGTGTAACTATCAGCTAATTTTCCATCAAAGAGAATGAAGTCAACCTGAGCTATATTTCCTGAAGTAGATACTTTTAGAAAGCCAGAACCTCCAACCCCTTTGCCAGAGATGTACCCATACTGATTGACATTTATCTTGTCTCCAGGATGGCTTGGCTGTGGAACAGTTTGATATATAACTCCATCAAGCTCCTGCTTCACATAAAGGTGATCATGGCCCTTGAAGACGAATCCAACTTTGTAATCGAGTAGAAGCTGGTGAATCGGCTTTCCCCAACCTGGTCTATTGGTTGCAAAGCCATCAGATCCATCGTTGTTCTTACCGCCCCATTCGTTCTTCATGGCAATCTCAACGCCACCCCGTGACTGAGGGTCTCCGACTAGTAGGTGGTGAATGTAAACAAACTTATGTTTTTCTTTTGAATTCTTCAGAGTTTCGACTAGCCAGTCGTATTGGGTCTTTCCCAAAGTCCACTCCCAGCCATCGGCTGTCGGATTCTTCGTTGTGTATGTAAAGGGATCGAGCACTACATGAAGTTGGTCTGAGCCCGTAAAGGAATAATAGGCAAGTTCCCCAGTTTGTTCTGGAAAGTATTCTTTCCGATAGTTCTTTGTATTGAATTTGCTATATCCAAGTTCTCCATCATGATTTCCAAGACAGATTTTTAGCGGTACATCACCTAACTTCTGATAGAAGCCCTTCATTAACTCAAATCTGCCACGAATGTTAGCTTCGGATTTGTCTGCTAGTTTATCAACCATAAAAATATCACCGAGATCCATCAGGAAAGCAGGAGATGCGGCAACTATCTGCTTCAGTGTTCCTTCATACACTGCTGCACTTGAGTTTTCATCCATGTGTGGATCTGCTTGGACCGCAAAGGTAGTTGTAGAAAGAACCTGTGCTGGAGCGGTCTTTACGCTCATTTGTGTCAGTGATGAATAACTCTTACTTGCTCCAACAGCATATTTAACTTTGTAGTAGACCAGCGAATTGGCTTTTAAGTTTGTTATAGAAATGGTTTGGGAAGAATCTTTGGAAATACTATAAATTGAAGTTTTGCCCGCAATCGTACCTTTGCTATAACCATACTCAACATACGCCTTCAATGCTGAGGTCGCTGCAACTGCAATCGAAAATGAGCTAGAGGTAGAAGTTCCAACCACTTTTATTTTTACCGGTACCGCTGCCATAGCTTTCCCAATAGGAGTACTGGAAAGGATCCCAAGGAGTGAAGCCTTTAAGAAGCCTCTACGGTTCATGAAACTAAATGGATTACTCATTTGCGCTGATATACCTCTGTCCGTATAGATCCGGTCGAATCGATGAACTGCATACTTACTTCCTTGAGGGAGGCTGTGTACTTCACGTGATAATCGCTGCCGTTGAACGTGTATTTCAAATCAAAGGTTGAATCTCCAACTCGCTCTAATCCAGTAATAACTGCCCCCCGAAGCGGTTCTCCCGCCGGCCTAAATGCTTTGGTTAGCGATTGCGGATCTACCTGTCCCTGAATTTCGGTCACAACGCCTTTGAATCCTCCATTTATATATGGATAAGTTGTCGTTGCGTGATAGTGATAATTCTTCTTAGAATCGAAGTGGCCATTAAAACCATCTAACCCAGTCACTTTCTTTCCATCTATTTCGGTCTCACCGTAAATAGGAAACCCATCTAGCGCATAGGCAATTGGAACTGTCTTTCCTAGAACACTTTGAAGATGCGTGGGAGCGATGTGATAGTGATAGTCATCTGCACGTCCACAGTGGCCTCCCCAATCGTCGAGTTCCCCAGCCACTAGTGCGTCATCACCTCTATTATTTAGTGCGTTAAAGATCGGAACACCATTAACGGCAATCGCAATTGCCCCACGTAAAAAATGATCTTTTGCTGAAATTGGATTTGTTGCAATGACCGGCTTTATTGGTATGGACCAAGCATTTGTTCCCGCATAATTTTGTATAGTGGGGACTTGTTGCTGCCAACTCTTAATGCCAACCATCATTTGATGGGCAGGGATTCCATTACTTTCAACGAGATAATACTTATCACTCTTAAAAACTTTTACTGATTTCGCAAAGGCGGTGAAGCCAGGAAGTTTTGCTGTCGGAAGAGCTGCTGCTGATTCAAGCGAGAGAATCGAATTGGCAAATACTAGGCCGGTTGCCAAGCCTGATAGTTGAAGAAATCTTCGCCGATCTACTTCTGATAAATGTCTAACTTCATGTTCATGGCTCATTTCTATGCCTTTGGCTTAATTACGTAGCTGTGTGCCACGCTTAAGTTCTTGCGATTTGTGTCTTGACTACGAGCCGCTAAGAAATACTCAACTTTTGCTTGTGATGGAGCCACTGTCACCCGTACGTGCCCAGAATTAGGGGCTTTCGTTCCGCTCTTATATGCATCATCGTTAAACATAGAGAATGTGTCATCTGCTGGATTGGGCATTGATTGATAAATCAACCCGTCACGTTCTTGAGTGCAGAAGATGTGGTCATGTCCTTGGAAGAAAATAGAAACCTTGTTTTTAACCATGAGGTCGTGAATCGGTAGCTCCCAATTAGGACGCTCCTTGGCAAATGTTGATTGACCTTTAGGATCTTTTCCACCCCATTCATAATTGGTAGAAACTTCAATGGCTCCACGACCGGTACCCATTACATGGTGTGCAAAAACAAATTTATATTTAGCTTTGCTGGTTTCGAGAGTCTGCTTGAGCCATGCATACTGCTCGTCGCCAATTCCGATGCTCCAAAGATTTGTTACTTTTCCATTGCCCGTTGGTGCCGCAGGTGCGGTTGTTCCTGGTGTAGCGCCACCATTCTTCTTTCCACCACCACCACCACCACCTTTAGTTGCAGATGGATCCTCTACACCTGCAACGTTGTCCACGGGATTACTTGAATGCCAATAAGGATCTAGGGTTACAAAGAGAGCGTCTCCCCATGTCCATGAGTAGTAGTCGCGAGGAAGTCCGACTCCGGGTATTGGAGTTGGGTCTCCGTTATAGAAATTATCGGGCTCAGGAAGAGGGAAATATTTCAGACGTGCGTTACCAGCCAAGATTGCTGGGTTCGTTGATGTGCCATCAAGCAAATATGCTGCTGCTTGCTCATGGTTTCCATTTACAAGAAAGAGTGGCACTGAACTGGTAGCAATCGTGAGCCAGTTTCTATGAGTGCTATAGATTTTTTCGACGCTCTCTTGGTTCGCCTGGCCCTTGCTAATTAGCGGATCAATACTGAAATCATCGCCGACCATGATGTGAAAGTCAGGCTGCTGGGCAGCTATATTGGCAAGAGTAACTCCATATAGTTCAGCGTTGAACATCTTGCCGGCACGCTCTGGGTGAGTATCTCCGTGAACTGAGAAACTAAATGTTGAACCTGCTTTTCGAGCAGTTGTAAATGAGTACTGCTTTCCATTCATAAAGTTGGCATCAGCGCTGCCTTTGTAATTTACTCGGTAATAGATTTTTGTTCCGGCACGCAATCCTTTGATGTCAAATACTGCTGGTGCTCCAGGGGCTGTTTGTAATTGTGCCGACTTTCCTGTGTAACGAGTCTTTGAAGTGCCGTACTCAACAAAAGCAGTAATCGGCTGCGAAGATAAAACGCTGACCGCAATTGAAGAGTTAGTTGGACGACCCAATACTTGGGTAATCACTGGGGCCGTAACGCCGATCGCCCTTCCGATGGATGTACCTGCAACAGCAGTTGTAGCGGCCATCAAAAGCAGGGATCTGCGGGTTATTGGCGCCTTAGCCCAGGATTTCAACAAGTACGAAAAGTCATTTTTCATTTCAAAACTGTAAATGAGATATCTGGTGCTTACCAGAATTCTTAGATCAGAAACCCAAGGAAAATCCTGTGAATTTCACGCCTTGAGCACGAAATTATAAAAGAAGAGTCGCCCTATAAGCCGGATGCTTCTTTACATTCCCTGGACAAAGACAAGACTGCCAGAATCAGTGAGCTCGTTCATTCTGATGTCTCTGTATGGTGCATAGTCATCTGAGTCATACCACTCCTCTGCCAACGCCATGCTTGGGAAGCGCA
>JBAXFA010000009.1:0-24411 GCA_037140155.1 Actinomycetota bacterium
ACCCCGTTAAAAAGCCCCGCTGGTTAATTTCAGCGGGGCTTTTTCACTTCTAAATTAATTGGAAATTAAGCAACAAGAATTGAACGCTTAGATAGCCCCATAAAGTAGCCATCGATAAGGGTTTCAGGTGCTGCACTTGTATCAGTTGCAGCTCCCAAGGTTATAAATAGCGGAGTGAAGTGTTCAACGGTTGGATGGGCGTATTGCACAGCAGGTGCTAAATCTTTATAAGAAGCCAGCGCATCAACATCGCCGCGAGCAAGTGCTTCGGCGGCCCAATGATCAAAATCAGATGACCAAGTCGGTGCGATTGCATCGGGGGTCCAATCGCGTAAATAGCGAAGACCGTGTGTCATAAAACCAGAACCGATAATCAAAACGCCTTCATCGCGAAGTGGTTGTAAACGCCGACCGATCTCCATAAGTTTTCCGGGATCAGAAGTTGGCATCGACATTTGCAAGACAGGAATATCGGCGTCGGGATACATAACGCGAAGTGGCACCCAAGCGCCATGATCTAGCCCGCGATTGCTCTGCGCAATGCTTTCGGTCTTTGGCATCAGGGCTGCAACTTTGGCAGCGAGTTCTGATGCATCGGGGGAGTTATAAGTCATCTCATAGAATTTGCGATCAAAGCCGCTGAAGTCATAGACAAGTGGAGTATTAGCAAGTGGATTGCTCAAGGTAATTGGAGCTGATTCCCAATGGGCAGATACGATCAAGATTGCGGTGGGGCGTTGAATTTTGCCGGCGACTTCGCGAAGTTGTGATGTCCAGAGTTGATCATCGAGCAACATAGGTGCGCCATGGCCGATGTATAACGCAGGTGTTTTCATGTTTAAACCATATCCCAAAGTAGTTGAAAGTTCAACTACTTGGATTAAACAGTTCAAAAGGCCTGTAAATGCTCGCTTTCTGAGCCTTAGTTCCTATAGGATTTCAAACCTACTTGAGGGAGTTTTTGGTGCCGCAAGCTCTACCGCGCAAAATGGTGCATCGTTTGGTGCTGCTAAATGCGATGTTGTCCTATTTGATGGGCTCGCTCGGTTTCTCAATTCAACTTATTAAGCGAGATTTTGAACTAACTCGCGTTCACGCAGCTTGGCACAATATTGGTTGGGCGATGGCGCTGGTCTTTATCTCGCTAATTCTGCTTAGCCACGGCCATCGCCGCCCGGCCCATCAAACTATGCGCATTGGTTGGTTTGTGGTCGTAGCCGGCACCTTGGTTTACTGCTTGAGTCCAAATGTTTACTTCTCGATTCCAGCAATCGCTTTGGCGGTGAGCGGCTCAGTTATCATGGGTAATACATCAACTGCGATCCTAGGTTCGCACTCGAAGACTGCGCTGAAGAATATGTTTCGCTCAACGGGCGTGGGTTTATTTATGGGCTCAGTTTCGCCGACTGTTATTGGCGTTACTACCCAAGTTGATGTGCCGTGGCGCTGGACAGTTTCAATCTCTGCAGTAATAGTCGGAGTCGTTGCACAATTCTTAATTCCCGAACTTGGTCAGCGCCCAGAACAGAGCAGGCAAGAGCGAAAGATTATTTGGGATAAACGCTTTATCGCAATTATGGTCTTCGCCTTTCTCTCAATAACTATGGAAATATCGCTATCTTCATGGGCGGTGGATTTACTTTCAGAACGCGGAACTGCCGTAAAGACTGCGGTGCTCTTTGCAACGGTGGCACCTTACTTTGTCGCCCTTTCGCGAATCTATCTATCGACTAAGAACGAATTTAATTTAAAGAAGATCTGGAGCTACAGCTTTATTGCAGTAGCCATTGGTATAGGAATAGTGGTCTTTACAACATCACCAACGCTTACTTTGGTAGGGCTAGTAATTGCGGCTGCCGGTATCGGACCTTGTGCATCTATTGCAATTGCGCTGGCCAGCGGAAGCGAACAAGGCTCTGATAAAGGTATTGCTGGTTTTGTGATGGGGATGGGAATTTCAAATGGGGCATCACCCTGGATCATGGGATTTGTAAGCGAGAACTTTGGATTTAAGGCTGCCTACTCCGTGATCTTCGTTGTCCTCGTGCTGACTACCTTCATCTTTAGCTGGGTAATGAAGAATTCATTGCCTGAAACTAGTTCGTAAGAATAGGATCTAAAAATGGCAGATCACACGGTTAAGCGCGCAAAGGTAAGTTCGAAAGCGGCAGCGCCCGAGTGGGCCAGATTAGAACGTCAAATCATTACGACGTTAAATGAAGTCGCCCCCGAATTCGTTGCTCGCTATACCCGCAGTGATGGTTCAATAATTTGGCGCGATGAATGGCCCAGCATGGATGGATCAGATGATCCATATGAAGCATTTATGTATTTGGCACTTTTTTACACAATCGGTGGCAGCGAAGAAGTCTATGAATTAGCGCGCAAGATGTGGGATTCCATTACCTTGCAGTGGACTGAATATGGCCAGATCCATCGCGAATTCGATGGTTACTACGACTGGATGCATCACGGCGAAGGTTACTTATTCCATTACTTCTTTGGTCTAACAAAACCAGAATCTCTAATCGATCGCCAACGCGCAGCGCGCTTTGCTGGGATGTATACCGGTAAAGATAAAGAGGCCCATAACTACGATCGTGATAAGAAAGCGATGTTATCGCCGCTAACTGGCAGTCGCGGACCGCGCCAAGTCGTAACGCACGAGGATTGGGAGACCCATCGCACCGTACTTGATGATTACTTGGCGCCATATGAAGATATTGTAAAAACTGATTTTTCAAGTATGCGCTGTCACTGGTCAGATCCTGAAGTCTATGACGATCTGATTAAGAAAATGAATGAGCGCATGAACCGTGGCGATGTTCCGCTAAATCTAAATTCCACATCTCTCTTAACCCATGCCTATATGTACTCAGGCGATGCTGATCTAAAGCAGACCATGCTGGAGTATTTACAAGCTTGGATGGATCGCAAAGATGCCAACGGCGGAATCATGCCCGATAACATCGGAACTAGCGGCAAAATCGGTGAATTTAACGATGGTAAATGGTGGGGCGGCTATTACGGTTGGCGCTGGCCACATGGGTTTATGACCATTATGGAGCCAATTACAAATGCGGCGATGAACGCTGTTCTATTAACAGGTGATTACAAGTACTTAGATCTACCAAGATCGCAATTTGATTTAATTTGGTCGCTTCGCAAAGAGGTCGATGGCGTAATAAAAGTTCCACATCGCCACTTTGATGCAGGTTGGGCAGATTATCGTCTGCCATCTGCGCGCCACATGATCTATTTATGGACTTCATCCATGGCCCAAGAAGATTTAGATCGCATCTTGGCGCTACCTCGTGACAATAATTGGGATGCCATTTATATCCCAGGTGTTTCAGGTGGCGATAAGGCAACTGGGCGCGATACCAAGCATTACATTGCAAATACTCTGCCTTGGTTCCAATTTGTGCAGGGTCATTTGCCAAATTACCCCGTTGATATTTTGCAAGCCAATCTTGAACTAATAAAGATTCAGCTGCGCAAGATGAGATCAAATACTGGCAATCCCCGTAATTGGGATAGCTATGACCCAGCAACTGCTGATGAAGTAGTCGGACTAGATCTGCGCGTTCCGGGTTACAACATCCACGCTTGGCAAGAATTTAATCCGGTTTACTTCGAAGGCCTTGGGCAGATGGTCTTTGGTGGACCTATGCATATTTCTCATGGCGGCCTGCAACATGGCAAGGTGCGCTTCTTTGATGGCAAGTTACAGCGCCCTGGTCTACCACCTGATGTTGCAGTAATCGTCGATGGTATGGATGCCACGACGTTATCTATGCAAGTTGCCAATATCGGTGCAGATTCGCAAGAGCTCTTTATCCAAGCTGGCACATTTGCAGAACACCGCTTTGAATCAGTTGTAAAAACTGGCGCAGATGGCACCACTTCCGAGATGGCAATTGGCGATAAATGGTTTGCCCTTGACCTAGTTGGGGGAGCAGTCGCATCTCTTAAATTTGTGATCAGCCGATACGTAAATGATCCAAGTTATGAAACACCATGGTCTGCACGCAGTGATTGGGATCCGATCATCAAGGGACGCAATTTGTGATCTGGACGCAATGGAGTGATCTAAATATTCCACTTGGGCTGACGCATCTGCCAACTAATGGAGTAACTCCCGATCCTGCAGATCTAGAAAAAATTACCTTTTATGTTCCGGCATACATGTATGGAGCATCAGCCCTTACACCGATTGCAAGCATGAGTTCACTACAAGTAATCCAATCTCCAAATGCTGGGGTCGATGATGTTATTCCGCTACGACCAAAAGGTGTGGCGCTATGTAACGCAGCCGGTGTGCATGATGCATCTACTGCAGAGCTAGCAGTTGGCTTGGCTATTGCCTCACGCCGCGGATTTAACTCATTTGCGCAGAATCAAAGTAAAGGCATTTGGCTGCACGCCAGTAACGCCTCCCTTACCGATTCGAAAGTCGCCATCGTTGGCCACGGCAATATTGGAAAGACGATTGTCAAAGCGTTAAGTGGCTTTGAAGTAGATGTGACTTCCTTTTCAAAGTCCGGCAAGGATGGTGCGCTCACGATTGATAACTTTGATGAACTGCTACCGACCTTTGATGTAATTATCTTGATCGTTCCGCTTAACGATCAAACTCGTCATTTTATGAACGTTAAGCGTCTGTCTAGGATGAAAGATGGCGCATCGCTCATAAATGTGGCGCGCGGTGCCATCGTTGATTCAGATGCTTTGGTTAGCGAATTAAATTCTGGGCGGATTTCATGTGCCCTAGATGTAACCGATCCCGAGCCACTTCCGGTCGGACATCCTTTATGGAGTACGCCAAATACGATCATTACGCCACATGTCGGGGGAGATTCCAAAGCATTTGAACCGCGCGGGCGCGCGCTGGTTGAAGCACAGCTATCCCGCTTTGCCGCAGGTCAGCCTTTAATAAACGTGGTTGCGCAGGGTTAATTTAAAGAATTGCCACGGTGTGCTTGTCGATGAAATCCCAGTCGTAATCGATACATAGACCTTCACCTTTCGGCGCCATTACATAACCATCGACGATATTTAGCTGGCTCTTTGTGCCAAATTGGAAATCATCAAATGGATAAAGGGTTTCAAAGAATTCACAGTTGCTGATCGCAAGCGATGGATGCAGCTGTACTTGCTCAAGACCGTGATAGATGGTGGTGTGAAGCTCGCACTTAACCCCGAATGATTCAGCTAGATGCGCGGTCTTCATTACAGCGGTAATTCCAGCGCGCCAAGAAACATCGGTACGGACGATATCGACGATACCTTCCTTAATACAGTTGGCGACTGAGTAATTATTTCCCGCAATAACTTCAGTGCCACAGATAGGAATATCTAACTTCTCACGTAACTTCTTTAGCCCGTGAAGATCGACATCTAGAAGTGGCTCTTCAAACCATTTGTATCCAAGCTTTTCTAACTCGCGCCCGGCCTTCAAAGCTTCTTCATATGAGTACATGATCACTGGATCTGCCATCAAGGTAAAGTCATCGCCGACGGCTTTGCGCACAGCGCGATAGCAAGCGATATCTAAATCTAAGCCTCCTGGTGGGTGGAGCTTGTAACCCTTATAGCCTTTAGCTTTTACCTCTAGCGCTTGCTTGGCATAATCTTCTGGTCCTGGCAAGAACATTGATGAGACGTATAGAGGAACCTTTTCACGCGCAGCACCTAAAATTTTATAGACCGGCAACTTCGCCATCTTGCCAACGATGTCCCAACAAGCGTTATCAAATGGCGCGTAAGAATAAATCGGAACGTGATTCCAGCGGCGATCAAAGAGTTCAAAATCCTTCATATTCTTTGCAGAATCGTGGGCGCTACGTCCCATAAAGAATGGTTTTACCTGCGACATAGTTGCTGCGGCGGCTTTGGCATCTTGTGCGCCAAAGCCAAAAGAAGTTCCCTTAACGCCATCTTCAGTCGTAATAGTGACGACGGTGAAATCAGGGCGTGAGCCACCTGGAAGTTTTACCGCAGCGACTGCATCTTTCGATGCTGGTTCATCTGAACCACGACAAGCGCGTATTTCAATATCTTTAATTATTGATAAGCCCACGATAATTCCTATCCGCTAGAAAAATCCTATAGGAAAACTTAGCGCGCAGAGATCTGGGGGTCAAGGATAAAGCGAATTTATTTTTTATTTATTGCCTGTGCAGCAGGGGCAAATCGCTTAAGCGAAGATTCGATATGCGCATGCATCGCAGTGCGCGCCGCCTTTGAATTCTGATCGATAATTGCTTTGGCGATAACTTCATGTTCTTTTAACGCGAGCTGTCCTGAACCGACTTGGTAATACTCATCAAAGAGATCTTGCACAAATTTTGCGCGACTCTCACCCTCAATTAAGTGCAACTTGTTGGCCATGAATAAACGGAATAAATGTAAATGGCAATGGGTGCGTTCATACGAATCAGCAACTGATTGATTGCCAGAAATGCTGGCGATCAGTGCATGAAAGCGCGCATCATGTTCAGTCAGCGCCTGGAATTGATCATCACCGGAAATCTTTAACGCAGTCTTTGCGCTCTGCATCTCAGCCTTTAATGCGGTCTTGCCGGTGTTATCTACCAGCTTGGCTGCTTGTTCGGCAGCCCAAGGTTCGATCAATAATCTAAATTGAAAGAGATCGTTAAATTCTTTTAGCGATAAGAGATCAGTTGCCTTATAACCTTTAAGTGGCTCTTTGGCGATTAGGCCATCTGATTCCAGTCGAGCGAGTGCTTCCCGCACTGGAGTTTGCGAAACATCTAGCTGCACCGCAAGGGCATCGATATTTACGCGAGAACCAGGTGCAATCTCATGATCAAAGATCATCCGTTTGATCATCTCGTAGATTTCATCAGAGAGAACGGAGCGACGGGGCGTGCGTTTTGGCGGGCGAGCAGGCGCACTCTTCTTAGTTGGCATTGCTCACCCCGTTTTAATTTAGATTACGCGTTACTTGCGAAGGCGTAATCCTTGCATACCGCCATCGACATTGAGAACGGTGCCAGTGGTAGAGGCTTGACGAGGGCTAGCGAGATAGACAATTGCGCTGGCGACTTCATCGGCGCTAACTAGACGGCCCATCGGTTGACGCGCTTCTAGCGCCGCACGTTCGGCAACAGGATCTGCCGCTTGCGAAAGTAGGCGGGAAACCCAAGGCGTATCAGCTGTTCCTGGGGCAACGCAGTTAACGCGGACCTTATCTGGAATGCCATCGGCTGCCATCGCCAAGGTAAGTGATAAAACTGCGCCTTTACTTGCGCTGTAAACAGCGCGTTGTGGCAAACCGGCAGTTGCCGCGATAGAGCAGGTATTAACAATGGAGGCGAATTTACTCTTTTTCAGCATTGGCATCGCCGCAGCGCTAACGCGACCCATACCGAAGACATTTACACCAAAGACTTTTTGCCATTCTTCTTCCTTGGCATCGGTGATTGAACCGATTGCGCCAACGCCGGCGTTATTGGCCAGGACATCGATGACATCGGTGTGCTTAGCAATTTCGGCAAAGGCTGCAGAAACATTTGATGGATTAGAGACATCACATGGAATGAAAGTGGCGTACTTAGACATTTCACCTTCATTTAAATCAAGGCCAAGGACTTTGGCGCCGGATTCCGAGAGCAGTCGCGCAACGGCTAGTCCTATACCTGAACCTGCTCCAGTGACGACGGCAGTGAGACCTTTAAATTCAGTACTCATGCTTATGCTCCATTCTTCCAGTATGAACCTGATGGGAATTGGTACTTATCGATACTTGCTTGATGCATTTCTGCTCCCGCACCTGGTTGAAGCGGGGCCATATAACTGCCGTTCTGTATATCTGTTGGAACCACAAAGTGCTCGTGCAGATGATCAACAAATTCTACGATCCGACCTGGATGATGGCCGGTAACTGCGACAGCATCAAACATTGCTAAATGTTGCACCATCTCGCACAAGCCAACACCGCCTGCGTGCGGACAAACCGGTACAGAGTATTTAGCAGCCATCAAAATATTTGCAATATTTTCGTTAACGCCGGCAACTCGAGTGGCATCGATCTGCATCACCGAGAAACCCTTGCTTTGCAGCAATTGCTTGAAGATGATGCGCGATCCTGCCATTTCACCGGTAGCTACCGCTGTAGGGGCAACCCCTGCTGCGATCTTGGCATGGCCCACAACATCAGTTGGTGAAGTTGGCTCTTCAATCCAACGCAATTTAAATTCACGTAATTCATTGATCCAAGTAATCGCTTCATCAACATCCCAAACTTGGTTTGCATCAATTGCGATTGCAAAATCAGGGCCGACTAGTTCGCGCACCTTTCGCAGGCGGCGCTTGTCATCTTCTAAAGACTTGCCACATTTATATTTAAGTAAGGTAAATCCTTGATCCATCGCCTCTTGAGTTAGTTTGAGCATCTTTTCATCGGTATAGCCGAGCCAGCCTGGGGAAGTGGTGTAGGCCAATACTCCTTGCGTACGCAGCTTTGCCTCATTGGAACTCTTGTAATCCAATTGGCGATTTAAGATATCTAGCGCTTGGTTGCGATTTAGAGCATCGGTTATGTAACGAAAATCAACGGCGTTAACAACTTGCTCAGGAGTTAAATCAGATAATAACTTCCACAACGGTACCTTGCGCTCTTTTGCAAATAAATCCCAGAGAGCATTTAAGACACCTCCTGCTCCCATATGGAAGACGCCGTAATCTGGACCAAGCCAACGTAGTTGTGAATCTCCAGATAGTTGGCGAGCGATATCGCCGATATTGTTAAATGCATCTGCGGTATCTAACCCGACAACTTTCTCAGCCAGAATATCTAGCGCTTTAATCTGTACTTCATTACCGCGCCCGATTGTGAAGATAAGTGAATCTCCATGAACTCCCGAATCAGTATTAATTCGCAGGTAAGCCCCAGAATAATCCGGGTCTTGGTTCATCGCATCAGAACCATCCAGCATCTTCGAAGTTGGAAAGCGGACATCGAAAGTTTCGAACCCAGTTATTTTCGCCATTACTTCACATACTTCTCTAAGCCCTTAGGAGTTCCATTTTCTTTCCAGAGAGTTTCATAGCCAACGCCCGGTGCTGTTGGGGCATAGACATGGCCATCGGCGCGAACCAAAGCTTCACGTTTAATTGGATTGCCCCAAACCAATGATTCATAAGCAGTTGTGTTCTTAATTGCCATACATAGATGAGCGCTTTCTAAGCCCATACCGTGAACTTCTGCACGCAGGTGATAGGCATCTGCTAAATGAGCAATTCGCATTGCACCAGTAAAGCCGCCCTTTAAGAAAGTGCTCGTGCGCAAACTAGTAGCTACGCCAGTTGCTACGAAATCTCCGGCGTTCATATGTGATCCATCGGTTACTTCGCCTAGTAGCAATGGCACACGAACTCGCTCGCCCAACCACTTATAAGCCGTAACGCTAAATTCGCGCATCGGTTCCTCATACCAAAGATAATTTGCTTCATCTAAGGCATGGCCCAAATAAACCGCATCCTGTAAATCAAAGGCAGCAGAGCCGTCATACATTAGCTCCACATCAGGGCCAACATGGGCGCGAAGGGCTAAACATAATTCGGCATCTTTCTTCGCATTTCCGAAGGCGTGTAACTTAATCATTGGATAACCAAGAGCAAGTGCCTGATCTGCAATATCTAAAAATTCAGCAATTGATGAGTAAGTAACTGTTGATGCATATGCTGGAAGTTTGGTGCGATATCCGCCAAGTAATTGATGAACTGGCAAGCTGGCTTGTTTGCCACCGATATCCCAAAGTGCGACATCTACTAAGTGAGTTAAATTTGGAGCAAAGCGTTCGATGCGATCGAGTTCCCAAACGCGTTCCCATAAATGTTCGCGTTGTAGTGGATCTTGGCCGATCAACTCATTACGAAAGCGACGGTCTACATAATCTTTTAGAATTACCCCGCGATTTGAGGAGGCAAATCCGGTGATACCAGCATCGGTTTCTATAGCCAGCCAGCCGCCCAAAGAGGAGCCTTCCGAGCCAGGGATGCGATCGCGCCAGACAAAAGCAGGCGTAAAACCAGGGCGCTCCTCGAGGATTACCTCAACGTTGGTGATTTTCATGAGCGCCTTCTTCCAGAGCCTTGAAAAAGATATCAAAAAGATATATTGAAAATACTATACGAAATAGTATTCCCGCCCCTAGTATTTCTGCAACTGGTCAGATCGGCAACTAGGAGCTGGCGCCAGACTCATAAAGGGGGATACCTTGAAGAAGAAGTACTCACTGATTGCAATCGCTGGTGCGTTTGCAATTGCAGGTACAACAGTGATGGCAATGCCTGCGCAAGCAGCAAAGCCTTCAATCACAATCTGGGTAGATGCGCCGCGTCTACCAGGTGCAAAGTTGTATGCACAAATCATGAAGCCAACAGTTGATGTGAAGGTAGAACTTCACGCACAGGCAGATCTTGTACAGAAAGTTTCATTATTTAACCGCGTTAAAAAGGGTTGGCCAGATGTTGTATTCGGCCCACCAAATGACGTATCAGTTCTAGCAGATGCAAATAACGTTTTGCGTTTGGATAAGTACGCTCCAGCTGGTTTCTGGGACGATATGAAAGATGGAAACCAATGGTGTAAGGGTGCTGACGGCGGTTGGTACTGCGTAAAGAACGACCTTGCACAGGATGTTCTTTGGGTTAACACCAAGTTGATGAAGGACTTTGGTTACACAGTCCCTAAGACAATGGATGACTTCGCAAAGATTGGTGCAGATATTGCAAAGAACCACCCAGGTTATTCACTTGGTGCACTTGGATCACAAGGTTTCTATTCTGGATACCTATGGCCATCACAGTGCCCAGTTAACCAAGCAACATCTTCAACAGTTGTAAAGATCGCTCCAAAGTCACCTAAGTGCACACGCGCAGCTGCGCTTGTACAACCAATGATTGACTCTGGCGTACTTTCAACTTCAGCTCCTTGGGATGCTGACTTCATCAAGGATTACGGACAGGCTGGCAAAGTTGTCATGACTATCGGACCATCATGGTTCGGTGAATTCGTAATCCGTCCAGCTTCATCATGGGCAGTTCCAGCAGGTCAGATCACTGCTGCACCAATGCCAATGTGGGCCGGCGAGAAGGTTAACTACTCAGGCGAATGGGGCGGCGGAATTTACACCGTATCTCCACACTCTAAGTATCCAAAGGAAGCACTTGCATTTGCAGTCTTCATGGTTCAAGACAAGCGCAACGTCGTTGATGTCGTGAACCCAGATGGCTCAAAGGGTGCTCCAACATTCCCAGCATCGAAAAAGGGAAATGCACTTTGGAAGGCAAAGATCTCATCTGATAAGTACTACTCATCAGATCCATATCCAGCAATGTTGGAACAGTCATCAAAGATCTTCTCTGGTGAAAAGCCAGTTTCTTATGACACCAACGGCGCACAAGAAGGAACCATGTCAAACGAGTTGAAGAAGACTAAGAATGCACAAGCTGCTCTTGATGCCTTTGCTACTTATGCTTCAAACCTTGCTAAGCAACTCGGTTACAAGGTTCTAACTAGCTGATAGAAGTAAAGCTCTACCAGTAATACCTTAAGAGGGATAAAGAACCAGGTTGGTCGCTTCGGTGGCCAACCTGGTTCTTACCTAAATTAGTTGGAAATAGTTTTTAATAAGTTTTAAATAATTTGGGGGATGAGATGGCCAAGAAGAAGAAAATCGGTAGCAGTTTTGCGATGTATGCGATGTTGGCACCGTATATGGCGCTGCTAGTCGTCTTCGGCATCATCCCAATCATCATGGCGATCAGAGAAGTTCCTGCACCATCTCGCGTTAACCAAGATGGCGGCTGGGATGCCTTTAAAATAGTTTTGCAAGACTTTCGATTCTTGCCGGCGTTAAAACACGTACTTGGATTTATGGCTATATATGTGCCGATCACAACAATTTTCGTTATTGCCGTTGCCCTTATGCTTGATATGAATCCAAGCAAGTGGAAAAAGTGGTTAAGACTTGCTTACATCGTGCCAGCATCAATTTCAGGTGCTGTGGCAGTGCTTGTTTGGTATGTAATCTTTGCGCCAACACTTAGCCCAATTAAGCCTGTTCTCAACGCCCTTGGTATTGAAAAGAGTGAAGATATCTGGAAGACCGAGAACCTAACTTGGCTCTTTGCGATCATGGCCTTCTTTGTGGTGGCAGGTAACTGGATCTTGATCCAATACGGTTCGCTGCAATCGCTTTCTCAAGAAATCATTGAAGCCGCTCGCATGGATGGCTGCTCAGCCTTCCAACTTGGATGGCGCATCAAACTTCCATTAATCAAGAAGTACATCATTTATATGGGTGTTCTTATCTTCGCTGGCGGACTGCAGCTATTCGTTGAACCACAATTATTAAATACTGGCGTCTATCAAGGTATCGCGGAAGCTTGGTCACTTGATCAACTCTCATTTGAACTCGCCTTCACTAGCGGTGACTTTGGTGGCGCATCAGCGCTATCTCTGATGCTCTTGATCCCAAGTTTGCTCGGTGCTCTGATCGTTATCTTTAAGACCGATATGTTCGAAGAAGCCGAAGTTTCCGGCAAGCGAAAGGCAGAATAACCATGGCCTCATTACTTAAGATCAACCGCCGCGCCTACAAGCTGCGCCAGGAAAATCCAGTTGCCGCCTTCTTCGTAAATGCATTTTTGATCTTCTTCGCCGTCTGCAGCGTGGTTCCAATGATCTGGTTGCTCCTTGCGCCAACTAAGACTGATGCTGATTTATCAAATAAGAACCCGCTGATGTTTGGAAATTTTTCGGGATACATCAAAGCCTGGAAAAATCTCCAGTACTTCGATGATGGCGTTATTGCCAAATGGGCCTGGAACTCTATTTGGTACACCGGTTCTATTGTTGTAATCGCAACAATCACCGCATCTCTAGCAGGCTTTGTTTTAACAGCCTCAAATATCAAGTTTAAGCGCACCTTCTTGATCTCGACTTTGATTACGATGCTGGTTCCGCCAATGGCGTTGGTAGTTCCAGTCTTCGTTCTTATGGACAAGCTCTCACTAATGGATAAGCCAATTTCGGTAATTTTGGTTTCATCGCTCTATCCATTTGGAGCCTTTTTGTCTTATATCTATTACTCAACGACGATTCCCAAAGAGTTATACGAATCAGCACGTATCGATGGATGTAATGATTTCCAGCTATATCTAAAGATCTGTATGCCACTTTCTGGTCCACTGATTTCATTACTTGCCTTCTTCGCCTTTATCGGTAACTGGGCAAATTACTTCCTGCCTTACATCTTGCTGCCATCTAGTGAGAACTACACCTTGCCAATTGGTATGGGCTTCTTGTTCTACTCAACTCCAGCAATTAACCCGGCAGTTGGTGCGACATCAGTTCCAGTTGGAAAACCAGAAATTGCACTTGCTGGCGTATTGATCGCCCTTCCAATCATGATCGTCTTCTTGATTTCACAGAAGCGTCTGGTGCGAGGCATGCTCTCTGGCTCCATTAAGGAGTAGTTCTCTAAGACGAGAACAACGACCATGGCTCACAACGATCGAGTTCAGTTAAGAACTGGGCTCGAAATCTCCCAGATGGGTTTGGGGACTGCAACATTTGGCGGTCTCTACACATCTATGTCGCAAGCAGAGTGTGATGCTGCAATTGATTGCGCACTCGATAACGGCATTACCTATATTGATACCGCGCCACATTATGGGAAAGGCACAGCCGAGCGTCGTTTAGCAAAATCCTTAAAGGGCAAGCCCCGCGCTAGTTTTGAGATCTCGACCAAGATTGGCCGCTTGTTGGTTCCAACCGAGTATGAAGCAGAACCAGATTTTGCCGATACTGATACTTCGGTTACTCGTATCTTTGATTTTTCCGAAAGCGGCGTTGAAAAATCCCTTCGTTCTAGCTTGGAACGCCTGGAGCTAGAAAGTGTTGAGATCTTGATGATTCATGACCCCGACGATAATGCTGATGCGGCTATCCGCGAATCATTTCCCGCGCTGTTAAAGATGCGCGATAAGGGAATTATTAAAGCAATTGGCGTTGGCATGAATCAATCTGCAACTCCTGCGCGGATGATTAAAGAGACTGATATTGATCTAGTTTTGATTGCTGGTCGTTATTCACTGCTTGATCAACGAGCGCTAGCTGACTTATTGCCAGTGGCTCTAGAACGCGGCGTCGATATCATCGCAGCTGGAGTTTTGAACTCAGGCATTTTGGCTAACCCAGTAAAGGGTGCAACCTTTGATTATGTTCCAGCCTCTGATGAAATCCTGGCTAAGGCCCAGCGCATTAAAGCGCTATTAGATCAACACAATATTCCATTAACTGCAGCAGCACTTCAGTACCCGCTGCGCCACCCAGCCGTTAAATGCGTGTTGATTGGATGCCGCAGCACAGATGAGATTTTGAATAATGCTAAGCATTTAGATTTAGAACTACCAGAAGATATCTGGCAGAAATTAGAAGCAATTCTGTAGAGAAGAGAGCAAACTATGGCGCTGCATCCGCAATCAAAAGCATTCCTTGACCTAATGGCTTCCTTTAATGCGCCCGATATTTCAGAGGCAGGTGCCTTTGCTGCGCGCAGCGGTTCACATGGCGAGCCTGATATTTCCGGTCCCATCGATCCGACTGTGCGAATTGATAACCGGTTCTTTACCTCCAGCACCGCAGATACCTATATCAAGATCTACACACCAGCAGGAAGCGGTCCCTTTAACGCACTTGTTTACTTCCACGGTGGGGGCTGGGTTGTTAATTACGTAGGTAAATACGATGCGCAATGCGCAGCCCTTGCCACGATGACTAACTCAGTTGTCATATCTATTAACTATCAGAAGGCGCCAGAGCATAAATTCCCAACTCCATTTAATGATTGCTATGAAGGCTTGCAATGGGTTATCGCAAATGCTAAAGCGCTAAATATCAAAGCAGATAAAATTGGCGTTGGTGGCGATAGCGCTGGCGGTAACTTGGCATCAGCGGTTGCACTGGCGGCGCGCGATCGCGGGATTAAGTTGGCTTATCAACTCTTGATCTATCCATGCAATGGTCCGCAATATGTTGATTCGGCAGATGTACCAAACGCTGATAACTATGGCCTGACCCAGCGTGGTATGAAATGGCTCTGGGAGCAATATCTAAATGGCCCAGCAGATCGCGATAATCCATATGCCGTTCCACATTCTGCGAAGAGTTATGAAGGTTTAGCACCCACCGTGATCTTTACAGCTGAATACGATGTCTTGCGCCAAGATGGAATTGATTACGCTGCCAAGTTAAAGGCTGCCGGGGTTCCAACTTCATATATCGATTGCCCAGGCATGATCCATGGCTTCTTCAACTATGGAAAATATATTGATGAAGGCATTGAGATCCGTAAATGGATCGCCTCCGAAATTAATAAGGTGCTCGGCGCTTAAATATGACCATCCAATTAAAAGGTATGACGTGGGATCACCCGCGCGGTCTTGACTCAGTCGTTAACTCAAACGATCTGTTACAAGAACGCTGCGGCATATCGGTTAATTGGGATGCTCGTTCGCTGCTGGCATTTGGCGATCAACATATCTCTGAGTTCTATGAAGATTACGATTTAATGATTATCGATCATCCGCATATTCCAGATGCTGTACATGCCAAAGCGGTAATCGCCTTTGACGATGTGGCAAGTAAAGAACAGCTCGAATTACTGGAGCGCACTAGCGTTGGGCAATCACATGCTTCTTATAAATATCAAGGAAAGCACTGGGCGCTGGCTATCGATACTGCTGCACAAGTAAGCGCCTACCGTCCCGATAAGACTGATTCATCACCTGTCTTTTGGAGCGATGTAATAGATCTAGCTCGCACCGGAAAATTACTTTGGCCCCATAAGCCAGTAGATGCCTTTAGTACCTTTGCAACGTTGATGGCCCAGAAAGGTGCACCGCTAACTGCCACAAAGACCTTTATTGATCAAAAGGTTGCGCTGGAAGTTCTGGAATTTATGCTCGAGCTCTCAGCGCTAGTTCCTGATTTCTGTGCAACAAGTAATCCCATTGATATTGCCGAACGTTTAAGCGGCGGGGAAGAGTATTCTCATGGCATCTGCATGTATGGCTATAGCAATTATTCACATGTTGGGTTTAGAAAGCACCGCTTGGTATATGAAGATGTGCCATCTTTTGACGGACAAGCATCTGGTTCACAGCTAGGTGGAGCAGGCGTTGCCATTTCAAGTAAAAGTAAAAATGTGGAAGCTGCTGCAACTGCCGCGATATTGCTATCGCTTCCAGAAATCCAGGCAACTACATATGGCGCAGCAGGCGGCCAACCCGGCAACCTAGTGGCTTGGAAGAACGGTGCGCTAAATGATCTAACCCTTAACTTCTTCCGCAATACCTTGCGCACCTTAGAGCGAGCTTGGGTTCGTCCGCGGGTATTGGGCTGGCCAGATGTGCAGTACCAAAGTTCGCTGGTGATTCATAACGCATTGACTTCCCGAAAGGTAAGTGCGAGCGTAGTTTCAGAGATCGCATCCATGTACGAGAGGTATGTAAAGGAATAGCTATGAAACTTTACTTTGAAGAACACGAGATCAATTCAACTCGTACCAGCATGGGGCGCACAATAACCGAGGCCGATATCGTCACCCACGCCGGACAAACTGGTGATTTCTATCCGCATCATATGGATGCCGAATGGTGCAAGACCCAAGAATTTGGCCAGCGGGTAGCTCACGGAACCTTGATTTTAAGCGTTGCAGTTGGCGCACTTGCCGGAGAAATAAATGAAGTCGCCTTTAGTTATGGTTATGACCGAGTCCGCTTTATCTCACCGGTATTCATAGGTGACACCATTACTTCTAAGGCTGAGATTGTGGCCAAGCGCGAGCACGCCAAGCGCGCTGCCGACTTTGGTTTAGTTGATGAGCAAGTAACTGTGACAAATCAACGCGGTGAAACAGTGATTGCCTTTGTCCACGTCTATATGGTGGAGAAGAAGAAATGAGCTGGAATTTAGATGCCCGCGTTCGTAGCGCCATGATTTCTGATTCACTTGATGTCATCGGAGTACGCAATAACGCCATGTCAGTAAATGTGAAAGCGCTGCGTCCAAATATGCGAGCCGTTGGTTTGGCTGCCACCGTGCATTTTGTGGCAGATAGCGAATACGATCAAAAAGATCCTTATGGTGCAGGTATTGATTTCTTAGATACTTTAAAACCTGGCGAAGTAGCTGTGGTTGCTACCGGCGGCGATGCCCTATCTGCTTTCTGGGGTGAACTCTTTTCGGCAGCCGCCAAAGGTCGCGGGGGAACTGGAGTTGTAGCAGATGGGCCGCTCCGTGATACCGAACAAATCGTTGGTTTAGATTTCCCAGCATTTGGTTATGGCACCCGACCTTTAGATTACAAAGGACGGATGCGCATTAAAGCTATGCGTACAACAGTTACCTGCGGGGGAGTAGAAGTAAACCCAGGCGATGGTGTTATTGCAGATGCCGATGGAATTGTGGTTGTTCCTGCACAGCATTTAGCGAAAGTTACCGAACTCGCCAATGCTCGAGCTGCCACAGAAAAGAGCGTTTTAAAGGATTTATTGGCCGGTAAAAGCGTAAGGCAAGTATGGGATGCCTACGGCGTTCTGTAATGGAAATAGGAAAAGGAGATAACTATGGCAAATGAATTAATTGATACCCATCAACATCTTTGGGTAATGAGTGAGCGCGCCTATTCTTGGATCGCACCAGAATATGGTCCGCTCTATGACGACTTCACACCTGAGCGTCTTGCTCCAGAAATTCCTGCCTCCGGCGTTACAGGTTCTGTCTTAGTACAAGCAGGCGATACATATGAAGATACTTTCTATATGTTAGATGTGGCAGCTAATTCTGACTTTGTGCAAGGTGTAGTTGGCTGGATTCCCTTTGATCGCCCTAATGAAGCGCGCGCTGCGATTGAAACCTTTAAGAAGAACCCATATTTCAAAGGCGTTCGCAACTTAACTCACGATTACTCAAATCCCAAGTATGAATCTGATGATGCCTGGATTCTGCGCCCGGCTGTCTTAGAAACGCTTGCCATGGTGGAAAAAGCTGGCCTTAGCTTTGACTATGTCTCAATAAAGCCAGAGCACACCAAGAACGTTGTTACCTTGGCTAGGAAATTTCCCAATATGAAGATTGTGGTAGATCACTTTGCCAAGCCACCAATTGCGGCTAAAGAGATGGAGCCTTGGGCATCCTCAATGGCTGAGATTGCAGCCTTTCCAAATGTTTATGCCAAGTTATCAGGGCTGAATACCGCATCTGATCTTGCCAATTGGAAAGTATCTGATTGGCAGCCTTATGTTGATTTCATTGTTAAAACTTATGGCGCCCAGCGTGTAATGATGGGTGGAGATTGGCCGGTAATTGTTCTTGGCAATAACTACGCCGAAATCTGGCAGGCCCAGGTTGAAGTTATCTCGAAATTTAGCGAAGAAGAACAGTCATGGATGCGCCATAAGACTGCTAAAGCGTTTTACAAGTTAGGTTAAGGAGCAGCCATGACACGTTATGCCTCAGTAATCGGAATGAAGCCAGAAAATCGCGCCGAATATGAGCGTTTACATGCTGATGTCTGGCCCGATATCTTGGCCAAGATCTACGAGTGCAATATCCGCAATTACTCGATTTATCGCTATGGCGAGCTACTTTTTTCTTATTTTGAATATATCGGCGATGACTTTGATGCTGATATGGCGCTGATGGCTGCTGATCCAATGACCCAGAAATGGTGGGATGTTTGCAAGCCGCTGCAAACACCAGTTGCAGATCGTGCCGATGGCGAATGGTGGGCTGCCATACCGGAAGTTTTCCATGTCGATTAAAGAAAGCCTTGATAAATCCGATCTGCCACTAAATGGCATATTGGTTTTAGATTTCTCGCAATTCTTAGCAGGGCCGGTTGCTGCAATGCGCCTTGCCGATATGGGAGCGCGAGTAATTAAAGTGGAAAGGCCTGGCACCGGAGATATCGGTCGCACCTTGGCCTTTGCTGGCCTTGAGAAAGATGGAGATACGCTTTCGTTCCACATTATGAATCGGAATAAAGAAAGCTTTGCTGCCGATCTAAAAAACTCAGAAGGACTTGCCCAAGTATGGGAGCTAGTTAAGAAAGCTGATGTCATTATTCAAAATTTTCGTCCTGGCGTGATTGAACGTCTCGGACTTGGATATGAAGATGTAAAGAAGGTAAATCCACGAATTGTTTACGGCAGCGCAACTGGTTATGGCGCAGAAGGTCCCTTTAAAGATCGCCCGGGACAGGATTTATTAGCGCAAAGTATTTCTGGACTTCCTTGGCTTAATGGTCGAGCAGGTGATCCACCGATTCCAGTTGGTTTAGCTGTTGCCGATATCTTTACCTCAACACATTTAGCATCTGGAGTGATGGCGCTCTTGTTGCGCCGCGAACGCACCGGTAAAGGTGGGTTAGTTGAATCTAGTTTGCTCGAATCAATGCTTGATTTACAGTTTGAGTTAATTTCAGCAAACCTCTTTGATCCGAGCGTTGTGGTAAATCGAGGCGCTGGAAATTCCGCCCACGCTTTTTTGCCGGCGCCATATGGCCTATATCCCACGAAAAATGGGTATTTAGCAATCGCCATGACCCCAATTCCAGCGCTCGGAAAATTGCTGGGCGTTGATCTAGATCGCTATGAAGATCCTAAATCCTGGTGGAGTGAGCAAGAGGCGATCATGAAAGCGCTAAGTACCAAGATCGCAACACAAGAGACCGATCATTGGCTGGCAATCTTGGATGCGGCCGATATCTGGTGCGCTCCAGTTTTGACTCTGCCTGAATTAGTCGAACATGAAGGCTTTAGCGCCATTGATATGGTGCAAAAGACTGAGCGCACCGGTAAAGATGGAACAAAGATAACGATTCCAACTACGCGATCACCGATGCGCATTGATGGGAAGACGGTCAAGCATTCCAAAGGTGCACCACACGTTGGCGAAGATACTGAGAAGATCCGTAAAGAGTTCGGGATATAAAGGGAGCAATAATGAAGAATCCAAATCCAGACCCAACTGCGCGCTATGAGATTCCAGTTTGGAATCAAGATGTAAAGCTCTATGAGGATTACCAAGTCGGTGAAGTAGATCGGTCACTGCGCCGGACTATCTCCGAAGGTGAAGTAATGCTCTTTAACTCACTGGTCCTTGATATGCACCCATACGTTGGCGATGATATTTGGGCGCGCGAACACGGCCTCTTTAAGAAGCGCTTAGTTCCTGGCGCGATGGTCTTTAGCTATGGCCTTGGACTATTTGCCCATAACAATGTAAATACCTTTAGCTATGGCTATGACAAGTTGCGCTTTATTAAGCCAACTTTTATTGGAGATACGATCTACGGAATGCGCACTCTATTAGAGAAGACGCCTAAATATGAAAATATGGGGCTCTTTAGAGTTAGTTATGAAATATTCCGCGCCGATAATGAAGAGCTGGTTCTATATACCGAACATCTGCAGACCGTTCTCTATCGCACTTCACAGGCAGAAAATCTCAAGGCCGAAGGTAAGGAGCAACCATGATCGATCAATTTCGCGAGATTGCAGACGCGGTTAAGTTAGAAGTTAAGCCTGAAAACAAGCGAAAAATAGGTATTTGTGGGGCCGGCGGCATCGTCGATGGTGCTCACCTTCCTGCGTATAAGAAAGCTGGCCTAGAAGTTGTTGCAATATTTGATACCGATCATGCGAAGGCCACCGATGTGGCCAAGCGCCACGGGATCCCAACTGTTTATAAGACGCTATCTGAGCTATTGGCCGATCCTAAAGTCGAGATTGTAGATATCGCAGTCCCGGCAGCTGCTCAACCTGAAATCTTTGCTCAAGTTGCAGCAGCTAAGAAACATATCTTGGCGCAGAAGCCATTTGCAACGACAGTTGCAGCGGGTGAGGCGATGGTTAAGCAAGCCAGCGAGGCTGGAATCATTGCTGCCGTTAACCAGCAACTACGTTTTGAAGAAGGTGTTGCTGCTGCTCACAAGATGGTTGAGCTCGGTTGGATCGGCACCGTTAGCAATTTTTCTATAAATGTAAATCTAATTACCCCTTGGGAGATGTGGCCTTGGGCGAAAGATCTCGAGCGCCTCGAAGTTATGTTGCACTCAATCCATTATCACGACTTGATTCGCTGGTTCTTAGGCGATGCTAAAACTGTATTTTGTGCAGCTGGTCGAACTGCCGGCCAATTTCCCAAAGGTGAAACTCGCACTATTTCAACTGCGCTATACAACAGCGGAGTAACTTCGCTAGTTCACGCCAATCACGTAAATCGCGGCGGCGATAATTATGCTGAATATCGCATCGATGGCGATAAGGGATCTATCCGCGGCACACTTGGCCTGTTATATGACTACCCAAACGGTCGTGTTGATACCTTAGAAGTTAATTCTCAAGTCGTACCAACAGATGGCTGGATGCCATATCCAGTTACAACGCGGTGGTTTCCTGATGCATTTATCGGCACCATGGGATCTGTGATGGATGCAGTCTCTACAGGTTCAAAACTTCGCGCATCGGTAGCCGACAACATCGGAACTTTAAAGATGGTGGAAGCGCTCTATAAGTCAATGGATTCAGGCGTTTCCGTTGACCTCTAACCAACTCTTTGACCTGACCGGAAAAGTTGCGGTAATTACCGGCGGCAACGGTGGAATCGGGCTGGGTTGTGCCAAGGGTTTAGCGGCAGCTGGTGCAGACATTGCAATCTGGGCACGAAGCAGCGAGAAGAGTCAATCTGCAGTTACTCAGTTAGCCGCACTTGGCATAAAGGCCAAGGCATATGAAGTAGATGTTAAATCAAGTGGAGATTTAGCCCAGGCAACTAGCCAAACAGTTGCTGACTTTGGCGGTATAGATATCTTGATCGCCAATGCTGGTGTAAATATCCGAATGCGCCCTGAGCAATATACCGACGATATTGTCGATGAAATTATCGATGTAAATCTCAAAGCGGTCTTTCACTGCGCTCAATTGGTTTATCCCGAGATGAAAAAACGCGGGGGAGGAAAGATCATCTTGATTGGATCTCTAACTAGCGTGCAAGGTTTAGGGGTTGCACCTGTTTATTCGGCAACAAAGGGCGCGGTTGTGCAGCTTGGTAAATCCTTAGCGGCGGCATGGGGCGCAGATAACATTCAAGTAAATACCATTTTGCCAGGATGGATCGTTACCGAGATGACTTCAGTTACCCGAGCTGTGCCGGGGCTGCAAGAACATGTCTTATCGCGCACACCTGCCGGCCGTTGGGGATCACCGAGCGACTTTGCTGGAATTGCAACTTACTTTGCATCTAGCGCATCAGATTTTGTTACAGGTACAGATATTCAAATCGATGGCGGCTTTACCAGCACGCTAGCGATCTTTGACCTGCCGCAGTAGTTTACTTTTTAAAATCTACGCAATTATTGTGGATCTCGCCGATACCGTCGATACCAGTGCGGATCTTCTGTCCACCATGTAAATAAACCGGTGGCTTAAAGCCTAGCCCCACGCCAAATGGCGTTCCGGTATTGATCACATCTCCTGGAAATAGCTCCATAAATTGGCTGATGTACCAAACGATATGGTCGATACCGAATAACAAATCATTGGTATTGGAATCTTGTTTCATTACGCCATCTACTTCACACCATAAACGCAAGTTATGCGGATTAATGGCATCGCTAGAGACGATCACTGGACCGATTGGATTAAAGGTTGGAAAAGATTTTCCCTTAACCCACTGGCCAGAGCGTTCGATCTGCCAGTGGCGCTCTGAGACATCTTGCGAAATTGTGTAACCAAGGATGTGGGATGCGGAATCTTTTGGTGAATCTAAGTAAAGCGCGCGCTTTCCGATCACGATTGCAAGTTCTACTTCATAATCCGTTGCTGTGCTATTTGGTGGAATTACGATGTCGTCGTTTGGCCCAATAACAGAATCCGGAGCCTTCATGAAGATAACTGGTTCCTTGGGAGTATCTGCGCCGGTTTCTGCAATATGGGCGATGTAGTTAAGTCCTACACAGATAACTTTGGTGGGACGAGCAACGGGAGATCCGTAGCGAACGCCAGCAAGGGCTGTGCGGGGGAGCTTTGAGAGATCAGCCTTTGCCACCTTTTCATAGCCACCATTTTCAAGTTCGGTGCGGTTCCAGTCGCTGACCAAAGATGAGACATCAATGGCTTGGTCGCCTTCGACTACAACTGGCTTTTCACTACCTGCAGCTCCGATACGTGCGATCTTCATTTATTTCCTCCAGGTAGCGATCCCAACCCGGCATGGGTTGGAAGCAAGCGAACATGCTTTGGTTCTAATTCATAGAGTGAATTCACGCCAAGTAACTTCATATTGCGAAGCATTTCCGTACGCAAAATTGTAAGCGCTCGCTCTACGCCTTCTTGGCCACCGGCCATTAGGCCATACAAATAAGCGCGACCGATATATGTGAAGTCAGCGCCTAGTGCAATAGCCGCCAAAATATCTGCGCCATGCATGATGCCGGTATCAAGATGAACTTCAATATCTTTCTTGAGTTCTTTCTTAACATCTACTAATAGGTGAAGTGGAACAGGTGCGCGATCTAATTGGCGCCCTCCGTGGTTAGATAAGATAATGGCATCAGCCCCATATTTGGCCGCCTTTTTTGCATCTTCGACAGTTTGAATGCCTTTAATTGTTAACTGACCATCCCATTGCTCGCGGATCCATTTGAGGTCCTCAAAGGTCATCGTTGGATCGAACATAAAGTCGAGAAGTTCAGCAACGGTGCCTTTCCAATTTTTCATTGTGGCAAAGGTGATGGCCGGCGTTGTCAAAAAGTTAATCCACCATTCAGGTCGCGGTAAAGCATCAATTAAAGTTTTAGCAGTCAATCTCGGTGGCACCGTTAGCCCATTTCGCACATCTCGTAGGCGCGCACCAGCTACCGGTACGTCAACTGTTAGCAATAAATTCTTAACACCCGCAGCTTGTGCGCGACGAACAAGTTCCATGCTGGCATCGCGGTCTTTCCACATATATAACTGGAACCAGTTAGTTCCATTTGGGGCTGCCTTGACTACATCTTCGATACTTGATGTACCGAGAGTTGAAAGAGAGAAAGGAATACCAAATTTCGCGGCGGCTCGCGCTCCAGCTATTTCACCTTCGGTATGCATCATGCGGGTAAAACCAGTTGGCGCAATACCAACCGGCATCGCAAACTCTTCACCTAGAACATCACAGGCAAGAGAAACCTCAGAGACATCTTGCAAAATATTGGGGCGCAATTCAATATCTAAAAATGCGCGACGAGCGCGATCTAGCGTTAACTCAGATTCGGCAGATCCATCGGTGTAATCAAAGGGGCCAGTTGGGGTTCGACGTTTAGCAAT